>NZ_OZ244917.1:2028786-2705048 GCF_965221825.1 Candidatus Spongiisocius sp.
CCACGGGGGTACCGGTTTCGTCTACCTGCAGGAGACCTTCCTGCCCGCCCTGGCCGGCAAGGACGTTCCCGAGGCGACCATCGCGACCATGACCCGTGACAACCCGCGGCGCTGGCTGGCGGGATCGTGACTTCCGGGGAGGGTCTCCGGCGCTGGTACCGGAGCGTCGTCGACGAATACCGGCGCCGGACGCCGGGCTCGGCTCGGATGTTCGAGCGCGGAGGGGGCGTTCTACCCGGCGGGGACACCAGGTACTCGATCACCACACCGCCCCATCCCCTCTATTTCGAGCGCGGGGAAGGACCGTACCTGTGGGACGTGGACGGCAACCGCAGGCTCGATCTGAACAACAACTCGACAGCGCTGGTGCACGGCCACGCCCATCCCGCCATCGTCGCGGCGGTTCGGGACCGGGCGGCCATCGGAACCGCCTGGGGAGGGCACAGCCCGCTCGAGGTGGAGTGGGGGCGGATGATCTGCGAGCGGGTTCCGTCCATCGAGCGGGTGCGGTTCGCCAATTCGGGCACCGAGGCCAACATGCATATGCTCAAGGTGGCGAGAGCCTTCACCGGACGGGATCTGGTCCTGAAGCTCGATGGCGCCTACCACGGAACCTACGACGGCTTCGAACTCGCGGCTGCGCCCGACGGCTGCGTGGTGCCCAGCACGGGCGGAGTCCCGGCCAACCTATCGGCGAACGTTGTCCTGGGCGCCTGGGGCGACACGGAAGGCGTGGCCGCTCTGATCAGGGCGAACGCCGATCGCCTGGCCGCGGTGATCCTCACCCCGTTCCGCTCGGCGGGAGGATTCGCCCATCCACCCGACGGCTTCCTGGAGACGCTGCGGGAGGTGACGGCGGACGTGGAAGTGCTCCTCCTGTTCGACGAAGTGATCTCGATGCGACTCGGGATGGGAGGCGCCCAGGGCCGATACAGGGTGACTCCCGATATGACGGCCCTCGGCAAGCTGATCGGGGGCGGGCTACCGGTGGGCGCGTTCGGCGGCCGGGCCGACATCATGGCCTTGACCGACCCGCTCGGCGACATGAAGGTGGCCCTGGCAGGGACGTTCAACGCCAACCCGATGACGGCGGCTGCCGGTGTCGCCGCCCTGCGCCTCCTGACACCGGACGTCCACGACCGGATCGACCGCCGCGGCGCACGATTGCGCGAGGGATTGGCCACAGTGGTGAAGGACCGCGGGCTACCGCTCCGGGTGGAGGGCGGCGGATCCCTGCTCAGCGTGGCCTGCGAGCCGGAGGTGACCCGACCGGACGTGCTGATGACCGGCCTCCCCCTGGCGTTCGGCAACCGGGGCGTCTTCGGCTTCCCCTACCTGTCCACCTCGTCAGTGATGGAGGAAGAACACATCGAATACGTTCTCGAGTCCGCCGGTACGATCCTCGCCGAAATCGCCTCGGCGCTATAAGGCCGGTTCAGGACCGGGCGTCCAGGCAGTCCAGCACTGCTCGGCTCTCCGCTCGGCCCGGATCGTCGCTTGCCATGCCGGTCATCACACGTTCAGGATCGGAGACGACATGCCAGTCCTCCGGTGGCACTACCGGTTCGGCCAAGTCGGTGTCGATGCGGATGTCGGCGCTCCACCCCATGATGCTTCCCTCGGGCGTTGCTACGGCCGGCACCACGGCTGCGACGACCGTGCCTCGTAACGATGAGCTTCTCCCCGGTGGCAATGCCGAGACGTTCTGGAAGTCCGTCTGGAATGTCACGAGCAGATTACTGACGTTCCCTGAGACGGCAGACGCCGCCTTGGCGGGTTCCGGTGGGGCCGGTCGGGTCCACCGCCACCTCGCCGCCCACGATCACCCACTCGATCCCGGCAGGAGGGCGTTCCGGCTCGTCGTAGGTGGCCCGGTCGATCACGCGGCGGGGGTCGAAGGCGACCAGATCGGCGCGCTGTCCGGGGGCGACCTCGCCCCGGTCGTTCAGCCCCACACGCCGGGCGGCCCGGAACGAGAGCCGGGCCACGGCCTCTCGAAGGCTGACGATGCCGTCCTGTATCGCGTACCGTCCCAGGAAGCGGGTTGCGGTACCCCAGAGCCGCGGATGGGGAGTGGCGGCGAATACGGCGTCGCTGCCCACCAGCATGGCCGGATGCCGGGCGATGGCTCGCACCACGGACTCGTCGGCGTAGTGGAGGATGACCAGGGCGCGCATCCCCGTCTCCAGCAGCAGGTCGATGACCACCCGCTCCGGTTCGATTCGGCGGGCCGAGGCGATCTCGGAGATTGTGCGGCCGACCACATCCGCTGGACCGTCGGGGCCGCAGTCGATCACCACGATCCCTTCCGGGCCGCACTGGTAGTAGAAGCTCTCGGGTCCGGCGTCGGGGTCACCGAGGGCGCGGAGCAGGCGATTCGCGGTGGAACGGTCCCGCAGGCGCGCCGCCATCTGCCCGACGCCCCCGTCGTGCGCCCACGGGGGGAGCAACGCGGAGAGAAGGGTCACACCGGCGCCGTAGGGGTACTGGTCGAAGGTGACGTCCACCCCGCCATCCAGCGCCCCGTCGATCATCTCGAGCAAGGGTTCCAGCTTCCAGGCGTTGCGGCGCCCAAGCACCTTCAGATGTGAGAGGTGGAGCCGCGCCCCACTCCGGCGGGACACATCGATCATCTCCTCAACCGACTCGAGCAGGTTGTGGCTCTCGCCGCGCATGTGGACCGAGATGAGGCCGCCGAACCGTCCGGCCTCGGTGGAGAGGGCCACCACCTCGTCGCGGTCCGCGTAGGCGCCCGGTGTGTAAACCAGGCCGAACGAGATCCCCCAGGCCCCCGCCTCCATGCCGGCGGCGACCTCGCGACGCATGGCGCGCATCTCGTCGCGGTCGGGCACGCGCTGCGCGCCTCCCAGCACGGCGTCGCGAACCGCCCCATGGGGGACGAAGGGGCACAGGCTGATGGCCGGTCGCGTGCCGTCCAACTCCTCCAGGTACTCACCGATCGAGCGCCAGGCCCACTCCGGGGGTCCGGGGCCTTCCGGCAAGGCCAGCTGGGTCATGCGATCTTCAAGCCGCTCGGCCGTTACCGGGGCCGGACCCATCCCGTCGGGGTTGATGATCTCGGTCGTGAAGCCCTGGCGTAGCTTCGGCTCGAGGAGCGGGTCGTCGAATGACCGCAGCGCGCTGTGGGCATGCATGTCGATGAACCCGGGGCAGAGCGCCAGGCCATCCAGATCGATGGTGCGGGCAGCCTCGGCCTCCAGATCGGCGCCCATCGCTAGTATCGAGTCGCGGTCGATAGCGACGTCCCCGCGACGGGGCTCGGCATCGCCGGGATAGATCGTCGCATTCCTCAGGAGAAGATCGACCACGTGCCGAGCCTACTCCGGGGGGTGCCTGAGATGACCGGCGCCGAGGTCTTGATCGAATCGCTCCGGGTCAACGGCGTCCGCCACGTGTTCGGCATTCCCAGCACCCATACCCTGGAGTTCTACCGGGCGCTCGGGCAGACCACGGGCATCCAACACGTGACGACCAGCCACGAGCAGGGTGCCGCCTTCATGGCGGACGGCTACGCCCGGGCCACCGGGCGGCCGGGAGTATGCATGGTCACGACCGGCCCGGGGGTCACCAACGCGGCCACGGCCATCGCCGAGGCCTACTCGGACTCCATTCCGGTGCTCTGCATCACCTCCCACATACCGAGCGAGGACATCGGGCGCGGTCGGGGCCACTCGCACGAACTCCGTTCCCAGGAGCGGGTTCTGGAGGGCATCACCGACCGATCGGAGCTGATCCTGTCGCCAGACCGGATCCCCGATGTCGTTCACGACGCTTTCCGGCGGTTCCGCACCGGCCGGCCTCGCCCGATATGCCTGGCGATCCCGATTGACGTACAGGAGATGGCGACCCGGGTTGTAGTTCGGCCACCGCCCGAGGACGGGCCGCCCTCCGCTGACGAGGATGTCCTGCGCCAGGCGGTAGCGATTCTCGAATCGGCCGAGCGGCCCGGCATGCTGGTGGGAGGCGGGGCGATGGCATGCGCCCGGGAGGTCGCCCGGATGGCCGACCGGATCGACGCCCCGGTGGTGACCACGCTGAACGGGAAAGGGATTATCCCGACCGGCCACGACCTGGCCGCATCGCTGGCCTTCTACCGGTCGGCGGCCCGCTTCCTGGAGGAGTGTGATGCAGTTCTCGCCGTGGGGACGGAAATCAGCCCGGCCGACTTCTGGATCGGGCCGCTGCGGCTGGGCGGGAAGCTGATCCAGGTGGACATCGACCCCGGCCAGATCGGGGTCAACCACCCGGTGGATCTGGCGGTGGTGGGAGATGCCCGCGCCGCGGTCACCTTCATGGAGGGCGCCTCACGCCCGGCTTCCAGGCAAGGTCGGCGCCGCGCCGCCGGGGTACGAGCCGCCGCCGGCGAGGAGGCCGCGGAGTTGGGGCGTCCGTACCGGCCCTGGGTCAGCGCCCTCCGTCAAGCCATGCCCGACGAGTCCATCCTCTCGCTCGACGTGGCCATGGTGGCCGGTTTCGGGGCCTTCCCCTTCTACGACCTGCCCGGTCCGCGGACCTGGATCAACCCGTCCGGCCTGGCAACCCTCGGGTACGCCCTCCCGGCGGCCATCGGCGCCAAGATCGCCCGGCCCGAGCTAGCGGTGGCGGCGCTGGTCGGGGACGGTGGGTTCATGTTCACCATGTCCGAGCTGATGGTGGCGGCGCAGCACCGTCTGCCGATACCTTTCGTGATCTGGAACGACCGGGCCTTCGGGGAGATAGACCGTCTGATGCGGGAGCGCGGGTTCGAGCCGATGGCGACGGAGCTGCATGTTCCGGACCTGGCCACGCTCGCCGCGGCGTACGGTGCGGCATATGCGCGGGCCGACGAGCCCGAGGACCTGGCGGCGGCCGTCGAGTCCGCCCTGATCGCGGATTGCCCGACGCTGGTGGAGGTGCCCGCATGGTCCTGAGCGAGCGATTCCGGCCGCTGTTCCCGATCACTCAGAACCGCGCCTACCTGTTCGCAGGCGGCCTGGCCCCGGCGGCGACTCCGGTCAAGGCGGCGCTCGATGAGTGGGCCGACCGGTGGATGCTCGACCCCGCCTACCACCGCGCCCGGTACTTCGACGAGTGGCGGATTCTCAAGGACCACCTCGCCTCCGTCCTGGGCGCAGATTCCGGAGAGCTGGCCATCGTCGACAACACCTCGCGCGGTTCCAACCTCGCAGTTCAGATGATCGATCCCCCTCCCGGCGCCAACATCGTCACCGACCCGACCTCCCACCCGAGCGCCGTCTGGCCCTGGTTGCTGCCCGGTCGCCCTCCGGTCGAGGTCAGGAAGATCCCTGCCGGTCCGACATCCACCTGGGCGGACGGTCTGGAAGCGGCGGTCGATGAACGCACGATCGCCGTGATCGTGTCCCACGTCGACCCCCGGACCGGCTTCCGCCATGACCTCCGCCGGCTGGCCGGCCTCGCCCACGCCTCCGGCGGCTACCTGATCGTCGACGCCGCCCAGTCGGCGGGCGCCGTGCCGGTGGACGCAGCGAGCTCGGGGGTCGACTTCATGAGCGGCACGATGATGAAGTGGCTACTCGGTCCTCCCGGTCTCGGTTACTTCTATGCCCGCCGGGAGCACCTGGAGGCCCGCCCGCCACCTCACGTCGGTTACGTTGGCGCCGAGTGCGCCGGGCCTCCGACCGCCCTGGAGCACCTCTCGTTCAGTCCCGGGGGGAAGCGCCACGAGATCGGGCTGGCCGACCTTCCCGGCATAGCCGCCGCCCGGCGGGGACTGGACATCATCCTGGAGGCCGGCATCCCCGCCATCGAGCAGCACGTGTTGGACCTGACCGGACAGATGATCGAAGGGCTGGAGGAGCGTGGAATCGAAGTGTTGACGCCGAGTGACCGGCCGGTGCGCGGCGGGGTGGTGGCATTCCACTTCCAGGGCGGGGTGCCGCTGTGCCGTTACCTGCGGACGCTCGGAGTGGACGCATGGGGATACTCCGAGGACGACCGGGTCCGCGCCGACCCCCACCTCTACAACACCCCCGCCGACGTGGAGCGTCTCCTGGCAGGAATCGACGCTTACCGCAGCCGGGCATCGAGGAGATAGCCGTGGACTTGGACGGGCGGGTGGCCCTGGTGACAGGAGGCGGGACCGGGCTGGGTCGCGAGATCGCACTGCGGATGGGACGGGCCGGAGCACGGGTGGCTGTCAACTACTCGCGGTCGCGGGACGCGGCCGAGCAGGTGGCCGGCGAGATCGAACGGGACGGAGGAAAGGCCCTGGCGGTCCGGGCCGACGTGGCCGACAGCGCCGCGGTGGCGGAGATGGTGACCACGGTCGAGCGGGCGCTGGGCCCGGTGGACGTCCTGGTCAACAATGCCGGCATCACCCGGTACATCCCCTTCTCCGACATCGGCGCCATTACCGAGGAGCGGTGGAGGCGAATCCTGGATGTCAACCTCACGGGCGCCTTCCTGTGTGCCCAGGCGGTGGCGCCGGGGATGGTGGCCCGGAGCGCCGGCAAGATCGTCAACGTCGCGACGAACTCCGCATTCACCAGTACCGGCAGCTCCATCCCGTATGTCGTGTCCAAGGCGGCGCTGGTCTCGCTGACCACGTGCCTGGCCCGGGCGCTGGCGCCGGCCGTCCAGGTCAACGCCGTGGCTCCGGGATGGATGGCAACCGACTGGCTGGATCGCTACCTACCGTCCGAGCGCGCCGCTGAGATCCGGTCCGGCGCCGTACCGCTGGCGCCGCTGGAGGATGTCGTGGATTGCGTGATGGGGCTCGTCGCCAACGATTCCATCACCGGCCACGTCGCTGTTGTGGACCGGGGAGAGATGCTGGGATAGGTCGGGGTTGCCAAGGAGGTGCCGGTGGTCGGGTCTCCGGCCGGTGCGGACACCTGATGGTGTTCTGCCGGTTATCGGCCTTTGATCGTCACCAGGGTTTCGCGCCGTTCGGAGGAGGCCTCCACCTTGTCCGGGAAATGGCAGGCCACAGCACCGACGCCACCTTCGACCGGTTTCAAGGGCGGGGTCTCGCCGGAGCAGATGTCGGGGTTGTCCAGCTTCCGGCGCAGCCAGCAGCGGGTGTGGAACCGGCAGCCGGCAGGCGGATCCGCCGGGCTTGGCACGTCCCCGTCCAGCACGATGCGCTGCCGGGCGGCCTCCGCTCCCGTGTCCGGGATTGGCGCCGATGAGAGCAGGGCCACCGTGTAGGGATGGAGCGGTTCCCGGTAGAGGTCTTCGGTGGGCCGGAGTTCGACGATGTTTCCCAGATACATGACCGCCACCCGATCTGTCACCTGCCGGACCAGCGCCAGGTCGTGGGCGATCACCACGTAGGTCAGCCGGAACTCCTGCTGGAGGTCGCTCATCAGGTTGAGTATCTGGGCGCGGATGCTCACGTCCAGCGAGCTGACCGGCTCGTCGGCCACGATCAGGTCGGGGCGAAGCGCCATCGCGCGGGCAATGGCGATGCGCTGTCGCTGGCCCCCGCTGAAGGCATGCGGGTACCTTCCGGCCGCGTCCGGCGGGAGCCCGACCGTGGCCAATAGCTCGGAAACCCTCTCCCGGCGCTCGGCGCGCGTTCCCTGCCGGTGGATGACGAGCGGCTCCGCAACGATCCGGGCCACGGTTCGCTTGGGGTTAAGGCTGGCGAAGGGATCCTGGAAGACGGGCTGCATCCGCCGCCGCAGCAGCCGGAGCTCTCTCCCGGATACCGCCGACAGGTCCACGCCGTCGAACACGATCCGCCCTTCGGTCGGCTCCAGGAGTTTGAGGATTGCCCGTGCCGTGGTGGTCTTGCCGCATCCCGACTCGCCCACCAACCCGAGCGTCTCGCCCTGCTGGACAGTGAACGTCACCCCGTCAACAGCCTTGATGTTGCCTCGCCGCTCGGATGATGGTCCCCGCCCGGTAGGGAACCAGACCCGCAGGTCCTCCACCTCCACCAATCCCGGCGCGTCGTGGTAACCCGTGTTCATCCGTTGCCTCCCGCGCCTGTCGAGGGCGCCTCCGGTACCGGGGGGTTCCAGCAGGCAGTGAGGTGCGGGCTGGCCGGTCCGGGAACCGGGTTGCCGTCCCGTTCACGGATCGCCAGCGGTTCCCAACCGGCGGCGGTGGCGCGCCGGGCAGTGGGGAGCGTCATGAGTGGCGGATTCTCGACCGCGCATCGATCGATCCGGGAGGGACAGCGGGGAGCGAAGGGACACCCATCGATGGGGCGGCTCGGGTCGGGGGGCTGGCCCTCGATCGTCACCAGCCGTTCCTGACGCGTGTCGATCCGGGGCAGGGATCGGTGGAGGGCCACCGTGTACGGGTGTGCCGGACGGACGAACACATCCTCGGTGGACGAGGCCTCCACGATGCGGCCGCCGTACATGACCATCAGCCGCTGCGTAACGCCCGCCACCACCCCCAGGTCGTGGGTGATCAGGAGCATGGTGGTGCCGTGCTCCGAGGTCAGCTGCTGGAGTAACTCGAGGATCTGCGCCTGAACAGTGACATCGAGGGCGGTGGTGGGTTCGTCGGCGATCAGCAGCGCCGGCCGGGGTGAGACGGCCATGGCTATCACCGCCCGCTGCCGCATGCCACCGGAGAACTGGTGGGGGTAGTCAGCGATCCGCTCCTCTGCGTTGGGGACGCCCACAGTTTCCAGCAGACGCGCCGCCTCCTTGCGGCCCGCCCGGGCGCCCAGGCCACGGTGCTTGCGGATGACCTCGGTGAGCTGCTTGCCGACCGTCAGGACCGGATTCAGAGAACTGAACGGGTCCTGGTAGACGATTCCCACCCGGTCGCCCCGAACGCTCCGCAGCTCTCGTTCGGAGAGGCTCATCAGGTCGGCGCCGGCCAGCATCACGCTCCCGTCCAGCTCGGCGTAGTCCGGTAGCAGCCGCACGAGCGCGAGCGCCCCGGCGCTCTTGCCGGACCCGCTCTCACCGACCAGACCGACGTGTTCCCCGGCGGCGAGGTCGTAGGACACGCCGTTCACGGCTCGAACCGGCTGCTTAGCGCGGAAAGTCACGCGCAGGTCCCGTACCGACAGGAGGTGCCCGTCCGGTCCCGGCGGTCCGGCCGGACCGGCCGGAGCCTCAGCGGATGGGGACTTCATGGACCGACCGGGTGACGATGCCCCCGGCGAAGTTGATAGCGGATACGAACAGCATCAGGGCAAGACCGGGGCTGAGAATGAACCACCAGTGGGTGGGATACTGGAGGGCCTCCCGGATCATCACCCCCCACTCCGGGGTCGGTAGCGAGACGCCGAGGCCTAGGAAGCTGAGGGTAGAGCCCGCCAGGATGGCGTAGCCGGTGTCGAGGACGAAGATCGTCTTCATCACCCCGAAGCTGTTGGGCAGCACGGTCAGGAAGAGGTTGCGGACCGGCCCGGCGCCGAGCGCCCGCGAGGCGGTCACGAACTCGCGTTCCTTCACCACGATCACCTGGCCCCGGATCAGCCGGGCGTAGACCGGCCACCAGGCCGCCGCTATGGCGATGATGGCGTTGCGGGTGGTCGGTCCCAGCGCCGCCGAGATCAGCAGCGCCAGCATGATCGAGGGGAAGGACAGGAAGATGTCGACGATCCGCATCATCACCGCGTCGACGATCCCGCCCGCATATCCGGACACGGCCCCGTACAGGATGCCGACCGCGCCCGCGGTGAGGAGAACGAAGACGCCGGTCACTATCGACACCCGGCCCCCATAGAGGATCCGCGACCAGAGGTCGCGGCCCAGGTTGTCGGTGCCCAGCCAGTGGTCGGCGCTCGGGCCGGCGAGCTGGGCAGTCAGGTCCTGGGCGAGCGGGTCGGGGGCGATCAGCGGGGCGGCGATCACCGCACCCACCACGACCGCGATCACCGCCAGGCCGTAGAACTCCAGGAAGGTGCGGGGCCGCAATGACTCCAGGGTGGTAGTGAGGCGCGTCGACGCGACCGCCTCCTCCAACCGGCGGAGCCGGCCCGATGTCATGTCTTCATCCCGTCGCGTACGCGCGGGTCTGCCACCGTGTACATGAGGTCGACCGCCAGGTTGGCCAGGACGTAGGCCAGGCTGATCACCAGCACCACTCCCGAGATAGCGTTGAGGTCCAGGCGCGTGGCCGCCATGAAGGCGTACTGGCCGAGCCCCGGCCAACCCACCACGGGCTCGACCACGATGATCCCGATGAGCAGCGATCCGAAGGCCAGGCCGGAGAGCGTGATCACCGGGATGACCGCATTGCGCAGGGCGTGGCGGTACAGGACCAGGCGGCGGCGCAGGCCCTTGCCGCGGGCGGTGCGAACGTAGTCCGACTCCAGGGCGTCGACCATCTCGGAGCGCACCACCCGCGCGAAATAGAAGCCGATCACGAGCCCCAGCACCAGGGCGGGGAACGCCAGGTGGTGGAGGGTGTCGAAGAGAGCGTCCCAGCGGCGGGCCAGGATCGAGTCGACGGTGACCATCCGGGTCACCTCCGGCGGCGGCCGGGTGAAGATGTCCAGCTGCCCCGGTCCGGCCGCCCAGCCGAGCCGGCCGTAGAGGACGGTGAACCCGACAATGGCCAGCCAGAATACGGGCACCGATATGGCCAGGGTGGAGATCACCTTGAAGGCCGTGTCCCAGAACCCTCCCCGGCGGGCCGCAGCGAAGACGCCCAGCGGGATGCCGAAGACCATAGCTATGACGAGCGCCGCCACCACCAGCTCGATGGTGGGCGGCACCACGTTGGCCAGGTCGGTGCTGACGCCTCGCGCCGTGTGGCTCGAGTCGCCCATGTCACCCTGCACCAAGTTGGTCAGGTAGATCCAGTAACGCTCCGGGACGGGCTTGTCCCATCCCCAGCGGGCGTTGAGGGCGTCGATGATCGCCTGCTCGGCCTCGTCGGAGTGGGCCGCCCCCCGCCCTCCCAGGTAAGCGGCCACCGGATCGATGGGGATCAGCTGGGAGACGAAGAACGTGATGCCGGTCATGCCCAGCAGCACGAACGGAACTAGAGCCAGACGCCGGAGCACGTACCAGCGCATATCAACTCCTCCGGTTCATGATGCCCGCCGTGCGAGGCGGGAGACCGGGGGGCGACCGGTGGCGCCGCCCCCCGAAAGATTGTCGGTCTGGACCAGGCCTCGACCTACCGCGCCCGACCCATCCGGTAGGGCTCGAACCGGTAGACGGCGTGGTAGTAGACGCCGGTCAGGGTGTTGACGTGCGGGTACCACTCCGGAATCTCGACCATCAGGTGGGTCGGGTTGGCCTCCAGGCCCATCCGCTCCACGTCGTTCAGCAGGCTCATCCGCTCCGCCGGATCGACCGACGCCAGCGCCGCGTCACCTGCCGCCTTTATCTCGTCATAGAGAGGCCAGCCCTCGGAGTTGTCGGGCCAGAGCGACCGCTGCCAGTTCAGGAACCCGTCGGCGAACGACACCTGCGCAGAGTTCATTGCTGACGGATACTCCGGGAACCAGTCGCTCACATTGATGTCCAGGTCGCCCTTGCGGAAGTCGGTGAAGAACACTCCCACGTCGCGGATCTGGACCTCGGTCTTCACGCCGATGTCCGCGAAGTCGGCGGCCAGCTTCTGGGCCACGTCGCCGAAGCCGGGGCAGAATCCGCTCCACTGGAACGTCTGCAAGCGGATCGGGTTCTCCGGGTCGTCGTAGCCATCGGGATAGCCGGCCTCGGCCAGCAGTTCCCGGGCCTTGTCCAGGTCGCGCTCGTAGCCCTCCGTGATGCCGCCCAGCCGCATCGGCGCCAGCCCGTACACGCGGTTGGCGGTGTAGCCGGGGCAGAGCCGCTGGAGGCCGTCGTAGTCGATGGCGTACTTGAGCGCCTGCTGAACCGTCGGGTTGGCCACGAAGGCGTTGTTGTTTACCGCGTCGGTCGTGAACATCACGTAGTACCAGTGGTTCGTGTTGGCCTGGAGGACCGTGAAGTTCTCACCCAACGAGGCCGCCTGGTGCGGGATGACGGTCCACGCCAGGTCGATGTCGCCGCGGCTCAGGGCGTCGATGCGCGACTGCGCCTCGGGGATGTTCACGAAGATGACCCGCTCCATGACCGCGGGCGGGCCGCCCCAATAGTCGTCCACGCGGACGATCTCGAGGCGCTGGCCCGGATCCGAGAGGTCGAAGGTGAACGGACCGGATCCGGCGCTATTCAACGCCAGCCACTCCTCGGCGGTGTCCGTCTCCGCAGCGTCCTCGCCGGCGGCGCCTCCGTTGGCCTGGACCAGCGCGCTGTTAAGCACGCTGAAGGCGGCGGCGGTGGTCAGCGCGGGGAACTCCGCGTCCGCGTTCTCCAGGTTGACCACCACGGTATGGTCGTCGGGTGTGTCGATGCCGGTGATGTTGCCCGCCTGGTAGGACGGAGTGCCCGCCACGTTCTTCAGGCGAAGGAACGAGAAGGCCACATCAGCGGAGGTGACCGGTGCTCCGTCGTGGAAGCGAGCGTTCGGGTCCAGCGTGAAGGTCCATTGGGTGGCGTCGGCGTTGGACGACCACTCGGTGGCCAGTTCGGGAACCAGCGTCTGGTAGTCGTACCCGTTGTCGGTCTCCGCCCATTGCACCAGCGTGTTGTAGACCGATCCGAGCACCAGCACGTACAGCTCCTCGAAGGCCCGGGCCGGGTCGAACTTGGTGTCGCTGTCCATCTTCTTACCGATCACCACGGTGGCCTCTCGGCCCGACAGGGGCTCTTC
Organism: Candidatus Spongiisocius sp.; assembly: GCF_965221825.1. Lineage (GTDB taxonomy): Bacteria > Actinomycetota > Acidimicrobiia > Spongiisociales > Spongiisociaceae > Spongiisocius. The sequence goes on from NZ_OZ244917.1 coordinate 2,041,435, forward strand.
CATCGCCTCGGTGGTCGTGGTCGGAGCGGCGGTCGTGGTGGTCGCGCCCGCCGGGGCCTCCGTGGTGGTAGTCGTCCCCACCTCGACCACCGTCGTCGCGGTAGTGGTGGCGGGCGCTGCGGTGGTAGCGGGGGCTGCGGTGGTATCCGGGGCAGAGTCGTCCGATCCGCACGCGGTGGCGATCATCCCCAGCGTCAGCAGCGCTGCGATCCAGCGGCTGGCTCGCTTCGTCAACATGGTTCTCCCTTCGTCGATCGGTCACGCCCCAATCGGCGTCCCACGTCGATGGTGGTCCGATCACGAAAAGCGTACACGCCGAGGGAGTAGGGTGACGGGCGGATCGGGGAAGCGAACAGCCGGCGCCCTCCGGACCGCGCCGCCCGGGCCGGGCCCCGGAGGGGTCGAGTGCGTGTTACCTCCATCGCCGCCATGCACGGCCTGGCCGGCGGCGCTACGACGCATCGAGTCAACTATGTACGATGACCGTCGTACGGGTGCTCCTACCGCTGCCGTGGAAGAGACGATGCCACACACCGCAGGAATCGACTACGAGGCGATGGACGAGGCACTCCGGACGCTCGACCGGGTTCCCCTGCCGGTCGGGCTGAAGGGCGTGCCCCCCGAGCGTGGCGAGGCGCCCTGGACTCCGGCCGGGATCAGGGCGGCCGGATTGAACGCCCGCAGCGACCTCCCCACTCCGTTCGCTCTCCTCCGCCGGAGCGCTCTGGCCCATAACGCCGAGGTGATGGGCAGGTACTGCGCAGACCGGGGCGCCCTGCTCGCCCCTCACGGCAAGACCACCATGGCGCCGGCCCTATGGAGGCTCCAATTCGAGCACGGAACCTGGGCGCTTACCGTGGGCCTCCCGCACCAGGCCGTGACCGCCCACCGTTTCGGGATCCGCCGGATCCTTCTGGCCAACGAGGCGGCCGATCCCCGGTCGCTGGAAACCCTGGTCCGGCTGGCGGGAGAGGCCGGGACGGAGGTGTACTGCTTCGTCGACTCGGTGGCGGGCGTCCGGGCCTACCGGGCGGCCATCGACAGTACCGGTGCCGAGGCGGCCGGACTCCGGTTCTTGATCGACATCGGCGTACCGAACGGTCGCACCGGCTGCCGCAGCCGGGCGGAGGCCGAGGCTGTGGCACGCGAGATCGAGCAGTCGGGCACCGCCGTGGTGAGCGGGATCGGGGCGTACGAGGGGCCTGCAGGCGAGGGCCGCTCACCGGAGAGCCTCCGTTCGGTGGGCGCCTACCTGGATTCAGTGACCGGCATCTTCCACGAATTCCATACCAAGGGAGTTTTCCCGGGAGACGCCCCGCCGGTCCTGTCGATCGGAGGCTCCGGCGTGTTCGACGTGGTCGACCGCCACGTCCAGCACGATCTCGGCTCCCCCGACTCCTACCGGCTGGTGCTCCGCTCCGGCTGCTACCTGGTTCATGACCACGGCCACTATGCCGCGCTGGGGCCGAGCACCCGGCCAGGCTGGGCCTACACCCCCTTCCAGGGGTCACTGGAGATCGGCGCCACCGTGATATCGAGACCGCAGGCCGACCTAGCCCTGCTCAACATCGGACAGCGCGACATCGGGTCCGATAAGGGTCCCGCCACCGTGATCGACCCGCTACCGACCGGCGGGTCGCTCCCGATCGTCAAGCTGAATGACCAGCACGCCTTCGTGCGCCCGGACGATCCCGCCATCCTCCCGGTAGGGACCCGGGTGCAGGTCGGGATCTCGCATCCGTGCACGACCCTCGACAAGTGGAGGGTCCTGCTCGTAACCGATGACGACTACAACGTCATCGACACCGCCGCCACCATTTTCTGACCCGAGGCGGCGGACCGCCTAGGGCATCAGGTCACGGCGAGCTCAGGCCTGGGACCAGGATCGGGCCCGTTCCCGGCGTTGCATCTCCCTCGACTGCTCCAGGATGACGTCGAATACATCCTCGATCTCGGCCGGATCCAGGCCGTGGCGCTCCGCTTCCTCCCGGACGATGGCCAGGAGCTCCTCCTCCCGCTCGGGGATATGGACCGGCATCCCTCGCTGGGCCTTGATCCGGCCCACCCGCATGACCATGAGATGCCGGCGCGCCAGCATGCGGACCAGGTCACGGTCGATCATGTCGATGTTGATCCGGACCCGGTTGACACCCAATGCGTCCATGAGATCGGTGAACATCTCGAAGGTGATCTGATGCGACACCGCGGTCCGGGACGCCATGGGGTCCGGATGGACTTCCACCATCAGTCCGTCGGCGCCTACGCCCTGGGCGGCCAGCGACAGGGGTTGGATCCTGGTCCGGGAACCGGCGGCGGCAGAAGGTGCCACGATGACAGGCAAGTGGCTGATCTCCTTGAGCACCGGGATGGAACTCAGGTCGAGGGTGGCCCAAGTCGACTTCTCGAAGGTGCGGATACCCCCCTCACACAGCACCACCTGGTCATTGTCCGCGGCAAGGACGTACTCGGCGGCCCACAACCACTCGTCCACCGTGGCGGACCCGCCGCGCTCGAGCAGCACCGGCTTCCCCGTCCCGCCTATGACGCGTAGCAACTCGAAGTTCTGCATCGAGCGCGGATCGACATGGATCATGTCCACGTGCGAGGCGACCAACTCGACGTCCTTGGGTTCCAGGGCCTTGGTAACCGTGGGCAGGCCCACCTCGGCGCCGGCGTCGCGCAACAACTCCAGACCGGGCGCGCCCAGTCCGGGAAACGCGTACGGTGAGGAACTCGCCTCGAATACCCCACCCCGGAGTACGGTGGCACCGGCCTCGGCCACCGCTGTGGCGACCTTCATGATCTGTTCCTCCGACTCGACCGCCCGCGGTCCGGCGATGGTCGGGAACGGGTCGTGCCCGAACCTGGTCTTCCCCACCTCGACGATGGTGTCCGTGGCTGATCCGTTGCGGAGTGCTCTGCGTTCCATGATGCTCCTCTGGTGTGGATCGCTCCGAACGTCAAAACGCCCGGAGCGGTCGCTCCGGGCCTTGGCTCTTTCTACGACAGGTTCGGTCTAGACGTCACACCAGGCCCGGGCGCCGGGCCCGGTAAAGGCGAAATACGAATACACCGCGGTCGAACTCACGATCGGCAGGTTACCCCATCGGTCACAGGCCGACAACCCGAACCGGTCACCGGCAAACCACTTCCTAACCAGCCCATACGCTCATGCACGCTTCTCGAACGCCAAGTACGGGAATTCGTGCGGACCGGGACAACCCATCAGCAACTCGGCCGGGTTGCCGCGGAGCTCGGAACCACGATGGGAGAGACCGTCGCGTCGGTCGTTCGTCACTTTCGTCAGGATCGGATCGGCAAGGAGTTGGAGACCCCGCTGACTCCCGACGAAACGGCCTGGCTCGGTGATGACCTCGGGTGATGCCCTAGGACCCCGATCCGTCCTCTCGCAACGAGGCGGCGCCGTAGGCCCGGTCGTTCTCGGGCGTGACCACCGGGTTCCGCCTACCCAGCCATAGGAAGAGGGCGACGCCGCCGACGGTGGCGGCCAGGGCGCTCCACTGGCTCCATGTCAGCGCACCCAGGGTCCGGTCGCCACCGACGTCCAGGGCCAGCCGGGTGAAATCGATGAGGAATCGCTGGAGCCCGTACCAGGCCATCCAGACGGCGAACAACTGGCCGTAACGGAGCCTGGCGCCGGAACGGAAGACCAGCCAGTAGAGGAAGCCGAAGCAGACCGCCGCAGCCAGCATGTCATACAGCGCGGCATGGTGGTAGATACCGCAGAACTCGCCCACGGTCGCCGTCACGCACTCCAGGCGGTCGTGCTGGGGCGCCACGTCGTAGCCCGGCCGGATCCCGTATCCCAGCGCGAACCGGGTCGGCCCGCCGAGGTGCTCCACGATGGCCAGGTCGCCGATACGACCCACCACCGTTCCGATGGCCAGGCCGAAAGCGGCCACGTCCACGGCGGGTCCCAGCCGGAGTCCCAGCCGGTGGGCCCGCCAGATGCCGGCCGCGATGCCGCCGGCGAAACCGCCCAGGATGGAGTAGTTGCCACCGATGTTGATCAGCTCGCCGGCGTCGAATCCGTTCTCCGCCCAGTAGGCGGGCAAGGTCAGCCATCGGGCGCCCAGCAGCGCCCCCACCAGCGCCCAGGTAAGGACCGACTGGAACAGGTTGGCGTCGAACCCCCGGTCCCGGTAGCGGCGGGTTCCGTAATAGGCCCCGGCCAGGAAGCCCACCCCGGCAAAGACGCCGTGGAGCGACATCCGCAACGGCCCGATCTCGAAGATCGGGATCGGCGGGTAAGAGATGACCGCAAACACGCTGCCAGCCTACCGGCCCACGACGCCCATCAAGGCACGCCCGGATTCCCATACGGACTGGACAACCCCGTGGTGGTCCTCCACGGGTTCAGCAGAGATCAGGCGAGGGACGGGAGGTAGTCGGGTCGGGCCTGCTCGAAGGCCTCGATCGCCTCGAGGTTGCGATTGGTGAGGCCGATGTCGTCGAGGCCCTCTAGGAGCCGGTACTTCGTGAAGGGGTCGATCTCGAAGCCGGTCTGCCAATCGTCGGCTGCGACGGTCTGGGCTTCGAGGTCGATGGTGATCACCGAACCCGGGGTCCGGGTGGCCAGCTCGATCATCCGGTTCACCTCGGCCTCGGTGAGCGTGACCGGCAGCAACCCGATCTTGGTGCAGTTGTTGTAGAAGATGTCGGCGAACGTGGGGGCGATCACCGCCTCGAAGCCCCAGTCCTGGATGCCCCAGGGGGCGTGCTCGCGGGAGGATCCGGAACCGAAGTTGGGTCCGGTGACCAGCACCCTGGCCTCCTGGTACTCGGAACGGTTCAGGACGAACCCAGGATCGAGGTCTCCGTCGGCGGTCCTGGCCCAGTCGTAGAAAAGGAACTGCCCGTAGCCGCTCCGCTCCACCCGCTTCAGGAACTGCTTGGGCATGATCTGGTCGGTGTCGCAGTTGTTCCTCGGCAGCGGCGCCATCGTGCCGGTTATGACGCCTATCCGGTCCACGATCAGCTCCAGGTCCGCACGTCGACGAAATGTCCGGCCACCGCCGCGGCGGCGGCCATCTCGGGGCTGACCAGGTGGGTCCGCCCGCGCCGCCCCTGGCGACCTTCGAAGTTGCGGTTGGAGGTCGAGGCGCAGCGCTCCCCCGGGGCGAGGATGTCGTCGTTCATCCCCAGGCACATGGAGCATCCGGCGTCCCGCCACTCGAACCCGGCCTCCTTGAAGATGCGGTCGAGGCCCTCCTCCTCGGCCTGGAGCTTCACCAGCCCTGAACCCGGCACCACCATGGCACTGACCGACCCCGCCACGGAGCGGCCTTCCACGATCCGCGCCGCCGCCCGCAGATCCTCGATGCGGGCGTTGGTGCACGACCCGAGGAAGACCCGGTCGAGGCGGATATCGGTGATCGGCGTGCCCGCCGCCAGGTCCATGTATTCCAGGGCCCGCCCGCACCCGGACCGGTCCAGCGGGTCGTCGTAGTCGTCAGGGTGGGGCACCCGATCGCTCACCGGTACGGTCTGGGCGGGGTTGGTGCCCCAGGAGACGTGCGGCTCGAGTTCGGCGGCGTCCAACTCGACCTCGGTGTCGAAGGAGGCGCCGTCATCGGTGGGAAGGGTGCGCCAGTGATCGAGTGCCGCCTCCCAGTTCTCGGGAGCGTGCGGCCGTCCTTCGAGGTACGAGTAAGTGGTGTCGTCCGGGGCAACCATGCCGGCTCTGGCCCCGCCCTCGATCGACATGTTGCAGATGGTCATCCGGGCCGCCATCGAGAGGGAGCGGATGGTGGAGCCCCGGTACTCGATCACGTGGCCGACCCCGCCGGCCACCCCGATCTTGGCGATGATTGCCAGGATGATGTCCTTGGCCGTGACCCCCATGGGGAGGTCGCCGTCGACCGTCACCGCCATGGCCTTGGGCTTCACCTGGGGAAGGGTCTGGGTAGCCAGCACGTGCTCCACCTCGGAGGTGCCGATCCCGAAGGCCAGCGCCCCGAAGGCGCCGTGGGTGGCGGTGTGGGAGTCGCCGCAGACGATGGTCATGCCGGGCTGGGTGACGCCTTGCTCGGGACCGATGATGTGGACGATGCCCTGGCGGGGATCGTCCAGCCCGTAAAGGGTGATGCCGTATTGCTCGCAGTTGGCGATCAGAGCGTCGATCTGGCGCTTCGAAAGGGGATCCCGTATCCCCAGGCTTCGGTTGGCGGTCGGGACCCCGTGGTCGATGGTCGCCAGCGTCAGGTCGGGTCGCCGCACGCCCCGTCCGGCCAGCCGCAGGCCGTCGAACGCCTGCGGGCTGGTCACCTCGTGGACCAGGTGCAGATCGATGTAGAGCAGGGACGGCTCACCGGGAGCCTCGTGGGCTACGTGGGCGTCCCAGACCTTCTGGAATAGGGTGCGTGGCGTGTTCGTCATAGGATCGCCGGGAATGGTACACGTACCGCGCGACAACGGACCGGCGGGCTCTGTGAAGAACCCCTTTCAGGGCCGGGGTCTTCCCCTAGAGAAGGAATGGCATCGTGATGGAGCACCGTGGGTATCGAGGAGTTGTGAACTGTGACGGTCCGCCCAGGCTTCGGCACGGTGAGGTGGCTGGAATCCGCGACGTGATTACCTACCAGGGCAGGTCGGCGTCGGAGTTGAAGCAGGCCTTCAAGGACTCGGTTGACGAGTATCTGGCAATCTGTTCGGAAAGAGGCCGAGAACCCGATCGCCCCTGACTCCGGGAGGATGGGCCTGGTGGCGGAGGCTTCATCCGGGTGCCTTAGGCCGGCGTGAGAGGCCGACTGCTCGGCTCGGGTACCGGACGCCCGAGATCCCTGGCGGTGTCGATCCATAGGTCCATGGCTTGCCGGACATGGTCGAGAGCGGATTGCTGTGTGTCTCCATGAGCCATACAACCCGGGAGATCCGGCACTTCGGCGACGAACGCATTGTCCGGCCTGCTCCAATAGAGAACGATCCTGTACTCATGCATCACCATTGATCTCCAGTCTATCCGTCAGGATGATTCGGCGAACCTGCCGTGTCTGATATGGCTTCGCCTGCCCACCTTTGCTTTGCAGGACGATCAGTTCGTCCACACCTTCCTTGAAGAACACGTGGTGGCTGCCCCGAAGAACACGTGGTGGCTGCCCCGTATTGACGGGGCTCTCCGATTCTCCTTGGATTGGGGCGTGCCCATCCTGTCCTTGCGATGACTCCTGAAGAGTTCCGCCGTCACGGCTACGCGATGATCGACTGGCTGGCCGGCTACATGGAGCGGGTGGGCGATCTGCCGGTGCAGTCACAACTGGCGCCGGGCGATATCCGGGACATGCTGCCCGACCGCGCTCCGGAGGAACCGGAGGACTTCGAGGAGATCGCCGCCGACCTGGACCGGATCGTCGTACCCGGATTGACCAACTGGGTCTCCCCCGGGTGGTTCGCCTTCTTCCCGGCCGCCACCTCCGGCCCGGGCATTCTCGGCGAGCTGGTCGCAGCCGGCCTCGGCCAGCAAGGCATGCTGTGGGCCACCAGCCCGGTATGCACCGAGTTGGAGAACGTGATGGCCGACTGGATGGTGGGCCTGCTCGGGCTCCCCGACCGGTGGAGGACCACCGATCAGGGAGGCGGGGTGCTACAGCAGACCGCTTCCGATGCCGTCCATACCGCCCTCGCGGTCGCCCGCGAAGAGGCCGGCCGGCGGGGCGCCGCCGCCGACCGGTGCGTCGCCTACACGTCCTCTCAGGCCCATTCGTCCGTGGAGAAGGGAGCCCGCGTGGCGGGCTACCGCCATGTACGCCTGGTCGATGTGGACGATGCGTACGCGATGCGGGCCGACGCCCTGCGGGAGGCGGTTCGCGAGGACCGGGCCGCCGGGCTGGCGCCTGCCTTCGTCTGCTCGGCGGTGGGCACGACCGGGACGACCGCGGTGGACCCGGTCCGCGCCGTGGGCGAATTGGCCCGTAGAGCCGGGATGTGGCATCACGTGGACGCCGCGTATGCCGGGAACGCCATGCTCTGCCCGGAGTTCCGGCACCATCAGGACGGCCTGGAGCTGGTGGACAGCTACACGGTCAACCCCTACAAATGGACACCGATGACCTTCGACGGCTCGCTGTTCTACGTGGCCGACCGGCGACCCCTGATCCGCACGCTCTCGATCCTGCCCGAGTACCTGCGTAATGCCTCCACGGAGAGCGGGCAGGTGATCGACTACCGCGACTGGCATGTGGCCCTGGGGCGCCGCTTCCGCTCCCTGAAGCTCTGGTTCGTCCTGCGTTACTACGGAGCCGAGGCGCTACGGACCCGGATACGCGACAGCGTCACGTGGGCGCGCTCCTTCGCCGCCCGGGTGCAGGAAGACCCCCGTTTCGAGCTGGTGGCCCCCGTACCGTTCGCCCTCGTGTGCTTCCGGCACCGGGGCGGCAACGGGGCTACCGAGGCGCTGGGAGAGGCGGTCAACCGGTCCGGCCACTCGTTCCTGACCCCTTCCCGGACAGGGGAGATGGCCTTCCTGCGGGTGTCGATAGGCCAGATGAACACCGAGGAGGAACATGTCGAGCGGCTATGGCGCCTCGTAGACGGAAAGGCCGCTCCTCTCCTCTAGAGTCCCCGGCGTCTAGCGGTTCGGAGGATCATGGAACATTGGAGGCCCGGTGACGTAGCGTGGGAGGACGCGCCCGCGGAGTACTTCACCGGTGACGTGCTATTCGGGCCGGTGCGTAACGACGGGACGCTGAACATCCTGGCGGTGAGCTTCGAGCCGGGCGCCCGGACCGACTGGCACCACCACCCCGAAGGTCAGGTCCTGTACGTCACGAACGGCGCGGGCCTGGTCCAGAACGCGGAAGGCGCCGCCGTGGAGATCTCCACCGGAGACCTCGTCCACGCACCTCCCGGCGAGGTGCATTGGCACGGCGCCCTCCCGGACTCGCCGATGACACATCTCTCCCATACGACCGGCGGCGCAACCGTCTGGGAGGGGCGCAAGGTGAGCGACCAGGAATACGGGTCGGTGGCCGGCGGGGGTCGCTCCCCCGTCGCCGAGTCCGGCTACTGAGACACCGCCGAGCCGGGCGGGGGTGGTCCCGGGCCTATAGGTCGATCCGGGGTATGACCTGCTCGCCGTAGGCGTTCAGCGTCCCCTCCCGGTCGTCATGCATCAGGTAGACCCCGAAGTGGTCCATCCCCAGGGTCGTTAGCTCCCGCAGCTTCGCGATGTGGTCCGCCGCGGTTCCGAGCACGCAGAAGCGGTCCACGATGGCGTCCGGCACGAAGTCGGTGGAGGGGTTGCCGGCCCTTCCGTGGTGGTCGTAGTCGTAGCCTTCCCGGGCGGCGATGTAGTCGGCCAGCACCTCAGGAACCATCTCCGGGTTGTCCGAGCCGTAGCGCTTCACCAGGTCGTGGACGTGGTTGCCGACCATGCCCCCGAACCACCGGAGTTGCTCCCGCTGGTGCCCGATGTCGTCGCCCACGTAGGCGGGCGCCACCACGCACACCGCTATCTCGTCAGGATCGCGGCCCGCATCCACCGCCGCGGCCCGGACCGCCGCCACCGTCCACTCCAGGATCTGGGGGTCGGCCAGCTGCAGAATGAATCCGTCGGCGTGGCGGCCGATCGTGGCCAGCGCCTTCGGTCCGTAGCCGGCCGCCCACATGGGCAGGTCCCAGCCTTCCGAGATCCACGGTATCCGGAGAGGCGTGCCGTCGTAGTCCACCTCGTCACCGGCGACCAGGCCCCTGATGACCTCCATCGACTCGACCATCTTGGCCAGGGTCCTTGGTTTGCGGCCGATGTAGCGCAGGGCCGAGTCGCCCCGTCCCATCCCGCAGATGGTCCGGTCCCCGTACATGTCGTTGAGGGTCGCGAACAGCGAGGCCAGAACCGTCCAGTCCCGGGTTCCGGGATTGGTCACCATGGGGCCCACCACCATCCGCTCGGTCTCGGCCAGCATCCTCGAGTAGATGACGAAGGGCTCCTGCCACAGCACGTGGGAGTCGAAGGTCCAGGCGTGGCTGAATCCGTTGGCCTCGGCCAACCGGGTGAGCTCTATGACGCGGGAGGCCGGTGGATCGGTCTGGAGCACGACGCCGAAGTCCATTGTGCCTATCCCCTCTTTCGGTTCTGCTTGCCTCTGCTAACGATGCTGGGGGAATCCGAGGTCCACTCCCCGGTGGATGGGGTCCGGCCACCTGGCGATCACGACCTTGGGCCGGGTGTAGAAATGTACCCCCTCGGGGCCGTAGATGGAATGGCCGCCGAAGATGGAGTCCTTCCAGCCCCCGAAGGAGTAGAAGGACAGGGGGACCGGAATCGGGACGTTGATCCCGATCATCCCCACCTCTATCTCGGCCTGGAACTTGCGGGCCGCCCCGCCGTCGTTGGTGAACACCGCCGTCCCGTTGCCATACGGGTTCACGTTGATGAGGTCTATGGCCTCCTGGTAGGAGTCGGTGCGCACGACCGAGAGCACCGGCCCGAAGATCTCGTCCCGGTAGATCGACATGTCCTGCGTCACCCTGTCGAACAGGGTGGGGCCGAAGAAGAAACCGTCCTCGTGCCCCTCGCTGGTGAAGCCCCGGCCGTCCTCGAGGAGGCGGGCGCCCTCGGCCTCACCGGCGTCGACGTAGCCGGCGACCCGGTCGCGATGCTCGGCGGTGACCAGCGGACCCATCTGGGCGCCTTCGGAGTCCCCCGGACCCACCACCAGCTCCGCGATCCGCTCCCGGACCTTGGGCAGCAGCCGGTCGGCGGACTCGCCCACCGTCACCACCACCGAGATGGCCATGCACCGCTCGCCGGCCGAGCCGTAACCGGCCGACACCGCCGCATCGGCGGCCAGGTCCATGTCGGCGTCGGGAAGGACGATCATGTGGTTCTTGGCCCCGCCCAGCGCCTGGACCCGCTTGCCGTTCCTGGTTCCCTGCTCGTAGATGTACCGGGCGATCGGCGTCGAGCCCACGAAGGAGACGGCGGCGATGTCCGGGTGCGCCAGTATGGCGTCCACCGCCGCCTTGTCGCCGTGAACAACGTTGAAAACGCCGTCGGGAAGGCCCGCTTCGGCCAGCAGTTCCGCGTTGAGCAGGGAAGCGGACGGATCTTTCTCGGACGGCTTGAGCACGAAGGTGTTGCCGCAGGCGATGGCGATGGGAAACATCCACATGGGCACCATGGCAGGAAAGTTGAACGGGGTGATCCCGGCCGCCACCCCCAGCGGTTGGCGCACCGTGTAGGTGTCGACGGCGCTGCTCACCTGCTCCGAGAACTCCCCCTTGATCAGATGCGCGATGTTGCAGGCGAACTCCACCACCTCCAGGCCCCGCTGGACCTCGCCCAAGGCGTCGTCGAGGGTCTTTCCGTGCTCGGCGGTGAGGATGCGGGCCAGGTCGAGACGGTGCCGGGTGATGAGTTCCCGGTAGGCGAACATGATGTTCTGGCGGCGGGTCAGCGACACCGACCGCCAGTCCTCGAACGCCTTCCGTGCCGCACCGACTGCGCGGTCCACCTCGCCGGCCCCGGCGAAGGCCACCTCTGCGGCCTGGCGTCCGGTGGCCGGGTTGAACACCGGACCGGTCCGCTCCGGTTCGCCCTCCCAGGGCTTTCCGCCTATCCAGTGGGTTATGGTCTTCATCGCCCTCGTCCTCGTGCCGTAGTTCCTTGATTCATTCTGCCGTAGCGCTCGCCTCGCGGCTGCCCTTCCGGCCCCGGAGACCCTCCTAGCGCAGCATCATGGTCGTGCCGCGCCGCAGGTACTCGCCGTCGCCCTTGCTCCCGTGGTAGCGACCGTCCTCGATGATCACCTTGCCCTTCGACATGACCGTCTCGACCTTGCCGGTGATCTCCCGGCCTTCGTAGGCGGAGTAATCGACGTCCATGTGGTGGGTCTCCACCGAGATCGTATGAGAGCGATCCGGGTCGAGGATCACGATGTCAGCATCGCTCCCGGGGGCGATGGTGCCCTTCTTCGGGAACAGGCCGAACATCTTGGCCGGCGTCGTGGCGGTGATCTCCACGAACCGGTTGGCGTTGATGCGCCCGCCCGCGACACCCGCATCGAAGATCAGCTCCACCCGGTTCTCCACGCCGGGCATCCCGTTGGGGATCGCCGCGAAATTGTCCCGCCCGAGTTGCTTCTGGGTTCCGAACGTGTGATGGTCGCCCATGCAGAAGGGGCAGTGGTCGGTCGACACCACCTGCAGGTCGTCGGTCGTGAGGCCCCGCCACAGCCGCTCCTGGTGTCCCGCCGCCCGGTCGCGCAGCGGCGGCGAGCACACGTACTTGGCGCCCTCGAAACCCCCTCCGAGGTTGTCCAGATCCAGCAGCAGGTACTGCGGGCAGGTCTCCGCGAACACGTTGCGCCCCTCATCCCTGGCCAGGGTGACCTGCTCGAGGGCTTCGAGAGCCGACAGGTGGACGAAGTAGACCGGGGCGCCCGTGACCTCGGCCAGCCGGATGGCCCGGTGGGTCGCCTCGCCTTCCAGCACCGACTTGCGCACGATCCCGTGATGGATCGGATCGGTCTCGCCCCGCTGCAGCGCCTGGTTCACAAACACGTCGATGGCGATGCCGTTCTCGGCGTGCATGGCGATCATCGACCCGTTCTCGGCGGCCTTCTGCATGGCTAGGACGATCTCGCCGTCGTCGGAGTAGAAGACCCCCGGATAGGCCATAAACATCTTGAACGAGGTGACGCCCTCGTCCACCAGCATGTCCATCTCCTTGAGGGTCTGCTCATTGATGTCCCCGGTGATCATGTGGAAGCCGTAGTCGATGGCGCACTCCCCCTCGGCCTTGGCCATCCACGCCTCGAAGCCGTCCATGGCGGACTCGCCCTTGGTCTGGACAGCGAAGTCGACGATGGTGGTGGTGCCACCCCAGGCGGCGGCGCGGCTTCCCGTCTCGAAGGTGTCGGCGGCGAAAGTCCCACCGAACGGGAGCTCCATGTGGGTGTGCACATCTATGCCGCCCGGTATCACCAGCTTGCCGGAAGCGTCGATGGTGCGGTCCGCCGCCACGCCCAGGTCAAGGTTGCCGGAGGACACCAACGCAACCACCTTCGTGTCCTGGATGAGCACGTCGGCCTGCATGGTCTCGGTGGCGGTGACAACGGTGCCGTTCTTGATGAGTGCAGTTCCCATGGCTTCCCTCCGATTCGATTGTCTCGGCTGTCAGGCGCTCGTTGCCCGGCGGACGGCGGCATCGAGCATCGCCAGGCCCTCGTCGCACTCCGCCTCGGTGACGGACAACGGCGGGGCTATGCGCAGCACGTTCCCGTACAGCCCGCCCTTGCCGATCAGGAGCCCCTCGGCCTTGGCCTCCTCCATGATGGCTCCGGTCAGCGCCGGGTCTGGCTTGCCGGTGCGGGGCTCGGACAGTTCGATGCCGAGCATCAGGCCCTTGCCCCGAACTTCGGTGATCTGCTCGGTCTCCATGGCGAGGTGGTCGAACCCGTTCCTGAGTTGGGCGCCCACCTTGTAGGCGTTCGACTGGAGGTCATCCTCCACCAGGACCTCGAGCGTGGCGAGCCCGGCCGTGGTCGCCATCGGGTTGCCCCCGAAAGTCGAGATCGCGTTGGCGGGGTAACAGTCCATGATCTCCTTCCGCCCGACCACGCCTCCGATTGCCATGCCGTTGCCCAGCCCCTTGGCGAAGGTGAGCAGGTCCGGCACGATGCCGTGCGCCTCGTATCCCCAGAAGTTCTCGCCGGTGCGGCCCCAGCCGGTCTGGACCTCGTCGGAGATGAACAGGATCCCGTGCTCGTCAAGCACCTCCTTCATAGCCCCGAACAGCCCGTCAGGCGGGGTTATGAAGCCCCCGACACCCTGGATGGGCTCGACGATCATGGCGGCCACGTTGCCGGCCGTGGCGATGTCGAGCAGGTCGCGCAGATCGTCGACGCACCGGGCGATGAACTGGTCGTCCGGCAGGTGGCCGAACGGGGAGCGGAGCTTGTAGCCGCCGTGCACGTACGTCACCTGGAAGGGGCTGAAGGTAGTGCCCGACCAGGCGGCGTTGCCGGTGACCGCGATGGCGCTGTGGGACTTGCCGTGGTAGCTGCCTCGGACGGCGAGCACTTGGTTGGACTTCCGGTACTGGGTGGCCAGCATCAGGGCGGTGTCGTTGGCCTCGGTGCCCGAGTTGGCGAAGAACACCCTGGCGTCCGGAATACCCGACAGCGCGGCGATCTGCTCCGCCAGGGCTATGTGCGACTCCATCAGGTACAGAGTGGACGTGTGAAGCATCCGGTCCGCCTGCGCCTTGATCGCCTCCACCACCCGCTGGACGCGGTGGCCGGCGATCGTCACCAGGATCCCCCCGAAGAAGTCCAGGTAACGGTTCCCCTCGGCGTCGACCACGTGCCGACCCTCCCCGTCCACCAGCGAGATCGGCTCGTCGTAGTACAGACCGACCCAGGGTGGAATCACCGCCCGGTGGCGCTCTAGCAGGTCGGCATGGACTCCCACAGTTTGACCCCCGTGTCGTCTCTGGCATCAGGATAACTTGCAGGCTTGGCAAGCGAGCCGGTGATATCACAGGTATCGGCGTCGTGGAGCGGGCTGACATGGGAGTGGTCGCGGCAAACAGCGACCGGGGTCACCGACCACGGGTCGGTGCCCTGACGGGGCACGCTGTGTCATCGGCCAGGTGTTCCTTCGAAGAGATGGTCGTACGTCGACTCGCGCTTGTGGGCATGGAACACAACACCCGTTGCCATATCCCTGAGCACCACAATGGGCAATTCCCGGGTGGTGAACCCACCGATTGCGGCAACGCCGCGGTGAGGGCCGTTGGTGGCCGCCCCGCTCGGCCACGACAGTGCCGCCACGATGTCCTTTCTCGGGTACCGCTTCAGTGCCGAGTCGAGGATCTCAGTTACATCGGAGGGTTGGGTCAAGAAACCGCGACGGGCAAGCGCGAGAAATCGCCACACCCAGACCCAGCCCTGCGGGCCTTCTCCACCCGACGAACTAGCGATTCAGGGCTCTGGCTGACCGGACCAACTTGAGTTGATGTAGTCACATAGGCGCCCTAAAGTGACTACATGGATGTCGGAATCCGGGAACTCAAGGCACATCTGTCGGAGTACGTGAGGAAGGCTGCCGGCGGTGAGTTGATCCTCGTGACCGATCGGGGCAGGCCGGTCGCGAAGCTCGAGGGCCTGGGGGGCGCGTCGATGGTGGAACAGGGCATCGCGGAGGGGTGGATAACGCCCCCGGCGCGCTCCGGGCTCACCCCCGCCGTGTACCACAAGGCTCCTCTCAGCACCATGGAGGTAATCGACGAGGACCGCGGGTGACGCTATACGTGGACACCAGCGCGTTGATGAAGCGGTACGTGCAGGAGCATGATTCCGAAGTCGCTGTGCAGCTGATGTCGAGCGATCCGGTGCTGGTGACCTCGCGCCTCACAGTGGTCGAGTTGCGGCGGAACCTCGCTCGCCTCCTCAGGGGTAACGATCTCGTCGGTGCGCGCCGCCGCGCGCAGGCCGACCTTGACGCGTTCGCTCTGGTCAGCCTTGATGCTGCTACCTGCAACGAGGCAGCCCGCATCGCCGAGCAGACCCTGTGCCGCTCGCTCGACGCGTTGCACATGGCCGCCGCACTCCGTACAGGCGCTTCTACGACAATGCTGACCTTCGACATCCGTCAAGCGCAGGCCGCCCGATCCACAGGACTCTCGGTTATCGGTGTGTAACGAGATGTCGCCGGGCGCCGGTTGTCAGGGGGCGACCAGGGGATCGTAGGCGTCGGGACGACGGTCCCGGTAGAAGGCCCAGGTCTTGCGCACCTCGTCGATCAGGTCCATCTCGAGGTCTCTGATCACCAGTTCCTCCTCGGTGTCAGAGCCTGCTTCGCCCACCAGTTGCCCTCTCGGGTCGACGAAGTAGGAGGAGCCGTAGAAGTCGTTGTCGCCGTAGGGCTCGGTGCCGACCCGGTTGATCGCGCCCACGAAGTACTCGTTGGCCACCGCTGAGGCGGGCTGTTCCAGGTTCCACAGGTACATGGACAGGCCGCGGCTGGTGGCCGAGGGGTTGAACACGATTTTGGCGCCGGCCAAGCCCAGCGCTCTCCAGCCCTCCGGGAAGTGGCGGTCGTAACATATGTACACACCGATCCGGCCCACCGCGGTGTCGAACACCGGATACCCGAGGTTGCCGGGCCGGAAGTAGAACTTCTCCCAGAACCCGTTGACGTGAGGTATGTGGGTCTTGCGGTACTTGCCCAGGTAGGTGCCGTCCCCGTCGATCACCGCCGCCGTGTTGTACAGGAAGCCGTCGTCCTCCTTCTCGTAGAGGGGGACGACCAGCACCATGCCCGTTTCCTTGGCTACCTCGATCATCCGCTGCGTGCTGGGGCCGTCCGGCACCGGCTCCGCAGTGTCCTTGTGGTCGTCGTCCTGGACCTGGCAGAAGTAGGGACCGTTGAAGAGTTCCTGGAAGCACATCACCCGCGCGCCCCGGTCGGCAGCTTCGTACGCGTAGTGGACGCCCTTCTCGACCATGGACTCCCTGTCACCGGTCCATGCCGCCTGCAGAAGGGCTGCTCGAACGATGTTCGCCATTACTGTCTCCGATCCTCAGCGTGTCATCTTCGGGGGAGCGTATCGGTCGCCCGCCGTCGGGGGGACAGGGCGGGGCCGTGATCATGCCTGCCACAGCCCCGCCGTATCACTATTCCGGTTACGCCGGTTCGTTGTCCTTCCGGATGTCGCGGGCTGACCCGAGTGCTACTCGCCGCCCGGGTTCAGTTCCACCGTGACCCGCTGCCAGCCGTTGCCGACCGTGTCGAGTCCGTCGTCCTCCAGCGCGTCCACCGCGTTCTGAGCTAAGTCGGTCCGGTACGAACCGGCCGGCGGCACGCCCTGGATAACACCCTGACTGGTGGCCACATCAACGGTCTGCTGCCACAGAGCCTGGTCCATGACGCCGATGCCCAGGGGAGACGGCCAGATGAGACCGTTGATCTCGTTCATCTGCCACGTCTGGTGACTGCGGCCGAGGGTCGGTCCGGCGGCGAGCACTATGTCCACGCAGCTGTCGGGGTTGTCACGGCAGTAGATCCAGCCGCGGAAGCTGGCCCGCAGGAAGGCTTCCACGGTGTCGGGGTTGTCGTCGGCATACGCCTCGGTAACCCAGATCGCGTCCTGGAGCATCGCCGTGGCGATCGACGGATCGTTGAAGTCGATCACGGTCAGGTCGGACGGCTGGTAGAGCTCGCCGGTATCAGGGTTGGTCGCCTCCAGCACCTGGGCATACTCGTTGTAGATCATCGCCTCTGCGGCGTCGATCTCCCGGTTGAGCAGAGCCTCCATGTCGAAGCTCTGGGCGACCAGTTCGCCCACGTTCACCCCGAACTTCTCGATAGCGGCGGTCAGCTCGTACTCGTTGCCGAAGCCCCAGTTACCGACGACCTTGCCTTCCCAGTCGCCGGGTTGCGTGATCCCGGAGTCGGCCCAAGAGACCATCAGCGTTCCGGAGCGCTGGAAGACCTGCCCGACGTTGACCAGGCCGGCCTCCTCCTCGTTGGACACCAGGGCCTTGGGCACCCAGGCCAGGCCGAACTCGGCGCCTCCGGTGGCTACCACCTGCTGGGGCACGATCTCCACCGCGCCTTCCAGGATGGTCACATCCAGCCCCTCATCGGCGTAGAACCCCTGATCGACAGCCGCGTAGTAGCCGGCGAACTGCGCCTGCGCCACCCACTGGAGCTGCAGGTTGATGGGGGTCAGCTCATCGTCTTCCGCGGCACAGGCACCGGTGATCAATACCAGTACCGCCAGCGTCGCGGTTAACCCTCGTAGCCTCCTCATCGTGCCTCCCTTCATGGTGCTATCTCCCGCTCAGCCGCCCTGCCGGTCGCCTGCGCAAACCATGCCCGCGCCCTCCGCGCAGAACAGATCCGCTGCAACGACGGCTACGGGGGATTCCTGATGACCACCCCTTTCGGGTAGGCACCGAAGGATAACGGCCGCGACCTGCGCCCTGCCTTGTGGGAAGGGTTTATTTGCCGGCCACCCGCCCTGCGCCGGCTGCCTTCAGCCCTTCAGACACTGCGTACCGAGACATGCCACGGGATGACCCGGCGCTCGATCAACACCACCACGTTGTAGAGCACTATGCCGAACACCGAGGCCAGCACGATCGCAGCCCACGCCTCCTCGAACTGGAGGAGCCCTGCCTTGGTGGTGATGTACTGCCCGAGCCGATCCTGGGAACCCCCGAAGAACTCCTTGACGATGGCACCGATGAGGCTGAGTGCGGCGGCGACCTTCAGCGCGGAGAACAGGTACGGGGTCGCGTTTGGGAGCTGCAGCTTCCATAGGGTGGTGAGGCGACCGGCGGCGTAGGACTCCATCAGTTCCACCTCGGACGCCTCCACGGACATGAGCCCGCGGACCAGGTTGATCATGACCGGGAAGAACACGAGGACCGCCACCACGAAGATCGAGGCGAATGGGCTCCGGAGCCCGAACCAGGAGTTGGCGATCGGCGCCAGCACGATGACCGGGGTGGAGTTGGCCGCGATCGCGAAGGGAAGGGCACCGTCGCGCACGAACCGCCACCGGGCCGCCGCCAGAGCCATGACCACCGCGAGGGCACTCCCCAGCAGAAGGCCGGCCAGCGCCGTGGAGAAGGTCCCGGCCCCGGCGGTGAGCAGGTCGGCGGTCTCGGCGCCGAACGTGGCGGCGATCGCCGTGGGCGCCGGGAGTATGAACCCCTTGATATCGAAGGCTCTGACCACAGCCTCCCAGACGATCAGCCCGCCCACGAAAATTCCGATGGCGGGAAGCCGGTGGTAGAGCCTGCGGCGGAACTCGCCTCGGGTGGTCACGAGGCCTCCACCGCTCTCAACCCCTCGCGGACCCTGGTCAGCAGAGCGAAGAAACGCTGGTCCTCACGGGTTCCGTAGGACCGCGGCTCGGGGAGGTCGATGTCCACCACCTCCGTGATGGTCCCGGGGCGGGACGACATGATGACAACGCGGGTCGACAGGAACACCGCCTCGGGGATCGAATGGGTGACGAACACCACCGTCGTCCCCGTCTCGGCGCGGATGCGGAGCAGTTCCGTCTGCATCCTCTCGCGGGTCATCTCGTCCAGGGCACCGAACGGCTCGTCCATCAGCAGGATTGAAGGCTTGAATGCCAGCGCCCTGGCGATGGCCACCCGTTGCTGCATCCCCCCGGACAGTTGCCACGGGTAATGGCCGGCGAACCGGCCGAGTTGGACCAACTCCAGCATGGCGGCCGCCTGCCGGGAGCGTTCGGCTTCGCCCATGCCCATGATCTCGAGAGGCAGCTCTACGTTGGCCGCCACCTTCCGCCAATCCAGCAGGGTGGCGGACTGGAACACCATGCCGTAGTCGCGGTCGAGTCGAGCCCGGGCGGGAGTCTTACCGTTGACCGACACCGTGCCGGCCGACGGTGGGGTGAGATCACCGATCAGGCGCAAAAGGGTCGACTTCCCGCATCCGGAAGGTCCGATGACCGAGATGAACTCTCCTCGCTCGACCTCGAGGTCGATCCCATGGACCGCTCGTACCTCCTGGTCGGAGCCGGGATTGAACACCTTCCCGACCCCGCTCAGCGACAGTGCGCTCATGCCACCACCTCCTTCAGGTCCCGACCACGCCGACCTGCGGTCTCGCCGGCGTCCTCCAGACGCCGGGACGGCGGTATCAGCATTCGCTCGGCGAGGACCACGACTCCGACGAACCCGATGCCCACCAGCGACGCGACGAGTATGGACGCGAAGAGCTTCGCGGGGGCTGCCGAAAAGGCCGCGGCGAAGTTGAGTATGGCCCGACCCAGCCCGTCGGGCATGCTGGCGGGAAGCTCCCCGACGATGGCTCCGATGATCGCGGCGGTCGCCGCGATCTTGAGCGCGGGAAACAGGTAGGGCAGGGCAGCCGGTACCTGGAGTTTCCAGAGCACCTGGTTCGGGGTGGCGGCGTAGGAGCGCATCAACTCTGAGGCGGTCGCATCAGGCGAGCGAAGCCCCCGCAGCGTGTTGATGGCAACCGGGAAGAAGGCCAGGTAGGCCGAGACCACCGCCACCACCAGCCACCGGGTGATGTTCAGCCGACCTGCCCAGACCACGAGGATCGGGGCGATGGCGAGGATGGGGACCGTCTGGGAGGCAACCACGTGGGGCATCAGACCGCGCTCGGCGAGGGCCGATCGCACGAACAGCACCCCCAGACCGAAACCCACCGCGCTCCCGAGCACGAACCCGAGGAGAGCGGACCGCCAGGTGAACAGGGCGGCCTTGAGGAGGACCAGGAGCAGCATGTCGCCTCCGCGGCGGGCCGGGCGCAGGAGGGCGATGACGACGTCCCAGGTGTGGGGCATCGAACGCTCGTTGGTTCGTACCGGCAACTCGACACCGGTGCCCGGCCAGACGCCGCCCGTTGCCGTACCCATCCACTTGTAGCCTTCCCACACCGCGACCAGAACGGCCAGGATCCCGAGAAAGGACAGGAGCCGCCGGGTGTTGGGACTCATGGATCCGCGCGCCGGGATGGCTCTGACCTGCGATGCCGGACACGCCCCATGTCCGGCATCCTATTCATGACCCCACCCGGCGCGCAGCCGTCAGGCCACCCGCCGCCCGACGTCCGGAGCCACGGCGCGACAACGTCTGCGCGCCTCGCGGACGGGCCGGTCTCGGGTTCCTGGTCAGGCGGGGCGGGCCACCCTTCTCCGGGTCTTGCGGATCCATAGGCCGATGGTTCCGGCCACCACCAGCGCCGTGGCTGCCGCCGAGACGATGGGAACCGGCCTGGGCAGGTCGGCGAGGCGGCTGCGCAGAGTCACCGGGCGGGCGAACCGGAGCACGGGCCACCCCCGCTCCTCGGCCAGCTTGTTGAGATCCTTGTCCGGGTTGACGACCACCGGATAGCCCACCGCCTCCAGCATCGGAAGGTCGGTGACGCTGTCCGAATAGGCGTAGCACCGGTCGAGGTCGATGCTCCACTCGCCGGCCAGCCGCCGGATGGCGTCGGCTTTGGCCGTTCCGCTCGCATAGAAGTCCAGTTCGCCCGCGTAGCGGCCTTCGGCGTCAACAGCCGAGCGAGTGGCGATGACATGGCCGACCCCGAGATGGGCGGCCAGGGGTCGGGCCACCTCCTCGGGCGAGATGGACACGATGACGACCTCCCGGCCCGCCCGGCGGTGCTCCTCCATCAGGTCAAGAGCTTCCCCGTAGACCAGCGGCGCCACCACCTCGTCGATGGTCTCTTCGACCAGTTCCCGGATCCGGGAGGCCCTGACGCCCTCGGTCAGGCTCACCAGCTGGTCACGGAGCTGATCCAGCTTCTCCTGGTCCGCTCCGGCCATCCGGTACACGGCCTGGGCCATTGCCGCCCTCAGCAGGGTCCGTCGCCTGAGCAGGCCTGCCCTGTAGAGCGGCCGGGCGAAGGCAAGGGTGGACGACTTGGCGATGATCGTCTTGTCGAGATCGAAGAAGGCGACGCCCGCGTTCACGGGCCCCATCTTATGGGAGGACGCGGCGGTTCGGCGCCCGGAGTCCGGTCCCGTCCAGGCCCGGATCGGGTCGTAAGAACGCGAAAAGAAGGGGGTTGTCAACCGGTTCGAAGTTGGATACGTTAGCTATATGCTTCATAACGTTAAACAATATCGACCGCGCCGGCTGGCGATCGAACAGAAGGGCCGGCCGGCATGGTAGCCATGGCCGTCCATACCCTCCACGACGATGTGCTCGGGACGCTGGCTCCGCTCGCGCTGGCATCCTTCCACAGCACGGCACTCGTGATCGACCTCGATCCGGAGGGCCTTCCGCTGCCGGGGCGGCGGACCCTGGCAAGCCTGGTGGAAGACGGCCCCACGCTGGCCGAGCTGGTCCCCTCCAGAAGGGGACAGGCGGTGCTACCGCACGGAGGGGTCCGTATCCCGGCTGCCATGGAGGTGGTCAGCGCCCTGGTCGAGTCCTGGCCGTGCGTGGTGGTGCGAACCCCTACCCCCCTGGACGGCATGCCGTTCGTCCGGGTCGCGCCCCTCATCCCCGGCGTCGATACCCGGGTCCCGCCCCGGGTATGGGTGCGTACCGGGATCGGCAGGGTGGAGCCCGGGCCCGGGCCCGTGGTCGACGCTCCGCCCCGCTCCGCCTTCAACTCCGTGCTGGCCCGCCGCACCCCCACCGGAAGGTGGCTGCGGTCGTGGGCGCCGGTCTGGAGATGGCGATGGCAGTAGTCGAACGCGTTCTCCGGCGGGTGCTCGAGTCCGATATCGAGTTGAACCGGGATCAGGCCGAGGCCGAAGTGCGCAGGATCATGTCCGTGGAGTCGCCACTGGCCGCCCCCGGGATCGTGGATGTCGTCGTGGACACCCTCATCGGGATGGGACCGATCGAGCCGCTCTTCCGGGACCCCGCCGTGTCGGACGTGTTCGTCAACGGTAGCGACGAGGTATGGGGGGAGCGTCTCGGGGTACTGGAGCGCACCGATGTCACCTTCGCCGACGACGCGGCCGTCCTGGCGGCCGTCGAACGCACAATCGCCCCGCTTGGTCTACGCCTGGACCGGGCCAGTCCTCTGGTGAGCGCCCGCCTCCCCGACGGCAGCCGCCTGCACGCGGTCATCCCGCCGGTGTCGGTGGGGGGTCCGATCGTCGCCATCCGCCGCTTCACCGCGGTGGCGCCCAACCTGGACACCTTCGTCGATTGGGGCTCGATGACCGATGCCCAGCGGATAGTGCTCGAGCAGGCCGTGATCGACCGGAGGAACATCGTGGTCAGCGGCGGGACCGGTTCCGGAAAGACCACTCTGCTGAACGCCCTGGCGGCGGCGGTGCCGGCCGGCGAACGGATCGTGACCATCGAGGACGCCGCCGAGCTGAACTTCTCCGGTCACGTGGTCCGGCTCGAAGCCCGCCCTCCCAACGCTGAGGGCCGCGGCCGGGTCACCCTGGCCGACCTGGTACGTACCGCTCTCCGGCTCCGGCCGGACCGCATCATCGTCGGGGAGGTGAGGGGAGCCGAGGCCCTCGACATGATTTCGGCCATGAACACCGGCCACGACGGGAGCCTGTCGACCGTCCACGCCAACGGGCCCGACGACGCCCTCTGGAGGATCGAGACGCTGGCCCTCACTGGAAGCGAGGGGGTGGGCGAGACCGCTGTCCGGCGCCAGCTCCGCTCCGCTGTGGACCTGGTGGTGCACCTGCACCGCAGGGACGCTCACCGCCGGGTCGAGATGATCGCCGAGGTCGGGCTCGACGGATGCCGGGGGACGGCATGCTGATTCTCGGGCTGGTGGCGATCGGCGTAGCGCTCCGGCCCCGGCGCTGGTGGGAGGCGCTGGCTCTGGCCGCCCCGGTGGTACTGCCTTGGTGGGCAGGCCTGGCGGGAATCGCCGCCGGCATCTGGGTAGCCCTTCGCAGGAGCCGTCCCGACCCCTACCAGGAGGTGGCATACCTGCAGGCCGTGAGTGCCGAGCTGCAGGCGGGAAGGAGCCTCCGCCAGGCGCTGGTCGATGCCGGCACTCGTGCGCCCGACCTGGATCTGACCCGGATGGCCCGCCTCTGCCGATCCGGCCGCCCCATGCTCGAAGTGGCGCGAGCGGCGTCCGAGGCGCTCCCGCAAACCGGCCACCTGGCGGGAGCCGCGGTGCAGATCGGCGCCGAGAGCGGGGGCCGGGTATCGGCGGCCTTCGCCACCCTCGCCGGCATCCAGGCCGACCGCATCGAGCTGCAGCGCGAGGTGAGGGCGGCGGGCTCGGCGGTCCGGGCATCCGTCGCGGTACTGGCCGTGCTTCCCGCCGGCGGATTGCTCGCGGCAGCAGCCACCGGAACGCTCTCGGATCTGATGGCGATGGGTACGGTCGGACCGATCCTGGTCGGCATCGGGGCCGTGCTGCTCATCGGCGGCGCCTCGGTGACGCTCATCCTGGGAAGGCAACTCTCGTGAGCCTCTTCACCCTGGTGTCCGTTGCGGTCGCTGTCTACGTCATGACCGCAATGCAGCCGCGCGGCGTGCGCCTCATCGCCGCGACCGGCACCGCCATCGGGCTGGCCAACCCGCTGGCCTGCGCCAGCCTCGGCCTGGTCTGGTATTCCCTCCGCCGGAGGAGGTCACTCCGCGCCGAGCGACTGGCCCGCCGAGGGGCGGAGCGGGAGCTGGAACTACTCACCCACTCCATGCTGATCGGTCTCTCGGGTGGTCTGTCGCCGGCCGGGGCGCTGGCTCTAGCCCGGGAGAGCCTCACCTCATCGCTGGGCCAGGAGGTCGACCAGGTCCTCCGCCATGCCGTGAAGGGCGGCCTCACCGCATCCCTCATGCGCGCAACCGGTGCCGGTGGCAGGCTGTTCCGCCAGGTAGGCGCGGCACATCTGTCGGGTTCTCCCCTCGAACTCGCCCTTACCGCCCTGGCCACCGAGTACCGGGAAGCAGCCCGCTCCTCGGCAGTCGAGAAGGCACGCCGACTCCCGGTGAGGATGATGCTGCCCCTCACCCTCCTGATGCTTCCCGGCCTGCTCATCCTGATGATCGGTCCGCTGGTGCTGCCCTCGCTGGCGCGGCTCCTCGACCCCTTCATGTCGTTCTGAAATGTCACTTCCCCCCGAACCGGCCGGACGCCGGCAGGCCCGCCGAAGCGGGAGAAAGGAGACTCATCATGAGTTCAATCATCAACATCGTCCGTCGGGCGACCCGGGCTGTCGGAGGCGAGGAAGGTCAGGCCACCGTCGAGTACACCCTGGTGGGGATGTGCGCGGCCGGCATGGCCTCGTTGCTCCTCAGCTGGATCAACAAGACAAGCCTCATCGGCAAGTTCTTCGGCTCCGTGACCAAGCACATCATCGGGCTGCTGGGCTGAGAAGCGAGCAAGGCTCTTCCACGGTGGAGTTCGCTCTGGTCATCCCCTTGATCCTCCTGGCGGTCCTGGCGATCGCCGAAGTGACGGTGGTGGCTAGGACCGCGCTCCAGGTGACCGCAGCCGGGCGGGAAGGGGCGAGGGTGGCAGCCACCTCGCCCGATCCCGCCCGGGCGATCGAGGCAACCCGGCAGGCACTCGGCCCCGAGCTGGCAAGCCGGGCCCGGGTCACGGTCCGGCGCCCGCCGGTGGTGGGCCGGCCCGCCCGGGTGACCGTGGCGGTTGACCATGTGGCGCTGGCGGCGCTCGGCGGGTTTCGGGTACCGCTCGAGTCGACCACCGAGATGCGGGTCGAAGCGTGACGCCGGGTGAGGTCACGCGCAACAGCGCGGACCGCGGCTCGGTGACCGTGCTCGCCGTCGGGGCGCTGGTGCTGGCCCTGGTCCTGGCGGCCGGGGTGACCGCGATCGGCCAGGTGTTGATCGCCAGGAACCGGGTGATCGCCGCGGCCGAAGCCGGCGCTCTCGCCGCGGCGCCGGTCACGTTCCGGCCGTTCGGCGCCACCGGATCCGCAACCGGCGAGGCGGCCCGTCTTGTCCACTCCAACGGCGCCGCGCTGGTCCGGTGTGAATGCCGTCCTAACAGGAGATACGGTCCCAGGACGGTGGTTGTCACCGCCGTGGTGAACGTGCACGTCCTAGGCCTTCGGGAGATGAGTGTCGAAGCCACCGCCGCGGCCGAATTCCGGCCCGTCGCTTTGCTGGCCGGACCTTAGGCCGGCACTTCCGGCCCAGGGTTGCATTCGACGGAGTGACCGTGAGTTGCCCACTCTGATGATATTGATTATCATTATCTACTTACCTGAGGGTACGAGAGGAGGGCAAGGGCCCGATGTTGTCCCTACGACCGCGCGCTATCTCATGGTTGCTAATGCTGACGGTAGCTTCTGTAGCGTGTGGCACGGATGCAGAGGAACCCGCACCGAGTTCCACCTCAAGCCCGGCGGCAGCAGAAACGGTACCAGAACCAACCTCCACAACTCCGGCAGGCCGACTGGCGGTGGTGGCGACAACCACGATCCTCGGTGATGTGGTGGCGAATGTCGTTGGTGGGAACGCTGATATCGAAGTCCTGTTACCGCCGGGCGCCGACCCTCACGATTACCAGATCTCGTCAAGCCAGGCAGCCCTGCTGTATACCGCTGACCTGGTAATCACCAACGGTCTCGGCTTGGAGGAAGGCCTCATCGACGTGATCGAGGCAGCCGAAGAGGACGGGGTCAACGTACTGGAGGTCGGTGATCTGCTCGACCCCATACCCTTTAGCGGAGGGGGCGACGCCCACGAAGAGGACGACGACCACGCCCACGAGGAAGACGACGACCACGCCCACGAAGAGGACGACGACCACGCCCACGAGGAAGACGACGACCACGCCCACGAGGAAGACGACGACCACGCCCACGAGGAAGAGGACGACGACCACGCCCACGAGGAAGACGACGACCACGCCCACGAAGAGGACGACGACCACGCCCACGAGGAAGAGGACGACGACCACGCCCACGAAGAGGACGACGACCACGCCCACGAGGAAGAGGACGACGACCACGCCGACGACATGGACGGGGGACACGCCCACGCCCACACCGGCAACGACCCCCACTTCTGGCTGGATCCACTGCGAGTTGCCAGGGCCGCTCAGTTGATCGCAGAGGCGCTTACCGAGATCGACCCGTCGGGTGACTGGATGGCCCGCGCAGAGGCCTACGCCGCCACCCTGACCGAGCTGGACGCAGAAATCCAGGACATCCTCGCCCCGATCCCACATGAGAACCGCGTGCTGATCACGAACCATGACTCGCTCGGCTACTTCGCCGATCGTTACGATTTCGAGGTCATCGGTGTGGTCATTCCGGGCGGCTCGACCCTGGCCGACCCCAGTTCGGCGGAGCTCGCCGCGCTGGTCGAGGAGATTGTGGAAGAGGGAGTGAAGGTGATCTTCGCGGAGACCATCGATTCCACTGCGCTGGCGGAGGCGGTCGCGGCCGAGGCCGGCACCGACGTGGCGGTGGTCACGCTCCACACGGGGTCTTTGGGTGAGCCGGGAACGGAGACCGACAACATCGTCGGGATGCTCAGGAGCAACGCCACAAGGATCGCCGACGCCCTCTCCTAAGGGGTGCTACAAGCAGGCGACGCTCGCGGGTGCCGAGACGTCCTCCGAGGGTTCGCCGGTGGCAAGCTACCTGGGCAAGACTTGCCGGCTACCTCGCAGCCCTCTCTGTTCGGGGTAACCTCCCAGCACCCTGTTGGACGGTCGGCGACTGTCACTACCCGCATCGAGTGAGTGTCCGATTAGCCGTGGAATGGTTTACCGAGCCCTTTGAGTTTGCTTTCCAGCAGCGGGCGATGCTGGGTGGCGCGCTCGCCGCTGTCGCCGGTGCCGTGGTCGGGACCTGGGTGGTGATCCGGGGTATGAGTTTCTTGGGTGACGCCCTGATCCACGGGGTGATACCGGGGATCACACTGGCCATCCTCCTCGACTTCAATGTGTTCATAGGGGCCGGTCTGGCGGCGGTGGTCATGATCGCCGGGATCAACCTGGTCCACCGCCAGACCTTTTTCTCCGAGGACACCGGCATAGGGCTGCTATTCGTGGGAATGCTCGGTCTGGGGGTTATCTTCATCTCCCGCTCGCCTTCCTACAGCGGCGGGATCGCGGCCATCCTGTTCGGCGACACTCTGGGCGTCCAGGCGGCGGACATACAGGTCCTGGTAATCGTGACCGCGGTCGTGGTCCTGGTCTCGGTAGCCCTCTACCGACCCTTCCTCGTGCTGTCCTTCAACGAGACCAAGGCCAGCCTGCTGGGGCTCCGCCCGTCTCTCACCAACGCCGCGCTGCTGACGTTGGTCACCCTCTCCATCGTCGGCTCGTACCGCACCGTCGGAACCTTGCTGGCGTTCGGCCTGCTGGTCGGGCCTCCGGCAACGGCAGCTCTCCTAGTGCGGCGCGTTCCCGCCATGATGGTCACGAGCGCGGTAATCGGGGTCTTCAGCGTGGCCGCGGGGCTGGTGATCAGCTACCACGCGAACACGTCGGGGTCGGCAACCATGGCAGTCCTCCCGGTAGTGCTGTTCTTCCTGGTGCTAGCCCTGACCAACCTCCGGGAGAGGATCGTGCCGACCTTGCAGAACGCAACCGACGGCTAGCTCTGAGCTACATACCTGACAAAGCCCTCGAATAGCGACAACCCGGTCCGGTGCCCCGCAACTCCCGCTCCAACCACTCGCACCAACCCTCATCCATTGAGAATCGGGGCTTGGTCGGTGCCTGCTATCCTTGATTCCTCGTAGTCTCGGTCGGCTCCGGTCCTGATGGTAAGGGGTCGGGTTCGGCGGAGATCCGTCAGCACGAAAGGAGCCCGGATGGGTGGGCACGACACTCACGAGTGCGACACGCACGAACACCATGGTGACGAGGAAGGCCACGTCCACGACGAGCACGAGTGCGACGGCCATGAACACCATGCCGATGAGCACGCACATGATGAGCACGAGTGCGACACGCATGAGCATCACGGCGACGAGGAAGGCCACGTTCATGACCAGCACGAGTGCGACGGCCATGAACACCACAGTCACTGAGTAGCCGGCCTGACGGCTGGGACGGAGCGGTAACTCCGTCCGGGCCGACAACTCTCTTGAAGAGAGCCGGAGGAGTCGACTCCTCCGGCTTCTCGCGTCTGGACCCTTCCCGGCCCGTCGTGGCGAGCCGCATCGGTTGTCACACCGTCCGCCCGCCGGTCAACGGAGTAACCCGCGCCCGATCGGGCGCCCACTTGAAGGCCGGTTTGGCTACCCCTCGGCGTCGAGGACGGTAGTCAGGAGACGGAGTGCCCCGCTCTTGGAGAGAGGCTCGTTGAAGTTGCCGCACTTGGGCGACTGGACGCAGGACGGGCACCCGGAGACGCAGCCGCACCGGGCGAGTGCCGCCACCGTGGCCTTCACCAATTCCTCACCCACCGGGTACGCCACCGAAGCGATACCGGCGCCGCCCTGGTAGCCCTCATGGATGAAGATGGTGGCGTTGCCCGTCTGCGGGTGGTAGGTGATCGAGAGGCCGCCGATGTCGGACCGATCGCAGATGGCGAAGAGCGGGAGCATGGCGATCATGGTGTGCTCCGCGGCGTGGAGCGCTCCGGGGGCCTCCCGCCGATCGAGACCTGCCCGATCCATGATCGATCCGGGCACGGTGAACCAGAAGGCCTCGGTCTCGATCTGCGTCGGAGGAAGTTCCAGCGGGATGGTGCGCCGGTCGTTGCCCCTATCCCTCTTCCGGTACTTGCGGCGGTAGCCCAGCACATGAGCCGACACCCGCACCGGACCGAGGAAGCTGCCCATCGCCCCCACCCGGCCCTCGTCCGAGACCCCCATGACGTCGAGGGCCTTATGGACCTGAGGCTCGGTGTAGTAGTCCACCCGGGCGCGCCGGGCGCGGACCTCCAGCCCCGCCACATCCAACTCCTCCACCCGGTAGGTACGGCCCTTGTGCAGGTAGACGGCGCCCTCATGCACCTCCGAGAAGGCCCGCTCCCAATCCACCTCGCCGATCACCCGGCGGGTTGCGAGGTCGTAGATCGAAAAGGACCGGGCATCGGATGACCGGATACTCCTGCCATGGGCAGGCGAGCGGCGGCCCGCCCACAGCAGCCGACCGTCTTCGAGTCGCAGATGGCCTTCGTCCACTAGACGGGTCCCCGCCTCCCAGATGTCGTCTCCGAAGACCGGATGCTCCGACCAGTCGAGAGGAAGCTCGTGGGCCGCGCATCTCAGGTGGTAGTCCATGACGTCCGGGTTGGTCGGGTTGACAACCGCGGCTTCCGGCCTCCGGCCGAAGAGCTCGTCAGGATGGTGGACGAAGTACTGGTCTAGGGCGTCCTCCCCGGCCACCAGCACCACAAGCGCCATGTCCTGCGCCCGGCCGGCCCGTCCGGACTGCTGCCGGAACGAGGAAATGGTGCCGGGGAAGGTGCAAAGCAGCGCCGCATCCAACCCGCCGATGTCGACGCCCAGCTCGAGGGCGTTGGTCGCGGAGATGCCTACCAGCTCTCCTGAGAAGAGCCGGGCCTCGATGTCCCGCCGGTCCCGGGCCGTGTAGCCGGCCCGATACGGCGATATCCGGTCGCCGTCAGCGCCGAGACGGCCGGCGGCGCCGACGTGGATCAACTCGGAGGCGCGCCGGCTCCGCCCGAAAGCGATAGTGTGAATCCCACGGCGTACCAGGTCCACGTAGAGATCCGTCGTTTCGGCGATGGAAGATCGGCGGCTGCTCGAATCCTCCTCCGTGAGCGGCGGGTTCCATATCGCCACCATCCGTTCGCCGGCGGGCGAGTCGTCGCCGTCCACCAGCGATACTTCCACTCCGCATAGGCGCTCGGCCAGGTCCACCGGGTTGCCGATGGTCGCGGAGGTCAGCACGAAGGTCGGATCGGCGCCGTAGTGGGCCGCGAGGCGGCGCAGGCGCCGGATGATGTTGGCGCTATGGCTGCCGAACACCCCTCGCAGGTAGTGCATCTCGTCGATCACCACATGGCCCAGGCGGGACAGGAACCCGCTCCACAGGCCGTGATTGGGGAGGATCCCGTAATGCAGCATGTCCGGATTGGTCAGGATGACATTGGCGCGCCTCCGGACCCGGGAGCGCTGTTCTCGGGGAAGATCGCCGTCGTAGGTGGATACCACCATCTGCGGGAGGCTCAGGGCCTGGATGGAACCGAGCTGGTCCTGGGCCAGTGCCTTGGTCGGGAAGATGAGCAGTGAGGTGCTGGTGCGATCTGCGAGCGCCCGTTCGGCAATCGGGACCTGGTAGCACAGCGTCTTACCCGATGCGGTTCCGGAGACCACCACAGTGTGGCTCCCGTCCCTGATCGAGCCGATCGCCCGGGCTTGGTGACCGTACAGACGATCGATGCCCTTGCCTGCGAGCCGCTCGGCGAGGGCCGGAGCGAGAGGGGGATCGGGATCCTCGAAGCGGGCAGGACGCGCAGGGAACATCCGGGCATGGACCAGGTCCCCCGGGAAGCGGTCGCTCCTTTCCCAACCCGAGACCAGTTCCCGGAAATCAGTGCTAGCCATATTCCGATCCTTCGTCAGCCGCCAGGACGAGCCGGCCGCTCGGCGCCGGCTGCTACCTGAATATCGGCCCGGGCCGCTGGAGTTTCAACCCCCTTGGGACGGAACGCTACGCCAGGCTGGGAAGTCTCTCCGGGAGCATCAGGCTGAGATCGTCCTCGGTCAACTCGAGTATCTCATCGGCGAGGTCATTCATCTCCCGTGAGACGCTGTGCCGGTCGGGCGTGGCGATCACCACTCGGGCCCCCAACTCCTGGGATGATCGCACGGCTTCCTGCAGATCGCGATCGCCGGAGAAGATCACGGCCGTGTCGAATGCCCTGCGGCCGGCCAGCCGGACTATGTCGGAGCACAGCATGGTGTCCACCCCGCGCTGGCGGCGTTCGGGCCGGAAGGTCCACTGCCGGTCGAACTCCTCCATAACCCGGTTCGGGTCGAGGTTGAGCGACACGGCGGTGCGGGTCAGCGCATCGCGGATTCCCTGCTCGAACCACGGCCGGTACTCCACGATGTGACCAAGGCGGAGCTGGATGCCCGGCGTCTGCCCGAGGGCCGAGAAGAAACGGCGCTGTCCCTCCGCCAGCTCGTGGCCGCTCTCGAACCGGGCGTCGTACCAGTAGGTCCGCAGGAACCGTGCCCCCCGCTCGAAGGTCAGATCCCGGAACCAGGAGACGACGGCTTCGCTGTCCATCCGCACGTTGCGGGGATTCTCGTCGAGGGCTCGGGCGCCCTCCGCTCTCAGGAAACCGGCGTTCACGAACCCGGCATAAGTAGGCAACGTCATTGAAGCCTCCTCTCAATCGCTAATAATAATAATCGATGTAGTACATGGCACTCGCCGGCCGCGCACGATCCCGCCCGGCGCTAGCGCCCGCGGACTGCTCGGCATCCTTCTCGACGATAGCTTGACCGCTTTCCAATGCTTAACCTGGGGGAGATGCCCTCGATCTCCATGAGCCGGCTCCGGCGCGACTACCTCACAGGAGACCGGCGCCAGGTCGTGGTGGTGCTGGTCGTATCGGCGCTCAGCCTCACCTTTCTCAACTTCGGGACTACCAACCCGGCCTGGTTCGTGTCCCTGCTGGAGATGCTGGGGGCAGGGGGGTGGGCCGAGCGGGCCCGGAGTGCCTTCGAGGGATCCGACTCGGCCCAGCTCAACCGGCTGGTTTTCTGGGGTGGTGGGCAGATCCTGGCCTACACCCTTCTCCCCATCGCCGCCGTCAAGCTGGTCCTCAGGGACAGGATCGAGAACTACGGCCTCCGGATAAGGGGCGTCGGATCGCACGGCGGCATCTACGCCGTGTTGCTGGGATTGTCGGTCCCGTTCGTGGTGATCGCCTCCTACACCCCGGCATTCCAGGCCAAGTACCCGTTCTACGACCTGGCCCCCGGCGAGGGGCTCTGGCCCCGCATGGCGATCTGGTGGGTGATCTACGGGTTGCAGTTCGTGGCGCTGGAGTTCTTCTTCCGCGGTTTCATGGTGCACGGCCTCAGCCCGCGCTTCGGCTACCTGTCGGTGTTCGTGATGATGGTCCCGTACAACATGCTGCACTACGGCAAGCCGGTCCTCGAGGCGCTGGCGGCCATCCTGGGAGGGATCATCCTGGGGTCGCTGGCCCTGCGGAGCCGCTCCATCTGGTGGGGGGTCGCGGTGCATGTCGGCGTGGCGGCCACCATGGACGCGGCCGCGCTCGCCCACAAGGGCTTCTTGTGGTGACCGAGCCCGGGGACAGACGGCTCCCGGCATCGGTCTTGGAAGCGGTAACGGTCGGGCTCGCCGGAGCCGGGCTGGCCTGGCTGTGCGTAGCGGCCCTCCGATGGATACCGGCCCCGCTGGAGGTCGCCGCCGTGGGGGCGGCCGGGCTGAACGGGGCGATCAGCGGCGCGAAGGGCGTCTACCGGTGGAGCCGGCCGCACGGCTGGATGTGCTGGGGCCTGGACTCGACCTGGGGGTTGATCAGCGTGGCCGGCGGGGTGCTACTGCATCTGGTCAACGCAGTCCATCCCTCCTCGTACTTCGACGGCATGAGCCGCCGCACCAACCGGCACGTGTACGAGGGCGGGTTCACCTTCCGGTCCCGCTTCGCCATCACGTTCGGCAACGTGGTCTCGGCTGCCGGGGGCGACACCGGGCTGCGCGGGGAGTCGCCGCAGGTGCTGCGGCGAAGGCAGCTGATCGAGAGGCACGAGGGAACCCACGTCCTCCAGAACCGGATGTTCGGTCCCCTGTACGTTCTCGGCTACGGCGCCTGGCTGGTACTGGCGGGCGGTGCCGGACTGGTGGTAGGGCTGCTGATGGATCGGCGCAACTGGCGATCGGTGGTGGAGACATTCGCCTACTACGACAACCCCTTCGAATACTGGGCATACCGCAAGGACGGCTACTGGCCGCCCCTCGGCGCCCATCCCCGCTTCGTCTGGAACGCCGGGAGCTAGCTGTACTGTCCAGGCCCGCGAAGAACGCGAAAATCGCGGCGAGCCGCGCCGCCCCGCCGGGCCCTCCCCCACCGCCACCACCTTGGTGTCGAGCGCGTTCCGTCCTCCCCCGGGGTGGGGGCTGCCTCGACGATATGTTCCCTCACACGGCCCAGGTCGACGTCGGAGCCGGACCGCTGGTGCTTTAACCCTGATTCTTCATATGAACAGGCCGGCGGCTCGGTACGGCCAGGTCAGAGTGTCTTTCTTCATCCGTTCGAGAGCCGGCCGTCCACGCATGAAGAATCCGGGTTTGCGGTTGATCAACACCATAAGATGAAGGTGTGACACGAGCGGGCGAATAGACGGTCTGTTTCCTTTATCGATAGAGAATCACGCGGCTACAGGCCCGGGAATGCGCCTCGCGTCCATCGCCGTGGACAGCGGGATCCCACCGGCACGAGGCAACCCGGTTGCGCAGATCGCTAGCCTTCCTTCCCATGGGTATGTTCAGAACGATCAGGTCGGTGGCGCGCTTCCGGACCTTCGAAAGTGACCCCGACCTGCGGCGCATGCAATCCGCGGCGAACGTCGCCGACCTCCGCCTCATCGCCCGCCGCCGTCTCCCCCGAGGGGTGTTCGACTACGTGGACGGCGCTGCCGAGGACGAGATCACCTACCGTCGCAACAGCTCCGACTATCACAACTGGGAGTTCGTTCCGTCCGTGCTCCGGGATGTGACCCACATCGACACCTCGACCACCCTCTTGGGCCGGCCCCTACCGATGCCGGTGGTCCTCGCCCCGACCGGCTTCACCCGGATCGTCGACCCCGGGGGCGAGTTGCCGGTGGCTCGTTCCGCGGCCCGCCACGACATCCCCTATGCCCTGTCCACGCTGGGAACCCGCTCCATCGAGGAAGTGGCCGATGCGGGCGCCGGCGGTCGGAACTGGTTCCAGGTATACGTCTGGAAGGACCGCGAGCTCGTTCGCAACATGATCGAGCGCGCGGCCGCATGCGGCTACGAAGCGCTGGTCATCACGGTGGACCTGGCGGTGCCCGGCCGAAGGGAACGCGATGTGCGCAACGGGATGACCCTGCCCCCCAAGCTGGGGCTCGACATGCTCATCGACGGGATGCGGAGGCCGTCCTGGACGTGGCGCTTCCTGACCGCCGAGCCGATCACCTTCTCCAACGTGGTGGGCCTCACCGACCATGACGGCAGCTCCGCTGTGGCCCTCGCCAGCCTGATCACAGACCAGTTCGACGCCAGCCTGTCGTGGTCGGACATCGAATGGTTCCGTTCGGTCTGGGATGG
Organism: Candidatus Spongiisocius sp.; assembly: GCF_965221825.1. Taxonomy (GTDB): domain Bacteria; phylum Actinomycetota; class Acidimicrobiia; order Spongiisociales; family Spongiisociaceae; genus Spongiisocius. Next base: position 2,076,100 of record NZ_OZ244917.1, read on the forward strand.
GCCGATCATCATCAAGGGGATCCAGTCCGTGGCGGACGCCCGCCGGGCGGTCGAGCACGGCGTGGACGCTATCGCCGTCTCGAACCACGGCGGTCGCCAGCTGGAAGGCTCCCCGACACCCATCGGGCTCATCGAGCCGATTGCCCAGGAGATAGGCGACGAGGCGGAGATCATCTGCGACGGCGGAGTGAGGAGGGGGTCCGACATCCTGAAGGCGCTCGCCCTCGGCGCTCGAGCGGTAATGGTGGGCCGCGCCTACCTGTACGGGCTGGGCGCCGGTGGGGAGAAGGGAGTCGACTGGGTGCTCGACTTCTTGGCCGGGACGATGCGCTCTACCATGGCGCTGGCCGGAGTGCGGTCGGTTGGCGAGGTGGGCCGGGACCTCGTGCGGCGCCGACCCTGACTGGTCTGTAGTCGGCGCACGCCGAGGAGAAATGCCATGAACACCGAGGGCCTGGTAGTTGCCGACGCCCTTTACCGCTTCATCACCGACGAGGCACTCCCCGGTAGCGGCGTGGAAACCGGTCTCTTCTGGAAGGGTTTCTCCGACCTGATCCACAACTTCGGCCCACGGAACCGGGGCCTGCTCGAACGGCGCGCCGAGCTCCAGGCCGCAATCGACGATTGGCATAGGGCTAACCGGGGCCGGGCCTTCGACCGGGCGGCCTACCGGGCCTTCCTGGAGGAGATCGGCTACATCGAGCCCCGGGGGCCGGAGTTCTCTATCACCACCTCCGACGTGGACCCCGAGATGGCCGAGGTGGCGGGCCCCCAACTGGTGGTCCCGATCATGAACGCCCGGTTCGCCCTCAACGCCCTGAACGCCCGATGGGGATCCCTCTACGACGCCCTCTACGGCACCGATGCGCTGGGCGACCCGGCCCCGGCCGGTCCGTACGACCCGGCCCGCGGTCGCCGGGTGGTGGCCTGGTCCCGGCGATTCCTGGATGACGTGGTCCCGCTCTCCGATGGCTCGCACGCCGACGCCACCGGGTACTCGGTGGCGGACGGCGGGTTGCGGGTGCGGCTGTCGTCGGGCGCGACCACCGGCCTGGCCCGACCGGACAGGTTCGCCGGTTACCGGGGAGCCCCGGACTCCCCCGGCGCGGTGCTCCTCCGGAACAACGGCCTTCACATCGTCATCGAGGTCGACGCCGGGCATCCCATCGGCGCCGTCGATCCGGCCGGCGTGTCCGACATCGTGATGGAGGCGGCCGTCACCACCATCCTCGACCTCGAGGATTCGATCGCCGCCGTCGACGCGGAGGACAAGACGCTCGCCTACCGCAACCTGCTGGGCCTGACCAGGGGCGACCTCACCGCCGAGGTGACCAAGAACGGTCGGGCCTTCACCCGGCGCCTGGCGGAGGACCGGACCTTCACCGCGCCGGACGGAGCGGGGTTCACGCTTCCCGGCCTTTCCCTGTTCCTGGCCCGCAACGTGGGCCACCTGATGACCACCCCGGCCGTGATCGATCGGGACGGGAACGAGGCCTACGAGGGGCTGGTGGACGCCATGGTCACCACGCTGGTGGCATGTCACGACCTGCGAGGGCAGCGGGCCGGGCGCAATTCCCGGACCGGCTCCTTCTACGTGGTCAAGCCCAAGATGCACGGATCGGCCGAGGCGGCCTTCACGTCCGAGGTGTTCGACCACGTCGAGGACGTGCTGGGCCTGCCTCGCGACACGGTCAAGATCGGCCTGATGGACGAGGAGCGCCGCACCACCCTCAACCTGGGCGAATGCATCCGGGCCGCCCGGTCGAGGATCGTCTTCATCAACACCGGCTTCCTCGATCGCACGGGCGACGAGATCCACACCTCCATGGAGGCCGGGCCGATGGTGCCCAAGACCACGATGAAGGCCCAGGGCTGGATCCAGGCCTACGAGGACTGGAATGTCGATGTGGGCATCGCCTGCGGTCTCCGGGGCAGGGCCCAGATCGGCAAGGGCATGTGGGCCGCTCCTGACCTCATGGCGGCCATGCTCGAGGAGAAGGTCGGCCATCCGATGGCCGGCGCCGACTGCGCATGGGTGCCCTCGCCGACCGCCGCCACCCTCCACGCCACCCACTACCACCGGGTTGACGTGGCCGCCCGCCAGGACGAGATCGCCAGCCGCCCGCCCCGCGACCTGGCCGAGTTGCTCGAGATACCGCTGGCCCCGAGTACCGACTGGACGTCCGAGGAGATCGCCGCCGAGCTCCGCAACAACGCGCAGGGGATCCTCGGCTACGTGGTGCGATGGGTCGATGCGGGGATCGGCTGCTCCAAGGTTCCCGACATCAACGACGTCGGGCTCATGGAGGACCGCGCCACCTGCCGAATCTCCTCCCAGCACATCGCCAACTGGCTCCACCACGAGGTGGTGGACCGCGACCAGGTCATGGAGACGATGGAGAGGATGGCGGTGGTGGTAGATCGCCAGAACGCCGGCGATCCGGCCTACCGGCCCATGGCGCCGGCCTTCGACGGCCCGGCCTTCGAGGCCGCATGCGACCTGGTGTTCCTCGGGACGCAACAGCCCTCCGGCTATACAGAGCCGATCCTCCACGCCCGGCGCGCGGAACTGAAGCGCCGCCTGACCTCCGGCTGAACGCCGGCCGGTTCCCCCTATCGACGGATAGGGGCGTGTCTCCAGGACTCGTTCAAGCTCGCGTTCGTCGTTACCGCGGGTCCCCTGTGACCACGATCAACTATTCCACTGCCAGCTCTCGTAGCTGCCTTTTGAGCACCTTGCCCTGCGTGTCCCTTGGCAGCGCCGGCAGGTAGTGGAAGCGCTTCGGCAGCTTGAATGCCGCGAGGTCCCGTCGCGCCGCGGCCATCAACTCCGCCGTGTCCGTGGGTCTGCCGTCCTCTCGCACGATGAATGCGGTGACCGCTTCCGACCACACCGGATCGGGAGTACCGACCACTGCCACTTCTCGGACGCCCGGAATCCTCGAGAGAACACTCTCGACCTCCAGCGAGGAGACATTCAATCCGCCGGACTTGATGACGTCCTTCTTGCGGTCATAGAAGAAGAGGTTCATGTCCCGGTCGATCCGGACGATGTCGCCGGTTCGCAGCCAACCGCCTCTCGTGACCTCGGCTGTCAGGTCGGGCCGGCAGTGATAGCCCTCCATTACGGCCGGGGATCGGCAGATCAGCTCGCCGACCTCGGTCGGTTGATCGGCTTCGTCGACCACCCGGACCTCCACTTGTGGCACGGCGCGCCCGATCCAGCGCGGATCCTGCCCCGGAATCTCGGCCTGGCTGCCGTAGTAGCCGATGGCGCCGAGCTGGCTCAACTCCGTCTGCCCCCAGTATGTCGCCCAACTCAGCTTCGGGACACGGGATGACATCGCGTCCGTGACGTGAAGGGGGATCACACCGCCGTAGGTATGGGCTTGCCGGAGGGATGAGATGTCAGCCCGGTCGAAGTCTCCGTGCTCGGTCAGACGGACGTAGAAGGTGGGAGTTTGCGACATGTTGGTGATCCGCTCCGACCCGATCAGTTCCAGGGAGTGCGCCGCCTTCGTGCTGGCGGCGAGCACGATGGTGGCGCCCACCGAGACCAGATTGGTGACCGTCCCGACACCGGCCATCGTGTGCATCGGGGCCAGAAGGAGGAACCGGTCATCATGCTCGACATACCGTTCTCCGGTCCAGGCGGGAGACGTTGCGATCAGAAAGTTGCGATGGGGTATGCGAACGCCCTTCGGCTCGCTCTCCGTTCCCGATGTGTAGATGATCATTGCGAGATCGTGCTCGCTGACATGCCAATTGTCCGCGAGCGGCTCCTCTTCCCCCAGCATGGCCGCCAGCTCGCTCCCGGGAATCACGCTGTCACTCGCCGTCCTCGTGGGGATGACCGACTCGACGGAGCCGGCCAGCATCCGGGTCAATCGTTCCTCGGCGACGATCAAGCGGGGTCGAGCGCTCTCGAGCTGTCGGGTCGTCTCGAACTCGGTCAGATTCGGGTTGAGGGTTGTGAATACGGCGCCGATCTTGAGAGCGGCGTAGTAGGTCACGATGTGGTCGAGTCCGTTGCCGGCCATCATCGCCACGACGTCTCCGGCCCCGATGCCCTGCCGCCGGAGCGAGCGGCCCATCCGGTTGACAAGGCCGTCAAGCCGGCCGTAGGTGAGGTCGAGGCGTCCCTGGTCACCCGTGTGAACGACCACGGCTGGAGCGTCCCCGTCGCGAAGAGCCCTGCGTTCCAAGACGTCTCCGAGCGTTGCGCGTCTCAGGCGGCTCGTGAGGTAGTCGGAAGGCGGCCGGCTCGCCATCCGGGCGGTCACCCGACCCTGCCGGCGAGCCGGTTCGCAGCATCGACGATCTCGGTCAGCGGGCTTCCGGGGGGGTGGACGGAGACATCGCGGGCGACGAGACCGTCGATCGCCTGTGGCGGGATGGTCCCTCCCACCAGGACCGGGATGTCCCCGAGTCCGGCTTCGTCCAGCGTGTCGAGGATTCGATGCACGACCTCGATCCTTCCCCCCACGTTCAGACCGATGATCTGGACGTCCTCGTCGCCGGCCATCTGTGCGATATCGCCGGCTCGGAGCATTCCCCCGAGCACCACATCGAAGCCGGCGTCCCTGAAGGCCCGGGCGACGACCATGACTCCTCGCCAATGCCCATCGAGGCTCGTCTTCGCGATCAGGATCCTGGCGTGCTTCATACCGCTCAGAACCGCATCGGAACTTCCCAGACGCCGAAAGCGTTCCGGAATACGTCCCCGATCTCCCCGATGGTTGCGTCGGCTTGCACCGCCTCCATGACCCGGGGGACCACGTTCCCGGTCGTCCGGCAAGCAGCTTCGAGATCCCGGAGCCTCCGCATCGCTTCCCGTCCGTGTCGCTCCCGCCGCAACGAGGTGAGGCGCTGCATGGCCCTCTCCCAGGTCTCCTCCCCGGAGCGCCCCTCGAAACCACTGATCGGCATCAGTTCTTCGTTTGCGCGATGCACGTTGGTACCGACGATTCGCTTGCCGCCGTTCTCGATTGCCGCCATTTCCTCCATCTGGCCGCGAGCAGCCTGGTCGAGGAGCCAGCCACTGTCGATCACCGAGAGGAAACCTCCCTGCTTCTCGATCTCGGTCATGAAGGCGAGCGCCCGCCTCTCGAGTTCCTGGCTGAGGTGCTCGACGTAGTAGGAACCCCCGAGCGGATCGGCCACCGCGGTGATGTTCGTCTCCTCCTGGAGGATCTGCTGGATCCGGATCGACATCAGGTGCGCATGGTCGGAGGGGATCGACATGGCCTCGTCATAGCCCGAGACTCCCAGCGATTGGGTGCCGCCCAGCGCGGCGGCCAGAGCCATCACCGTCCCCCTGACGATGTTGTTGAGTGGCTCCTGGTAGGCCATGTTGCTGCCGGCCGTGACCACATGGATGCGGAGGCGAAGAGCCCGTTCGTCCGTCACGCCGTACCGGTCGGTCAGCAGGTCATGCCACATCTTGCGCGCCGTTCTCAGCTTCGCCGCGTCCTCGAAGAGATCCATGGAGGTGCGGAAGTTCACGCCGCCGATCATCCGGGCGAAGTTGTCGTAGTCGCCGTCCACCCGATCGGAGACCGCCTCCAGGTACTCGACCGCATTGGCGAAGACGGCTCCGAGTTCCTGCCAGGCGTTGAGCCCGGAGTCCGCTCCGTTGTATCCGGCAATCGAGACCGGCACCCAATGCGGCATCCGTTCCATACACCAGTCGATGATGTCCAGGTTGAGCCGCATCGCAGCACGCGGAGGTATCTGCTCCTTGGTCGGGCACCCGATGTACGTGAGGAAGAAGTCGCTCTGGCCGGTGCCACTCAACTTCTCGAGCGGAATCCCACGTCGGCCGGCCGTGGACCAGTAGCACGCCAGCGTGTACGGGGCGCTCTGCGGGACCCCTCCGCCCGGCTTGACGTAGATGGATTGGAGCGGGATTCCATCCATGATGGTCTCGTAGTCCCTGAGCCCGACCGTGACCGTGCCCGTCAAGCCCACGTCTTCTCGACGCTCGACTACCTCCGGGTGGTCGACGTCATAGAGGTGGTCGTCCGTCATCCGATCGTGCTTGACGATGACGCCTGTCTCCCCGGCGTCCAGGAGGAACCGGATTCGCTTGTTCATGTCGGACGGGTTGCCGAATCCACTCAACTGGAAGATCCGCCAGTCCTTGGAGCGGTACATTTCGGGGTATGCGCCCCGCAGAAAGGGGGCTGCGCCGGGCAGCGACCCGGCTGCGAGGCGCTGCCCTTCAGCAACATGATGCGGGCGGTAGACCGGTTCCAGCTCGACCCCGGAAGCCGATACCCACGCCCGATCTCGCTCGTTCTCGTGTTGGCTACCCACTGTCTTCGCTCACCGGTCCAGCTGGTCTCTCGGCAACGTCAACCCGGCGCGGGGTCCGTCAGCCATTCGTGCGGAGATGCCACGAACCGCTCGACCATCCTCGTCAAGGCGCCGGCGGCCCGATGCATCGACTCGTACGCGCCCTCGGAACCGGCGGCGTCATGTAGTTCGCGCGAGTGCCATGTTACGGGTGACCAACCGACTTCGGTAACGCACACGGTCGGGATCGCCTGGCTGACGTCACCGAGATCGCTGGAGCCCGAGATGTCGTAGGTAGTGCCGTCCGGGACTCCCAGAACATCCCAGGCGAGTCGAGCGAGCCCTTCGTGCATCAGATAGGGACGCGCCTTGCTCAGAAGACTCACGGTGACCGCTGTCGCGGTGGCGTGGGCTGATCCCTCGGCAATGCGCTCCACGCTCTCGACGAGACCTTGGAGGAGATCGTCCTCCGGAGCTCGAACGTTCACCCTCAGGCTCGCCGAATCCGGCAGGACATTGTGGCTTCCGGACACAGACTCCACCTTGGCGTGGATCCGGCAGCCGTCCCGTTGATACTGGCGTTCCATCGCGAGAGCATGCGCCGCGAGAGTCGCCGCATCGAGAGCGCTCCGGCCATCCCACGGTCGGCTGGCCGCGTGTGACGCCTGTCCCTGAAAAAACAATTCGAACAGGGCGGCGCCGTTCAGCGTCCCGAACACGGCGACCACGTCAGACGGGTGATAGGTGAATGCGGCGTCGACTCCGTCGAAGGCGCCTGCCTCCAGCATGGGTGCCTTGCCGGCGAAGAGCTCCTCGGCCGGAGTGCCGATCACTTTGAGGGTGCCCCGCAGGTCAGAACGGTCGGCCAGGTCCAGCGCAGCTTCCATGACCCCGCCACAGATCAGATTGTGCCCACAACCGTGTCCGACTTCGGGTAGAGCGTCGTATTCGACCACCAGCCCGACCGTCGGGCCGTCCGCACCGAGCCTCTTTTCGGCGACGAAGGAAGTGTCGAGCGAAGCTATGCCGCGCTGGACGCCGAATCCACATTCGCTCAAAAGGCGTACGCAGCGCTCCGAAGCATCGATCTCGGCCAGCCCCGTCTCGGGGTTGGCATGGAGGTGGCGGGCAAGTCGCTCGCCTCGTCCGGCTGCCGTCGAGTCTTTCACCGTCTCACTGTGTGGTATCGGCCGGCGTGGATGGTCTCGCTATGTTGTAGGTGTCGGCACATAACGAGAGATCTCCGAACCTGCATCACGTCATCACCCATCCGCCGTTCATGTCGATGGTTGCGCCGGTGATAAAACCGGCGTCGTCTCCGGCGAGATACACGACGAGCGCCGCGAACTCCTCCGGTGTCGAGAACCGACCGACCGGCAACTGATCGACGATCCTCTGGCGCCCCGCTTCGTCGAGGAATGCGTTGAGCTCGGTGTCGATAGCTGCGGGCGCCACGGCATTGCAGGTGACACCCCTGTTCGAGTACACGGACGCGAACGACTTCGTGAGCGCGATGACCCCGGCCTTCGCTGCGGCGTAGGGCGCGGACGAAAACCCGCCGGTCCGGGCGACGACGCTGGAGAAATTGATGATGCGCCCCCATCCTTGAGCGGCCATGGACGGTGCGCTCCCCTGACACAGCAGGAACACGGAACGAAGGTTCACGCTCAGTGCTCGATCGAAGTCATCGACGGTCGTGGACTCGATCGTTCTCGGCTCGAGCAAGCCGTGGGCGGTCACGAGGACGTCAATCTTCCCGGCCTCGGCGATCACCCGGTCGCAGTCCGACGGATCGCTCAGGTCGGCGCTGATCGTGGCCGTGGCTCCGTTCGAACGCTGCTCGCGGATGTCGACGCCCACGACCTCGTAGCCTCGGTCAGCCAGTGACAGGCAGGTTGCGTGTCCAACGCCTCGCGCGGCTCCGGTAACGAGCGCACGTCGAGCTTTGCTCCTCGTCACGGTCGACCTCTCCTCGTGCTTCGTGTTGCTGGTAGTGAGGCTGGTTATAACAGGTGAGATATTATTTCGGATAATGCAAGCCCCCTTCAGCCGCATCGTCCCTGGCAGCGTCGTGCCACCGACCTTGAGGGTCGAGAGCGAGTCGGATGACCTGAGGCAGGACCTTCGCCGATGGCTCCGGAACAACGACCCCGGACCGGAGCCCTTCGAATACGAGGCTCGGATGGCGGCACTCACCCGATGGCAGCGTCAACTTCACCGGGCGGGCTTCATCGGACTCTCATGGCCGACCGAGTTCGGTGGCGGAGGGATGGGTCTGGCCGCGGAGGCCGTGCTGTGCCAGGAGCTCGCCACGACCAGCATGCCGCAGCTCATCAACCGCCTTGCCCTCTATACCTGGGGACCCACGATTCTCAGCCTCGGCACACCGGCGCAAAAGGCCCGTTTTCTCCCCGGCATGCTCGATGCCGGCGAGATCTGGTGCCAGGGTTTCTCCGAACCGGACGCCGGATCTGACCTCGCCGCAGTCCGCACGAGGGCGCAGGTCTCCGGCGACGTTCTCGTGGTCGACGGCCAGAAGGTCTGGACGAGCCGCGCAGAGCTGTCGAAGTGGAATGCCTTGCTGGTGCGGACCGACCCCGAAGGGGTGAGACACTCCGGTCTGTCCGTCCTGATCGTCGACATGGAATCGCCCGGTGTGACGGTCCGGCCCTTGTTGCAGATGCTCGGCGAGCCCCATTTCAGCGAGGTCTTCTTCGAGGGGGTAGAAGTGCCCCTGGAGAACGTCCTGGGCGGGCTCGGCAACGGCTGGGACGTGGCCATGGAGGCGATGGCCTACGAGCGCGGTCTCTTCGTATTGGAACGGACCACCGGTCTTCGACGCCGGCTCGCCGATCTCGTCGACCGGCTCGACGAGCTCGGCAAGATCGAGAACGCCGTCGCGTCGCTGGGTGTTCTGGAATCGAAGCTCGACCTGCTCGACGCGCAGGTGTTCAGGACCCTGGCCCATCAGGAGAATGGAACGCTGGTCCCGGGCTCGAGTTCCGTGGATAAGCTGTTTCTGGCCGACGTGTACCAGGACATCTTCGCCACCGCGTTCGACCATCTGTCCGGCGATGGCCTGGACGACGGATGGATACACGACCTCCTGGAGTCTCGGTCGGTCAGCATCTACTCCGGTACTTCAGAGATCCAGCGCAACGTGATAGCCCGCCGGCTCCTGGGCCTCTGATGGACGGCTCCATGGGTCTGGAAGTAGCGTCCACGCTGGATCGCCTGCTCGCGGATCTCGCCTCGACCGATCGACTGCTCCACATGGCTGCTTCACAGGCTCCTGACCCGACCCTGCTCGCCGCGCTGGACGAGGTCGGCCTCGCCGAGCTGTCCGTTCCCGAGGAACTGGGAGGCCTGGGACTCGACCTCTACCAACTCTGCCTGGTGGGCTGGGTGGGAGGCCGCCGCCTGATGCCGACACTGTCGCGCCTCAGGATGACCCTCGTGGGCCCGCTGGTGACGGACGGATTCTCCGGCGAACGTCCGGCCGGCGCCCGATGGGGATGCGGATTCCCGGCAATCGGCTCCACTCCCGCCGATGGCGGGACGGCGGAGGTCTGGATCGAAGAGGGAGCGAGCGCTGCGCTGGTGGTGGGACAGAGAGCGTCACGGGTCGTCGATCTCGGCCGCCCGGACAGCGTGGTCGAGCCGGAGCCCGGAGTAGACCCCGGGCAGGGTCGCGGCCGGCTCAGCTTCGAGCCAGATGCATCAACCGTTCTGGCCGGCGCCGATCATGCTCGAATCGTGGATCGTGCCCGGGTTCTCGTCATTGCCGAGCTCTCCGGAATCGCGGACCGGGTCACGGAAGTGTCGGTGGACTATGCCCGGCAGCGGTCCCAGTTCGGGCGGCCGCTGGCCGGTTTCCAGGCCATCCAGCACAAGCTCGCCGATATGCGGGCGGGATGCGAGCTCATTCGCTCCGCGGTCAGCCGGCTGGCATGGCTCGATGAGCCGCGCCCGGAACTCACTGCCAGCCTCGGCGCGGCGACTGTCTCGGTGGCCCGGCAGGTGACGGAGGACGCGATCCAGGTTCACGGCGGGATGGGCTTTGCATGGGAGTATGGAATCCACCTGTACTACCGACGGTGCCTGGCGCTGCAGCAACAACTCGGGGGCACGGAGAGCCTCCGCCGTTTCGTCGGCCGCTCGATCATCGCACGGAGGAGGACCCGATGAACGATAAGGCACCCTTGCTGGTGGAAGACCGTGGGCCGGCGAGGTGGATCTGGTTCAACCGGCCCCGCGTGCACAACGCCCAGAACACCGAAATGCTCGAGGCCTTCGACGACGCGCTCAAGCTGGTCCCCCAGGATGCCGGTGTACGCGCCGTCGTGCTCGCCGGCAAGGGAAGGTCGTTCTGTTCGGGCCATGACCTCAAAGAGATCGTGACGCATGCCGAGTACGCCCGGGCGGTCGAGTCGGTGGAGGGCCGGATGCGATGGGAGCAACGACTGTTCGTGGATCCGGTGAACCGCTTTCGCGAGCTGCCCGTGCCTACGGTCGTGCTCGCCCATGGCCACTGCCTCGCGGCCGGCCTGATGTTCGTCTCCGTCGCGGATCTGGTGTACGCGACGCCTGACGCCGTCTTCGGCTCACCCATCATCCCGGCCATGGGCATCAACGACGCCGAGGTTCCTGCCTTCGCCTGGGCCGTGGGTTCGCGGCGCGCCAAGCAGACGCTCTGGCTCGACGAGCGAATGGATGCGCAAACCGCCCGCGAGGCCGGTCTGGTGTCCGAAGTCGTGGAGCCCGATGAGATCGAGGAGCGGATCGAGTCGGTCGTCCAAACCCTCGCGAGGATCCCGGCCGAGACGCTCATGCTGTCGAAGCTCTCACTGCGGCAGATGGACGATCAGGCCGGCTACCGGGCGGCCGCCGGCTTCCACTTCCTGTCGCACTCGCTGAGCCATCACACGACGGGCGCAATGGCCGCACTCGCGGAACGGCGGCAGCGTCTTTCCGGTTCGGACGCGTCGCGTTGACCGATCCGCGGCGCCTCGAGGGAGGAATCATCGACCTGCTTCCGAACATCTACATGGCACGAATGGATGTCGCTCCGGAGGTCTTGGAGGCCTTCATGAGCTGGTACGAACACAAGCATGCGCCCGACCTGATCTCGGTCGGGTTCCACAGCACTCACGGATACCATTGCCGGGTCGGTTCGCCGTTCATCCTCAATGTGTACGAGATCGACAGCTCGGAGATCTTCTACTCGGAGGCCTACAACACGAAGCGAACGCCGGAGTCCGACCCGGAACGCCCGGCGATTCTCGCCGGGGTCACGAATCGATCGAATACCGTCTACCGGCAGGTCCACACGCTCGGCGTGGAGGCACCGGACCGGCCGTGGTCGGAGGGCGTCCGGTCCGGCGCGGTTACCGCCCCGGTCGTGACTTCGGTCCGCTTCGACCTGGAGGAAGGCTCGAGTGAGGGCGCCGTCGTGGACTGGTTTCGCGATGTCGAGTTCCCCGAAACTGCGAGCCGTGCCGGGTTCCTGGCTGCCCGTCTCCTGAACCGGACCGGACGCCCGCACCACGCCAATCCGTGGATGTCCTCGTGGGCGACGCTTGTCGAATGGGAGGACGAGCCGTCGGCGGTGGCGGCCGCCGGCGAAGCGGACACACTGGAGCGACTCGCCGGAGCCGACCTGGGTGTTACCGACGCGGCCTTCCACCTGGCTGTCCGTGTCCTGTCCGTAACCACCGGCTGAAGGGCACCGCCCGGGAAGAGCCATCGGGTATTGCTAATGACCCGGCGTGGACGGACCATTGCCACCACCGCGTTGGGAGGGTGCCGAGAGAGGTGGGAATGGACCAGCCCGCGATGCCTCAACCTGGGTCTTGTGTTCCCGCTATCGGGCCAACGGGACATCTTGCGGTTCGCACCCAGTGTCCTAAATCGTTGGTTCATGTGGTACGTATCCTGGCGAGCGCCGACCGATCCGGGATCGCTCTTGACTCGTCGGTCGCGGCCTGAAGCCCGGCAGCAAGGGGGTTGAACTTGTCACACTCCCGCTATAGGTTGTTGGATACCGTAATTACCAGCGGCTCCGAGTCGACCGGACCGTGTGAGGGATCAAATCGTTCGGGACCGCCCCACCCAAGGGCTTGGGCGGACGCGTCCCGACCAAAGGTGGCGGCGGGGGAGGGCCCGAAGAGTGGGGTGTGCCGTGGCGGTTTTCGCGGTCTTTCCCGATACAGGACACTAGCCCGCGAAGTGGGGCATCACCTCGGAGGCGACCATCTGCTGGCCCTCGAGCGCAGTGTCGAGTCCGGGGCCGTGGAAGTACCGGAGGCGGACGATGATCTCTTCCGGATCCAGGATCTCCTTCCACTCCTCCAGCATCTCTATCCACGTGGCCGGAGAACCGACCAGGGCTCTGTTGCGGAGAACGTGGTCGAGGGTGATGTCGTCCGCTGAACCGACCTCCTCGATCCAGGGCTCCCACTTCGGCTTGTAGTAGGCGTTGCCCCGCCGGTAGTAGATCCGGTGGTAATCCAGGATGTACTCGCCGAGGACACCTCGTGCAGCTTCGTCGGTGGGGGCGATCGCCGCCTCACGGAGGATGGCGATCCGAGGAGTCTTGCCCAGCTTCGCGCACTCCTCCCTGTACAGGCCGGCAAGGTGTGAGAGGTGCGCGGTCGAGCTGATCGGCCCGGTCTCCCAACCATCGCCGAGTGCCGCGATCTTGACGCCGACATCGCTCCACGCGCCGACCCAGACCTCCGGCACGAGATCGCCCATCGCCGGATCACGGGGAGGAACCGTACCCCGCCACGGGTCATCTTCGGCGAAACGGAAGGGCTCGCCGGAGCGGAATGCGTTGATGGCTTCCAGGCCCCGGCGCATCCTCACGGGTCGCTCCGACAGGTCCACTCCGTAGACGTCGAAGTCGTCCTGCAGGTAGCCGGCGCCGACGGTCAGCCGGTACCGGCCCGGATACATGGCGTTGATCATCGCCGCATCCTGGATCACGGTCACCGGGTGATAGAGAGGGAGGAGCACCACGCCGCTTGCGAACTTGAGGCGCTCCGTCTCCGCCAGTCCGAACTGAGCGATGAGTTGAGCGTTGTTCACGACCCCATGCGTTCCGGAGTGAGGGCCGTGCCCGCGCCGCTCGCCCTTGTACGCATACTCGAAACCGAGCGCGTCGGCCGACTCGCACTCCGCCAGGTAGCCGTCGAGGTCCCACCTGCGCTCTCCATCCTGAACACCGACGACGGTCGTGGAGATGGAGAATTTCATCGAGGAGCTCCCGGTGTCGGGAGTAACGGATGGTAGTCGATCTCACTAATGGGAATGCGTCCGGAAAAACGCTCGACAGGGCGCCGCTGCGGGGGCGGACGGTGGTGTGGTCATCACCGGTGTCGAGGCCTGCACCGGTCCGGGAGGACGCTCAGAATACGGCCAGCGGGTTGACGGCCGAACCCGTTCCTCCCGGAAGACGGAGAGGAGAGATGATGTATAGGAACTCCCATCTGGATTCCTCGGCACACACGGTGGCAAGAGGCTCGAGATCGACGTTGTCCAGCAGGACCAGGCCCATCGACGCCTGGGCGATCTGATGGAAAGCCCAGGGATGCTCGGTGTACGGGAGGGGCAGTCGTTCGAAACAGTCTCCCCCGTAGACCGCCACATCGCGTCCGTGCAGCCAACGTACGCAGGCGGGGGAAAGTCCGGCCCGTCGATTGACATCTTCTACGCCGGACTCGGCCTCTCGCGCTCCGAGGCCTGATCGGACCAGCACGACATCGCCCGCGCCGACCTCGAGACCCGCCCACTCGGCGGCAGCGTCCAGGTCGGCTTCGGTGATGTACTCGTCAGGTTCCAGCCAGCGCCTTCCGAGGGATGCGGGGATGTCGAGCAGCACGCCTCGGGTCACGATGCCGTCCTTGGCGGCCAGGACGGAGCCGAACTGCAGACCGGAGCGCTGCACGACGGCTTCTGCGGCGCGACCGTTGTAGAGGGCGCCGCCGTAGTTGGAGTGCGACACCGCGTCGATGTGGGTGACGGTGAACGAGTGCGGCACGATGGTCACCTGGTCCACCGCCGTGGGAGGTTGTTCGAAGCCCAAGAACAACATCATGTGGACCGTGGGGAAGTAGTTCTTGGCGGAGGGCTCGGTGTCGAGGTCGAAGGAGGTGGAGACGACTCGTCCGCTGCGAACCAGGCTGACGGCTCGCAGCGTGCGGGCGGGCGTCGCGTGGTTCAGCGTTCCCTTCTCGTCGTCCCAGCCCCAGCGTCCCCAGTTCTTCACCTCCTCGAACAGGGCATCGAGTTCCCCCTCCCTCGGGACGCCGCCGGAGTCGTCGGAGGTCGTCGTCACGGTCCGGCCTGATCGAAGGAGTCCTCCACCGCGTTGTAGCCGGCCAGCCGACCGAAGACGAGTCCACGGAGGACCGAGGTTGCTCCCACGTACTTGTCGCGGTAGATCCCCGTCATCTCGCCGGCCGCGTATAGGCCGGGAATCGGGATTCCGTCCCCGTCGATGACCCGGGCCGTGTGATCGGTGCCGATGCCTCCCATGGTGAACACGTTGGCACAGGTCACCGGATAGCAGTAGAACGGCGGGGTGTCGAGCGAGCGCGCCCAATTCGACTTCGGCGGGGTCAGGCCATCCGTCGAGAGCCCGTCGAGCCTCATCGCGTCGAACTGCGAGTCGTCCTGAGGGACGGCGGCGTTGTAGGAAGCGACCGTGGCCGCCAGCGCCTCGCCCTCGACACCGATCAGCCTCGCCAGCCCCTCGACTGTTTCCGCCTGATGGGGCTCATGGACCTTGTCTCTCAGGACCGCCTTCCGGTAGTGCGGCAATGCCATGGTCTTCGAGTCGAAGACCGCGTACGCGGTCTGGCCCGCTTCCCGCTGGACGGCGCGCCCCACCAGGTCGTAGAGGTAATCCATGGATGTGGCGCCCTCGTCCATGAAGCGGTCCCCCGAATTGTTGACCATGAGGCTGTAGGGCACGGTCTCCATGACGGCCGCGAAGGTCATCAGCCCCGACGTTGCTCCCGCTGTCCGCGGATCGGCGGGGAGCGGGTGGAACCGGTCCCACTGTCCGGTGGATCTCGCTCCCGCGTCGAGCGCCATCCGGATACCCTCTCCACGGTTGTGGGCGCCTCCCCGCGAGACCGTGGGAAGATCGAATCCGATGTGGCGGGCCATCATCTCGGGACTCCCCTGGAAGCCGCCACTGGCGAGGATCACGGCCGGCGCGTGGAGGTGCGAGAGCTTCCCCGCCCGATCGCGCGCCCCGATACCGGCCACGGCGCCTTCCCCGTCGAGCAGGAGGTGGACGGCCGCCGTCTCGTAGAGGACTTCGACGGCGAGTGCCCGGTCGTTGTTCGGCCCGAAGAACAGGCCGCGGGAGCCATCCTCCACTCGCGAGAAGAAGTGCTGGACGATGGCCGCTCCGGCGCCCTCGGGTTGGATCCGGGTATCGCTCGACGTGAGGAAGACACGTGGCCCCGGGTCGAACTCGAGTCCGTAACCCTCGGCCCACAGGACCGCTTCCGGCGCCTGCCGGGCGAGCACCTGGATGTACTCCTCCGGGGCGTCCGTCTTGGTGCGGAGCCTGCCGATGAAGTCATCGTTGATCGTGTGGACGTCCTTCATCCGGAAGGTGGCGGTGCTGGTATCGCGTGTTGCCGCCCCGATCGGCGCGCGACGCGCGTTCGAGCACCGCGATCCGCGCATCGTCGGTGCCGCGCTCCAGGATGCGCTCGATCGACGCGAGTGACGCGGAGAGTCCGGCCACGCCGGCCCCGACGATGATCACGTCGTATCTCTCGGCTATGACTCCCCTCCTTGGTCATGCGGGTTGGGGCGCCGCGCCTCGGGGCAAGGCCCGCCGCTCCCGGGCCGGTTCTTCGGCCTTTGCGTCATGGGGCTCCGGGGACTTCGACCTCGTCATGGGGGAACCCGACCATGAAGGCGAAATCGCCGGGGTTGACGATCTTCGGCGTGGTGACCGCCATCAGGAGGATGCCGGGACGATCGATCTCGAACTCCTCCCAGACCTCCCCCGTGACGGGGCTGGAGATCCATCCGAGACGGCCGGCGGGGATCTCACTGCCGACCGAATCGGTCGACACGCTGCCTTGGAGGATGCCGCTTGTGGAAGCGAGAAAGAGCGGCCGTTCGCGGATGACGGGCAATCGCGGCGGGCCGGTGGGATCGCCGCCGAGATGGCCCCGGTAGCGCAGCGTGTTCAGGCTGCCTTCGACGCCGGCGACCGGGGAGGATCGGCTCGCGCCCCCGAACTCGGGAAGGAAGCCAGAGAGGCCGCGCTCGACGGCTGTCGCGCTGACCTGGCCTCCCGGACGGAAGCCCACGACCACCGGCAGGTAGCCGAACGAGGATGTGAGCTCCAGATCCCCGGCGTCATAGGAATACCACAGCGCCATGTCGGGCGTCCCCGAGTGGAGGTCGATGACGCAGTCCGAATGCTCGTAGACGACGGCTGCGACGGCGTGAGCGATCTGGTCGGTGAGAAAGCCGCTCGGTGTCCCCGGAAAGCGCCGGTTCAGGTACAGGTGGTCGGGCGAGACTCGGGCGCCCACCTGGAGGGCGGGGAGGTTAACGGCCGCAGCCAGGAGAACCGTGCCCTTCAGTCGCTCCTGCATCAGGCGTTGCTCCAGGCGGTGCACGGCGATCGACCCGAGCGGTTTGTCACCGTACAACCCGGAGACGATCGCCGTCGCCGGTCCGGGGGTGGCGCCGCGGAGTTCCACGAATCGCACCTGCCACGGCGCCCCGTCGATCCGGCGGCTGACGGGAACGCTCCACTCTCGCCGTGTGGTGGCCGGCGTCATGCGGTTATCGAGTCAGGTGTCGTCATTGCGTCGGACGGGGACCTCTGCGGGCACTTGCTTCGTCAGGTTGGAAGCGTTCGGATGTTAAATGAGTGCTCCCCGGGTCGGAATGTCGGGTTTGGCGGATCAAGGTTGAGCTTCTCGGGACGATGTCGAGCGGGTGTCCTCCCAGATCCGGGGGGCGATGGGGTGCGACGCTTCCTCCATGACGTGTGCGAGTAGGCCCGCCGAGCGGGCGACGATCGAAAGGCCCCGAGCGAACTCCGGAGGCAGCCCCATGTCGGCCACGATGGCGCCGATCGCTCCGGCGGCATTCATCGGTACGGTCCTGCCCTTGGCCTCGCTCAGTGCGTTTCCCACCAGGACCGCGGTCAGGAAGTGCTCGTCCGGGAGGTCCTGATCGACCTGCAGGCGCCTGAGCGCCGCGACCCGACTGTCGCCGTCTCGATGAATGGGGTGGCCGAAGCCGGGAATCACCACTCCTTCCTCCAACCAGGAGGCCACGCTCTCCGACACGACTCGCTCTCGGTCCTCGGGTGCGGAGCCGCGTACCAACCGCGCCACCATCCTGGCAGCCTGCTCCGCCGTACCCAGCAGCGCAGGACCGGCCCCGAGCAGGCCGGCAGCGACCGCACCCTGGAGGCTGTCAGGTGCGCCGTGATGCGTGAGACGCGCCGTGATGGCGGACGGAGTGAGGCCGTGCTCCGCCACCGTCACCAGCATGGCGTCGATCATCGACTCTACGGATCGCTCGGGCATCGTTCCGATCGTGAGCAGGTGGAGCATCGCGGCGAAGCTGGTGCGGCCGATCAACTCCTCGGACAGATCGAACCCGTGGATGGTGATCCGGTCACCGCTCGCGTCGGCCAGTCCCGGCACTCAGATCTCTTCTCGGGTCGTCACGGGTACCTCAATTCACCTGGCGGGATTGTTGATCCCAGTGCCGGCTTCTGAGCGCCGACTTGAGAATCTTGCCGGTCGAGCCCTTCGCCAACTCCTCCACGATCCACACGTCTCGCGGCTTCTTGTAGCCGGCCAGCCGGCGGGCCACCTCTGCGGTGACCTCCTCGGGCCTGACGGTGTGCCCGGGCCTCGCGACCACGTACGCGACCACGCGCTCCCCCCATCGCTCGTCCGGCACTCCGATCACGGCTGATTCGAGAACGCCAGCGTGGTTGGCGATCGCCGCCTCGACTTCCGCCGGGTATATGTTCAGCCCGCCGCTGATGACCATGTCCTTCTGCCGGTCGATGATCGTCAGGTAGCCCTCATCGTCAAGGTACCCGACGTCTCCGGTCCGGTAGAACCCGTCGACATACGCCTCTCGGGTCGCCTCCTCGTTCTCCCAGTATCCGACCGTCACGCTCTCCGCTCGAACCTGGATCTCGCCCACCCGCGAGTCGGCAGCACCGGTCGGGACGAGCCGGAGTTCGACCGATCGCGTCGGTTTGCCTGCCGACGCGAGCCGCAGATCGGACGCATCGACGTGATCGGAACGGGAGAGCACGGTGAGCGGATGGGGCGCCTCCGCCGTCCCGTACACCTGCACGAATACCGGGCCGAAGACATCGACGGCTCGCCTAATCGTGTTCGGAGCGATCGGGGAGCCACCGTACGAGACGTGTCGCAGGTTGAGCGTCGGTCGCTTCTGCGCCTCGGCCTCCTCTATGAGCATCGTGATCATCGTGGGCACGACGAACGAGGCGGTCGCCCGCCGGCGCAGAGCCTCGTCCAGGAAGCGGCCGGGATCGAAGGAGGGAACCACGATGTTGCGCGCTCCACTGAGGGCATACGCAATCACCTTCGAGCCGCTGCCGTGTGACAGCGGCCCTGCGTGCAGCATGGCGTCACCGGGCCCGACGTCGATCAACTCATCGAGCAACATATTCCAGGTTCCGGCCATCCGACTCCGAAAGGTGGCTGTTGCGCCCTTCGGGTGGCCCGTCGTACCCGAGGTGTAGAGAATCGCGCTCGGATCATCCGGTCGCCACGCGCGGTCCGGGGGGCGGTTGGCGGCTCCGAGAAGCTCTTCGTAGTCGTGGGTTCCGCCGCCGCCGACGGACACGACGGTATCGAGTGCCTCAGCCTCGTCGACCAGGCTCAGGGCAGAATCGGCCGACGTGGCCTCGGTGATCAGCACTGCGGCTCCGGAGTCGGTCACCACATGCAGGCGTTCGGACTGGCTCAGGCGCGGGTTGATCGGGACTTTGGGGTGGCCCGCCTTCACCAGGGCAATGTCGGCCTCGATGTACTCCATGCGATTGGAAGAGAGAACGGCGACCGGTCGCCCGGCGGGATTCAGTTCGAGAAGGGCCGACGCGAGGCGACCGGACCGGTCGGCAAGCTGGGAGAATGTTGCTGATCGGTCCCCGTCTTCCACGGCGACTCTTGACGCGTGCTGTCGAAATGACCGGTCCAGCAAGGCGCCGAGGTCAGCCGTGGTGGATGTCATCGGTACGTGCCCCACTCGTCCCGCAGCACGGAGGTGATCTCGCCCACCGTCGCATAGGACTGGACCGCTCGGAGAATCGACTGCATGGAGTTGCGGCCGGTGGAGGCCGCTTCCCTGACCTCTGCGAGCGCGGCGTCCACATCCGAGTGGTTGCGATCAGCCCGAAGCCTCCGCAGTTTCTCGACCTGCTCGTCCTCACCGTCATTTGCGATCGCGAAGGCGGAGGTTGGTGTGGGAGCGCCGTCAGCGAAACGGTTCACGCCGATACGCGGCCTTGTACCGTCGTCGATGCCACGTTGGAGCGCGTAGGCCTCCCGCTCGATCTCCGCCCCGAGCCAACCACTTTCCAGGGCCGCCAGCGCTCCGCCCTGATCCGCGATCCGGCTCATGTATTCGAGGATCCTGCCGTGAAGCTGGTCGGTCAGCCACTCGACGAAATAGGACCCGCCCAGCGGATCGGCGGTACGCGGGACGCCTGTCTCCAATGCGATGATCTGCTGGGCGCGCAGAGACAGATTGGCGGCTTCCGCCGACGGCAGGCCGATTGCCTCGTCGTACGAGGATGTGGCCAGGGTCTGGACACCGCCCAGTACCGCAGCGAGAGCCTCGAACGCCACCCGTGAGAGGTTGTTCATGTGCTCCTGCGCCGTGAGAGATCCGCCAAGGGTGTACACGAAGATGTTGAGGGCGTGGCTCTCCGGGTCTTCGGCGCGGTAATGATCGCGCATCAGATGAGCCCACATCCGGCGAGCCGCTCGATACTTCGCCACCTCTTCAAAGATGTCGAGGTCGGCGGAGAGGAACATGAAGAGATTGGGGGCGAAGTCGTCCACCGACAGCCCTCTCCTGAGGGCGGCTTCGATGTACTCGATGCCGTTGGCGGCGGCGATGGCCACCTCCTGGATGGCGTTGGCGCCCGAATCGCGGATGTGATAGCCACAGAACTCGATCGGTTCCCAGTGGGGGAGATGTCGTGCGCAGTATTCGACGAGATCGATCGAGAATTCCAGGGCGCGCCGGGGTGGGAAGATCTGGGTGCCCCGCGCCACGTACTCCTTCAGCACGTCGTTCTGGAACATCACCCGGAAGTTGTCGGGTGCGCCCCCCAGCCTCTCCGATGCGGCGATGATGAGTGAGGCAGCGATCGGGCCGATCGAGTTCGCGGTCGTGCGGATCTGGTGGAGTTGATGGAGCGGTATCCCGTCGAGCAACTCCTCCATGTCGGCCAGGGAGTCGATCGGCACCCCGACCTTGCCGACCTCGCCCTTGGCCAACGGGTCGTCGGAGTCGAGGCCATTCTGTGTCGGCAGGTCGAGGGCGATGGAGAAGCCCTTCTGACCTCGGGCTAGGAGCGACTTGATCCGAGCGTTCGTCTCCCGGGGGGTCGCGTAGCCGGAGTACTGGCCCATGACCCACAGCCCCTCGCGGTACATGTCCTGCCGGATCCCTCTCGTGTACGGGAACCGGCCGGGCGCGCCGACGTCGGTCGCCGGCTCGACCTCCTCGAGCGCTTCCGGTCCGTACCATGACTCGAGGGGTATGCCGGACTGGGTAACGATCGGGAAGGCCGGCGGCGGGTGGGGAGACTTGTCCTCTGGGCTTTCGTTCCTCACTTCTTGGAAGCATAATCCGCATCATGGAAGCCAAGCCGTCGGTCGCAGACCCCGGAACGGCAGCCGGCACAACCCTTTTCGGAGGGGATCGACGAGCGCTCGCACGGGCGATCAGCCGCTGCGAGCGTGAGCCCGATGCGGTGGGTCGGCTGCTCGAGCGCGCCCACGCCCACGCCACCGGCACGCTCCGGATCGGGATCACCGGCCCGCCGGGATCAGGCAAGAGCACGCTCACCGACAAGTTGCTCGGCGTGTACCGGCGGCACGGACGCCGGGTAGCCGTTGTCGCCGTCGACCCCTCCAGTCCGTACTCCGGTGGTTCTCTCCTCGGGGATCGTGTCCGGATGGGATCTCACACCGGCGACCCGGGCGTGTTCATCCGTTCGATGTCCACGCGTGGCCGTCTCGGAGGGTTGAACGCGTCGGCCGAGATGGTGGCTGTCCTTCTCGACGCGGAGGGCTACGGACCGATCATCTTCGAGACGGTCGGCGTCGGCCAATCCGAGGTAGAGGTGATCGACCGGACCGACACCGTGGTCGTTGTCGTCGCCCCGGGTTTCGGCGACGACGTCCAGGCGGAGAAGGCAGGCCTCATGGAAGTCGGGGATGTCTTCGTCGTGAACAAGGCTGACCACCCCGGAGCGATCAAGGCAGCGAGAACGTTGGAGAGCATGGTGTCGATGGGCCCTGCCCACGACTGGCGGCCACCGGTGCTGCTCACCGTGGCCGAGACCGGTGAGGGAGTCGACGAGGTGGTCGACGCCATCCGGTCACACAACGAGAGCATGGCCGAGTCGGGCGCCCTGCGAGCCAGGCGTCGGGCGCGGGCGGAGGCGGAGATATCGCGGATGATCGAGAGGCTGGCAGGGCAGGCTACCGAGCCGGCCGTCGCTCGGTATTCGGAGGCTGTGATGGAGGGCGCCACCGATCCATGGAGTGCCGCCACAGAGATCTTCGACTCGCTCCTGACCGGAGAGCATCGACCGCGCGGATCGTGACCGCGGATCCGGGACTCGACGGGCCATTCGATCGAGATCTCAGCGGCCTGCCCTAGCCGGAACCGGTTGCCCCACGGTCACGCCAGGTACGCGTCGACCATCTCCTGCGAGTTCCGCAGCGTCGCCGAAGGGCCCTCGATTGCGATCGAGCCTCTGTGGAGCAGGTAGGTGTGGTCGGAGATGGCCAGCGCGAGTTCGGCGTTCTGCTCGATGAAGAGGATCGAGAGCCCCTCGGAGTGCAGCCGGGTTATCGAGGCATAGACCTCGTCCACGATGGCGGGAGCGAGGCCGATCGTCGGACTGTCTATGAGCAACAGTTCCGGGTCCGTGATCAACACCCGACCGATAGCGACCATCTGCTGCTCGCCGCCGCTGAGAGTTCCCGCATACTGCTTCCGCCGTTCCTTGAGCAGGGGAAACAGTTCGAAAACCCGGGCGAGCATCTCCGGGATGTTGGAACGCCTCGCGGCGGAACCCAGTACCAGGTTCTCCTCGACGGTGAGTGGGGCGACCACGGAGGTCGGTCGTTCCATCAGGAAGGCGAGTCCATGGTGGGCGAGCTGGTAGGTCGGCCATCCGGTGATGTCACGATCGCCGAACCTCACGGTCCCGCTGTCCGGGCTGTGCATGCCGGCGATCGTCTTCAGCGTCGTGGACTTGCCCGACCCGTTCGAGCCGATGAGGGACACCATCGCCCCTCGATCGACTTGCAGGTCAACGTTATTGACCGCCCGTATGTTGCCGTAGCTTGACGAGAGATTCGATACGCGCAGCATCGGCTTTCCTTCCGAAGTAGGCCTCGATCACTGTGGGGTCGGACAGGCACGCGGCCGGCGTCCCCTGTGCCAGCAACTTGCCGAAGTCCATCACGATTGCTTGTTCGCAGTAGTTGAGCACGAGCTCGAGGTTGTGTTCGATGACGACCACCGTGAGGCCTCGGTCCGTGAGCCGGAGCATCAGCTCGCCGATTGCCTGTGATCCGAGCTTGTGCATGCCCGCCGTCGGCTCGTCCAGCAGCAGGACGGAGGGCTCCATCGCCAGGGCTCGAGCGATTTCGACCCTGCGTTGGTTGGCGTATGACAGGGTGGCGGCATACTGCTCGGGTTGACCGATCACGCCGACCAGATCCATCAGTGCCCTCGCGCGCTCGGCCAGGTCCGCGCGCTCGCGCCGATCGCGAGGCGTCATGAACACGGGATCCCAGAAGTTGGTCCCACGCTCGCGATCGAAGCCGACCATGATGTTCTCCAGGACCGTCAGATCCTCGAAGAGCTGCACGGTCTGGTAGGTACGCGCCACACCCTCGCGGGCGATGTCGGTTTGTTTCCATCCCGTCATGTCCTGTCCGAGAATCCGGATCTTTCCGCGATCCGACTCGTCTCCCCCGCTCATGACCGAGAGCAAGGTCGATTTCCCGGCCCCGTTCGGTCCCACGATCCCGAACACGGACCCTTCGGGGACCTCGAAGGTGAGATCGCTGATCGCCACCAAGCCGCCGTATGTCTTCCGTACGCCCTCGACGCTCAGCGCAGCGGGCCGCTCCTCCGCCGGATCGACTTCCGGCGCCGTGCGACCTGTCAGGTTGAGACTCCACAGGTCGGACTCTCCGTCGTGCTCTCCGTCGGCTGACGACTCGGCCTCGGAGTGGACGTTGGTCGCCTGGTTCTTGAGCTCCCTCCGTACCTTGCGAGTGGGATCGACCAGGCCACGTGGGAGGTAGATCATGATGACGATCAGGAGCACACCGTTCACGATGGTCTCGCCCTGGGTGAGGAACCGACGGAGCACTTCGGGAAGGATCGTGAAAACGAACGCTCCGACAATCCCCCCGAACCAGTGGCGGTTCCCTCCCAGGACCACCGCGGCGAGCATCACAAAGGCAATGTTCACATAGAACGTGTCGGGCGATAGGAACTGCACGAGACTCGCGTACACGACCCCTGCCAACCCTGCGATCGCGCCGCTCAACATCCACAGGGATCGCCGCGTGCCGTAGACATCGATGGCAAGCGATGCGGCCACGTCCGGGTGGCTGCGAACGGCTTCGGCGGCAAGCCCGAGCCGCGACCTCCTGTGACGAGCCATCACCCACATCACCGCGCCCAAGGCGGTGAAGAGGTGCCATGGCTCGACCATCCGGGTGATCGGGGCGCCGTCCACGCCGCCCGTGACGGAGTCGAGATTCAGCACGACCACCCGCGCCATCAGCACGAGAGCGATCGTTGCCAGCGCCACCCAATGGCTCTCCAGCCTCGCCAGGGGGATGCTGATCAGGAGGCCCGACAGAAGGCCCACCACCACTCCCGCGGCCAGCACGAGTTCGATGGGAACGTTGTGGTCCTCCACGAGCGCGAGGCTCACGAATCCCGTGACCGCCGCCATCGGCGTGCCGGCGAGGCTGAGGATTCCACCCCGGAGCGCCGCATAGGTGGCGATCGCGAAGAGCGCGAAGGCGATGGAGAACTCGAGCGTGGAAGCGTACTGGCCCAGGAACTCCATCAGGCCCTGAGGCCCACGATGCGGTCGCCCATCAGGCCCTTCGGCCGAACCAGGAGGACGACGATGAGCAGTCCGAAGGTGATGAAGTCGCGAAACGAATTGCTGATGTACTGGGCGCCGAGAACCTCGGCCAGCCCGATGAGGATCCCGCCGACGTATGCCCCTCTCAGGTCCCCGAACCCGCCGATGATCACCGCCGCGAATCCCTTGAGAAGGAGCCCTTCACCCACCGTGAAGCTCACGTTGTTGGTGGAGATCGAGCTCAGGATCCCGGCGATCGCGGCGGTCCCGGCCGCGATGAAGGATATGACGATCACCACCCGTCGCGGATTCACACCGGAGATCTTGGCCGAGTCGGGATCCCAGCCGACCGCTCGCATTTGCGCCCCGGCGTTCGTCCTCATCATGAACAGGTAGAGGATCAGGAGAAGCACCAGGGCAACGACGAACGTGATGATCTGGTGGTACGGGATCACCAGGTCGGCGACCCTGACGAAGCCCCGGGGAAGGGCTTCACGGGGAAAGGTCTTGATCCGGGCGCCGGTAGCGATGATCGCGAGTTGTCCGAGGATGATCCAGAAGCCGATGCTGGTGATGATCGGGCCGAGCAGGCCGCCGCCCCGCCGTCGAATCGGCTCGAATCCCAGCTGATCCACGAGGACGCCGACCAGGCCGCCGCCTGCCATGCCGATCGCAATCGCCGGCACAAGCGGGACCCCCAGGTTGTCGAATGCGGCAAGCGCCAGGATCGCCCCCCATGTCGCGTAGGTCCCGTGAGCGACATTGAGTATCCCCATGGTGGCGAAGACCAGGCCGAAGCCCATGGAGAAGATGGCGTAGGAAGACCCTACGGCCAGGCCGTTGATCGTCTGCTGCAGGAACAGCGTCATGTCGTGCCGATCACTCCTGACTTGAACAGGTTCCGGCGCCGCCCGATCGGGTGGCGGCGCCGGATCCCAGGGTCCAGGAGGGTGCTACTGGTTGATGTTCGGGAGCAAACCCTCCGCTGAGCCGTCCCAGATGACGAGTTCTCCATCCGGACTCCATTGCACGAACGTCCACGCGTCGATGGTGGCCTCGCCTCGGGCATCCCAGGTGAGCGTGCCGAAGACGGTCTCCATGGACTGGATCTGCCGGACACCGTCCAACACGGCCTCTCGGGTGCCTTCGCCCCCGTTCTTGAGCGCTGTCGCCATGAACCACGCGACCTGCCAACCCTGCGCCGCGAAGATGTCCGGCACCGTGTCGTAGGCGGCTTCGTACTTGGCTGCGAAGTCCTGCACCATCGGATCGGACTTACCGGCGAAGAAGGCGATCGGCAGCACGGTACCCAGAAGGGTGTCCCCGGCCTGTTCCCACGTCTCCGCCGTCGCGATCGCGAGGTTCCCGATGATCGGACCGGCGTAACCCCGGTCACGGAGTTCCTGCACCATGAGGACCTCGGTATTGCCCAACTGCGCCAGGAAGATGACGTCGGGGCCCATCGAGATCGCCTCGGTCGCGGGACCGCTCATGTCCGTGTCATCGGCGAACGTGTCGATCACGCCCAGGACTTCGACTCCGGCGCTATCGAGAACGCCGAGGGTCGCATCCCTGTCGCTCACGAGGCCGTCATTGTCCGCGGTCACGACTACGACTGCGTTGTCAGGAGCGAACGCTCCCACCGAGGCCTCCGCGATTGCGGCCGTGCTCGGCTGGGAAAGCGGGAATGACCTGAAGGCATTGTCCGGATCCGTGATCGTCGGGGCAATCGCAGCGTGATCCACCCAGGCGAGGCCGGCTTCCACGATGTTGGGCTGGATCGCTCCGGCAACACTCGACAGCGCACAGCAGACCAGGGCGAGGACGTCGTCGTTGGCGATGTATCCATCGTTGATGGCGATGGCGGTCGCCTGATCTCCTCCCGCATCCTCAACGAGGAACTCGATGGTCACACCCTCGCCGAGGAATCCGGTTTCGTTGATTTCTTGCTCGGCGAGCTGGAGCCCCTGCAGATGGGGGACGCCCGCGAAGGCGACCGCTCCCGAGACAACGGCCGTGAAACCGAACTGGTAGTTCCCCGGAGCAAGGCCGTCCGCAGGTTCTTCCATGGCCTCGGTAGTGGTCGTGGCCGCCGCCGCCGTGGTCGTGGTCTGCGCCGCCGCAGTCGTGGTGGTTGCCGGCGCCGCAGTCGTGGTGGTTGCCGGCGCTGCGGTCGTAGCGGTCGTCGCATCGCTGTCATCGTCGCCGCATGCAGCCGCGACGAGCGCCAGAGCGAGACCGAGTACCAGGAGTCTGATTCTGCTCATACGTGCCTTTCCTCAGTTGCCTTAAGGGTTTGGGGTACTGCTCTAGACCCGTTCGCCGGATCCGAATCTGCAGCCCGGGTGACGATAACAGACACACCCGGAGACGGGATATCCATATAGTTACGCATCGGCATGGCTACAGCATCGGCTGGGAAGGGAATTGTATGGCACACCGGTTCGGGACGATCGGCGGGGGCATCTTCGGCGAGATGCATATCCGGGCGCTGACTCAGCGAGCCAGGCGCGGGGACATCGAGTATGTGGGTCTCGCGGATATCAACAGCGAGTTACGCAGTGCTCGAGCGGCCGAGTACGGCATCGACGTCTTCGCCGACTTCAACGAAATGCTCGACGTGGCATCGCCGACCGCCGTGACCATCGCCACCCCCGACCACCTCCATCGAGACATCGTCGTGGCGTGTGTTGAGAGGGGCGTTCATGTGCTGGTCGAAAAGCCGATGGACACGGATGTCGACGGGTGCAGGGAGATGGTCGCCGCCGCCGATGAATCAGGCGTGCTGCTCCAGGTGGATTTCATGAAACGCCATGACCTATACCACGCCGAACTCAAGCGGATCGTGGAGTCCGGGGGCATCGGTGACATCCAGTACGGGTATGCCTGGATGGAGGACCGCATCGAAGTCCCGACAGACTGGCTCCCTTCGTGGGCGTCCAACTCGTCGCCGGCATGGTTCGTCGGCGTTCACTACTTCGACCTCATTCGCTGGCTGGTCGGCCGGGACGCTGTGGCCGTCTCGGCCACCGGTGTGGCTCAGCGGCTGCGCTCGATCGGGATCGACACGTACGATTCCATCCAGACGAAGATCATGTTTCCCGGTGGCGTGAGCTTTACGGTCGACTCCGCCTGGCATCTACCCGCCGGCAACGAGGCGATAGTCAACCAGGGGATCAAGGTGGTCGGATCCGACGGGTGGATGACAGTCGACAGCCAGGATCGTGGAACACGCGGGCTGGTGAGCAGCGCTCCCGGTGCGCCTGCTTCGATGCTGACTCCCAACCTGGGCCTCTTCAAGGAGAGCACCGAGGCCGGCCTCCCTCGGTATTCGGGGTATGCCATCGACTCGATCGAGAGTTTCGTCACCAACGTGGCGATGCTCGAGCGCGGAGTGGCGGACCTGGAATCGCTGAAGGGCGCCTACCCATCCGGCAAGGACGGTCTCGAGGTAACCAAGATCGCCGTGGCGGCGCACCGGAGCGTGGAGAGAGGCGGAGATCTCGTCTCTCTCGGCTCGTTGTGAGAGCCTCTACCGGTTACGGCCTCCGGCGCAGCGAATCGGTTGCCTTCGGCCCTCACCGTCCTGGAGTCGTTGCGACTTCCGGGTTCTGCTCCGTGCTCCGGGACCTCCCCGGCGGCGGTAAGACCAGCGGCGTGCCGGGAGGGCCATATACTCCGGAATCCCGAGTCGAACAAGAGGTCTGACGCATGTCTTCAAGTGCCGTACTGGTGATCGCGCTGGTGGCCGGAGTGGCCGCCCTGGTCCTGGCCGCCTACTACGCCCGGGTGGTCATGGCCGAAGATCAGGGCAACGACCGAATGCGGGAGCTCTCGGCCGCCATCCGGGAGGGCGCAAACGCCTTCATGAGGCGTGAGTACACATGGGTGGCCGTCTTCGTGGTGGTGCTGGCGATCCTCATCTCGGTAGTCCTCCCCTGGGGAGCGCCGTGGGGTTCGATCGCCTACGTATTCGGAGCGGTGCTGTCCGCCGGCGCCGGATTCGCCGGGATGCGGATCGCCACCGCGGCCAACTCGCGGACCGCCGAGGCGGCCCGGCTGGGCGGGGTAAAGCGCGCCCTGCCGGTGGCCTTCCGCGGGGGCGCCGTGATGGGGTTCTGCGTAGCCGGACTGGGCTTGCTGGGCGTGACCATCGGCTACCTCCTGTTCGTCGACGTCCTGAGCATCAGCGACTCGGACCAGTACAACATCATCGCCGCCATCGGCCTGGGAGGATCGTCCATCGCCCTCTTCGCCAGGGTGGGCGGCGGCATCTACACCAAGGCTGCCGATGTGGGGGCCGACCTGGTGGGGAAGGTCGAGGCGGGAATCCCCGAGGACGACCCCCGGAACCCGGCGGTGATCGCCGACAACGTCGGCGACAACGTGGGCGACGTGGCCGGCATGGGGGCCGACCTGTTCGAGTCCTACGTCGGATCGATAGTCGCCCCGATCGCCTACGCGGCCATCGTGTTCGCCTCCAGGTCCTTCGCCACCGAGGCGATCATCTTCCCCCTCGCCGTGGCCGCCATCGGCATGTTCGCCGCCATCATCGGCTCCTTCTTCGTGCGGGTGACGGGCGACAACCTGGCCAAGGCCCTGCACCGTGGGAACAACGTGGCGGTCGGCCTGACCGTCGTCGGCGTTCTGATCCTCACCAACGTGGTATTCGGGGGGTCGGACGGGGTTGACAACCCCTTCGGCCTGTCCCTGGCGGTGCTGGTCGGCCTGGCGGTGGGGATCTGCGTGGGCAAGATCTCCGAGGTATTCACCTCCGACCACTACAAGACCGTCAAGGAGATCGCTCGCCAGTCCGAGACCGGTCCGGCCACAGTGATACTGGCCGGTATCTCCGAAGGGATGCGCTCCGCCGCCATCTCGGTGGTGGTGGTCGCCGCCGGGATCGCCGGCGCCTACGCGGCCGGAGACTGGGCCATCGGGGACGGCGGGGGGATCTACGGCGTGGCCATCGCGGCAATCGGGGTCCTTTCCACCCTCGGGATCACGGTGGCGGTCGACGCCTACGGGCCGATAGCCGACAACGCGGGGGGTATCGCCGAGATGGCCCACCTGCCCCCCGAGGTCCGGGAGGCCACCGACGAGCTGGACGCGCTGGGCAACACCACCGCCGCTCTCGGCAAGGGCTTCGCCATCGGATCGGCCGCGGTGACGGCGCTGGCGCTGTTCGCCGCCTTCACCCAGGCCGTCGGCCTGGACTCCATCGACATCACCAACGTGGGCACGACCGTCGGCCTGTTCCTGGGCGGCATGTTCCCGTTCCTGTTCGCCGCGCTCACCATCAAGGCGGTCGGGAGAGCCGCCTTCCGGATGATCGAAGAAGTACGGCGCCAGTTCCGCGAGATTCCCGGACTGCTGGCGGGCGATCCGAGCGCACGGCCGGAGTACGCCAAAGCGGTGGATATCGCCACCGGTTCGGCCCTCCGAGAGATGGTCATTCCGGGCGCGCTGGCGGTGGCCCTTCCGCTGGTCGTGGGCTTCATCGACGTGGAGGCGCTGGGCGGTCTGCTGGCCGGCGCACTGGTGACCGGATTCCTCCTGGCCATCTTCATGGCCAATGCCGGGGGCGCCTGGGACAACGCCAAGAAGCTCATCGAGAGCGGCGCCTTCGGAGGCAAGGGCTCGGAGCAGCACAAGGCTGCGGTAATCGGTGACACGGTGGGCGATCCGTTCAAGGACACTTCCGGGCCGGCGATGAACATCGTGATCAAGGTGATGACCATCGTTTCGCTGATCTTCGCCGCCGCTTTCATCTGATCTCCTGTCACCCAGTTCCGCCGTGAAACGGGTGCTGCTGGTCCGGCACGGAGAGTCGGAGGCCAACGCCGGCGAGATCTGGCAGGGCGCCACTTCTTCGCCCCTGACCGCCCAAGGCCGGCATCAGGCCGGCCTGGCCGCCGGGCGCCTGTCCAACCGTCGGTTCGACCTGGTGGAGAGCTCCGACCTGGAGCGGTCCCTTCACACCGCCGAGATAGCGGGCTTCCGGCCGCGGGCGCTCACCGGGTGGCGGGAGGGCGACATCGGCGTGTGGGAAGGCCGGCCCGGTGAGTGGGTCGAAGCCCACTACGGCCACGACCTGGCCCGGCTCAACGAGGACTACGACCTGCGGATGGGCGAGACCGGAGAGTCGCCCCGCCAGGTGTCCGAGCGGGGTTGGAAGGCGCTGACCGCCCTGGTGGGCCGGCTCGAGGACGGCCAGACCGGCCTGGTGTTCACCCACGGCGGCCTGATCGAGCTGGTGCTGTGGCGGCTACTCGGCCTTCCGATCGGGCGCCGCCGGCTCGGGTTCCTGTCCAACACCTCCTTCTGTGAGCTGGCGTTCGACGGTGAGGATGCGGCCATCCTGCGCTACAACGACGCCGCCCACCTCGGGTCCGAGTCCTTCTGGGCCGGCCACGCCCGGGCCGGTGGCGGCACCGTGGTCGATCTGATCCGTCACGGCGTCACGCAGGCCAACCTGGAACGGCGGGCCCAGGGGCGGGTCGACGGCGATCTGCACCCCGAGGGATGGGAGCAGGCCCGGCGGCTGGCGTCATGGATCGGGAAGACCGACGAGGTCTTCGCCTCCCCGCTGAGACGGGCGGCGACCACGGCGGAGGTCGCCTTCGGGCGCCCACCGGTGCTGGTGGACGAACTCATGGAGATGAGCTTCGGTGAGTGGGAAGGCGAGCTGTGGGAGGAGCTGGAGGCCTCGGGCCGCCTCGGCGGTTATCCCGGGGACGGGCAGGACATCCGGCGAGGCGGCTCCGGCGAGACCTGGAAGGAGGTCCAGGATCGGGTAACCGGGTTCGTCAGCGGCCTCCCCGTCACCTATGCGGGGCGCCGGGTGGCGGCCGCGTCCCATGGCGGAGCGATCAAGGCCTATTCCACCGCGGTACTCGGACTCGGCTACGGCAAGGCGCGGTTACTCGGTCCCCTGGACAACACCTCGGTCACCCAGGTGGCGATCGCGCCGGACGGGCATCCCATGCTCACCACCTACAACATCACCCACCACCTGGAGGGCTCGGACGGCTAGAGGGCCTCCCCATCCGTGCGCCCTCTTGACGGGTTGCTCGTACTCCCATGGGGCCATGGAGGGTATGAGAGCAGTCGATGAACCTGCCGTCCTCCGGGTGGAGGACGACCCCAATGTCGCCACCCGGTCGACATGTACCCGCGACGGAGCGGCTACCACGTGTACCGGGCGCTCGCCGATTCCCTGGTCAATGTAGAGTCTCGAACCGAAGACCGGGGCGGAGACGACTGCGCCGTATAACGGTGGACGAC
Organism: Candidatus Spongiisocius sp.; assembly: GCF_965221825.1. Classification (GTDB taxonomy): domain Bacteria; phylum Actinomycetota; class Acidimicrobiia; order Spongiisociales; family Spongiisociaceae; genus Spongiisocius. Next base: position 2,108,090 of record NZ_OZ244917.1, read on the forward strand.
GACGGCCCCGGCAGCAGCGAGGCAGACCGCCCCATGTATTCGAATGCCTTCTAGCTGTACTGTCCAGGGAGGTTATTGACACTGGGTTTGAGGGCCTGACGATCGTGACCGAGTTGGCCGAATTCATGGGAGGCAAGGTGAGCATGACCGCCCGTCAACCCACCAGCACCCGGTTCATCGTGCAGTTCCCTGCGACGCACGGCAGGTCTGCTCCATGACCACGCTCACCAGGATCATCACCGGCGTAGGGGTCGCGATCGTATGTGTGGCCATCGCCGCGGTCGGATGGTGGAGCCTGCGGCCCGAGGGACCCGAGCCGGTCGATCTGGAGGCGGCCGTGGCCCGGCTGGAGTCCACAGCGGGTGAAGGGAGCGACGGCTCCTCGGCCTCCGAACTCGACGACCGTGGGTCAGACTCGATACCGGCCACCGAGTCCACCGCTACGACGTCGAACGCCGGACCAGATACCTCTGTCACCACATCGACCGCCACGGCCGGCGATGGCGCCCCTTCAACAGAGACCGAGGCGACATCCTTGGACACCGAAGCAGCCGGCCTGTCAGGGGTATGGACCGTGGTCGCCCGCGAAGGTACCGATGGGCCGACCGGCGAGGCCGCGGTCAGCTTTGCCGGCTACCGGGTGGTGGAGGTGCTGGCGGGCGGTGTCGACGAATCCACCGTGGTAGGTCGTACCGGAGAGGTGGCCGGCGCGATCGAGCTGAGCGGAACCGCCCTGGTTGCCGCCAAGGTAGAGATCGAGATGGCCACCCTGCAGACCGACGACAGCCACCGCGACAGCCATGCGCGGGAAGCCCTCAACACCAAGGAGTTTCCGCTGGCCGTATTCACGCTCGTGGAACCTGTGGAACTCCCCGTCCGGCTACTCGAGGGCCAGAGTTTCTCAGGGTCGGTCCTAGGAGACCTCACGATCAAGGGAGTCACCAACCGCCGCATGTTCGAGCTAGAGGCTCAACTCACCGGGGACACCATCGTGGTCGTAGGGTCGGCTCCGGTGATCTTCAGCGACTATGGCGTGACCGCCCCGACGTCTGTCGCCGTCATCTCGGTCGAAGACCACGGCATCATGGAGTTCCAACTCTTCTTCAGCCGGTGAGCATCCGCCGGTAGTCGTGCAGGTCCGGCGCTAGCCCAGAGCGCCACGCTGATCTAGGCCGGGCGCAGCCGGTGATCTAGCGGGTCTCCCACACGATCAGCGAAGCCCAGTTGTCGACCTCCGGGTCCTCTATGTAGTTCTCCAGCACGCCGCGCGCCTCGAAGCCGTTCTCGATCTGGAAGCTCAGCGTCCGGTCGTACAGCTCTCCGGCGGCCACCTTCTCGACGTATTCGGCGGCGGACATCCGGTCCTTGTGCTCGGCGTATCCGGGGATCACCCCGCCGGCGATGATGCCCCGTAGCCCGAGGTTCCGGCACACCTCCTTGCGCAGGTCGTACAGGCGGCTGCCGATCCCGCGGCGGCGGTAGCCGGGGTTCACAGCGATATCGGTGCCGTAGTACCACTCCCCGGTGGGATCGTGCCCGGCCTTGTGCCCGGACATGAGGTCCTTCATCCGGTGCTGAGGGCGGGACAGGTCGAAATGGACCCTCACCCCCAGGCCCATGCCGATCGGCGTCTCGCCGTCCAGCACCACGAATCCTCCCTCGGGGAAGACCTCGGCCAACTCGACCAGCTCCCCGGCGCTGTAGAGGTCGGCGGGGTTCGCGCTGGGAAAGGACCGGAGCTCGAGCGCCTCCAACTCCTCGGCCCATCGGGCCTCCAGGTTCACGTAACGGAGGTCGTCGGTCACCCCCAGAATTATACTTCCGGTGGTGTCCGACTACTCGAACCTGTCGCTATGGATGGCGACTTTCGAAGGCGACCTGACCCCCCGCGCGCCCCTCGATGGCGATGCCTCGGCCGACGTGGCCATCGTGGGAGGCGGCTTCACCGGCCTGTGGACCGCCTACTACCTCGCCGAGCAGGACCCCTCGCTTTCCATCCTGGTGATCGAGCGGGAGATTTGCGGCTTCGGCGCCTCGGGGCGCAACGGCGGATGGGCCGTGGGAGAGCTGGCCACCGGCTTCGATGCCTACTCCCGCCGCTCGAGCCCGCAGTCGGCAAGCCGCCTCCTGGACTACGTGCACGGCTCGGTCGACGAGATAGGACGGGTGGTCGCGGCGGAGGCCATCGAATGCGGGTTCGCCAAGGGCGGGGTTATCCGGTTCGCTCGCAGCCGCGCCCAGGCCGAGCGACAGGCGGCCGAGGTCGAGAGCAACCGCGCCAACGGCATCGGCGCCGACATCATCCGCTTGCTGGAACCCGAGGAGGTCCGGCGTTTCGCCCGGCCCACCGGCCTCCACGGCGGCATCTTCTACTCACCGTGCGCAGCTCTCGACCCGGCCCGGCTGGTAAGGGGACTGGCCGACGCGGTGGAGCGGCGCGGGGTCCGGATCGTGGAGCAGACCGGGGCGGTCGCGATCGGAGGCGGGTCGGTCACCACGACCCATGGGAAGGTCAGCGCTCCGGTGGTAATTCGGGCCACCGAGGCATACACCCGCGACCTTCCCGGAGAGCGACGGACCCTCGTACCGCTCTACTCGCTGATGATCGCCACCGAGCCGCTGGACGCCGCGACCTGGGCCGAGATCGGGCTCGACACTCGGCCGACCTTCGCGGACGACCGTTACGCGGTCATCTACGGGCAGAGGACCGCAGACAACCGGATCGCCTTCGGAGGAAGGGCCATCCCGTACCTGTTCGGCTCCCGGATCGACCCGGCCACGGAGCGGGACCGGCGGTCTCACAAGCTCATCCGGAAGGTCCTGGTGGACATGTTCCCGGTTCTCGAGGGCGTGGATATAACCCACGAGTGGGGCGGCGTGCTGGCGGCGCCCCGTAACTGGGTTCCGGCGGTGCGCTATGACAGCGACACAGGCCTCGGAACGGCCGGCGGCTACGTCGGCGAGGGGGTGGCGCCCTCCAACCTGGCCGGACGCACCCTGGCCGACCTGATCACCGGCGCCGACTCCGAGCTGGCCGAACTCGCCTGGGTGGGAATCGAATCTCGGCCGTGGGAACCCGAGCCCCTCCGCTGGCTGGGCATCCGAGGCACCCGTGCCGTGATGGGCTGGGCCGACCGGGTGGAGTTCGGTACCGGACGTTCCTCCCGCCTAGGCCGCCTGGCTTACGGACTCCTCCGCCGATGAAGCCGATCACCCCCTCCCCCGAGACCCTGATCGACATCGGTCGGCGGGCAGGGCTGGCCGCGGTGGGGGTGTGCTCGGCCGAACCCTTCCCGGACACGGAGGAGATTCTGCGGGAACGCAAGGAGGGTGGTCTTCACGCCGGGATGCAGTTCACCTACCGCAATCCGGCGCGCTCCACCGACCCGGTGCGCATCCTGCCGGGAGCCGCCGCCCTGGTGGTGGGCGCCCTCGACTTCTGGCGCAGCGAACCGGGCCGCCCGGATGACGGCACTCCCTACGGACGGGTGGCTGCCTACGCCCGGGAGGATCACTACGCCGCCCTCCGGTCAGCCCTCGGGCAGGTGGCGGAGGCCCTGCGCGAGGCCGGCCACCGAGCGGTGGTGGTCGCCGACGCGAACAGCCTGGTCGATCGGGCCGCCGCCTACCGGGCCGCCATCGGTTGGTGGGGGAAGAGTTCCAACATCCTCGTGCCGGGAGTGGGGAGCCTGGTCGTGCTCGGCGCGGTGGTGACCGACGCCCCTCTGTGTGACACCGACCCGGCGCCGATGGCCGACGGCTGCGGGTCGTGCCGCCAATGCCTCGACGGATGTCCCACCGGCGCCATCGTCGCCCCCGGGGTGGTCGACGCCCGGCGCTGCCTCGCCTGGCTGGTCCAGGAGGCCGGGGTGTTCCGTCCGGAGTTCCGGGTGGCCCTGGGGGACCGGATCTACGGCTGCGACGACTGCGCCGACGTGTGCCCTCCCAACCGGGTCCGGGTCCGCCTCGACAGCCCGAGGGCAAAGAGGCCGAACGAGGCCTGGGTGTCCCTGGTCGATCTGCTCGACGCTTCCGACGAGGACCTGATGGCCCGGTTCGGACGCTGGTACATCCCGCGGCGCCAACCCCGATACCTGCGGCGCAACGCCCTGGTGGCGCTGGGCAACGTCGGCGATCCGTCCGCGCCCCGGGTCCGTTACGCGGTCAACCGGGCCCTGGCCCACCCCGATCCCTTGGTGCGCGCCCACGCCGTCTGGTGTGCCCGCCGCCTCGGGCTGGACCTCGCCCCGCTACAGGGCCGCGACGACCCGCTGGTCCAGGACGAGCTTTCTCGCCATGTGCGGGTCCGGCAACCGCTCGCGACAGCCGCTAGCCCACCGCCTCGATGAACGCGTCGGTGTAGTTGATCTCGAAGTCGCCGGTGTCCTGGATCTCCTCCAGCGAGCCCACGCCGCCCGGGATCACCGCGGGATCGGCCACGAAGTCCAGCAGCTCCTGCTCCAGGCCGTCCAGCGCCGCCGCGTTGGGGGTGGAGTAGTAGTTGTAGTTGGACAGGGCCGCACCGTTCTCCGCATCGAGGATCCAGTTGATGAAGGTGTGGGCCGTGCACGGGTTGGGAGCGTCGTGCGGGATCGCCATGTTGTCGATCCAGCGGGTCCCGCCCTCCTCCGGCACGAAGTACACGTACTGGGAGGGGTCGTCGGTCTCCAGGAACTGCGTGAACATGTCACCCGAGTAGCCGTGGGCTATCGCCGTCTCGCCGGTTGTGAGCAACTCGTCAGCCTGATCGGTGTCGAAGGCCGCCACCCGGCCCCGCGCCTCGGAGACCAGCTGCTTGGCCTCTTCCAACTCGCCCTCATCGGTGGTGTTGAGCGAGTAGCCGAGGTACTTGAGCGCCGCTCCCAGGGTCTCCCGGGGGTCGTTCAGCAACGAGATCTGGCCGGCGAACTGGTCCGCGAAGCTGGCGTCGAAGACGATCGACCAGGACCTCGGGAAGTCGGTCCCCACCACAGCGGTGTCGACGGCCAAGCCGGTGGTTCCCCACTGGTACGGGACCGAGTAGTCGCCGGCGGGGTCGTACACCAGATCGCTGAAGTCCGGCGAGATGTTGGACAGGTTGGGTATGGCGTCCTTGTTGAGAAGCTGGATGTCCTCGCCGGCGATCAGGATGGCGACCATGTAGTCGGAGGGGACGATCAGGTCGTATCCCGAGTTACCGGCGGAGATGATCGGCTGCATGGCCTCGTTGGAGTCGTAGACATCCACGGTCATCTCGACGCCGTACTCGGCTGCGAAGGCGTCCACCAGGTCCGGATCGATGTACTCGGCCCAGTTGTATAGGTTCAGGTCACCATCCGTCTGGCCCGCTTCGCAATCTGCGGCGGCGGCCTCGCCATCGTCCTCCGCGCAGGCAGCGGCCAGGAGCGTCATGGCCACCAGCACGGCGAGCAGGCGACGCATCTGGAAGGGTCTCATACCAACCTCTTTCCGTATTCTCGCTTTGGCTTCGAAGCCCCGCCCTGGGCTCACCCTCCGGTTGGCGGCTCGCGTCGAGAAGGCTCTGGCAGAAGTGTATAGACGCTCCGCCGCGTAGGTCGGGCGGATCCGGTGGTTCTACGGTCCTGGCACCGTTCCTTCAATGTCTCGTGGAGTCCTGCCAGGACGGGCGACGCAGCGGCGAGACAGCCTCTTGACCCTCCGCCACACGGCTCCTGCCACCACGGTGATGGTGACAACTCGATGAGGATAGGTCAAGGGTCGAATCTGTCACAGGCTTCCTATACGTTGCCTATCGCCAAGCACCTACACCGGCCGATGGCACGAACCCGATCGGATCGGCCGGCCCGCAGGGAACATACAGGCTCCAAGGGGCGCCCTTCGCCAACCCGGCCCCAGTCCGGGCATGGCCGAACACGCCCAAGCCAAGGAAGGTGGTGGCGGGGGAGGGCCCGACGGGGGGTGCCGTCTCGCGGGCGCTCCGGTTTCGCGGTCTTGCGAGCGTCTCGGGGCCCTACCCCATCAGGGATGAATCGGACCGTCTTCGCAGGCGGTCCCCCAAGGTCCGGCCGGTCTCTCCCGTGCGGAGGCGTTGGGTGACGATCGACAGGATCACCAGCACGATCGACGCGGCCAGCATGATGACGGAGACGGCGTTGATGAGCGGGGTGACGCCGCGGCGGATCATGCCGAACACGAATACCGGCAGGGTGGTGGAACCCGGGCCGGAGGCGAACTGTGTGACCACCACATCGTCGAGCGATAGGGTGAGGGCGAGGAGCGCACCACCAGCGATACCGGGCGCGATCTGCGGCAGCGTGACGTAGCGGAAGCTGCGCCACCGGTCGGCGTAGAGGTCGAGGGCGGCCTCCTCCAGCTGCTCGTTCATGCCCGACAGCCGGGCCCTCACCACCACCGACACGAAGCTGATGTTGAAGGCGATGTGGCTGATGGTGATGGTGGTGAAACCCTTGGTGAGGTCGAGGCCGAACAGCATCTCGGCAATGCGGATCCCTTCGGAGAAGAACAGCAGCATCATCACCGCCATGGTGACGTCGGGGATGATGATCGGAAGGTACAGGAGGGCGTCGAACACCCGCTTCCCCCGGAACCGGAACCGCTCCAGGGCCAGCGCTGCCAGCGTCCCCAGCACCACCGAGATCACGGTCGACAGCAGGGCCACCCGGATGGACACCCACAGGCTGTTCTGGAGCTGGGAATGGTCGATGAACTGCTCGTACCAGGACAGGGTGAAGCCACCCCACCGCCCCACGTTGCGGTCGTCGCTGAACGAGAAGATCACCAGCAGGACGATCGGGGCGTAGAAGAAGGCGTACACCAGCCAGGCCGTGCCCGACAATGCCCACGCGGTGGCGCTGCCGGGCCGGGCCGTGACGCCCTTCATGGCTGCCTCCCCCGGATCACAGGTTCCGCCCTCCCGCCCGGAAGTAGATCAATGTGGCAGTCAGCATCACGGTCATCAGCACGAAGGACAGGGATGCTCCCAGGGGCCAGTTACGCGCCGTCAGGAACTGCACCACGATGTAGGACCCCAGCATGGTTGATTTGCCGCCTCCCAGGATCTGGGGGGTGACGTAGGCGCCCAGGCTGGGGACGAACACCAGGATCGAGCCGGCCAGCACCCCGGGCATCGACAGCGGCAGCAGCACCCTCCGGAAGGTCTGGGCCCCGGAGGCGTACAGGTCCCGGCCCGCCTCGATGAGGCTCCCGTCGATCCGCTCGATGGCTGCGTAGAGCGGCAGGACCATGAAGGGCAGGTACCCGTACACCAGGCCCAGGATCACCGCCGAGTGGGTGAAGAGGATCTCCTGCCGGCCCACACCGAGCGCCTCGGTGACGGCGGCGAACGGGCCGTCCGACCCGAGGATCACCCGCCAGGCGTAGTTGCGCACCAGGAAGTTGGTCCAGAACGGGATCATCACGAACACCAGCAGGATGTTGCGAATCGTGGGCGTTCGGGTGGCAATGAAATAGGAGAAGGGGTAGGCCACCACCAGGCAGATGAGGGTGGTGAGCACAGCGATCCAAACCGACCGGAACAGGATGTCGCGAACGATCGGCTCGGCCAGGCGGCGGTAGGAGTCGAGGTTCCATCCGGCCAGATCGGTCCCGCCGATCGTGTTCCGGGTGGCCAGCGAGTAGACCACCACTATCCCGAACGGGATGGCGAAGAACAGCACGAGGTAGACGTAGGCGGGGAGCGACAGCAGGAACCCCCGCCGGGAGTCGGCTCGCGCCGCCGCCCGTTCGAACTCCGGCGTGACCTCCAGCAATGCCGAGCCGGCGCCTCCCGGTCCCGGGCCGTTGGAAGGCGGCGGGGCTGCGGTCAGGGTCACCCGCTAGTCCTGTACGACCGCTACCGAGGAGGGTTCCCAGGACACGGTTACCTCGTCGCCCGCGCTGACCGCGGCCCTGCCGGCCCGGTTCTCCGCCCGTACGTCGATATGCATCCACTGGAAGGACACCCGGTAGATCAGGGCGTTGCCCAGGTAGGTGACCTGCTCCACCCGGCCGTCCACGGAGGTGTGGTGCTCGGGCGCATCGCCCAGGCTGTGGAGGAAGGCCTGCTCGGGACGCAGGCTGACGGCCACCCGCCCTCCCGGCTGGATGTCCGAGGGGGCGGCGATGGTGATGCCGTTGGTGAGCGTGACCTGATCCGGTCCCGTCACCATCCCGTCCAGCAGGTTGGCATGCCCGATGAAGTCCGCCACGAAGCGGTTGGCCGGGCGGGCATAGATCTGCTCGGGCGGACCGACCTGGAGAAGCCGTCCCCCGTCCATCACCCCGATCCGGTCGCTCATGGCCAGTGCCTCCCCCTGGTCATGGGTGACGAAGACGAAGGTGATCCCCACCTCCCGCTGGAGTGCCTTCAGTTCGAGCTGCATGGCCTCCCGAAGCTTGAGGTCGAGCGCTCCCAAGGGCTCGTCGAGGAGCAGGACCTTGGGGCTGTTCACCAGCGCCCTGGCCAGCGCGACCCGCTGCTGCTGGCCGCCCGACAGCTGGTCGGGGCGGCGCTGCTCCATCCCTTCCATGTGGACAAGGGCGATGGCGTCGCGGACACGAGGGGCGATCTCGGATTTGGGTGTCTTGCGCATCCGCAGTCCGAACGCCACGTTCTCCTCGGCAGTCATGTGGGGGAAGAGGGCGTAGTTCTGGAAGACGGTATTGACAGGACGCCGGTTGGGAGGAAGGGTGCCGACCTCATCGCCGAAGATCCGCAGGCTGCCGGTGGTGGGGAACTCGAGCCCGGCGATCAGGCGCAGCGTGGTGGTCTTCCCGCATCCGGAAGGGCCGAGCAGGGCGAAGAACTCGCCGTCGGCGATCTCGAGGTCCACGCTGTCCACGGCGATGACGTCACCGAAGCGCTTGGTGATGCTATCGAGCCCGACGGCTGGAACCGCTGATGGCATGCCGGCCCTTTCCGTGGTCAGAGGAACTCGATCCTTGCGTAGTCGTTCATGCTGGGAAGGCCCCAAACGGCCCAGAAGTCCCTGGTCCTGGGTCGCATGACGGTAGCCCCCGAAGTCTCCACGTGATAGGGAGGTGCCGGCACCTGGCACACCCCATGGCGGGTGAGGTCCATCAGGTCTTCCTCCGTGATGGCGGACCGGTCGAGGTGGTCGATGGCGACCGACCGCCGCCGGTGGGAGCTGTCCTGCAGCTCGGACGGCCTCTCGATCTCGACAGCCCGGGTGGCTTCGTGGGTGGTGTGGTTGGTATAGGTCAGCGGCGCGGAGGACAGGGTGGTTACAGGCCGGACGCTGGGCATGGCTTCGATGTTGAATCCGACCCCGTCCGCGTCGAAGACCAGGTAGTTGTGACCTCCCGCCAGATCCGCGTCCAGGATGACGCCTCCGGCTTCGGTCGCGGTCTCGGCGAGCAAAGCGTGGCGGACAACGGTCGGCCACGTGACCCCGACCTTCCCGTCGGAGGCAGCCAGGTTGGTGATTCCCACGCACACGCCGCGTTCGTTCATCCCGATCTGTCCGAGGCATCCCACGGTGCTGAAGATCAGCGCCCGCGGCCCCTCGTCGGGTCTGGTCCGCATCAGGATGACGTGGTCGGTGGCCGAGGCATGCATGTCCCAGGTCTGGCCGAAGAACCCGGCGCCTCCGGCTCGGTTGTCCGGAACGATGAAGGCCGTGCAGTCGTCCTCCACCCGTTGAGGAGCCGTGGCCCGGTCCCAGAGGTGTGCCCGCACCGTGTCCACGAAGTCGGTGAATCCACCCACTACCACCGCCTCCGCCATGCTGATCCCGGCACCGGCGGACATGGCATCCATCTCTTCGTACAGGACGGCCGACTGCCGCTCATGGGCTTCGAGGCAAGCCTCCGCCAGTTCGAGAACCATCCCCCTGGACACCGGCGCCCCCGTCCAGAGACCGGACATCACCAGTCCGATCCGCTCCTCGGTATACTCCCGGATCTCCGCCGCGTAGCTACTGCCATGGACGTAGCCCATCTCGGCAGGAGTTCCGCCTACGTCCAGTATGCGAATAGGAGGCCGTCGCATCTGCCCCAAGCGTAATGGCCCGAGCCACGGGACTGCCTGACGCGGGCCCTGCTCCCACCGGCCGCCCTGGGGGAACTCGTGAGTCCTATCGACCTAGACCGCAGCTAAAGGTCTGGTTGGACACGATTCGGCGCCCGGCTGGCCGCTTCGTTGCTGACCACGACCGCCGGGTGCGTCCTGCGGGCCTCGTCTCCACATGCAGGATCGAACGGCACTCCCCGGATATCACCGCGGTGTATCGGCAACATCGCCGACCAGTGCCTCCGACCACGGCAGGGCCGCGGACTCCCGGGCTTCGTCTGCCCCCATCTCGGCGTAAGCGGCGGCGAGATGGTCTGCAGCGGGTTCTGAGATCGGCCCGTCCCGCTGGCAGTCCGATGCCGCCCGGATTTGCTTAGGCACGCGGTCGGTCTACTCGCTGCTGTACTTCGCGTATTTCTCCAGCAGCCGGACCGGTTTCTGCAAGGCGTCCCGGCGGAAGGGCTCGCCCAGCTCCCGGCTCACCTGGATCTCGAGCACGGTGGGCCGCTCTGACTCGACAGCCGCCCGGAGGGCGTCGCCGACCTCGGCCGGCTTCTCGACAACCACGCCCTCGGCGCCCATGGCGCGGGCGATGCCTGCGAAGCTCGGGTTCTCGAGCATCGTCGCCACGTAGCGGTCGTCGTAGAAGTCGATCTGGTTGCGCTTCTCGGCGCCCCACTGCCCGTTGTTGAACACGCAGGCCACCACCGGGATGTTCTCCCGCACGCATGTCATGACCTCCGCCAGGCTCATCCCCCAGGCGCCATCCCCCACATAGGCAATGGCGGGGCGTTCCGGCGCGGCCACCTTCGCCCCCATAGCGGTGGGGAAGGCGTAGCCGCAGTTCCCGAACATCATCGCCGCGAACATGCTGTTGGGCCGGTCGAAACTCAGGTAGGAGTTGGCCACCGAGCAGATGTTCCCGATGTCGGTGGTGACCATCGAGTTCGCCGGCATCGCCAGCTCCAGCTCCCGCAGGGCGGTGCGGGGCGCCATGGGAACCTCCTGCGAGGACGAGATGGAATCCAACTCACGCCGCCAGGCTTCCTTCTCCGCCCGTACCCGGGCCATCCGGTCGTCGCGGGTGGCCGCGCACGCCGGATCCAAGCCCTCCAGCCTCCTCACCAACTCGGCGGCCACGGCTCCGGCGTCGCCATTGATCGCCACCTCCGCCGGCTTTACCAGACCGAGCATCCGGTGGTCGGCATCGACCTGGATGATCCGGGCATCCTCCGGCCAGTACTCGATGCCGTACTGGGGCAGCGTGCCGAAGGGTCCCAACCGGGTACCCAGCGCCAGGATCACGTCGGCCTGGGCCACGAGGCGCATCGCCGCCTTGGAGCCCTGGTAGCCGATCGGCCCGCAAGCCAGCTCGTGGCCGGCCGGGAAGGCGTCATTATGAAGGTACGAGCAGATCACGGGCGCGCCGAGCAACTCGGCCAGGGCTACGGCTTCGGACTGCCCGCCGCCCATCACCACGCCCCCTCCCACCATCAGCACCGGGAAACGGGCCTCGGCCAGCAACTGCGTGGCCGCGGCCAGGCCTGCCGACCCGCCCGAGGAGCGCTCTATCACCAGGGGTTCTCTGATGTCGAAGTCGGCTTCCCCGTAGAAGAAGTCGCGTGGGATGTTGATCTGCACCGGACCCCGCTCCGCCATCGCCAGCGTGAAGGACCGGTGGGTGAGCTCCGCGATCCGCTCGAAGCGCTTGACCTCCACCTGGTATTTGGTGATCTTCGAGAAGATCGGCATCTGGTCCGTCTCCTGGAAGCCTCCCAGGCCCTCCCCCATGGAGCCGGCCTGGGGAGTTATGGCGACCACGGGCGAATGGGCCCAGAATGCGGCCGCGATGGCTGTGACGAAGTTGGTGATGCCCGGACCGTTCTGGCCGATGCAGACCCCGTGACGGTTCGAGACCCGGCTGTAGCCGTCGGCCATGTGCGCGGCGTTCTGCTCGTGGGCCACGGGCCAGAACCTGATCCCGGCCGGCTCGAAGATGTCCAGGGCCTCCATGAAAGCCGACCCGACGATGCCGAACACGTCGGTCACTCCCTGGGCGGCGAGGGTCTCGACAAAGGCCTCGCTAGCGGTCATCCGGACCATCTTCTTTCCTCCTCCGTACGCAGCCGAGACGCCGTGGTTCTCCTGTGACCCGGCTTGACGGCGCCAAGGGGCTGCCTTACCCGTCCCGGCTCCTGAAGAGTACCCGCCCGAGCTGCTCGCACACTCCCGAGCGGCTCCATTCCGTTCGGCGGGACGTGTACCTGGTGATGCCGGACGGGAGATCGATGTGCGGGCAACATTTAAGCCCGGCTTCCCTTAATTCCTTATCGAAATGGGCCCCACTTCGGGCGCGAGCGGATATAGAGTCGCGCCCTACCGGCACGTAGGAGGTGAGAGATGGCCGGGCTCACGGTGGAGCAACTGGAACGGTTCCGCGACGACGGATACCTGATCGTCGAGGATGTACTCACCGGTGAGGATCTGGCCGCGATCGAGGCTGAGTACCGGAAGATCGTCGATCGGGTCTCGGCCGACCTGGCCCTTCAAGGAAAACTGCGCCCGCTTGCCGGGACCACCTTCTCCGAGTGCTACATCGAGGCGATGCAGCAGCTCGATGACATGTACGACCTCTACCAGCATCTCGACATCTCCCTCCCGCTGCTCGAGGACCTCGACCACGGTCACACCATGAACGCCGGGCCGGAGGTGTTCCGCCTGATCACCAGCCAGCGCCTGCTCGACATCGTGGAGTCGGTGATCGGGCCCGAGATCTACTCCAACCCGGTGCAGCACACCCGGATCAAACCGCCCGTCCGCCATCTGCCGGATACGGCCCTCGACGCCAACATCGCCGCCACCCTGTGGCACCAGGACTCCGCCGTCATAGACGCCGAAGCCGACGGCACCGACATGCTGACCGTCTGGCTCGCCGTGACGGATGCCACCCTCGAGAACGGGTGCCTGATCGTGGAGCGCAACAGCCATCGCGAGGAGATGACCCTTCACTGTCCGGGCAAGATCTTCCCCGCCGAGATCTACATTCCCGAGTCGATCATCGACGACGGCCGGGTCATCCCCATGGAGGTGCCGGCCGGGGGCGCCGTCCTGCTGCACAAGCTGACCGAGCACGGTTCCCTGGACAACCACAGCCAGGACATACGGTGGAGCTTCGACCTCCGCTACCAGCCGATCGGCCAACCCACCGGCCGTTCCGTCTTCCCCGGGTTCGTCGCCCGCAGCCGGGCCCACCCCGAACAGGCGGTGACCGACCCAGACGAGTGGGCGAACCTGTGGTGGGACGCCCGGGACCGTATCGCCGACGGCGTGACGCCCATGCGCCTGAACGCCAGGTGGGAGGCCAACGCACGCCAACCGATATGCGCCTGACCGCCCACACAGCCCGGCTCCTTCCGGGTCCGGCCGCTCAGCAGATCGTGGTGCGTTCCTCGGGAAGAACGAGGTCGATCAAGGCCCGGTGGATGATCTCGTTGGCGCATTCGTTGCTGGGATACACCACGTGCGCGTGGTGCTCGGCCCGGACCAGGTAGCCGTTCGACAGCGTCTCCTCCACCAGCTCCTGTGACTCGCTGAACGGCGTTGCCGGATCCCGCGGGTTGCCGATGACGACGATGGGCACATCGCTGCCGTCGAGCGTGCCTCCGAACGAACTCCGATCCAACAGGTCGTAGAACGGGCACGTGCCCGGCGCCGCTAACTCGAGGTGGGCGAGCAGCGGCAGCTCCCGGTGCACTGCCTCCTCCATCGCCCTCTCGTCGGACAGCCGCACGTGGCGATCCAGTTGCGGGTCCAACATCCATGAGTCGAGGCAGTTGACGTGCTCGACGAACGTGGTCCCGCCGCTGCTGTCACCGAGCTGGAAGAGCGCGAGTTCAGCGAGGAGGGACGGATCGCCGTCCTCCACCAGGAGGGCGTAGCCGATCCACAGGTACGGCCAACTCTGCTGGCTGTACAGCGTCGTGATGATCGACAGGGCTCCCGCGAGCGGATTCCCGCCCGTGGCCTCGGCCACCGCGTAGAGCGCGCCGACATTCTCTTTGAAGTACCCGCGCGGGTCGCCGTCGTTGTAGATCGGGCACTCGGGCCGATCGCACGCGTCAAGGGCTTCCCCGAGCAGCACCTCGAACTGGCGGATCTCGTCGATCACGTTGGCGACACGCGCTTCAACCGTGCTGGTGTCGTCGACCGGATTGTCCGCGCCGTCCACCACCATGGCTCGCACTGACGCCGGGAACAACGTCGCGTACCACACGCCGAGCGTGGCGCCGTATGACGCGCCGAAGTAGCTGACCTGCTCCGCTCCGAGTGCCCTGCGGATCTCGTCGATGTCGCGTGCCACGTACTCGCTGTGCAAGAGTCCGGCTGCGGCGCCCATCGACTCGGCACAGAGCAGGGCCGCCGCCTCGCCCGCCGCGAACTCATCGGCGGTGTCGAACGGGAGCTCGACCTGCGAAAGCAGCGCGCGCTGCGCTCCGGGCTCGCCGCATACGAAGGACGGCTCCGAGCGCCCTACGCCTCGGGGATCGAAGCCGACGATGTCGAACCGCTCGAGCACCGGTGCGGTGAACACAACGCCGGGGCCGTCCAGCGCCCACGTGACCATCTCTACGCCGCTCCCGCCCGGTCCTCCGGGATTGACCACCAGGTAGCCGATGCGCCGGTCCGGATCGGGGGCGCGGTGCACGGCGATAGCCAGGTCCAACACTCCCGCGGCAGGGTCGCGATAGTCGAGCGGCACCGTCACCACACCGCACTCGAGTCCGTCAACCTCGCAGTCGGTCCACAGGACGTGGTCCTCTGGCATCGCTGCGCCCTCATCCGTGCCGTCGTCGGCACCGGCGTCGTACACCACATCCACCGCGCCACCGGCCGTGGTGGTGGTCATCGTCTCGACCACACGGGAAGTGCTGGTCGTCGTGGCGGGATCGCTGGTCGTGGTCACGCTCATCGCGGAGGTGGTGGTTGTCGTCACTCCTGCGGCGACGGTGCCGGTAGCCGGCGTCACGGCTGCGGAAGGCGGAGTCGCGGTCGTAGTCTCGCCTGCATCTCTGCCGGGCGCGCTATCCGGCGAAGAGCACGCCGCCGCGACCAACGCCAGCGCCACGGCGGCGGTCCGGATGCTCAGCCGAGGGGCGCGGGCGGTACCCCTGCCACCAGCAAGAGGGCGTGATGGATCCCAAGACATCATGTAGCCCTCTGCGAAGTGGTCCGGCGAATGGCCGATCCTATCCAAGTGCCCGTTCTACGGATCCCGAGGGCTGCCGGCATCGAAGGGACGCTCGTCTCGTCGGCCTCAGATTCCCCTGGTCAGGTATCAAGGAGCCAGGCGAGCATCGATGTAGGGACAGCCATGAGTTCCGGCAACTCCAGATCCAGTACCGTGCGCGTGGCTACGATCCCCCGCCATCGGGACGCCTGTATCGTTCTGGCAGGAGCGCGCCACCGGCCGTCCACGTACTTGGACTCTATAGCCACGCCTCCGAAGTCCGGGCCGACGAAGTCGATCTCGGTCCTCGACGGCGTGCGGTGGTACAGAACCCGGTCGGCGTCCACGTAACTTCCAGGAGATCCGGCTTCGATGTTCCGGAGCAGAGCCATGCCCAACTGCTGTTCGGACAGAACCGAATAGTCAGGCTCTGAGCCCGGTGCTAGCCGGGTGTAGACCGGGTCCGTGAAATAGAACTTCTTCTGCGAACGCAACTTCGGACGAAGACGGTTCTCTCGATGGCATGGCCACAGGACGAAGGCCGCACACAGGTCACCTATCCGGCTCTTCACGGTGGGCGGTGCCACGCCGAGGTCACCTGCCGTCGAAGACTGATTGATGAGTGACGACAGGCTCTTCGTCATTCTCTCTAGGAATGCGGCAGTTTCGGTCCGCGACCATGATGCCCGCTTCAGGGCGTCCCGGTCAACGATCTCGAACAGGTCGTGCTCGAAGGCCCGATCCTCCTGGCCCGAGGCCATGTAGGCCGTAACCGCCGGGTGAAATCCGCCCACCCAGAGATAGGTATCCCAGGCATCAACCAGGACGTTCAACCAGGGGACGAGTGAGTAGGCGGCTTCAGTGAGCCGGGCGTGGGTCAGGTCGCCGATCTGCAACCGGATGGGAGAAGCTGGTGCCTCCGCGCCCCGCGTCAGCTCCACGAATGTTCGGAACCCCATAGGGAGCAGGATCCGATCGGCGTCTGTGATCCCTCCTCTGCGTCCGGCCAGGATGCCGATGGAATCGGACAGATCGGCGGAGGACGACCCGGTGAGAACGACGGTGTCGTCGTGAAACCACGGATCGTTGTCGCGGAGCCACTTGATCCGGTGTGGCCATCCGTCCGTGATAGTGGTGATCTCGTCGATGAACCAATACCGGCGAGCGTGGGCTGGAAACAGTGAGCGGGTGCCGCGGACGAGCCTGACCAGATCATCTGCCGCCCATCCGTCCACCGACATGTGAACGATGCGGCGAGGATCCTCCCCGGCAGCGATCAAACCTTCGATTGATTGCTTGATCTCTACCGATTTACCGACCCGCCGCGGACCACGCAGCACGTACAGCCCACCCGGAGCAAGACTGGAGAGAGCGTTCGAAGAGTGTTCGTATGGCGCTTCCCGGGCTCCTCGGAGGTCATGATCTCTGCCGGACCACCCCATCGGATCACGCCACCAAGCGTTACCCTCGGACAGGGTCTGCTGTATGAGTCCCGGTTTCAGCGCCATCAGGGCCCGCCACGTTGATGCTCTACGTTTTTGAAAACGTTGCCTTTAGTTTTGGGTACATTTTTGAAACTCACGGCTTTGATATTGTAGCATCTTGGAAATCTTCGGTTTGACATAGATGTAGTTCCATCCGACGATCAGGGCGGTCGCGCCCTGATCCGTAGGGCTCGTGAGGCGGTTCGAGGCACTGACCGTTAACGTGCTCGGGGTGATGACCGGTGCTCGTGCTCTGGCGGAGATGCTCTACGGGTACGGGGTGACGCATGTCTTCATGGTCCCAGCCGTCCTCCGGAGAACGCTTGCGGAACTCGAGCGGTTCGGGGTGCGGCGCATCCACACCCACGGCGAAAAGTCGGCCGCCTACATGGCCGACGGGTACGCCAGGATGGCGGGCCGGCCCGGGGTGTGCATGGCCCAGGCGGTGGGAGCGCTGAATCTGGCCGCCGGCCTCCGCGACGCCCATCTGGCCAACTCTCCCGTCATCGCTTTCACCGGGGGCCGCACCCCGGACGCAGCCGGGAAGGGCGTGTACCAGGAGGTGGACGATCTGCCCGCCTTCGTCAACGTCACCAAGTTCAGCGCCGTGGTCGACGATGTGGAGCGGGTTTCCGATCTGGTTCGCCGGACCTTCCGAACCGCTGTGTCCGGCCGACCCGGGCCGGTGCACCTCCAGTTCCTCGGCAACGAGGGCCAGATCGATCTCGATGAGGGAGATCTCGATCCCTCCGTCGACACTCGATTCGCCACGGTGCCGCCGGAGCGTCCCCTCCCCGACCCGCATGACGTGGCAGCCGCTCTGGATCTGCTCGACCGCGCCGAGCGGCCGGTGCTGGTGGCGGGCGGGGGTGTGCGAGCCTCTGGGGCCTCGGGCGAACTGGTGGCGGTTGCGGAACGGCTCTCCATCCCGGTGGCGACCTCCCTCAACGGGAAGGACACGATTCCCGGCAAGCACCCGCTGTGCGTAGGCGTCGTGGGCACCTACTCGCGGAGCGCCGCCAACCGGCTCGTCAACCAGGCGGACCTGGTGTGCTTCGTGGGGTCGAGTACCGGGAGCATGACCACCCACTTCTGGCGGGTTCCGCCCCCGACAACCCCCGCAATCCAGATCGACATCGACCCGGAAATGCTGGGTCGTAACTACCCGCTACGGGTTGCGATCCCGGCCGACGCCCATGCGACCCTCACCGCCCTCCTGGAACAGGCCGGCCCGCGGAGCCCCGGCCGCGACGTGTGGCTGGATTCAGCACGCCGCGAGGTCGCTGTCTGGCGAGAGCAGCACCTGGGGCATCTGGAGTCGGACGGGATGCCCATCCGCCCGGAGCGGATCTGCGCCGACTTGACCGCTCTCGTGCCCGACAACGCGTGCGTAGTGGTCGACACCGGCCACGCCGGGATGTGGATGGGCGGCATGTTCGACACCCGGACACCCGACCAGCGCTACCTCCGCAGCGCCGGACATCTCGGCTGGGCGTTCCCCGCCGCGCTGGGCGCCAAGTGCGCCGACCCGGACCGGCCCGTGGTCTGCTTCACCGGCGACGCCGGGTTCTGGTACCACATGGCCGAGGTCGAGACCGCCGTCCGCTGGGGCATCAACACCGTGACGGTGGTCAACAACAACTCCTCGGGCAACCAGTCCGCCCGCGGGTTCGACCGGGCCTACGGCGGGAAGCAGACCCCGGAGGGCCGTCGCCTGTGGACCTTCGCGGACGTGGACTTCGCCCGACTCGCCGAGGGGATGGGAGCGATGGGCATCCGGGTGGAGAAGCCCTCTGAGATCGGCCCCGCCCTGGAATGCGGTCTGGCGGCCGGCCGCCCGGCCGTCATCGATGTCGTGACCGATGTGGATGCGATAGCCCCCCTCGCCGTCGTCTGACGCCACCGCGAGGCACCGCCCGGCCACCGGCAACCGCTCCCAGCCGTCTAGCCACGTCCGGTACTGCCTCTAGCAGGCGGTTCGCATTACGAAGCGACGCTGGACGGCCCCTCCGGAGCAGGCATGTGAACGGCGATCATGTCGAGGCGTGCCGCAAGGCGGTCTTGGGTTACCTCGAGATCGTACTGACTCTGCAATCCCATCCAGAAGGCGGGGGAATTACCGAAGAAGCGCGCCAGCAGCAGAGCTGTCTCTGCGGTGATGGACCGCTCGCAATGGACGATGGAGTGAATCCGCCTCGCGTCCACCCCTATGGACTTCGCCAGCCGGTACTGGGTGATGTTCATGGGCACGAGGAACTCCTCGTTGAGCACTTCTCCCGGATGGATAGGGGGTAGCTTCGTTTCGGTAGTCATCGGCCCTCCACTCAGTGGTAGTCCACTATCTCGACCCGGTAGGCGTTGCCTTCTGCCCAGACGAAACAGATCCGCCACTGGTCGTTGATGCGGATGCTGTACTGCCCGTCCCGATCTCCCGACAAGGCCTCGAGCCGGTTCCCCGGCGGTACCCGTAGGTCGGCGACGCTCGTGGCGTTGTTGAGGATCATCAGTTTCCTCTGCACTCGCCGCTGGATGTCCTCAGGCACCCTGCGAACGCGGCGCCGTTCGGCAACCGCTTGTGTGTCCCTGTCCCGGTAGTTCCGAATCACCGAACACTATAATAGCACTTGGCGCTATTAGCGTCTGGTACTACTGTCATGCACGCGGCGCGTCCACCGTCACCGTGACGACATCCACGCCGTGGTACTTCTGGTGGCGTACCGACGAGGAGTAGTGCTCCAGCAGGCGGAACGAGATCTCCCGGGAATCCGCAATCTCGTGTGTGCTTCGCCCAGGTAGGACAGGCGGTCCTCAAGGTTCTCCCTATCCGACGCGCACACGAACTCCAGCTCCGCTCCCTCCGCACGAGACCGGGCGGTCACGACCAGGCGACGCTCATCCTCGGCCCGGACCGGCTCCGATTCCAGGCTGGCCAGGGTCTCCTCACCGACCAGAACCAGCCTCTCCGCCGAGTCGGAGTCCCACCCGGCCCTGGAACCGAACCCGCGCAGGAAGTCTGCGAGCTTCGGCAGCGTTTCGGAATCGAGTCCGACCTCCAATCGCATGCGCCGGGGGCCGGTCAACTCCAGGAAGGACGTCATGAGGATGGCGACGATCGCTCCCGAGGTCATGCCGTTCCCGAGCAGCACTCCCAGGAACCCGTCTCCCAGCAGATCCGGGTAGATGGCCTGGTTCTGGAAGCCCACGCCGATCCAGAACGCCAGTCCCGCAATAACGGCCTTGCGATGGTCGATCCCATCCTGGAGGACGATCTTCACGCCCTGGATGAACAGCAGACCGAGGAGGACGGCGATGTACGAGGCCGCCACCGGCCCTGGGATGCCGATGAGGAGGGCCGCCCCCTTGGGCAGGAAGGCCACCACCATGAAGATGATGCCGATCACAGCACCCACGCGCCGCGCCCCGATACCCGTGACCTCGGCCAGCGAGATACTGGACGAATAGGTCGTGTTGGGAAGGGTCCCCGCCAGGCCCGAGAGCAGGTTGCCCGTGCCGTCGGCGTTCAGTGCTCCCTGCACCACTCGGAAGTCGGTCGCGTGGCGGCGGCGCCGGGAAACCCTCTGGATCGCCACGCCGTCACCCAGCGTTTCTATCGCCCCGACGAGGGTGACGACCACGAAGGCAGGCAGCAATGCCCAGAACTCGGGGCCGGGAGTCAGCTCCAGTCCCGGCCACGCGCCCGTGGGCAAGCCCAGCCAGGGCGCCTCCAGCACGGGTCCCACGTCATACAGCCCGAACGGGGCTGCCACTCCGCAACCCACCGCGATGCCGATGACCGGCGACCACAGCCGCAATGCCGACGGGGCCCGCAACACGAGGCCTGCGACCGTGGCGAGGGTCGCCAGGGCAGCCGCCGGCGCCGCGGCCGACGACATTCCCTCGGGAACATCCGTCAGCGAATCGAACACCACCGGCATCACCGTGGCTGCGATGAGCATGATCACGGTTCCCGAGACCACCGGAGTGAATATGCGACGCAGCAGCGAGAGCCGGGCTGCCATCAAGAACTGGAAGAGCGACGAGACCACTATGAGGCTGGCCATCGTGGACGGGCCGCCCTCGACCAGCGCTGCGACGCATACCGCGATGAAGGCCCCCGAGGTTCCCATGATGAGGACGTATCCGGCGCCTATGCGGCCCACCTTCACGGCCTGTAGCACGGTGGTCACACCGCTGACGATCAGCGCCGCGAACACGGCCCAGGAGATGTAGCTCTCCGGCTGCTCGGCCACCCTGGCCACGATGACGACCGTCAGGACGACCGGCGCGACGATTATCGTGGCGGCCTGCAGCCCGGCCCCGGCCGTTACGAGAGGAGGCGGAATCTCGTCCGGTTCGTAACGTACGTTCCGGTTCTCGCGCTCGCCAGCCTCCATCGACCCTCCCCGATCCTTGTTATCCACCAAATGTTGCCCATCCGGTCAAGTAATCCCGCGTTGCCCCTACGCGGACGGTCATGCTCATGATAGGCGAGAAGCTTGTCCGGCGATCTTGGTCAAGGATGATCTGATCAAGTTGATCCATCGGAAAGCCGGCCGTCGGCGACGAGTTCTACACGGCCGTGTGCGAGGACTCGAGCCACTCCACATCGCGTCGCGGGAGGCTACAGGGTGGTCGCGACTTGACCTCGGGAACCCGGAGCGCCCCCTGTAGCGTCCAATTGCCATGAGAAGGGCGACGGAGGTTGTTATGGCAAGAGTGCTGGGGTTTGTGGTCTTGCTGTGTGTTGTCGCATCAGCATGCGGTTCGCCGGACACGGCTGTGGTGGTTCCGGAGCCGGTAGCTGATCGGGCGCCGGTTGATCCTGGAGCCCCGGCCGGTGATTGGGTCGCCGGTGTCAACGCAGCCGGGTGGGACTTTCATCGGCATCTTGGGGGCAATGCGGTTTCCAGCCCGGTGAGTATCGGTATCGCTTTCAGCCTCAGCCGCGCCGGGGCGTCGGCCGACTCCGGGGCGGTGCTCGATGAGATCTTCGGATTCCCGGAGATCGATCTCCACGCTGCCGCCAACGCCGTCGATCTGGCACTGGCCGGAGCATCGGCGGAGACCACCACCGTGGAGGTCGCCACCCGGCTGTTCCCCGACGACGGATTCTCGGCCCTGCCCGATTTTCTCGACATAGCCTCTTCACAATACGGAGCGGCTATCCAGCCGATCGACACCACCGACGCACCCGCCGCGGCAGATACCATCAACCGATGGGTTTCGGAGCGCACCCGCGGTCTCATTCCCACAATCGTCACCGAAAGTGTCGTCCGAGACCAGCAGTTGATCCTCGCCAACACGGTGTACCTGAAGGCCGACTGGGTCGAGCCGTTCCTGCCGGAGTTGACCGCCGAAGGCCAATTCACCACCGACGGCAACCGGCCGGTGATGGTGCCGTTCATGCACGACAGGGAACCGGTCCATCGCCGCTTCGTTCGACTCGAGGACGCGGATGCCGTCGAACTTCCTTACAAAGGCGGCGAGCTGGCCATGTGGCTCATCGTCCCCCACGACCCCACCGGACTCCCAGCAGTCGAGGAATCGCTCGACGCCGGGACACTGGCCGCACTGCAGGAGGCCGCCAGAGTGGGCTATGTCGACCTCACCATTCCCAAGTGGGAACAGACCCTGCCCCCCACCGACCTGTTCGAATGGCTCTGCCCGCTGGGGTTCTGCGCCGGAGCGCCCTTCGACGGCATCGCCCCCGGCATCTTCATCACCGCTGCGCTCCACGGCGCCAAGGTCATCGTCGACGAGAAAGGCACCGAAGCGGCAGCAGCCACCGCCATGGCCTTCCAAGAGTCCGCACCACCCGACGCGGATCTCACCGTCGTCGCCGACCGCCCCTTCCTCTGGGCCATCGTCCACCACAACACCGGCGCTGTCCTATTCGTCGGCCGCCTGGTCGACCCCGCCGCCTAGCAAGACCGGCTATCCGGCTGAGCGCGGAGTCGAAGATACGCCAGATCTGAAAGGGTGGGCCGTTAATTCGACGTCGCCCTTCATCAGACCTGCCGGCTACCAACGCCTGGCCTGGTCTCAGGGGGGTGGGGTACAGCGGACAACCGAATAGGCACTACGACCTCCGCCTCGATGAACTCTCCGACGAGACCAAGAACGACTACCCCCGGCTGGATAGAGCGAGGGATTGCGCGCCCTCCGTCTCTGGAAGACACCTGTACCGGCTACCGGCGCGTGTTCTAATAGCGATCCTTCCCGCCAACGAGGCATCGCGGTCGCTGTCTGACCCGGACAGCCGGCGGTCCGTCCCGGAGGCTCAGAAGCCGGCGTTGCTCAATCTCCGTATTGCCGCCAGTGGTCGCCGAACAGGGCCTCCTCGGTGGGCAGGTCCTCCGGGATGGTCGTCGACAGGTGGGTCAGGTTGATGAAGTGGCGGTAGTTCAGGTTCTCGCTGATGCTGTTCCCGGCCCAGGTGCCGCAGCCCATCGTCAGGGTGAACGGAAGCCCGTTGGTGAAGCTGCCTCCGTTGCCGATGGCGTGGGCCTGGTTGACGAGCACCCGGACCACGTCCAACTCGGTGGCGAGAAGGCGGGCGTTCTCCATCGAGTCCGTGTAGATGCCGCAGGAGTGGCCGCGTCCCCTGACCTCGAGAACGGCCCGGACCGTCTCGATCGCCTCCCGGATTCCTCCGGCCCGGTAGACGGTGAGCACCAGCGAGAGCTTCTCGTCGGCGAAGGAACCGGGCCGCGCCGGTAGCTCGTCCTCGACCAGGAACAGCCGGGCCGCGCCGGCCTGCCCGCCCAGCCCGGCGCGGCGTGCCAGGACATCGGCGTCCTGCGCGATCATCTCCCGGTTCAGCCTCCCGTCCACCCACAGAGCGTCCCGGATCGCACGCTTCTCCTGCGCATCGACCACGTAAGCCCCGGCGTCGCGGAGGGCATCCAGCGCCCGGTCGTATACGTCATCGAGGATCACCAGCGAGTTCTCCGAGGAGCACGAGGTGGCGTTGTCGAAGGTCTTGGAGGCCAGGATGCCCGCGGCGGCCTGCCCGAGGTCGGCCGTACTGTCGATGACCACGGGAACATTGCCGGCGCCCACCCCGATCGCCGGCTTTCCGCTCCGGTAGGCGCCGCGCACGTTGTTCTGCGACCCGGTGACCACCGACAGATCGCAGGCCTCCATCAATGCGGTGGTAGAGCGGCGGGTGACCGGTTCCGGCAGGATCTGGACCAGATCGGGCGGTGCGTCCACGCCCTCCAGCGCCACCCGCATGAGCTCCACCGCCCGGGACGTGGTCGCGTAGGCGAGCGGCGAGGGCGCGATGATGACCGCGTTGCGGCCCTTGACGGCCATCATCGCCTTGTTGACGGGGGTGGCGGCGGGGTTGGTGGAGGGCGTGACCGCGGCCACGACCCCGACCGGCTTAGCGTAGATCATCAGGCCCCGGGCGGGATCCTCCTCGATCAGCCCCACCGTCCTGGCGCGGCTCAGGTCCCTAAGGGTGCCGAAGGTCTTGCGGCGGTTTTTGGTGACCTTGTCCGCAACGTTCCCGAGGCCGGTGGTCCGGACCGCCAGTTCCGCCAGCTCCCGGGCGTGCTCGGGCTTGTAGAGCGACCAGGCCAGGGCGGTCACCAACTCGTCCGCCCGGTCCTGGTCTGAGTCGACAAGCTTCTCCATCGCCGACCGCGCCCTGTCCACCACCGCGGCCACGATCGCGCCCGCCCGCTCCTCGGCGCCAAGGGTCTCCGTTCGATCGGTCATGCGCCCGGCTTCACCGGTCGGGCGGCCGACGCCGGTACGCGACCGCGATGGTGGCGTTGTCGTTGAGGCCGAGGCCGAGGGCCTTGGTGAGGACACTCTCGGCGACTCCGGAGGCTTCGTCGGCGCCAGGATCACAGGCCGATCCGATTCCGGCCGGTGAGTCGTCCCAGAGCCACTCCGCGCCGCCGTAGTCGATGGCAAGCGGCTCCCAGGCGCCGTCGCTGGCGATTATCACAACATCGGGCAACTCGGAGTCCTCGAGCCCGTCGACCATCTCCACCTCGACCAGTCCGGCGCCGTGGCCTTCGTCCTCGGGTGGCCAGCCCAGGCAAACCTCGATGCCCCCGAACGGACCTCGATGGGGACGACCGCAGCAGGATCCCGTGTAGCCGTCCTGTCCGCGCCGCACCACGAACGGCATCGTGTCGCCCATCCACCCGATCAACAGACCACCCTCGGGCGTCCATGCCGCCACGCACAGCGTGCTCATCGGGATCCTGGCGGGCACGACCCATGGGTTCTCCTCCCGCAACACCCGGGATAGCCCGAGCACCCGCTCGTTGGCCTCGGCAAACGCCGTCGCCATGTCCGCCCCGCTGCCGATCCGCTCCGGTAGGCCGTCGACGGCCGCCTGTGCCGCCTCGTCTCCGCGGGCATGACCCCCGAGCCCGTCTGCCACCGCGATCACCCATGAGCCATCATCGGACACCGCCGTGAACATGCGGTCCTCGTTCGCCTTCCGCGGGCCCGTGTCGGTCAGAGCGGCGACCGTCACCGCGCCCGGCTCGGTGGAATCTCGGTGCGCCATGTTTGACATCATGCCAGATCGTCCGGCCAACGGTTGCCGGGCCATCGGGGTTGGGACGCCGTAGCAGCATAGGATCCACCCAGCATGAACATCCCCGAGTACGCAGCCAAGGCCTTGCTGGAGGACGCCGGCATACCGGTTCCTGCGGGAATCGTCGCCGATTCGCCGGACGGCGCCGCCCGGGCCGCCGCCCGCCTCGGGCCTGTGATGGTCAAGGCGCAGGTACCGGTGGGGGGTCGGGGTAAGTCGGGGGCCGTCAAGCCCGCCCGGAACCCGACCGAGGTGCATGCCATTGCCGGGGAGCTCCTGGGGAAACGCTTCGGTCGCCACCGGGTCGGTGAAGTCCTGGTCGAGGAGCGGGTAACGGTTGCCGGGGAACTCTACGCCGCGGTCCTCAACCATCCCGCAGGACCGGCGCGGCGGGTGGTGCTCTCCGGGCGGGGCGGGGTGGACATCGAGGAAACAGCACGTACCGATCCCCGCTCGATCCGGACGCTCGACATCGACCCGAGAACAGAGTTGGGCCCTGAGGCGGCGCGGCAGTTCGTGGCGGGGACGGGAGTGGGCACGGCCGCTCCCGCCGTTGCCGATGCCCTCGTCCGGATGGACCGCTTGCATAGGGACTCCGACGCCGAACTCCTGGAGATCAATCCGCTCACCGTCACGGAGGCAGGCGACGTGCTGGCGCTGGACTGCAAGCTCGTGGTGGATGGCGCGGCCGCCGCCCGCCGGCCATCGCTCGCCGCAACTGCCGCGCCGGAGCCGCTGACCGAGCTGGAGCGGGCCGCCCGCGATCTCGGCCTCCAGTTCGTCGAGCTCGGCGGGGAGGTGGGCGTGCTCGCCAACGGCGCCGGTCTCACGATGACCACCATGGACGTGATCGTCCATCTGGGGGG
Source organism: Candidatus Spongiisocius sp. (assembly GCF_965221825.1). Lineage (GTDB taxonomy): Bacteria > Actinomycetota > Acidimicrobiia > Spongiisociales > Spongiisociaceae > Spongiisocius. The sequence goes on from NZ_OZ244917.1 coordinate 2,134,242, forward strand.
CCGGCCCGCCAACTTCCTGGAGATAGGCGGCGACGCCTACACGAAGGCGCGCCCCGCGCTGGAAATCGTGCTCGCGCAGCGCGGACTGCGCTCACTGGTGGTCAACTTCTGCGGAGCCTTCGCCCGGACCGATGTGATGGTCGACGGGCTGACCGGCGCGTGGACCGAGCTGCAGCCGGATGTTCCCGCCTTCTTCACCATCGACGGTACCGGTGCCGCGGCGGCCAGGAGGATGCTCAGGGAGCGGCTGGGTCTCGAACCGTACCCGACCATGGACGGGGCGATCGCCGCCGCCCTTCGCGCCGGCGGGCGGGAAACGGCATGATCGTCCGGGGCCACGAGCGGGTGCTCGTTCAGGGCATCACCGGCCGCCAGGCCACCTACTGGACCGCCCGGATGCAGGAGTACGGCACCCGGATCATCGGCGGCGTCAGTCCTCGCAAGGCGGGCATCACCCACTGCGGCGTCCCCGTGTTCGGGAGCGTACGGGAAGCGGCGGAGGGCGCTCCGCCGGACGTCTCGGTTCTGTTCGTTCCCCCTCTGAGCGTCAAGCCGGCGGCGCTCGATGCCGTGGCCGCAGGCGTGCCCAAGCTGGTGATCCTCACCGAGCACGTCCCGGTCCGGGACGCGATGCACGTGATCGCGGCCGCCCGGGAGGCCGGAACGGAAGTGGTGGGCCCCAACACGGCCGGCCTCGTGACACCGGGCGAGAGCTCCGTCGGCTTCATGCCGGCCTTCGACCCTTCGATCTTCCGCCCGGGCCGCATCGGGGTGGTCTCGCGCAGCGGCAGTCTCGGCACCCTGGCCTGCCTGAACATCATCCGGGCCGGGCACGGTCAGTCCGCCTTCATCGGGATCGGCGGCGATCCGGTGCTCGGAACCCGCACCCGCGCCGCGCTGGAAGTCCTGGAGCAGGATCGGCGCACCGAAGCGGTGGTCCTGATCGGTGAGATCGGTGGCGACATGGAGGAGGATGCCGCCGCCTACCTGCTTCAGATGAGCAAGCCGGTCGTGGCCTTCATCGCCGGGCGCGCCGCTCCACCGGACCGGAGGATGGGACACGCCGGGGCGATTTTCCTGGGAGACCGGGGCTCCTACGCATCCAAACGGAGGGCACTGGAGGCCGCGGGCGCCCTGGCCCTTGACACCCCCTCGCAGATCGGTCCCGCTCTGACGGAACTGGCCGACGGCTCGGGGCGGCCGTCGCCTTCGATGGGGCGGAGCGATGGGATCCGGTAAGGAATCCGCCGGGTCACTTTTCACCTCCGACCGGGAGCGGCGGCTCTGGGCCTGGACCGCGGCGGTCGTGGTGGCGATCTACTCGACTCTCGGCCTGGCGCGAACCCTGGCCGGCATCCTGCGAGAGGAGGGCCTGCTGGTAGCCGCTTTCGGCCTCGGCATGCTCCTCGTCGGTGGAACCGTACTGGTCGTGGGGCTGAGGAGGCGGCCCGGCGGCCTGGAGATCGGCATCGCGCTGGGCGTCGCCACTGCGTATTACATGGTGCTCGTTCGCATGGCGCTCCCCGAGGAGCGCACCCATCTCATCGAGTACGGCGTGGTGGCCGTCCTTTTCCACGAGGCCCTGAAGGAACGGGCGAGCGGCAATCGCCGCGTTCCGGTGCCCGCCCTGATCGCCGTGGTCGCCGCGGCGGCCGTCGGCGCCATCGACGAAGTAATCCAGGCCTTCCTCCCCACCCGCGTGTTCGATCTGGAGGACATCCTGTTCAACTCCCTGGCAGCCGTGATGGCGGTGGCATCGAGCGTGGCCCTGTCCTGGGCGCGCAGATGGAGGCTGGGCCGGAGCCGCTAGCTAGCGACCATGGGCTCCGGCTAGGGGCCGATCCAGGACTCGGCGATCTGCTCCACATGGTGCAGCACTTCGGTCCGTGGGGCGCTGGGGAGGCAGACGACCACCCGATCGCACCCGGCCTCCGCCATCTCGTCGATCCGGTGAGCCTGCGTGTAGTCGAGGTAGACGCTGATCTCCAGGGGTCCCCGACCGTTGGCTGCCGCCGCGGCCTGGACCTCGGCGATCTCGGCGGCTGTCACCCGGTACATCCCCAGGGGAATCCACCCGTCAGCCAGCGATGCCAGGTCGGCCATCGTCCCGGGACCCAGCGCAGCTCCGATGTGAACCGGCGGATGGGGTTCCCGGACCGGTTTCGGCCCCTGGCGGCTGGGCGACAGCTGGATGTGGTCCCCGGCAAATGCAGTCGTCTCGCTGGTCCACAGCGCCCTGACCACCCGGAGCTTCTCCCTGGTGATCGCCCGCCGCCGGTCGAAGGGAATTCCGTGGCTCTCGTACTCCCGCCGGAGCCATCCGTAGCCGATTCCGAACAGGAGCCGGCCAGCCGAGAGGCGGTCGAGGGTGGCCGTGGCCTTGGCCGTCCAGATCGGGTCGCGGATGCCGAGGAGGGTTATCCCGGTGCCGAGCAGGATCCGGGAGGTGGTGGAGGCGACCGCGGCGAGGGAGGTGAACGCGTCATAGACGATCTCGTACTTCTCCGGTAGCCGGCGGTCGCCGAGTTCCTGCTGCTGGGCCAGCGGCATGTGGGAGTGCTCGGGCAGCCACAAGGACTCGAAGCCGTGGGCCTCGAGTTCGACGCCGAGTTCGGCGGGCTGGATCGAGTCCGCCGTGAAGAAGATGGAGGCGCCTACCCGCACAGTCGACTCACGCCCGCCGCAGCCTGGCTCGTCCCTGCTCGACGCCGCGGCGTTCCATAGCGAACAGTTGCTGCAGATCCGCACGCAGGTCGAAGTTCACACCCACCCGGACGGCCCAGTCGTTCCACTCCCCGGCCATCCGCCCGACCCGCTTGCCTTCCCGACCGGCGAGGTCGGTGCTCTCGGTGCGATCCTCATCGATCTGGTACAACTCCCAGCGCTCTTCCTCCCCGCTCACCAGCTTCCATGGGCCCTGCCTGATCGCTCGGTACCCCTCGTGCTCGAAGAACAGGGAACCCGGACGTTCCCATCCCGGATCGCGGAACGCGGGCGCCAGGCTGTGGCCCTCGGCGGGCGTGATGTCGTGACCGCGGTAGCGGGCCGGGTACGCGGCGCCGGCCACCTCGAGACATGTCGGCATGATGTCCACGAGGTGGGCCGGGGTACGGACCACGCCGGGCGCGGGGATACCGTCCGGCCAGTGCACGATGAGCGGGGTGGAGATGCCTCCCTCGTGCACCCACCCCTTGAAACGGCGGAACGGTGTGTTGGAGGCATTCGCCCAGCAGATGTCGTAGCTCTGGAATGTCTCCGGCCCGCCCGGGACGAGGTCCGGCGTGTTGCCGAAGTGCATCGGCCGCCCGTCAGGGGTCGTGTCTGCTATCCAGCCGGGCCGGAGAGGGCCATCCTCGGCCAGGAACTCCGCCGCCCCGCCGTTGTCGGACAGGAAGATGATGACGGTGTTGTCCAGCTGGTCCCGCTCTCGCAGGACCGCCAGCAACTTCGCCACACCTTGATCCATGCGGTCGATCTGGGCGGCGTAGATCGCCATCCGGTAGGCCTCCCACTCCGGATAGGTGGACTCCTCCCACGGGAAGGCCGTCGGATCGCGGGGACTGATCGGCCAGCGGGGGTCGACGAGGCCTTGCGCTTTGAGTTCCTCGTGGCGCGCGGTTCGGATCGTGTCCCACCCGCCCCGGTAGTGGTTCTCGTAGCGGGCGATGTCCTCCTCCATCGCATGGAGCGGCCAATGAGGAGCCGTGTACGACAGGTAGAGGAAAAACGGCACCTCATCATCCATGGCCTCGGTGGCCATGCGCACCCCGTGGTCGGTTATCTGATCCGTGTAGTACCAGTCGGGTTCGGTCTGGTCGAGTAGGTCCTCGTTGCGCATCAGGTAGGTGGGCTTGTAATACGAGCCGGCTCCTCCGATCGTCCCGAAGAAATCGTCGAACCCCCGCTCCCTCGGAAGGGGGAAGCCGGGCCGGTCGTCGGGCCACCGTTCCCGCTCGGCCATGTTCCGCTGGCGCGCCACATGCCACTTGCCCGACATCAGGGTGCGGTAGCCGGCGGACTGCAGCGCCTCGGCGATCGTGACGGAGGAGTCGTTCAGGAAACCCTGGTAGGCGGGGTTGGTGTCCGACATCGTGTAGGTCATGTGGCCGATGCCGGCCTGATGCGGATGCAAACCGGTCAGCAGTGCTGCCCGCGACGGGCAGCAGCGGGCCGAGTTGTACATCTGGGTGAAGCGCAACCCACCCAGAGCAAGCGAGTCGATCGCCGGTGTGGATACCTCCGATCCGTAGCAGCCGAGGTCGGAAAACCCGAGATCGTCCGCCAGGATCACGACGATATTGGGCCGCCTGCTCACGGAAGAGCCAGGATCCTGAGGGTATCGACGCCCTTCCACAGCCACTCCGCTGCCGGAGCGCTAGGTAACGGACGGCAGATGATCACGCCACGAGAACCGGGGACTGTAACCGATGAGTTCCTTCGCCGCCCGGATGGACACGAGCGTCTCGTAGCCGTTGAGCGGTCGCCGGAGCGGGACGCCCCCGAAGGCCAGGTCGGCCAACTCCGAGGACGGAATGTCCATGCACGTGTCGGCGGCGCTGATGTTGATGGCATGGGCGCCGCTAACGGGCGCTTCGATCGCCGCTGCGCACGCCGTCGCCACGTCCCGCACGTCGACGTAGACGAAGGCGTTGAAGCGGCGGGACAGCGGGTTCTCCTGCCACACCGGCACCACGTCCCATCCGCCTTCGTGGATCATCCAGGCGAGCCGCAAGCCGACCACCTCCAGACCTCGAACCTCCGAGAAATAGGGCCCGATCTGCTCGCCGACGTGCTTCGAAAGGGCGTACGTCCCTCGGGGCCGCGCGGCGAGGGACTCGTTGATGGGCAGGGACTCGGGAAGGTTGTCGGGTCCCCAGGGGCTTCCGGTCACGGCCTGTGTCGAAGCCCAGACGACCCGCTTGACGCCCGCGATTGCGGCCGCCTCGAACACGTTGAACGTGGTCCGCACGTTGATCTGGAAAGTGCTGGTGGGAGTCCGCACCCCCTGCGCCCAGACGCCCGCCAGGTGGATGACGGCATCCGCCCCTCTGAGGAGCTCGACCGTCTCTCCGAGGTCGCCGAGGTCCACGTAGAGGTGCGAACCGATGTCCGAACCCGCGTCGCCCCCGCGAGGGGCAACCAGATCAGCGGTGAGAACCTCGGCGCCGCCGGACCGCAGATGAGCGGCGATCACGGTTCCCGACCGGCCTGCTCCTCCCGTGACCACAACCCTCAACGCGTGCCTCCTTACGTCTGTTCGCTGCCGGTGGACAGATTCCTGAAGGCTCGTACGGTATTCCGGACGGCCCGCTCGACCGGTATCCGCTCGATGCTCGACGCGCCGACGAAGCCCACCGCCGTGGTGAGCGGCAGCGCCTTCCGAACGTCGTCGGGCGTGGCCAGCCTGCCTCCGTGGAGGAGCGGGATGACGTCCGGATTCTCCGCCACCGCGGCGTCGATCAGCGATTGGGCGTACGCGCAGACCGCCTCGACAGATCGATCGTCGGAGTATCCGACCCTTCCGCCGGTGGTGGGACCTGAATGCGTGACGATCACGTCCGCTCCCCCGGCCGCCATGGCGGCTGCATCCTCCGCACTGGCCACGTACGCCATGGTGAGCAGGCCGCGACCACGGGCCAGGCGGATCGCGTCAACCTCACGCCCGAAGCCGTAGCCGACCATCTCCGCCCTCCTGCGCTGGTCGGGCATGTTCGTGAGCGTCGGGAAGTTGATCACTCCGGAGAACCCGGCGGCCTCGAACCGGTCGAGCAAACGGCCTAGATCCCTGCGGGTGGGGTCGTTCGCTTCGATACCGCCGATGACCGGGGTGGTGGACACCACGTTGAGAATCTCGGATGACATCTCCAGGGTGCCCTGGTTCGAATCCCCGAACCGCCAGGTCGGCAGGCCCATCAGGCGGGACCGCCCCGTGCTGTAGACCACGATCAGATCGGCGCCGCCCTCCTCAGCGGACCTGGCGACTATTCCGGCGCTGCACCCGGCCGCCAGTACCGCCTGGCCGGTGGCGATGCGCCGGCGCAAGGCCTCCAGGATGGCTTGTCGTCTCAAATCGGTTCCTCCCCGCGGGGCCCGCTCCGGGCGAGCTTATCCCCGCCCGCAGATCCGGTTCCGTTCAGGCCGGTGCCGGTCGCCTTCCATCAGCAACCGGCACCGGGCATGTTGGACTCGGATCGGGCCTAGGAGTCGAAGAGGTTCGCGTAGTACTCGCCGAGCAGCGTGGCGCCGTCCTCCACGAGCTTCCGCTGCGCCTCCTCACGGCTCATGTTGCCGGTGAGCAGCTCCGCCTGTACGTCCTGCTGGAGAACCCGGAAGGAGAACGGGGGCGGCCCCAAGTTGCCCTCGTCCGTCATCGGCAGCTCCGACAGAGCGTAGGGCAGGATCTCCCAGGCAGCCGCCATCGGAGGCGACGTCTCCAGGAAGGCTGCGTACTCGGCCGAGTCCCCGACGCTCAACCTGCTGGGCAGGTTGCCCGAAGTAGCCGCCCAGTAGGCCTGGCTTTCCGGGCTCGACAGGAACTTGATGAACTCCCATGAGGCCAGGTTCTCGGCCTCGGTCGTGTTGAAGGCGATCGCGTTGGGACCGAACAGCACCGTTACAGGGTCGGCGCCCTCGTGCTCCTGGGGAACCGCCCCCACGCTCCAGTTGAAGGAACCGGCCACTCCCTCCTCGACGAAGGGAACCCACCGGCTGGAGGTCATGATGTAGGCCACCTGCTGGGAGGCGAAGTCGCTCAGGTTGGCTGTCGCTTCGTCGGCCCGGCCGACCGTCGGGAAGCCGTATCCCTCCTCGATGAGGGTGGCGAACAGGTCGAGAGCCTTCGTCCACGGCTCCTCACCGTATCTGGTGGCCCTGGCATCCACGTCGATCGTCGGGAAGCCGCCGTAGGTGAAGCCGGTGGCGTTCCACATGGAGGCGTCAACCTGTATGGAGTAACAGCTCTTGTTCAGATCGTTGAGGATCACCTCGCACTGGGCCAGGAACTCGTCCCACGTCTCGGCAGGACCGTCGAAACCCAAACCGTTCAGCATGTCCAGGTTGTAGAACATGACGGCAATGGCCACCGTCCACGGGAAGCTGAGCATCTGCCCACCCTCGGACAGGTAGGTGTTCCTGGCGATCTCCACCGGCAGGAAGTCGGCCACGTCGACGCCGATCACCGGATCGTTGACGTAGCCGGTCAGGTCGAGCAGCACTCCGGCCCTGCCCCAGTTGACCGCGGCGTCCTCGAAGGCGACGGTCACGTTGGGGAGGTCGTTGGCCTCTATGGCGCCGGCGATCTTCTGGGAGGTCGGGTAGTAGCCGCCCGTGAACTGGGCTTCGACATCGATCTGCGGGTACTTCGCCTCGAACCTGGCCACCAACTCGTTCATCGCCTCCTCCAGCGGCCCGCTGTACACGTGCCAGAACTGGATGGTGGCGGGCTCGAGCTGCGCGAGCGTGGTGGTGGTCTCCGCCATCGCCTCGGTGGTCGCAGGCGCCGCCTCGGTCGTCGCCGTCTCCTCCGCCATCGCCTCGGTGGTCGCAGGCGCGGCCTCGGTCGTCGCGGGTGCAGCAGTCGTCGTAGCCGCTGCAGTCGTCGCGGGCGCAGCCGCGGTGGTGGAGGCGGGCTCGTCGTCGCCGCAGGCTGCGGCAACCAGCGCCAAGACTATGAGCAGCGCCCCTACAGTCACGCTCTTTGGTCGGGAAGATCTTCTTCTCATGCCCTCTCCCTTGTTACTCCGTCGCACGTTCGGCCGACCCGCGATTGCCTTCTTCGAGCTATTTGATTCGACCTACTTGATGCCTCCCTGGGTGACACCCTCGATGACGAACCTCTGACCGATGAAGAAAAGGATACCCACGGGGAGTATTCCGATGACGGCCGCGGCCATCAACATGTTGACGAATACGGCGCCCTCCGTCTGGAACGAGACCAGGCCCAGCTGCACCACGCGCAATTCCGCATCGGCCGTGACGAACAGCGGCCACAGGAGCGCGTTCCAGGACCAGATGAACGTGATCAGGAAGACGGTCACCGCCGCTGCCCGCACGAGGGGAAGCCCGATCGACCAGAAAGCCCTGGCCTCCGAGCTGCCGTCCACGTAGGCCGAGTCGAACAGGTCATCGGGGATCCCCAGGAATTCCTGGCGGAACATGAACACCGCGAACGCCCCGGCCACCCACGGCACGATCAGAGCCGTGTAGGTGTTGTACCAGCCGAGATCGTTGATAAGCACGTAGTTGGCGATGAACGTGGCCTCGAAGGGAATCATGAAACTGGCCAGAATCAGCATCAGTATCACCTTTCGTCCCCGGAACCGGATCCTCACCAGGGCGTAGCCCGCCAACGCGCCGAACAGCACGTTCCCGCTCGCCGAAAGGGTGGCTACGAGCAGGGAGTTCATTATCCAGCGCGCCATCATCGTCTCGCGGAAGATGTCGATGTAGGTGATGATCGAGGCCGACTCGGGAAGGATGGTCGGGGGTACCAGGAGGGCCTCGTCGAGGGGCTTCAGGGAGGTGGTCACCATCCAGTAGAGGGGCGCCAGGGCGAACGCGCAGAGCAGGAACAGGACCGCGTGGGCGAACACTCTGGTCTGGGGCGAGTGGCCGGCAGCCATCAGACCGTCCCCGCCGTGTAGTGCACCCACCGCCGGCTCAACCGGAACTGGAGCCAGGTGACCAGGAGGATGATCAGGAAGAGGGCGGTCGCCGTGGCCGCTCCCAGCGCGAACAGGTTGTCGCCCCAGAACTGCCGGTACATGAGCATCGAAAGGGTCTCTGTGGTGCGGGCCGGCCCGCCCTGGGTCAGGACGAAGATCGTGTTGAACTCGCGCAGGGCGAACACCAGGGAAACGACCACCACGAACAGGATCGTCGGAGAGAGCACCGGAACCACCACCCGGCGGAGGATCTTCGGCTCGCTGGCGCCGTCCACCCGGGCCGCGTCCAGCAGGTCGGGGTCGATGCGGGTCATTCCCGCGTACAGGATGAGGACGGTGAACCCGAGCATCTGCCAGAACCTGACCAGCAGCAGGATGGCCATCGCGATGCTCGGGCCCTCGGCCCAGCCGGGAACGGTGGCGCCGAACCAGCCCGCAACCATCTCGACAACGCCGGTCGAGTCGAGGATCCACGAGTTCCGTCTCACGCCGAAGGGTTGGAGCGACGCGTTCAGGACTCCGGTCGGGCTCGGAGCGAAGACCAGCCCCCAGACCAGGCTCGTGGCGACTGTGGGAACGATGAAGGGGACGAACAGCAGGAGCCGGTAGAGATAGCTCTTGCGGATCACGTAGTGGAGAAGGTAGGCGACCGGGATGGCCACGATGACCGTCACCGGCACCACGAAGGCGAAGAAGAAGGTCACCTTCACCGAGTTCCAGAAGTCGCCGCCCTGGATCAGTTCGATGTAGTTCGTAAGGCCTATGAAGTCGGCGCCGGCCAGGGTCCAGTTGGTGAGCGACAGGTAGATGTTGCGACCGGTCCCGTAGAGGTGGAACACCCCGATGACCAGCAGGGCCGGCAGCAGGAAGAGGATGGCTGTGCCCACGGAACTCGTGCGGGAGGACCGCCGCCTTCGCCATCGACCGGCGGAGGTCCGAAGCGACCTTGCTGAGACCATACGCGACACCTCTCTCGGAGGGCACTGGACAACCCCTTAAAAGGGGGTTCGCTCACCCGCCACCCTCCAAGCCCGCGGGGTTTGGCAAGGAGCGGACCCCGAAGATCCGATTCTCGGTACCCTCTCACTCTGATTATGGCCCAATCCGATCCGGCCCGTCGGAACCTCCGGGAACTGCCGAAGGCCCACCTGCATCTCCATCTGGTGGGTTCGATGCGACCGGAGACCCTCACAGCACTGGCAGCGGAGGCCGGGATGGCGACCGCTATTCCCGAGAGTTTCGTCGACTTCAGACACTTCTACTCCACTTACGTGCTTGCGAACCGGGTGATTCGCGATGCGGAAGATCTCGGCCGACTGGTCCTCGAGGTGGTCGAGGATGCCGCGATCGACGGCGCCGTGTGGGTGGAGCCGACCCTGTACCTCGACAGTTTCACGGAGGTGATCGGGCCGGGCGAGTTGATCCTCGACATCGTGGCGGATGCCATGCGGAGCGCCCGCGACGAGGTCGGTATCGGGGCGAGGCTGATCGTGTCCGCCGACCGCGATCTGGGTCCCGCCGACGCGTTGCGCCAGGCGCGCCTCGCAGCACGCGGGGATCCCGGCGTCATCGGCGGGTTCGGCTTGGTAAACGACGAGCTGGCATACCCCATCGAGGACTTCACTGAAGCCCTCGAGGTCGCCAAGGATGCCGGACTCGCGCTCGTCCCCCATGCAGGCGAGTTCGGCGGTCCTGACCATGTATCCGCCGCCCTGGGCCTGGGAGCGGCGCGCATCCAGCACGGGATCGCCGCGGCCGCGGATAAGGCTCTCCTCGGGCGTCTCGCCCGCAGCGACGTATGCCTCGACGTGTGCCCGACCAGCAACGTCGCGGTCGGCGCCGTCGAGAGCCTGAAGGCACACCCGCTGCCGGCTCTGGTGGACAGCGGCGTCCAGGTCAGCCTCAACGCCGATGATTCTCTCCTGTTCGGGTGCTCCCTGCTCAGCGAGTACGAGCTGGCCCGCGACGCTTTCGGGTTCTCCGACCGGCGGATCGCCGCCATCGCCGGATCGTCGATCGTCCACAGCACGGCGCCGGAGCCGCTCAAGTCGGCGGCGGAGGCCGGTATCCGCCGCTGGCTTGACCGGGCGGAATGACTCCGGCCTCCGAGGGTCACGTCCGACCCTCTAGTGTGACCTCGGCCTCTTGAGGAGTACTGGCATGGCAGATGCGCTGATGAAGCGAACGCTCGGGCGTACGGGTATCCGTGTCTCGCCGATCGGGATCGGAACCGGCTCTCTGGCGGCCGACCCGGCGGTCACCGACCCGGAAGCTGCCGACGAACTTGCCGTGGCGACCCTCCGGACCGCATTCCGGGCGGGCCTCAACTACATCGACACGGCGCCCGGCTACCGCGGCGGCGACAGCGACCGGCGCGTGGGCATGGCACTGCGCGAGCTCCCCCGTGACCAGGTGGTGCTGGCCACCAAGGTGGGGAGCCATCCCGCTCGACCGGGAGACGTGACCGGCGAGACCGCCACGTGGATCATCGAGGAGAGCCTGGCAGTCATCGGAACCGAGCACATCGACATCGCCCTGGTCCATGACCCTTCCACCATGGATCCCGTCGTGGAGAAGGGCGGGGCCGTGGCGGCCCTCGAGAGGCTGAAGGAGGAGGGCACGGTCCGCGCCATCGGCCTGGGCGTCCAGAACCACGAGTACCTCAGGATCGGGATCGAGTCGGGCCGGTTCGACGTGATCCAAAGTCCCTACGACTACAACCTGCTGCGGACCACCGCCGAGGACCTCATCGATCTGGCGACCGATCGGGGACTGGGATTCATCAACGCCGCGCCGTTCCTGGCCGGATTGCTGTCAGGTGTCGACCCCCACGAGATTGTGGCCATCCGGGCCGCGACCGGCATGTGGACGCTCCGAGACCGCGACGTTCAGCGGGCCCGCCGGATCTGGGAATGGGCCGCGGGGCGCGGCGTCGATCTGCGTTCGCTGGCCATGCAGTTCTGCCTGCGCCAGGAGCGGGTCGCCACCACCCTCATCGGGCCGCGGCGGCCTTCGGACGTGGAGGAGGACATCGCCGCCGCCACCCAGCCGGTATCCGAGGCGGACTGGATTGCCCTGGCAGAGGCGCTTCCGGCCTTCCCGGCGGCTGCTCCGGGAGGAGAGGCTGCGGTCGGGCCTTACCCGCCGAACGATTGAGAGGCGCCGGCAGCGCGAAACGGCCGCCGGTCCCGTCAGGCCTCGAAGGCGTCCGCAACGGGAGGGAGCGGCCTGGTCAGCCATCGGGGCCGCCGCAGGCCTCCCGGCCCGGGTCCGGGACGCGTCCGTTCCATCCACTCTCGGTAGATTTCGTGCGACCTGGCCGTATCGACGAAGACATCGCCGTAGCGGTCTTCGGGGCCGGCGTGGCCTAGCGTGACCCGCTGGTGCCACGCGTGCATGCCGGACACGGGATCGGGATGGACGGGAAAGGCCAGGTTCTGGTGTACGCCGGGGTCGCGCCACCAGATCCGCTCGCTGTCCGGATCCTCTGACTGGAAGGGCTCGATTCCGGCCTTGTGCCGGAGCAGCCAACCACCGTCGTGGCGGCGAAGATCCACCAGCGCGGACGACCATCGTTCGTTGCCCGTGCCGGCTTCGAGACGCCACCTGCCCATGTGGTGGGATGCCGCCACCACGCCCGGCCTGATCCCCTCGGTGCGCCAGGCCCGCATCACGAAGTAGCCGATGTCGGTGGTTATGCGCACCAGGTCCCCGGTGTCGAACCCGAGTTGGTCGGCGTCGATGGAGTTCATCCATAACGGATGGCCGTGGCTGATCTCGTACAGGTACTTGGCGTTGCCGGACCGGGTGTGGATGAGGGTGGGCAGCCGGAAGATGGGGAGCAGGATGCGCTCGTCGCCTTCGAGGTCGAGATCACGCCAGTACACGTGGGACTTGAGGTACGTGGGTATGGCCGCATCCGCCCACTTCCAGGATTCGAGCGTCTCGGAGTGCCATTCGAGCAGGCGGGATGGGGAGACGAACCCGCTCCTGCGCTCCCCGTCGACATCCACCCCGGGCTGATCGGCGCCCGCAGCCTCCTCGTTCAACCGGTACCGGTCGCGGTCGATCTCGAAGGCCCCGTACTTGCGCATGTACTCGAGCGGGGTGAGGCCTTCCTGCCCGGCCCGTTCGGGCAGTCCGGGCACCGAGTTGTCGAACATCCACCCGTAGTACTCGTCGACGCTGACCGGCCGGGACGGATCGGTGGGCGACTGGTACCACTGCCTCACCCCGAGGGAGCCGTCGGGGTCGATGCGCCAGGAGAGGTCGATCCAGAACTCGTTCTCCTCCCACACCTCGCCGGGGTTGGCCTCGTAGGTGCGCTCATACTGCTGGCCGGCCCGCTCCCCTGCCACCCGCAGCACGGGCTGGCGGAAACCGAGCCAGCGGGCCGCATGGGTCTCGTAGGAGTGGGTGTCGTGACGCTCGGCGCCGACCCCCATCGGGAGCACGTAGTCGGCGAACCAGGCCGTCTCCGACCAGGTGGGGCTGAGCGATACATGGAGGCCGACCCGGTCCTCGTCGGTGAGCGCCTCGAGCCAGGTGAAGCCGTCGGGGTTGGTCCAGATGGGGTTGTAGACGCGGGTGAAGTAGACCTCGAGACGCCCCCTCCCCTCCTTGAGGAAGTGCGGCAGGAGGTAGCTCATCTCGTAGTGGCTGAGCGGGAACTCCGCCGGCCATATCAACTCGTTCCAGCGGTTGGCCGGGGGCGGCATGTTCCAGTGCTCGGGCTTGAACTTGTCCCATGCGCTCGGCGAGGTGCCGCCCTCCGTTCCCACCGATCCCGTGAGGACGTGCAGGAAGAAGAGGCAGCGGGCGACCTGCCAGCCACCGAGGTTCCCCGATCCGGCGGCCCGCCATGTGTGGGAGGCGAAGCGGGTCCCGGCCCCGGCGATGCCCCGGGCGACGGCCTCGATGCGTTCGGGGTCCACCCCCGTCTCCGCGGCGGCGAACTCGATCGTGTATTCGGCATAGGTCTCGCGCAGCAGCTCGAGGAAGCTCTCGTAGGTGCGGGGCCGCTCGGGTGCCCGCGCTGCCAGCGACGCCTCCCAGTTGACCCACCTGCGCACGAACCCGTGGTCCACGGCGTCCCACTCGATCAGCCGGCCGGCGATGGCCAGGAGCATGGCCGCCTCGGTACCCGGCCAGGGTGACAGCCAGTGATCGGACATAGAGGCGGTGTTCGAGAGGCGCGGGTCGATGGTGGCCACCTGCGCTCCCGCCTGGCGGGCCTCGATGATGCGCTGCGCGTGGGGGTTGAAGTAGTGCCCGGACTCGAGCTGGGCCGAGAGCAGGAGGATGAAGCGGGCGTTGGCGAAGTCGGCCGAGGGCCGGTCGTAGCCCATCCACATGGCGTAACCGGTGCGGGCCCCCGACGAGCAGATGTTGGTGTGGCTGTTGTGCCCGTCGACCCCCCAGGACCGGAGGATGCGGTCGATGAAGCCGTCCTCGCCGGGCCGCCCCACGTGGTACATGATCTCGTCGTGGCGGTCCTCTTGGAGAGCCGTGCGGATCCGGACCGCGATGTCTCCGAGGGCGTCCTCCCAGGAGACCCGTTCCCACTTTCCTCCACCGCGGGGCCCGGCCCTTCGCAGCGGGTGGAGGATCCGCTCCGGGTCGTACATCTGGTTGAGGGTCGCGGGCCCCTTGGCGCAGTTGCGTCCCCTCGATCCGGGATGCTCCGGGTTACCCTCGAAGCGCCGCACCTTGCCGCTGTCCTTGTCGACGTAGGCGAGCAAACCGCAGCCGGCCTCGCAGTTGAAACAGGTGGTCGGCACCAACCGGTAGCGCCGCCTGACCCGCTCGGGCCACGCCTTGGCGTCGTACTCCTCCCAATCGTCCCAGGATTCGGCCGGGGGGAACGGCACCAGGCCAGTCCCGGGGACCAGCCGAGGCAGGCGATCCGCAGCGCGCCGGTCCCTATCCATGGTGATCTCCGGGCCCGCTCACGACAGGGGCACGCTCTGGCCCGCCCTGACGAACGCGTCGTCCGCGAACCAGATCCCGATCAGAGCCGCCAGCCCTCCCAACTCGGCCACCCAGAGGGGGACGCCGGTGCCGGCCAGGAAGACCGCTCCCAGCACCAGGGGTACCACCACCCCGATCACCTGGCCTCCGAGCCACCACTCTCTCGCATGGGCGCCCCTGGTCAGGTGGTGCATGGCGGCGGCGTGGTTACGGGTCGGGTGCCGCGAGACGAGTTCCGCTACCGCTACGAGGGCCAGCGCCGCCGCGCCGCCGACAAGTGCCCACGCGAACGTCCGCTCGACCGTCGGCGCCAGATCGAACACCGGCGCGGCCAGCAGGCCCGCGCCGCCACCCGCCGCGAAAGCGCCGGCGAGCATGTGCCACAGCAGCGTTCGGCTCTGCCAGAGATCACGGCCCTCGGCCTGGCCGAACAGGAAGGCGGTGTAGCCGGCCACGCCCAGGCCGACCAACGCCCCGGCCCAGATGAGTACGGGGAGGAAGCCTGCGCCGGCGAGCCCGGACACGAACCAGAGGCCGAGGATCACCGCCTGGGCGGCCAGGATCCAGGCGCCCTTGACCAGCCACGACCCGGGGTTGCCCTTGGTCAGGAGGTAGTAGAACCGGTCGGGCCGCTTGAGATCCCATACCAGCAGGACACCGGTCAGGGCCAGGAAGATACCGGCGATCAAAGGGGCTCCCCACCGGGCGAAGGCGCTGTCCGTACCCGCGCCCGACAGCAACGAGAGCGCCAGCACCATGACGATCCCCGCCGAGATGCCCTTCGTGAGGAAGTAGCTCGACACCCTCCAACCCCACGGCATCGGGTGGTCGGTGTTGTAGACGACGCGAGGGGGGATGTCCTCCTTGCCACGGCGTGAGGACGGGCGGCCCCCCATCCCGCCGTTGCCGTTCCGGCCGGCCGGGGGTGTCAGGTCGACGGTCATGAACGACGGGGCCGGATCGCGCCAGATACCCCCGTCGCCCGGGTCGACGGCCCCCAACGGGTCGATGGCTGCCGGCTCGACTCCCCGGTACCACAGGTTGGGCGCAGTGCCCTGCTCCGGGGACCTCTGGAGCATCCGCTCGGCATGGACCATCTGCGAGATGGGCGTGGTCGGGTCATCGAGATCCCCCGAGATGATCGCTCCCTCCGGACAGACCACCACGCAGGCCGGCTCCAACCCGACCTCGACCCTATGCACGCAGTAGTTGCACTTCTGGGCGGTGTTGTCGTGGGGGTCGATGTAGAGCGCGTCGTAGGGGCAGGCCTGCATGCAGCTCTTGCAACCGATGCAGAGGCTGGTGTCGAAGTCGACTATCCCGTCGTCCCGCCGGAACAGCGCGTTGGTGGGACAGATCGACACGCAGGGAGCGTCGGTGCAGTGGTTGCACCGCATGACCGAGAAGGACCGCTTGGTGTCGGGCCAGGTCCCCGCCTCGATGTACTTGACCCAGGTGCGGTTCACGCCCAAGGGTACGTCATGCTCGGTCTTGCACGCCACCGTACAGGCGTGGCAGCCGATGCACGCCGTCTGGTCGATAACGAAGCCGAACTGCAATGGACTCCCTCTATACCGGACCGCCGACTTCTCCTCGGCGGAGACCCGCAATGGTGCTCAACATTACCGCCGGAATCCCCGGATAGCCTGCAACCAGACCGGTCGGCTCCCTGATCGGCCGCAGGCAGCACCGCGAACTCGCTGACCCCCTGACCGCCTTGCCCACCGGGCTCCTGAGCAGCAGCTCGTCTTGTAGTGTTGATTCCCGTATCGGTCGGAGTCCGGCACCGGACGCAAAGGGACACGATGGACGCAGTAAGTCGACTGCAGGCGATAGAGGACATCAAGCGCCTCAAGGCCCGCTACTGCCGCTTCGTGGACCTGAACCGGCGGGACGAACTGCGCCGGCTGTTCACCGACGACATCGTCTACGAATTCAAGGGCTGGAAGAAGGGCCAGGGCGCGGACAGCTTTGCCGGCTCGGCCCAGGACTTCGCCGACCGCCACTCGTTCCACCGGGTGTCCATGCCCGATATCGAGATACTCTCGGAGACCACCGCTCGCGGTATCTGGGCGATGGTGGACATCATCGAGTACCCGGAATCTTCGGGGAAGGCCGGTCTTCGGGGATACGGCTACTACCACGAGGAATACCGCAAGGTCGACGGCGCCTGGCGGATCTCCTCTCTCCTGCTGGTCCGCCACCGCCTCGAGGAACTGGGGCGGCGCCACAGCGGGGAGTGAGTTCACCATGGCGATGAAGTCGATCATCGGCGGCGCGGTGGTCACCATGGATCCGGACCGCCGGATCATCGAGGACGGCGTGGTCGTGGTCGAGGACCAGCACATCTCCGGGGTCGGCCCGGCATCCGAGCTCCGCCCACCCCGTGGCTCCCGGATCATCGACGCCTCCGGGATGGCGGTGCTTCCAGGGCTGATCAACTGCCATACCCACGCCCCGCAGATCCTCCTGCGCGGGTATGCGGCCAATGAGGGCCGCCGGGTATGGGACTGGCTGACCAACGTCGTGCATCCGGGGCTGGCGGTGTACGGGCCGGCCGACATCCGCACGGCTGCCCTGCTCTACTCCGTCGAGGCGATCCGGTCAGGCATGACCTGCTTCGTCGACAACGAGGACGCCTGGCCCGACGACACCGTGGGCGCGATCGGACAGGCGATCGCCGCGTACTCAGAGGCCGGGGTCCGGGCGATGGTGGCCCGGATGATGTTCGACGAGCAGCCTGACCATCTGGAAGACATCATCCGCTCCTTGCAGCAGAAGGACCCGCAAGTCGTCCATGTCGACAACTGGCGTCCCACCGACCGGCTGCTGTCGGATTTGGACCGCTTGATCAGGACCTACAACGGCACAGCCGGAGGAAGGATCCAGGTGTGGCCTTCCCCCGTGGGCACGCTGATCTGCTCCGATGCCATGTTCGAGACCAGCCGCCGCCTAGCCCGTGACAACGGCACCATGTGGACCATCCACCTGGTGCAGGGACCGGCCGGGGTCGAGAACCCAGGCCCGAGCAGCACCGAGGATCTCCTCTCCCGGGGACATCTGGACCGCCGCCTCCTGGCCGGACACTGCGTCGGCCTCAGCCCGAAGGACATCCGGATCCTGAGGGACGCCGACGTGAAAGGCTGCACCCAGGTGGTGTCCAATTGCTTCCTGGCCATGGGGATGGCTCCGGTCCCGGATCTGTTGCGGGCCGGAGTGACGCTCGCCGTTGGTACCGATGACGTGAACTGCAACGGATCGGTGAACCTGCTGTCGGATATGAAGACCCTCGTCCTGGTGCATCGCGCGCTGGCGGACGATCCGTCGGCCCTGACGGCCGACCAGGTGCTGGAGATGGCGACCATCCACGGCGCTCGCGCGGTGGGGATGGAGAACGAGATCGGCTCGATCGAGACCGGCAAGCGCGCCGACATCATCCTTGTCGACCTCGGTCACGCCCAGACGACGCCCACCCATCACCTGCCATCGGCGATCGTCTTCCAGACCTACGGAAACGAGGTCGACACCGTGCTCATCGACGGCAACATCGTGATGGAGAACAGGCGCCTCACCTGGCTCACGGCCACCGAAGAACGCGCCCTGTACCGGGACGCCGCCGAGCGGTCCGTGGCAATCAGTGCCCGGGCCGGAATTCGTAGTTGGTAGTTGCTAGTTGTGAGTATCGAATAGGGCGTGTTCGCGCTATTCGCGTTCGTTTCTTGTGGCAGGTCCCCGCGGTCGGTCTGTGGCGCGGCGGTGGGATATGGCACCGGCAGCGGCGTCTATGGCAAGGACTGCTGACGAAGGCGTACCCGCAGGGTACGTCGAGGAAGCAGGACACAGCCAGACGCGTCGAAGGCGGCCCACACCACGCCACCCCCAAACGCAGACCACCGTGGTCGGTCTGCGGCGCGGCGGTGGGATATGGCACCGGCAGCGGCGTCTATGGCAAGGACTGCTGACGAAGGCGTACCCGCAGGGTACGTCGAGGAAGCAGGACACAGCCAGACGCGTCGATGGCGGCCCACACCACGCCACCCCCAAACGCAGACCACCGTGGTCGGTCTGTGTGGCGGCGGTGGGATATGGCACCGGCAGCGGCGTCTATGGCAAGGACTGCTGACGAAGGCGTACCCGCAGGGTACGTTGAGGAAGCAGGACGCATCCAGAGGCGTCGATGGCGGTCCATAGCACGCCGACCGCAACACAGACTGACCACGACCAAACCAGAACTACAGTTCCGGCCATGCAGCCCCTGGTAGAAGCCGCCGGTCTGACCAAGCGGTTCGGCGATTTCACCGCAGTCGACGCGATCGGCTTCGCCGTCGCCTCCGGAGAGGCGTTCGGATTCCTCGGTCCCAACGGTGCGGGCAAGAGTTCCACCATGCGGATGATCGGCGCCGTATCGCCCGTGTCGTCCGGACGGCTGCGCGTGTTCGGTCTCGATCCGGCTACCGACGGCCGACGCATCCGGTCCCGGCTGGGGGTGGTACCCCAGGAGGACTCGCTCGACATGGAACTGAGCGTGGAGGAAAACCTGTACATCTATGGCCGGTACTACGACATCCCCCGCCGCGAGATCCGGGCGCGCATCGACGAGTTGATCGACTTCGCCCAGCTCGGAGAGCACCGTACGTCGCGGGTGGATCCGCTCTCGGGCGGGATGAAGCGGCGCCTGACTATCGCCCGGGGCCTGATCAACCGGCCCGATCTACTGCTCCTCGACGAGCCGACAACCGGGCTCGACCCCCAAGCCCGCCACGTGTTGTGGGATCGCCTCTACAGGCTCAAGCAGGACGGGGTCACCCAGATCATCACCACCCACTACATGGACGAGGCCGAGCAGTTGTGCGATCGGCTGGTGATCATGGACCGGGGCCGCATCGTCGCCGAGGGATCGCCCCGCGATCTCATTGAGACCCATTCGACTCGCGAGGTGTTGGAGGTGCGTTTCCCTGCCGGAGAATTGGAGCCGGCCGCGCCGACGCTCCACAGGACGGCCGATCGGGTCGAGTTGCTGGCCGATCGGGCGCTTCTCTACACCTCCGACGCCGACTCGGCTCTGGGGGAGGTACACCGGCTCGGCCTCCGGCCGGAGAGCGCGCTGGTGCGCCGCAGCACGCTCGAGGACGTCTTCCTCAAGCTGACCGGGCGCACCCTGGTCGACTGACGGAGACCGGCTGATGCAGGTACCCGGAGCGCTGCGGGTGGTCGAGGCGAACGCCATCGCATACCGGAGGGTCTGGAAGGGGTCGGCCTTCTCCTCGTTCGCCACCCCGGCCCTGTTCCTGGTGGCGATGGGCCTGGGCCTCGGATCGCTGGTGGACCGGGGAACGGGCCCTCCCGGTCTCGAAGGCCTCAGCTACGTGGCCTTCCTCGCCCCCGGACTCCTCGTCGCCAGCGCCATGCACTCCGGAGCAGCCGAGGGGTCTTTCCCGGTGATCGCAGGGATGAAGTGGACCCGCACCTACCACTCCGTGGTCGCCTCGCCGGCCGGCACCCGCGGCCTGATCGGGGGTCACTTCATCTGGGCCGGCATCCGGGTGCTGATGGTCTCGGTGGTCTTCGGGGCGGTGGCGGCCGGCCTGGGGGCCATCTCGCCGGCAGCCGTCCTTGCTCTGGCGCCCATCGGGATACTCATCGGCCTGGCCACGGTCGCCCCGATGACCGCCTTCGCCGCCAGCCGGGAGAACACCGAAGCGCTCACGGCTGTGTTCCGCTTCGGCATCCTGCCCATGTACCTCTTCTCGGGCACCTTCTTCCCGATCACCCAGCTACCCGATTGGCTCCGGTCGTTGGCAACCGTGACGCCGTTGTGGCATGCGGTCGAACTGGCCAGGCGGGTGGCCCTGGGCCACGACTCCGCCCTTCCGGCCTGGCAGCACGTCGGATACCTGGTCCTGGTATTCGTCGTGGGGGCTGCCCTCACCTTCCGCCGCGTCTCCCGGCGGCTGAACGTATGACCACCCGCACCCTGGCCCTCCGGGTCCTGCCGCCTCCGCTGGTAGGGCTGCGCGCCCAGCGCCTGGTCGAGCGCAACATGCTCGTTTCCAGGCGGGCATGGATGATCCTCGTGTCGGGCTTCTTCGAGCCGGTCTTCTATCTGCTCTCGCTAGGGATCGGAATGGGCCGCCTGGTCGGGGAAGTAGCCGGCCCGGGGGGGACCACCCTCAGCTACACAGCCTTCGTAGCACCGGCCCTCCTGGCGGCGTCGGCCATGAACGGTGCGGTCTTCGAGTCGACCATCAACGTCTTCGTCAAGCTCCGGTACGGCAAGGTCTACGACGCCATCCTCGCCACCCCCCTCCGCCCGTGGGACATCGCCATCGGGGAGATAACCTGGTCGTTGATCCGTGGAATCCTCTACTCGACCGGATTCGTGGTGGTCATGGCGGCGATGGGCCTGGTTGCTACACCGCTGGTGATCCTGGCCATCCCGGCGGCGACCCTGATCGGCTTTGCCTTCGGAGCGGTCGGCATGGCGGCCACCACCTTCATGCGCAGCTGGCAGGACTTCGACCTGGTCATGCTGTTCATGATGCCCCTGTTCCTGTTCAGCGCCACTTTCTACCCGCTCGACGTGTACCCGCCGGCCCTCCGGGTGCTCGTCCAACTCTCCCCGCTGTATCACGGAGTCGAGCTGGTCCGGGCTTTCACCCTCAGCTCCTTCGACCTGGGGATCTTCGGCCACGCGGCCTACCTGCTCGCGATCGGATCGGTGGGACTCATGGTGGCCGGACGGCGGCTCGGGACCCTGCTCAACCCGTAAGGGGCCGGCTCCCGACCGGGCCGGGGATTAGTTTGTAGTTGCTAGTTGCTAGTTGGCGAATCGGTGCTTAGCGCTAGATCGGGTAGTTTTCCGGCCGCGGGTGGCGCTGTCTGAGTTCTACATCCCGCCAAGGGGAACCTTCACGAAAGAGAAGAGGGCGACCCACGGCACGAGACACAGATGTACACGCGTTACAGATGTGTTCCTGGACTCGGACCCCTCTCCCCCGACGGTTGTGAGGGACCGGGCTGCTCATCAGGGGGGACGTCGCGGAGGGGAAGCCCCCGCAGCATCAGACCGGCGACGGTCGCCGCTACCGCCACCGGGATCGCCAGCCGGAACATCTGGCTGGAACTGAGCGCCACCGCCTCGCGGATGACGTCGCGTACGGACGGCTCCATCGTGGCCACGACTGCCGGGCTCGCGACCAGTTCGCTGACGTCGAGCCCGGACACCGGCGAGTCAGGCGGGAGACCGGCCGCGAGGAGGCCGGCGAGACGGGCGTTGAACAGCGCACCGAACACGGCTACCCCGGTACTCCCGCCGAGTTGGCGGAACACCTGGACGGACGATGTCGCCACGCCCAGGTCCCGCGGATGGACTGCGTTCTGAATGACCAGGATCAGGACCGGGATCAGGATCCCCATGCTCAGGCCGAAGACGACGAGGTAGGCGGCTGCGGCCGCGGGGCTGGTCGACACGCTCATAGTGCTGAGCAGCGCCATTCCCACCCCGAGGAGGACCGTCCCCGCCACCACCACCGATCGGTAGCGCCCCCATCGCGCCACCATCCGTCCTGACACCAGGCTGCCCACCAAGGAGGCGGTGAGCATCGGGGCCAGAAGGAGTCCGGAGTGGGTAGCCGACATGGCCAACGATATCTGCAGGAAGACGGGGAGGTAGGCCAGCGGGAGGAAGAGGCCGAAGCCGGCGATGAAGCTGGTCGCGTTGACCGCCGAGAACTCGCGGTTCCGGAAGAGGAAGAGGGGCAGGATAGGAGAAGGGGTTCTCCCCTCCTGCCTCACGAACCACACCAACGCCAACACCCCGATGGCGATCGTCGCGAGGATCACCGGCGAGTCCCACGCGTACTGATCAACGCCCAAGCTCGCCACGAGCAGGATCGCTGCCAGCCCGACCGCCAGGAGGGCCGCGCCCAGCCAGTCCACCGCGATCCCCCTGGTCATCGGCGGATCGACCAGGTTGCGGCGGATCACGGTCAAGGTGATCATGGCCAGCACGACGCTGGGATAGAACGCAAGGCGCCAAGAGACGTGATCGACCGCCAGGCCTCCCAGCAAGGGTCCGCACACGCTGGTCACCGCGAACACCGCGCTTATGTACGCCTGGTACCGGCCCCGCTGTCGCGGGGGGATCATGTCGCCGATGATCATGTAGCTGAGGGAGATCAGACCGGCCGATCCGGCTCCCTGTACCGCCCGGCAAGCTATGAGTTGACCGACGTCCTGGCTCAGGCCTGCTGCGCACGAGCCCAGGACGAACAGAAGGATGGCGACGTGCATGAGCCTCCGGCGACCGAAGACATCCGACAACTTGCCGTAGAGCGGAACCGTGACCGTCGACGCCAGCACGTTGGCGGTCAGCACCCAGGGAAGCAGCGTGAGGGCGCCCATCTCGCCGACGATGGTCGGAAGGGCCGTGGACACGATGGTGTAGTCCATCGCGGCGATGGCCATCGCCAGCAGCAACGCTACGAAGGTTCTTCGCACCTTCGGCGTCAGCCTCGACGCCTTTCCACTTCCGCCGGCCCGGGCTCCGGACCGCCGGGTCATCGACCGGCCACCCGCCTGCGGGAGCAGGGCGATACGGACCGGCTCCCGCGATGGCGTGATCTCATCCGCGCACCGCGCGGAAGCGGGCCACGCGCTCGACTATGGCCGTCTCGGTGGGAAGCCGCTCGATGCTGGACGCGCCCACGAACCCGTTGAGCCTCGGAACCAGCCGAAGGGCCTCCTCCAGGTCGGCCGGCTCCGAGATGGGACCGCCATGGCAAAGGACCGGAATGAACCTCCCGGCCGCGTCGGCAACCCCGCAGATCTCCTCGAGCACCGGAACCAGAGACCCGACGGTGCGCCGGTCGGCGGCGCCGATCATGCCCCCGGTGGTCAGCCCTACGTGAGCGACCAGCACATCGGCGCCCGCCTCGGCCATGGCGCCCGCCTCGTCGGCGCTGAACACGTAGGGCATGGTGAACATCCCCATACGGCCGGCTACCCCGACCATCTCCACCTCAGCCGAGTAGGACATGCCGGTTGCCTCCAGCGCGCCTCGGAACCCGCCGTCGATCAGGCCCACGGTCGGGAAGTTCTGGACCCCGGCGATCCCGCATCCCGCCAACTCCTCCAGGAACCTCGCCATATCGCGGAACGGATCGGTCCCGCACACCCCGGCGACCACCGGCATCCTGTCGACCACGGTGACGATCTCCCTGGTCATCTCCAGGACGATCCGGTTGGCGTCCCCGTAGGGCATGAGCCCGGCCAGCGACCCCCGGCCCGCCATCCGGTACCTGCCCGAGTTGTAGATCACGATGGCGTCCGCCCCTCCGGCCTCCGCACACTTGGCGGACAGACCGGTCCCCGCTCCGGCAACCACGATCGTCTCGTTCCGTCGCGCTTTGGCGGCCAGGGTGTTCGCCAGGTCATTGCTGTGGGGCACGGTCATTTCCTTCCAGGATCGCCAGGAGTCTGTCGGCTGCCGCCCGCGAGAAGGCCGGATCGTTGATGTGGGTGTCCACGCAGACGATTCTCGCGTCCGAACCGGTGAGCGACCCCCGGAGCCCTTCGGCCAGAGCCGCGTCGGCCGCCGGGTCGTGGAAAGGACCCCCGTCCACGGCAATTGCGGACGATCCGCGCAACGGGACTATCAGGACCGCCGGACCCGTCGCCGACGCCAGGCGGGCGCCGATAACGCGCCCGATCTCCAGGCACTCCTCCGGCGAGGTTCGCATCAGCGTCACGAGGTCGTTGTGGACGTGGAACACCCGGTCGCCGAAGTGCTCGGGCACCGAGTCCCGCGGCCCGAAGCGCACCATGTCGGTACCCCCGGTGGACACGACCTGGGGAATGCCGAGGCGGCCGGCCGTCCTCAGCCGGTCACCTCCCGCCGGCTTCGTTCCGCCCACCACCTCGTCGGCTACCTCCACGGTGGTCAGGTCGAGCATGGCGCTCACCTCCATGGGCCCGATCAGCTTCTCCATCGTCCGCCCGCCCTCTCCGGTGGCATGGAAGGTCACCACCTCGTAACCGACCTGCTGGAGCCGGGCCCCGGCCGCGGTGACGCCAGTGGTGGTAAGGCCGAGCATGGTCGCGAAGGCGAGGCTCCGGTCGCCGGCGGGCACGGCCGGGGCCTTGACCGCACCCACGATGGCCGCCGCCGCGGTCGAGAGGACCCGGCGAGTGAGGCGATTCAAGCCAGCGATATCGGCCACGGACGACATGAGCAGAACATCCGAGCCTCCGGCGAGGGCCC
Source organism: Candidatus Spongiisocius sp. (assembly GCF_965221825.1). Lineage (GTDB taxonomy): Bacteria > Actinomycetota > Acidimicrobiia > Spongiisociales > Spongiisociaceae > Spongiisocius. The sequence continues at coordinate 2,159,136 of NZ_OZ244917.1, forward strand.
CGCCGGCCGACGCCACCTGGGTCGAAACGATCATCTTGGGGAATCCGAACGGAAGCTGCGAGAACGCTCGGACCGCCACGGAGGTACCCCCGGAACCCCCGACGGCCAGCACGCCGGAGCAACTTCCCGATTCGACCAGATCCGCCAGGATGGCCCCGGTCCCGCGACCCATGACTCCCAAGGCAACGGCCCGATCTCCGGCCGCTACCAGGTCTGCGATCCTCTGACCTGCTGCTTCCGCCACTGCCTGGCGGGTGATGTCGGGGGTGGCGCCGGGACGGCCCAGCACCCCCGCGTCGATCAGGAGCGCGGACGCTCCCGCCTCGCGTATCCGGTCGCGGAGATACGCGTACTCGTCACCCTTGGTGTCGAGCGTGCCGACGAGCGCTATGACCGCAGGGGTCACCCCATGGGCGAGAAGTCCGTGGGTACCCAGATCTCGTTGGTCATACCCTCGAGCAGCGGACCGTTCTCCTCGCTCTTCTTGCGAGCGGCCGCCCACTCGGGATTCACGCGGAAGGCTTCCCAGATCTCCTCGCGGCGCCCGAGATCGTCCCACTTGAGCAGGTAGTGGAGAACGTTGGGATCCCCGATTCTGGGCTCGAAGAAGGCCACCGGCTCGATCCCGGCCTTCTTCCACATGGGAATCGTGGCCTCGGCGAAGCGATCCTTGAGTTCCTCCATCCGTCCATGAACCACCTGATAGCGGCGGTACTCGTAAAACGCCATCTACTCTCCTTTTTCTGTCGCCACGAACGCGCCCGTGCTGTCGCGCTGCATTTCCGCCACGCCCGCGACTGCTTCGGGGACGATGGGGCCGTAGATATGGGGGAACAGCTCACCCACAGCATTCGGTTCCCACTTCAACTCGGAGTCCAACCGGGTGGTGTCGACGGTCACCACGATCACGCTGTCCAGAGCGCTGTACCACTTGGCCAAGGTCCCGGGAACCTGTTCAGCCGACGAGCAGTGAAGGTATCCGTCCCTCAGATCGGCCACGGAGACAGCCACGTACGGCTTGCCCGCGCCGATCGACTCGTCCCACTCCTCCTGAGGCATGATCTTGCACACCGGCCCCATGACCACCTTCCTTCACTTCTCGAGGGTCTCGCGAACGGCCTCTCCGGCAGCGCTACGTCGGTTGAGCCCGGCTGGTCCGATATCTCCGGGGCAGTCCACGCGTTGGCTCCGCCAGCGTAGCGAGAGCCCGACCCCGGTAGCCGTCCGCGCCGGCGCATCCGGAGCCTCCCCATGCCTGGGGGATCGGACCTGTCCGGGAGACGTGGTCCGGTGGGTCGGGCGCCGTCAGGCCGTCAGCCGGGCGAGCCGTTCCGCCACGTCGGGGACGCCCCCCGGTGTCACCACGACCGGTCGCAGGCCTGCCGCTTCCAGGAAGGTACTGGCCACGAAGGCGCGGTAGCCGCTCCCGCAGGTCACCCACACCGGTCTCGACCGGTCCAACCCTTCGGGTATGCCGCGCCTCAGGTCCGGAACGTACCGGTGGACGGAGCCCTCGAGGTGGCCCGCCTCCCACTCTCCGGGAGAACGGACGTCCAGCACCTGGAGGTCCTCGCCCGCTGCCATGGCCTCGGCCAGTTCGCCCGTGGTCCTGGTCTCGAACGATGCCAGGGCGCCTCCGGCCCGCGCCCGGTCCGAGACCCCGTACACGACGCCCAGCACGCTGTCGAAGCCGATCCGTCCGAACTGGCGGGCGACCTCCTCCACGTCCTGGCCGGGGTCGGCCACCAGGACCACCGGGGTGTCGAAGGGCAGCAGCCAACCGGCCCACACGGCCACCTGATCGCTCGTCTCCAGCCCCAGCGATCCCGGGAAGTGCCCGGCCGCGTAGGCGGCGCGGGGCCGTATGTCGACCAGCGCGGCGTCGTCCGGCAGGTCGGACGGGTCCAGCACGCCGAGTTCCGGACTTGTCAGGGGCTCCGGTCCCATGAGGTTGATCGGCCCCATGCGGGCGTAGTAGGCGGGGAAGGGCTGCAGACCCCCCAGTTGCCCCTCTACGAAGGCTTCGGCGTTCGGGTAGGCCAGCACCGGGTTGGTCCGACGCTCCATACCGATGGTCGACGTCGAGCGTCCCGCCCCCGACGCGGTGCAGAACGACCCCTCACCATGGGTGGGATACAGGCCGGTCTCGTCGGGAAGCTCGGCGAGGCGGTGGACCGACAGGTACTGGAGCCGGGCAAGTTGGCCGGCCCGGTCGTCCCCGAGCAGGTCGGACCGCCCTGCAGAACCCACCAGCAGGCTTCCCCCGGAGAACACCGCCACGATCTCCCCCTCCAAGAGGATCACATAGCTCACGTGCTCGGGCGTGTGGCCCGGCGTGTGCAGCGGCCGGATAGCCACCGGGCCGCAGGGGAGATCCTCGTTGTGGAAGGCGGGAATATGATCGAAGGCTGCGCCCGAGGCCGCCGGCAGAACGAGCCGGGCGCCGGTGCGCCGGGCCAGCTCACGGCCACCCGACACGTAGTCGTTGTGGATGTGGGTCTCGAGAACGTAGGTAAGACGGACGCCCCGATCGAGGACGGCCTGCTCGAACCGCTCCACATCCCGCTGAGGATCGACGACCACGGCACCCCCGTCATGGGTTAGCAGGTAGGTGGCGTCGCCCAGTCCGGCGGTCGGGATGGTCGTGACCTTCATCACCCTCCTACGGGTGGTCACCGGGTTCAGACGGCTACCTTAACCCGCCTCGCCGTCCGGCCTCGGTCCTGGCCGGCCGGGGGGCCGGGCTGCCGCCGAGGGCCTTCAGCTCCAGTGCCATACCGGCCACCATCAGGTAGGCCCTGTCCGCCCGTGATGCGACCAGTTGGTTGACGCGCCCGAGCACGTCCCGGTAGTCCCTTGCGAGCGGTGATGCGGGCACGATGCCCTGGCCGACCTCGTTACTGACGAGGATCCACCGCCCACCCGCCGCGTCGATCAGATCGAGCAGGCGCCCAACCGTTTCGAGGATCATCTTCTCCGCTCCGGAGGCCTCGCCGTCCTCAAGGAGGAGGTTGCTGACCCACAGGGTCAGGCAGTCGAGGACGAAGGTGTCGTAGCGACGGACAAGCGGCCGGACGGCTCTGCTGAGGTGGATCGGCTCCTCCAGGGTGTCCCACGCCTCCGGCCGGTAGCGGCGGTGGGCGGCGATTCGCCGCTCCATCGCCTCGTCGAGGGCTTCCGCGGTGGCGATGAAGAGCACTCTTCCCCCGTCCCGCGCCATGCGTTCCGCCGCCGTGCTCTTTCCGGAACGGGCACCACCTAGAACGAGCACCAACTCGCAGGGGCGAGCACCGGCCCGGTCCGAGCTGTCAGGCATCGAAGCCCGGCCCCAGATGGCCGGTGTCGTTGAGCAGGTCGATGGTCGCTCCGCCCCCCTCGAACACGGTGATGACGGACAGCCCGGTGTTCGACAACCGGAGCCTCCACATCGATTCGACAGGCAGCCCGAGCATCGAGACCATCATGGCGCGCAGGGTGCCTCCATGGGAAACCACCAGGATGTTGCCATCGGTTCCGGCGTGTAGTCCCGCGATTCTGGCCGCCGCGCCGGCCGCCCGGTCGAACAACTCCAGGTCGCTCTCCCCTCCCGGGGGAGCGAATGCCGGCCTCTCGTCGAACAACTCCGCCAGCATGGCTGGGTACCGGAGTTGCAGCTCCTCGTAGGTGATCCCCTCCCACTCGCCGAAGCTCTTCTCCCTCAGGTCGCGCCGGTGAACGATCGGCGTGTCCCGGCCGCGCATGACGGGCAGGGCCGTGTCCGCCGCCCGGCGCAGGTCGCTCGAGTAGGCCGCCTCGAAGACAACCGGAGCCAGCCGGACCGACACCGCCTCCGCCTGCTCCAGGCCCTTCTGGTTCAGGGGTGGGTCGGCCTGTCCCTGCGCCCGCCCGACCCGGTTCCACTCCGTCTCGCCGTGGCGCACGAGGAACCACCTAAGCATGTGCCTCATCCGGGATCCTTCCCTGCGCGATCGCCGGCCGGTTGCCGGCGATTCCCCCGGATTCCGGCACTCTCAAGAGTGACCGGTTCATCTCTTGCGCCCAAGCGGGGCCGGGGAGGCGTTGAACAGCTCGTCGACGTCGAGAGCCGCCTCCAGGGCGGAAGCCACGCCGTCGAGGGCTTCCTCCACCATGGCCTCGATGTCGAGGTCGGGATCGGCAGCGACTCCGAGGCGGGCCAGCCAGGCCCGCCGGTATTCGTCGCTCGCGAAGATCCCGTGCAGGTGGACCCCGCCGACCCGTCCGTTCGGGCTCTGCACGCCGTCGGGGCCGTGGGTGATGTGGAGCAGGGGCCGGTCGAGATCGGGGCCGGTGACCCGCCCGTTGTGGATCTCGTAGCCGTGGACGGGCGATCCGGACAATGCGCAGCGCCCCGCAGCCTCCCGCACGATCTTGGTGTCCGCCATGGTGGTCTCGATGTCGAGCAGCCCGAAACCCGCCACGCTGCGGGCCGGCCCGTCCACACCGTTCGGGTCGTGGACCACCTGCCCCAGCATCTGCATCCCGCCGCAGATGCCGAAGACCCGTCCGCCGCCGCGGGCGTGGGCGATTATGTCATGGTCCCACCCTTGCTGCCTGCAGAAGTCAAGGTCGCCGATCGTCGACTTGGTCCCGGGGAGCAGGATGACGTCGACATCCCTCGGAATCGATCTACCGGGCCGCACGAGCTGGCACTCCACGCCGGGCTCCGCGAGGAGCGGGTCGAGGTCGTCATGGTTGGCGATGCGGCCCAGCAGGGGAACAGCCACCCGCAACGGGCGGGGATCACCGTGCGACCGGGCCGCCGGGCCAACCGACTCGGGCAGGGCCACTGCGTCCTCCGACGGCAACCGGGACGCCGCCGCTATCCAGGGGACCACCCCTAAGCACCTCCAGCCGGTGCGCCGCTCGATCAACTCCACGCCGGGCTCGAAGATGCTGCGGGCCCCCCGGAACTTGTTGATGATGAACCCGGCCACCATCGCCGCATCGGCCGCGTCCAGCACCGCGTGGGTGCCCACGAGCGAAGCGATCACCCCGCCACGGTCGATGTCGCCGACGATGCAGACCGGCACGCCGGCCCGGCGGGCGAAGCCCATGTTGGCGATGTCACGGCAACGGAGGTTGGTCTCGGCCGGGCTTCCCGCGCCCTCGACGATGACCAGGTCGTGGGTGGCGACCAGTCCGTTGAAACTGTCGAGGACCAAGTCGAGCAGGCCGCCACGGTCACCGATGTAGTCACCCGGTTCGAGAAGACCGTACGGCTCCCCGCGGACAACCAGCTGGGCGGTGCGATCGGACTGCGGCTTGATCAGGACCGGGTTGAGATCGGGGCTGGCCGGGACCCCTGCGGCGCGGGCCTGCAGTGCCTGGGCCCGGCCGATCTCCCCACCGCCCGGGCACGCCGCGGCGTTGTTGGACATGTTCTGGGGCTTGAAGGGGGACACGGAAATGCCGCGGCGGGCAGCAAGGCGACAGAGCCCCGCCACGATCAAGGACTTGCCGGCACTCGAGGCGGTCCCCTGGATCATGATGGCGCGCATGGATGGACAGACTAGATGCGGGGCCGGCGTCGCCTGGTCGTGGACCTACCTGGCCTTCGCTGTCTGGTTGTTCACCTCGCGCCAGCTGCAAGACGACGTGGCCTGCGCCGAGAAGTACGGCCAGGAGAAGTGGGCCGAGTACCAGGAGAAGGTGCCGTACCGCATCATCCCCGGCATCTATTGATGCTGGCGGAGTTGCCCCGGGTTTACCGGAGAGCGCTCCGATTCAAGCTAGAACGTCGCGCAGCGCATCGATCAAGCGGCGGCTGTCCTCCATGCCTCTCACCCCGATCCGGATGTGCCCCGGCAGCCCGAACGATGAGCAATCGCGTACGCACATCCGGTGGCGCGTGAGCAAGGCGTGGCGCACCTCCGGCGCGTCGCCCACCTCGACCAGCAGAAAGTTGGCACTCGGGGGCGCGCATGCCAAGCCCAGCGCCCGGAGTTCGCGCACCAGGTACTCCCTGGCGGCCTTCACGACCCTGCGGCCCTCCTCCGCATGGTCTGGATCACCGAGCGCGGCGATCCCGGCGGCCTGAGCCGCCGCGTTCACGCTCCACGTGTACTGGAAACGCCTCGCCTCCCTCACCAGCCGGGCCGGCGCCAGCATGTACCCCAGCCGCAAGCCGGTGAGCCCATGGTCCTTGGTCATGGATCGCAGCAGCGCCACGTTGCCGGCATCCAGCAGCGCGGTCGCATCCCAGCGCTCGTCCACGAAGGACGCGTAGGCCTCGTCCACCACCAGCAGCCCGGCATCCCCCACCGCCCGGGCGCAGGCTTCGACCTCGCTCCGTCCAAGATACGTCCCGGTCGGGTTGTTGGGATTGCAGATGAAGACCACGGCCGGCCGGCGCTCCGCCAGGCGACGCGCCGCTTCCGGTATGTCCCAGCGGAACCGCCCTCCCGGGGAGGCGGCGATCGGGACGGGCTCGACCTGCTGGAGACGGCAGGCGGCCTCGTACTCGCCGAAGGTCGGCGCGAGGATGGCGGCGCGGTCGCCCGGACGGAGCCGCGCCCGGGCGATCAGGTGGATCAGCTCGGTGGACCCGTTCCCGACCAGAATGCGCTCCCGCCGGACTCCGAGCTCGGCGCCGAGTGCGGTCCGTAGCTCGAAGCACTCGGGATCGGGATACGCGGACAACTCCACATGGCGCAGGGAGCCCTCCACCTGCGGGGAGACGCCGAGGGGATTGATGCTGGCGCTGAAGTCCACCACCTCGTCGCGACGCAGGCCGAGGGTCTTCAACTCGGCGTCGTTCAGGCCGCCGTGGAACGGACGGGGGGTGGACACGCCCCTACCCGAAGACCGATCCGCGCAGTGCCAGACCCGCCACTACCACTGCCGCCGCGGTGGTGGCGACAGCGTTGGCGAGCCGGACAGAGGCGCCTATGTCGGCGGCCACCGGATCCCTTAACCCGTCCCCGATCCGGTAGTGGCCGGCCTTCTCCAGCGCCACGCCCAGGAGCCCGGCGGCCGCGGCGATCGTCCAGCCCGCGTTCGGGCTCTCGGTCAGCCGGCGATCCCGGATGGCGATCCGCCGGCCTCGGGCGGCCGGGAACCCGCAGAACAGCCTTCCTGCCACCAGCATCAGCAGCGCGCTCAACCGGGCCGGTATCAGGTTGACCAGGTCATCGAGCCTGGCAGCGGCCTTGCCGAAGTACTCGTACCTGCCCCGGTAGCCGATCATGCTGTCCAGCGTGTTGATGGCCCGGTACGCGAAGGCGCCCGGCAGGCCGAACAGGGCGAAGGCCAGCCACGGTCCGACGAAGCTGTCCGTGGTGTTCTCGGCCACGGACTCGATGGCCGCCATCGCCACCAGCGGAGGCGCCAGCGCCCGCGTGTCGCGGCTGACCAGGCTGCGCAGGCTCCGCCGAGCCCCCTCCCCGTCTCCTGACTCCATGGCCGAGCGGGTCCGGCTGGCGGCACGCGCCAGTTCCCTGACCGCGAACGTGGTGCTGAGAAGGACGGACCCCGCCAGCACGTAGGCGACCGGCCCCACCTGCCGTAGGGCCGATGTCGCCAGCCAGCCGACGCCGGCGGCGGCCGAGGGCGCGAGGACGGCCATCCCGGCTCCGGCGACCAGCGAGAGAGCCCTGCGATCAGGGCCGGGCGCGAGCCGTTCGAGCCACGCGATCAGCTTCCCCATCCACACCACGGGGTGGATGGTGGCGGGCGCCTCCCGGGCGACCAGGTCCACCACGATCGCGACGAGGAGGGTCGCCGCCTCGACACGCCAATCTCCCGACCACATCCGCAGTTCTCAGCCAGACGTGTCGAGCAGAGCGAGCAGGGGGGAACCGAGCGCCGCCGGATCCGCGACTGTTATGACCACGGCCAGCACGAGCACCGCGGCCTCGCCCGTCTCGCATGCCGCCCCGTAGATGTCACCGGTCACGCCACCGATGCGTCGCTTCGCCCATGCCCCGATTGCGCCCGCTACGAGGCCGGCCACCGCCATGAGCAGGAGGCCCGCAGGACCGGTCAGCGCCACGGTCGCCACCACGGCCACCACCGAGCCGGCCAAGAGGCTCCGCCGGCTCCCGCCCCGGACGAACGGCGTGCCCAGACCCTCGCGACGAACGTACTGGAAGCGGTCCATAACGACGAGGATGGTCCAGCGACCCAGGCAGGGCACCAGCATGATCGTCCAGAGACGGCTCTGCGCGGGGAGAGCGGCCACCGACGAGAATTTGACCGCCAGCAGGAGCACAACGCCGATGACCGCGAAGGCCCCCACATGCGGATCCTTGAGCAACTCGAGCCGTCGCACCCGGTCGTGCCCGCCCACCAGCCCATCGCACGTGTCCATGAAGCCGTCCAGGTGGAGACCGCGCGTCAGCACGACCAGCAGCGCCACCGGCAGCACCCCCTCGACGAGGAACGGAACCTGGCGGAACCAGATCGAGGCATCACTGGCACCGGCCACGTGGATGATGGCCTCGACAGGGAATGCAAGCTGCCGGCCTCCGAGGATGAAGAATTGGAGGTCCTCGGCGGACGGGACGGATCGGGTCTGGAGTACCAGGTATCCCAGGCGGAGCAACCCGTCCACCAGGGCAAGGACCACCCCCAGGATCAGGCCCACGACCGGGAACCAGGCCGGCGCTTTCGACAAACCCGCGGCAGGGGTCCGTGGGGCGCCCGGAAGGATCGTCAGGAAACCGATGGCGGCCCGCAGCCCGTTCATCCTCCGCTCTCCTCCATCACCCCATTCCCGCCAGAGCGGTCCGAGACGCCTGCCTCCCCGAACGTGGCCATCTCGGTGAGGCAGGCGGCCGCGGCTTCGATGATGCCCATGGCCAGGACCGCTCCGGTTCCCTCCCCGAGGCGCATCCCGAGGTCCAGCAGCGGGTCAAGCCTGAGATGGGCCAGCACCGCCCGGTGTCCCATCTCCGCGGAGCGGTGGGAGGCGATCATGTAGTCGCGGACTGCGGGGTCGAGGCCGTGGGCCACCAGGGCCGCCGCGCCCGAGATGAACCCGTCGAGGACGACCACGCGGCGCTCGGCCGCCGCCCCCAGCATCACCCCGGCGAGCACGCCGATCTCGAACCCGCCCACCTTGGCGAGCACATCGACCGGGTCGCTCGGGTCAGGCGTGTTGGCTTCCAGTGCCGTTCCCACCACGGCGACCTTGTGCCCCAACTCCTCGGGGCTGCGACCGGTGCCTTCCCCGGTTGTCTCGGCGGGAGGCCTGCCGGTCATCGCGGCCGCAATGGCACTGGACGCGGTGGTATTGCCGATGCCCATGTCCCCGGTCGCGATCAGGTCCGCGCCCGAGGCCGCAACCTCCGCAGCCAGGCCGGCGCCGGCCTCCAGGCAGCGGACCGCCTCCTCCCTGGACATGGCCGGACCCTGACTGATGTCGGCTGTTCCGCGCCCGATCCGCAGGCTCCGGAGTCCGGGATGGTCGGGGAGCCCGTCCGTAGCGATCCCCGCATCCACGACGATCTGGCGGACGGATCCCAAGCCGGCCATGACGCTGATCGCCGCGCCGCCCGCCAGGAAGTTCCGGACCATCTGGGCGGTCACCTCCTGGGGGTAGCCCGTGACTCCCTGAGCGACCACCCCATGGTCCCCCGCCGCCACTATCACCGCCTTGCCACGGATAACCGGCTGCTCCACCCCGAAGACCCCGGCCAGCTTCACCGAGACGTCCTCCAACCGACCGAGGCTGCCGGGAGGCTTGGTCAGGGCCATCTGCCTCCCCTCGGCCCTCCGCATCGCCGTTACATCGGCAGGACCGATCCGCTCGCGGATATCGGAGAGGGATGGAGAGTCGCTCATGGGCACAACCTTCGGAACGAACCGGTCCGCTGACCGGTGGCCCGCTATAGTACGGGCCGGCCCGGGGAGACAACCGGGCGCCATGGGAACAGCGAAGTCCGGTGCGAGTCCGGCGCTGTCCCGCAACTGTCAAGCCTCGCCTTCCGGGTGAGGACAAGCCAGGACGCCTGACCCATGGCCACGTATCAGCTCTCGGAGGAAGGGTTGGTCGTGCTGGTTTCCGGCACCGGGAACCCGACGATCTCTCTTCATCCTCCATGATTCACGGAGGATGTTTCTCTTGCAAGGAAAGCGCCTAACACGCCTACTCCTCGCCGCGCTGCTCCTGGCGGCAGGCGCCTGCGGCGGCGAGGCCCAAGACACCGCCACCCAACCCGAGGCCACGGCAGCCTCTACGACTCCGACGACCGCGGTGGCGCCGGCAGCCACCACTCTCGCCACGACGACCAACGCCCCAACCACTACGGCCGCTCCGGCCACCACGCAGGCATCCACCACAACGACCACCGAGGCGCCGGCCTTCCCAGTCACCGTCGCCGGGGTGGCCATCCCGGAACGGCCGACCGCTATCGTCTCGCTGTCGCCCACCGCCACCGAGATGCTGTTCGCGGTCGGGGCGGGGGATCAGGTGATCGCGGTGGACGAGTTCTCCAACTACCCGGCCGAGGCGCCGGTCACCGAACTGAGCGGCTTCCGTCCCAATCTCGAGGCGATCGCCGCTTACGACCCGGACCTGGTCGTCATGTCGGGAAACCCCGAGGAGATAGCGTCAGGCCTCGAGGCCCTGGGTATCCCCGTGCTCATTCACGAAGCTGCGCTGAACCTGGACGACGCCTACCGGCAGATGCTCCAGGTAGGCGCCGCCACCGGGCACTCCGGCGCGGCCGAAGAACTCGTGACCTCCATACAGGAGGAGATCGCCGGTCTCGTCGACGAGTACGCCGATCCCGACCTCGGCCTCGCCTTCTACCACGAGATCTCGGACGCTTTTTTCTCCGCCACATCGAGCACCTTCATCGGCACCGTTTACGCCCTGTTCGGGCTCGAGAACATCGCCGACGCGGCCGATCCGGGCGGGTACGGCTACCCGCAACTGTCGGCCGAATACATCCTCGAATCCGATCCGGACATCATCTTCTACGGCTGTGCGGTCTGGTGCGGGACCAGTGCGGATTCCATCGTCGAGCGGCCGGGATGGAACGAGCTCCAGGCAGTCCGCAACGGGTACCTGTTCGAGGTTGACGACGACATCTCCAGCCGCTGGGGGCCACGCCTGATCGAGTTCGTCAGGCTCATCGGGCAGACCCTCCAAACCTTGTCCGAGGCCGGTTGAGCATCGATGGACCAGCCGGCCCCCGGTCTAGAGCCTGTCCGCCTCCGGTGGGGCTGGCTTGCCACGATGCTGGCGGTGCTCATCGGCGCGATCCTGGCCGGAATCGCGGTGGGCCCCGCCGGGATAGGCCCCGGGCAGGTGATCGGCGAGTTGCTCGGCAGCGGCCTCGCGGGCAGGCCCTCCACGCTCACTTCCATCCAGCAGGCGATCATCTGGGAGATCCGCCTCCCCAGGGTGGCGCTCGGCGGCCTCGTCGGGGGCCTGCTGGCACTGGCCGGGGCTTCCTACCAGGGAGTCTTCAGGAACCCGCTGGCGGATCCATACCTACTCGGCGTAGCAGCCGGCGGCGGTCTCGGCGCCACCGTGGTGATCGCCATGGCCCCCGGCACCGGCTCCCTGTTACTTCCGCTCGCCGCCTTCGTCGGTGCCTCGCTCGCCGTTGTCCTGACCTACTCGGTGGGCCGATCGATCGGAGGACGGAGCGCGGTGTCGCTCATCCTGGCAGGGGTGGCGGTGGCCGCCTTTTTCACCGCCGTCCAGACCTACATCCTGCAGCGGAACTCCGACACCATCCGGCAGGTCTACTCGTGGATCCTAGGCCTGCTGGCGACCACCGGGTGGCGTGAGGTGCTGGTACTCCTTCCCTACGCGGCCATCTGCGGAACCGGGCTGGTGCTGCACAGGCGGTTGCTGGACGTGATGAGCGTGGGCGACGAGGAGGTGGACAGCCTGGGGGTCTCAGCGGTGCGGGTTCGCGCCACCGTGGTGATCTTCGCCACCCTGGCCACGGCCGCGGCCGTGGCGGTCAGCGGCCTGATCGGGTTCGTAGGGATCGTGATCCCCCACACCATCAGGTTGATGGTGGGCGTCAGCTACCGGTCGCTTATCCCGATCTCGGCGGTCGCCGGCGCGGCATTTCTCATCCTCGCCGATCTCGCAGCCCGTACCGTCGCCAGCCCGGCCGAGCTCCCGATCGGGGTCATCACCGCGTTCGTCGGGGCACCCTTCTTCATGGTCGTGCTCCGCACCAGCAAGCGGTACGTCGCATGAGCGTGGTCATCGACCGCCTGTCTGTCTCCTACCGGCCGGGCGCGCCCGTGCTCACGGAGTTGAGCCTCCAGGTCGCCGCCGGCGAATGGCTGGGGCTGCTGGGGCCCAACGGCGCCGGGAAGTCGACGTTGCTGAGGGCGATCGCCGGTCTGGTGGAGCACGAGGGATCGATCCACCTGGCGGGGACGGACGCCGCGTCGCTTCGCAGGCGCGACCGCGCCCGCCGTCTGGCCTTCGTTCCCCAGGAACCGGTCATACCCCCCGGCATCACCGTGACCGAATACGTACTGCTGGGCCGGACCCCACACCTCCCGTACCTGGGGACCGAGGGGCGCGGCGACCTGGCAATGGCCGCCTCGGCCCTCACCCTCCTCGACCTCGAGGAGTTCGGCGACCGCGGCATGGCGGCGCTCAGTGGCGGCGAGCGGCGGAGGGTCGTCCTGGCCAGAGCGATCGCTCAGCAGGCCGACATCCTGCTACTGGACGAACCCACCGGCGCGCTCGACATCGGACAGGGACAGAACGCCCTGGAGTTGATCGGCTACCTACGAAAGGAGCGTCCCATGACGATAATCACCGCAATGCACGACCTGACCCTCGCCGGACAGTTCGCAGACCGCCTTCTCCTCATGGCAGGGGGCCGGATAGTCGCAGAGGGTCCTGCGGCGCAGGTGCTGACCGCCGAGTACATCAGAGAGTTCTATCAGGCCAACGTCGAGGTGGTCAGCGTGAACAGCGGCGTCGCAGTCCTCCCCGTCCGGAACGGCGCCCGATGAGCGAGGCGCCCCGCACCGAGGATCCGCGCCGCCCGGACACCCGCCGGGCCCGCTCCGTGCTCATCGTGAACACCGGGGACGGGAAGGGGAAGAGCACCGCCGCCATGGGCATGGTGATGCGATCGGTGGCGCGCGGATGGAAGGTCGCCGTGGTCCAGTTCATCAAGTCGGGCAAGTGGAAGGTCGGCGAGGAGAAGATGGGTCGACAACTCGGCGTCGACTGGGACGCCGGAGGAGACGGGTTCTCCTGGGACAGCGAGGACCTCGACCGCTCGGCTGATCTGAACCGGGACGCCTGGCGGCTGGCCAAGATGCGGATCGAGGAGGGCAAGCACCGCCTCGTGGTCCTCGACGAGATCACCTACCCCATCAACTGGGGCTGGATCGAGGTAGAGGACGTGGTCGAAGCCCTCGCCAACCGACCGGCCAACGTCAACGTGGTCGTCACCGGCCGCGACGCCCCGGCCGGCCTGATCGAGATCGCCGACACCGTCACCGAGATGACCCTGGTCAAACACGCCTACGACCGAGGCATCCGAGCGATACGCGGCATCGATTTCTAGCAGTGGCCAGTGGCCACTGGCCACTACAACCGGGGGTTGATCCGCTCTTCCAGGGAGAAGGCGATTAGGGCGAACCCGAGCGATGCCAGCATGATCAGCAGCCCGGGAGGCACCACCCACCACTTCCAGGCCGGAGTCAGGTAGGCGCCTCTGGCTTGCGCCCAGAACAGGATCGAGCCCCAGCTTTTCTGGATGGGATCCCCGAGACCCAGGAAGCTGAGGGCGGCCTCCAGCACTATCGCGCTGGATACCGCCCGCACGAAGGACCCCGTGGCCAGCAGCGCCGTCCGGGGAACGATATGGCGGAGGACCGTCCAACGGTCCGGCGCCCCCATCGAGCGGGCCGCCAGCACGTACTCCCGCGATCTCAGAGAGAGGACCTGCGAGCGGATGATCCGAGCCGGCTCAGCCCAGATAAGCACGCCGATCACCACGATCGTGTTGAGGAGGCTCCGCCCGAGATAGGCGGCCAGCACGATCAGCAGGGGCAGGAACGGCAGGATCAGGATCACGTCGACCCCTCGCATCATGGCCGAGCCCAGACGCTTCGGGTAGTAGCCGGCCACGACCCCGACCGTTGTTCCGATCAGCAGGGCGACCGCGGCCGCAACGACCCCGATCGTCAGCGACACCCGTGCTCCGTAGATCATCTCCGAGAGAAGATCCTGGCCTATGTCGTTCGTACCGAGCAGGTGCTCCGGGCTGGGGGACAGGAAGGGTCTGGCCACCCGCTCGGTCGGGTCGTAGGGCGCCAGCCACGGGGCGAACACGGCTCCGCACACGAGGATCCCCACGATGAGTCCACCTGTCAGCCCGAACAGGGTGGGGATGCGGGAACGCCGCCGGGCGGCGCGCCTCCCGGCGTCCCCGAGGCCATGCACAACCGTCACGAGGTCCTGGTCCTCGGGTCGATCAGCGGATACACCAGATCGGCTGCCAGGTTGACCACCAGCACCGCGGCCGTGAACACGAGAAAGGCCGCCTGCATCACCGGATAGTCACGCCCCGACACCGCTTCGAACACCAGGCGTCCCAGTCCCGGGTAGGAGAACACCGTCTCGATTATCACGGTGCCCCCGAAAGCAAACCCGAGCCGGAGGGCGAGCACCGTCACCACCGGGGCGATGGTATTCCGGGCGACGTGCCCGAACAGAACCCGCCGCTCGCCGGCGCCCTTGGCGCGCGCCGTGCGGATGTAGTCCTCTCCCAGCGTCTCCAGCATCGAATACCGCATCGTCATGTACACGCCGGGCGTCGCGACGATCGACAAGGTGACCACCGGCAGGATGGCATGGCTGATGATGTCCCACGTGTGGGCCCACCCGGCAAGCCCGGAAGCGGGGGTCACCGCGTGGGAGGACGGCAGGACACCCCACTGGACGGCGAAGATCGAAATGAACAGCATGCCCAGCCAGAAGGAGGGCAGGGACTCGATCGAGATCATCCCCGAGAGCATGCCCAGGTCGATCTTGGTCGCCCTCCGCCACGCCGAGATCGCCCCCAGGATCACCCCCGCCACCGCCGAGACGATCAGCGACAACCCGGTGATCAGCAGGGTCCACGGGAGCCTCTCCATGATCATGTCGACGATGGGCCGGCTCGACCGGAACGAGTAGCCGAAATCGCCGGTGACGATGTCGCCCCAGTACCGGAGGTATTGCTTCCAGAGGGGTGCGTCCAAGCCAACGCGCGCCACGATCTCGGCCCGCTCCTCGGGGCTGAGAAGGCCGACATCCACCCCGGCGATGAGGACGAGGGGGTTGCCGGGCATGAGCCTGGGCAGCAGGAAGTTGAGGGTCACCGCCACCAAGACGACCACCCCGTACTGGATGATTCGACGGGCGTCGAGACGCCGTCTCAAGCCGGCGGCTCAGCTCGGCCTACGGCCTCCCATGATCCCAAGAGGGCACCGGACAACCTCCCGGCGGCCCGTCCCCCGGCCATCGAGTACCTCGTCAGCGTGAGGGCGGGCCACCGACCATTCGACCTTTCCCTAAGGACGCGCCGACGGAGGGAGCAGGGATAGCTTGCTGACGATGCCCTGCCCGGCGATGAACTCCCAGTCCGAGTAGACGCTGGAGTCGTACACGTAGGCCCCATCGGGATACAGCAGCAGCACGAATGGCAGCTCCTCGGCGATTATCTCCTGCATGCGAAGCAGGATTGCGATGCGTCCCGCCTGGCTGGACTCGACGGGTAGCGCCGCGGAGAGCGCATCCATCTCGGCGCTGGCGTAACCGGTCAGGTTCAGGAACCCGCCCATCGGAATACTGGCGACCAGCTGCGGAAGGCGCAGCGGGTCGGCCTGCACGGGCGCCGACCATCCCCACATGGCGATGTCGTAGTTGCGGCCGTTGTTCACATCGAAGCTCGGCCACACAGCCTGCTCCCACGTCCCGGTTTCGACTGCCGCCACAGAGGTCTCGATGCCGATCTCGGCCAGCATCTCCACGGTCAACTCGGCTATCCGCAGCCGGAGCGAGTCGGGGGCGTTGGTGATGATCTCGAACGACATCGGCTGCCCGTCGAATTCCCGCACGCCGTCGCCGTCGCTGTCGAGATAGCCGGCCTCGTCGAGCAGAGCGTTAGCCGCGGCCACGTCGTGCACGGGGATCATCGACGGGTTGTAGGACCGATGTTCGGGATGTATCCAGCCCGGGCTCCCCACCGTCGCCGCACCGAGGAATACCGTGTCGACGATGTCCTGGCGGTCCATGGCCAGGTTGATGGCCTGGCGAACCGCCACGTCGTCGAAGGGGCGCTTCGAGGCGTCGTAGTTGATCATCTGGGTGGTGAACTCGGGTCCCAGGGCAATGTCCAGCGGGTCTTGGGCGTCCAGCAGAGGGATTTGCTCCGGAGGTATGCGCTCGAATATCACGTCGACCTCACCGGTACGGATGGCGGCCTGGGCCCCGGCGTCGTCGGCGAAGACTATGACCACCAGCTCCTCGACCGCCGGTGCGCCACGGAAGTAGCCGGGATTGGCCTCGAAGCGGTAGCTCTGTCCTTCCACGTACTCCACCAGCTTGTACGGACCGGTCCCGATGTTGGTGGCGCCGAAGTCGTGCTCGGACGGCACCTCGACTCCTTCCCATACATGGCGCGGGATGATCGGAATGTCAGCGAGGGCGGCCAGTTCGAATCCGGCCTTCGGGCTACCGAGAACGAAGGTCGCGCTGTAGTCGCCCGTCACCACGAGATCCTCGACCCCCCTGAGGTCGCGAGCGAACCGGCTGGCCTCCACGTTGTTGATGTAGTAGTCGACGCTGAAGTCCACGTCGTGCGCCGTCAAGGGCTGCCCATCGTGCCAGGTGACGCCCTCGACCAGCGTAAAGGAGTACTCGGTCAGGTCCTCGTTGACGGAAACGGTTTCCGCCAGCCACGGCTGTGGAATGCCGTCGGCGTCGAGCTGCATGAGCGAGTCGTACTGGAGCATCAGCAGGTTCCATCCGGGGAATCCGCTGATGTAGGTGTAGGGGTTGAGGGTTGCCTCGTCGCCGGTGACAGCCGCCCGTACTGTTACCGGTCCCCCGGCGGCCTCCTGCTCCATCATCGCCTCGTCGAGCATCTGCTCGGCCTCTGCGAGAGCGGACTCGGCGGCGGCCAGCGCATCCTCGGAGGCATCAGCCGCCTCCGCGGCCCTCTGCTCGGCCGCCTCGAGGGCAGCCTGCGCATCTGCCAGCGCCGACTGGGATGTCTCGTCCCCCTCCATGGCTGCGGCGGCCGCTGCCTCGGCTGCTGCTAGATCGGCCTGAGCCTGGGCCAGCGCATCCGCTGCCGCTTCGGCCTCCGCCTGAGCCGACGCCGCCTCGGACTGGGCGGTGGCAGCTTCGGACTGGGCGGCTGCAGCCTGTGCCTGCGCGGCGGTCACCTCGTCTGCCGACGTGTCCTCGTCGCCGTCGCCGCACGCAAAGGCGACCAGCGAAAGGGCCGCCACCAGCGCGACGAGCTTCCACTTCCGGTTCGATCGTCTGCGCGAATGAACTACAGGGTCAACCAATGACATGGCTCCGCCTCCCTATCCGAGAACAAGCAGCATACCGTATACCCTGGCAGTCAGCCGGGCCGAACGCCCTCAATTACCGGCGCCGGAGGGCAGGGGATCCGCTGCCGGAGGATCAGGATCGACTAGGGCGTGCTCACGCTATACGCGCTCGTTTGCTGTCACGGGTCCCGTGGTCGGTCGGTGGGGCGGCGGTGGGATATGGCGCCCCCAGCGGCGTCTATGGCAAGGACTGCTGACGAAGGCGTACCCGCAGGGTACGTTGAGGAGGCAGGACGCAGTCAGAGGCGTCGATGGCGGTCCAGATCACGCCGCCCGCAACGCAGAGCGACCACGTTCAACCGGGTCCAACGGCCAGGTGACACGAGACCCATCGTCCGGGCGCCACCTCGACCAGTTCGGGTTTGACCGCCGAGCACAGCCCCTCCACCGCTACCGGGCAGCGCGTATGGAAGCGACAGCCGGATGGGGGATCCGCCGGGCTGGGCAGGTCCCCTTCCAGCTTGGCGCTCCGAGTCGACCTCACGCCCGGTTCCGGTGCCGGCACCGCGGCGAGGAGCGCCTTCGTGTACGGGTGTAGGGGGGCCTCGTAGATCCGGTCGCGGGGGGCCCGCTCCACAATCTCCCCGAGATACATGACCGCCACCTCGTGGGAGACGTGGCGCACGACCGCCAGGTCATGGGCGATGAAGACGAACGCCATGCCCGTCGCCGCCTGTATGTCGGCCAGCAGATTCACCACCTGGGCCTGGACCGAGACGTCCAGGGACGAGACCGGTTCGTCGCAGACGATCACCTCGGGATCGGCGGCCAGGGCGCGAGCCACGGCGATCCGCTGCCGCTGCCCGCCGCTGAACTCGTGCGGGTGCCTCCGGCCGGCGTCGGTCGGAAGCCCTACCTGGGCGAGCAGTCCGGAGACCCGTTCCCGGATCTCGTCCGCGGTCCCGAGCCGATGGATGCGCAACGGCTCGGCGATCACATCCCCCACCCGCATGCCGGGGTTCATGGCCGAGAACGGATCCTGGAAGATCATCTGCACCACTCTCCGATGCCTCCCGCTCCGGTGGTCGATCGGGTCTCCGTTGATCTCGATCGTTCCCGCGGTGGGCCGGACAAGCGCCACGAGGGCCCGGCCCAGCGTGGTCTTGCCACAACCGCTCTCCCCGACCACACCAAGGGTCCGCCCGCGGCGCACGTCGAGGTCGACCCCGTCCACGGCCCGTATGGCGATCGAGCGAGACCGGCCGAGCCCCCGGAACACCGGGAAGTGCACCCTGAGCCCCCTGACGGAGACGACCACGTCCCCGTCCTGCCCAGGCGCCGCGTGCTCCTCCGGGACGAAGCCCTCCGACCACAGATTGGGGGCGTCGTCCATCTCGTGATGGTGGATGCAAGCCGAGCCGTGCCGGCCGGGACCCACTTCCTCCAATTCGGGAAGCGTCTCGCTGCACCCCTCCCCCACGAGGGGACACCTGGCGTCGAACGGGCATCCGCGCAACTGTTCCGCCACGCGTAGGGGCGAACCCGGGATCTCGGCAAGGCGGGTGGTGACGGGCAGGTCCAACCGCGGGATCGAGCGGAGCAGTCCGGACGTGTAGGGATGGCGGGTCGACCGGTAGATCTCGTGGGCGTCGCCCATCTCGGCTAGGCGACCTGCATACATGACCGCCACCCGATCGGCTATCTCGGCCACGACGCCCAGATCATGGGTGATCCACACCACCGCCAGCCGGTACTCGTCCTGGACCTCGCGCACCAGATCGACGATCTGGGCCTGGACGGTCACGTCAAGTGCCGTGGTCGGCTCGTCGGCGATAAGCAGCTTGGGCTCGCACGCAAGGGCCATGGCGATCATGGCCCGCTGGCGCATGCCTCCGGAGAACTCGTGGGGATAGTCGTCCACCCGCGCTGCGGCGGACGGTATGCCGACCCTGTCGAGGAGTTCTATCGCGCGTCGCCGGGCCTCCGCCTTCGTGAAGCCTCGATGTATGCGGAGGCTCTCGCCGATCTGGCGACCGACCCGATGGACGGGGTTCAGCGAGGACATCGGCTCCTGGAAGACCATCGCCACTTCCCTGCCGCGGAATCGCCTCAACTCCCTCCCCGGCATGCCGATGATCTCGCGACCCTCCAGCCGGACGGACCCTGACACCGTCGCGGGGGGTGAAGGCAGTAGGCCCATGACCGAGAGCATTGACACGCTCTTGCCGGAACCGGACTCCCCGACCAGGGCGAAGGTCTCGCTCGGTGCGACCGTCAGGCTCACGCCGCTGACCGCGCGGATCGTCTCGGTGGGCAGGTCGAATCGGACCGCCAGGTTCTCTATGTCGAGCAGGTTGGCGCCGGCGGCGGCATCCCGCGACGGCCGGCGAGATCCGGCGGCGGTCGCTGTGGTCATCCGTCCCACCCCTCACGGACGGACTTGCGCCGCGGATCGGCTCCCAGGGAGCCGTCCGGAGACCGCCCGAGCACCTCGGGAGCCCGGCCCGCCGTAGGATTGCGCCGAAGCTCTCGTATGCAGGAACGAGGAAACCCATGTCCGTTCATGGCGGCCAACTTACACAGACCGAGGACAGCGCGGGGGACGGATCCGAGTGGGGACTCCCGGTTCCGATCGACCTGGAGTCTTTGAACGCCGGCTTGGAGGACGGCCGGGCCACCGTGGACATAGGCATCTTCTATCCCTCGAACCTGGAACCGGCCCACCGGCGGAAAGTGGATCTCGAGACGGTGATCGACGGCGTGCTCGAGGCCCGACGGATCTTCGGCGTCGTGGGCATTCAGTTGGCCCTCGTCTCGGTGCGGACCGGGCACGTCGACCCGGAACTGCTCGCCATCCACGCGGAGTCGCCGGGCTCGGAAATGCCCGGCGGTCGCTACGCCAACCTGTACGTGGAGCGACAGAAGCGTCCGTCCCGGCTGTCCTCCACTGCGCTGGCGGTGTTCGAGAGCGTGATCGGCAACGGACCGGAGCATGATCGCCGGATACACCTCGTGGTCCTCGAGGACGTCTTCATCTCTTTCCATGACCAGCTCGACGAACGTACCTGGCAATTGAAGACCATCGCCACGAACGCCCTCTCCTTCCCCGGCTACTCGCACCGGGACGCGATCCCTCGCCACCTGCGGGGTGTCATCACCCTCACCAATCTGTCGAGGGCCCGGTCCTGGAAGACCGTCGCCCATGAACTCGGGCACAAGCTGATCAACGCCAGCCATGAGTACCGCGATGTCGACCCCCAACACGAGGTGTATGCCGATGACGGCCTCTTGCTGTACGGGGACGGAACCGATATCCCGTCCGGTCCCGATGGGCGGTTCCACCGGGAGAGGCTGCATCGATCACCGTTCATCTACCGGAGGGAGCTCTCCGGAGCGAAGTCGTGGAATCCCGATTATCTGGATGGTGGGGGCTACTACGACCGCATCTACGAGGGCCTCACGGTCAACTTCGACCCCGTCTAGAGATCATCGATTACCCGGCCGGGTCGTCCATTGGGCGAATTACGGGTCCTCGATTGCGGCACGATCAAGCTAGGACGTGTTCACGCTATGCGCGCTCGCTAGTTATGGCGGGTCCCCGTGGTCGGTCTGCGGGGCGGCGGTGGGGTCTGGCGCCGCCAGCGGCGTCTATGGCAAGGACTGCTGACGAAGGCGTACCCGCAGGGTACGTTGAGGAGGCAGGACGCAGCCAGAGGCGTCGATGGCGGTCCAGAGCACGCCGCCGCAACGCAGAGTGACCACGATTAACTAGCTCCGGGCGCAATCCGTCTGCAGCGCTGACTCAGTCGCCGGTCGGAGCGAGCCTCTGGGACGCCTGGCGTGCCATGTAGGCCTCCCTGGCTTCGCGACTGGCGTGGTGGCCCGAGAGCTCATGCAGACTCGACGCCTCATCTGCCGAGACCGCAGGATGCAAATGGACCACAACGCTGTCCATATTGGGCACCGCATGAAGTACGCCGTGTTCGACCTCTTCGGCGATTCGGTGGCCCTGAAGCACTGTCTGCGCCGAGTCGATCTGGATCGCGATATCCCCCGACATCCGATGGCCTGACCACCTGGCGCGCACCGAGTCCACCGCCACCACGCCGGGCGTTTCATTGGCTGCGGCGGTGACGTCGTCAATCAAGCCCTCATCGACACCGTCCATCAGCCGCCTCACCACGGTACGCATGGCCGATACGAGTATTCCAATAATCGCAATCGCGATCAGGAATCCCACGATCGGGTCGGCCTGGGGGAAGCCGAGCCAGACTCCGACCATGCCGACCGCAACTGCGATTGATGTCAGTCCATCCGCTCGTGCGTGCTGGCCCTCAGCAATCAGCGCCGCAGAGCCAATCCGTCGACCAGCGCGGATCCGATAGACAGCCACGATCTCGTTCCCGAGAAAACCGACAATCCCTGCCGCGAACACCCACCAGAGATTGGTCACCACGCGGGGGTTGATCAAGGCGTCGACGGACTCCCAGATGATAATCGCCGCGCTTACCAGGATGATCAACCCGATGAACAGCCCGACGAGGTCCTCGGCTCGCCGGTAGCCGTACGTGTATCGCCTGGTAGCTCGCCAGCGGCCCATGCGAAACGCCACGATCAACGGGATCGTCGTAGCGGCATGGCCAAGGTTGTGGATGGTGTCAGCCAGCAATGCGATCGAACCTGACAGGGCAACGATCACTACCTGTGCCGCCGCGGTTGCCATCATGCCGGCCAGCCCGATCCATGCGGCCCGTATCCCCTCTTCGCTCGACTCGTCGGCCGACCGGATCGTCTCAGTGTGGTCGTGCGAGTGAGGCACAACAAGGTGCTTCAACCTGGCGAGCACTCCTGAAGCCGGCGCGTGATCGTGATCATGGTCGTGCCCGTGCTCATGGTGATCGTGCCCATGGTCATGGTGATCGTGGTGGTCGTGCCCATGGTCATGGTGGTCCTGGTGTCCTCGAGCCGGCCCGTGATCGTGATCATGGTCGTGCCCATGGTCATGGTGGTCCTGGTGTCCTCGAGCCGGCCCGTGATCGTGATCATGGTCGTGCCCATGGTCATGGTGGTCCTGGTGTCCTCGAGCCGGCCCGTGATCGTGATCATGGTCGTGCCCGTGCTCGTGGTGGTCGTTCGATGCGTCTTCAGCTGGCTCTTGCACCGGGGGTCCTAACGTTGCCTTCTTCCTAATTGAAGTTGCTATGAGTCTATCTTGCAAGTGTTGGTAATAAGGAATTCTGGTGTGGTGGTGGCAGTGCTACCCCAGACTACGCCAGGGAGCGGCGCCGACAGCGAAACCCTCAAGATAGACCGATCCCACCGACGCATATTCGCCCGATACCGACAGGCTCGCCATCATCCACAACGCCCTACAGAAGCGCGAACACGCTAGCTACGGTCAAGCGCCTTCATGGCCTCGCGCCTGCTGAGGGGGGAGAGCCGCCGGCGGTTGGCCTCCACGTAGCGGGTTACCGCGTCCGGGCTGGTCTTGGAGTATTCCCGCAGCGCCCATCCGATCGCCTTGCGCAGGAAGAACTCCTTGCGAGCTAGGGAGGGCTCGATCGCGGCGAACAGGAAGCCTGGGTCGGTGCGGTCCCTGAACCGCAGCTGGGCCAGGATCGCGGTCCGGCGCCGCCATATGTCGTCGTCCTCCGCCCACGCGAGCAGGACCGGGCGGACATCCTCCGGGTGCTCAGCAAGCAGGTGGCCCATGTGCTTGCCGGCCAGCTGGTCCACGTAGTCCCACCATGCGCCCGTGACGATCATCTCCTCCACCATCGCAAGGCGGTCGGGCCGCAGCCACCTGCGGTAGGGCCGGGCGTAGGCCAGCTCGATGGCCCCGTAGCGCTGCTCCCGATGGGTGGCCGCCCGCCATACGCCGAGGACGGTCTCCTCCCAGGCATCGGGGCCGGCCAGCGGATGATCCCGTACGACCGCCCCGGCCAGGCGCCGCACCTCCGGAACCCGTACCCCGTGAAAGGGAAGTTCCGACTTCATGTATCGCTGCTGGCCCTCCGCCCGGTCAGGATCCCCGGCGGCGGCAAGGCGGGCGACGAGATCGGCCCTCAGGGATGAGTCCACACCGCGAGATTGTGGCAGGCCGCGATGCCTGATCAGGATGATGGAAACCCCCGTTCCAGTGCCCGGGCGCGAAAGAACGCGAAAATCGCGCCAAGCCGGGGCACCGCACCGGGCCCTCCCCCGCCGCCGCCACCGTGGTCCGGAGCGTGGCCGACCATGCCCCGGCTAGCTGCCGGGATCGGCGGATCGCTCCATGAGCCTTGTATGTTCCCTCCGGGCCGGCCGATCCGATCGATGAAAGCCTTCAGCCGGTGGTGGTGCTTGGCAACCACCAACGTATGTCAAGGGTGTGACGTTTTCAACCCCTTCGTTCGAATCCCGCCAGCGACTGGCAACTAGGAAACGGCGACTCGTAGACTCTCCGGCCATGAAGTTCCGAACGCTTCTTGTGATAGCCCTGCTGGCGACAGCCGCCGCTGCGCTCGCCTCATGGAAGTTGCGCACTTCGCCCTACGAGAGGCCTCCCGCCAAACCGGGTACCTGGCAGCCGATCGCGCGCCATCAGTGACCCACCGGATCGCTCTCCAAACGGAAGGCGACCGGAGCAACCGGGTGATTCGGGTGCTCCAGGCCGACCCCGGTGTCGAGGTCGGCCTACTCGACACCCGCCCGGACGCCGGCAAGCCCCCTGGCTCGGTGGCGGGCTGGGACGTGCTCGCCGTGGAAGCCGTGACCGGCGCCTCCCGCCCGCTGGTCGAGGAGGCATGCGCTCTGGGCCTTCCGGTCGTGGTCGCCGCCGGCCTGCCGCCTCGCTTCGCCGCCGGCCAGGACTCCACGATCGTCGGCGGAGCCGCGAGCGGGGCCGGCCTCGCCGGCGCGCTGGCGATGTCGATGCTTCCCCGATCGGCCGAACCGGTCAAGGCTCGCCTGGCCTGGACCGTGGCGGGCCGTCCGCTCCGGGCCGGGCGGGCGGTGACCTTTCCCGAGCCGGTCGGGTCCCTGTGGGCCGGCTGGGGGGAGAACCCCCTTCCCTGGCCGGATGTGGCCTGCTGCCCGGCTCCCACCGACACGGCATGGCGAGCGGTCCGGGTCGATCTCGAGTTCGGTGACGCCGAGGGGGATGGATCCCTGGTCAGCGGCGTTGCGGACGAGGGGAGATTCCTCGATGCGGTGTGCTTCGGAGCGGCCATACTCGCTGCCGCTCGGGGCGCCTACCCGGGCGGCGCCGGCGGGCCCGGCGATCCCGGCGGGGTCTTCGTGAGCCTCGCCCAGGACGCCGGCATGCAGGTCGCACGGTTCATCGCCGCCTAGCCGTCCGACCAGCGGTGCGGCAGGCGACGAGCGAAGGTTAAGGAACCAGACCCGTCATCGACGGGGACGCGCCGGCTGCGGTCAGCCGGCGAGGGTGGGCATCTCGGCGGAGTCCTCGGGTGACATCTCCGGGACGGGATCCGGCGAGGCGGGTATCGGGGGCGCCGGCACCTGCAAGGTCTCCTCCAGCATGACCACCTCCACGCCGCCCACCACGTCGGAGGTCAGGTTGTAGAACACCGCCGCCAGCGTGGACAGCAGAGTCATCGCCGCCCCGAATACCACGGAGAAGAAGATCGCCACCCGGATGAACCGGCTTCCGTTGTCGAAGAACACCGAGCCCTCGTCAACCAGGCTGATGGTGATCAGGAACCGGTCGAGCGAGGCGGGAATCCCGGCTCGCTCCACCAGGGACCACATGAGGAGCAGGCCGATCAGGGTGGCGGCTGCGAACACCACATGCAACAGGAGCGACACCTTGAACACCGTCCACGGATCGAACTTGCGGATGACCCGCCGCACCCGCCGCACGGTCGCCATCAAATCCCTCCCGGGACTGGTCGCCCCCTGGGCTCGTGCCGCCCGGAGGTATCCACCGGCACCTCCTCCAGCACCGTGAACTCGATCCCCCCCACCAGGTCCGCCAGCAGGTTGTACAGCACTGCGCCCACCGTCAGCGTGGCGGTGGTTCCGGCCATCCAGCTGGCCGCCAGCAGGATCATGCCGCGCAGGTATTCGCCGCCCGCCTTGAAGAGCGACTCGTCGGGATCGATCAGCGCCACCCGTGCGGCGGCCTCGTCGAAGGCGGAGACCAGCTGAAGCCGGGAGATCACCGCCCAGAGCATCACCGACAGCAGGACCAGGCCGAGCGCGGCCAGCGCGGACAGGACCGCGGACACCTTCATCACCGTCCACGGATCGAACTTGCGGAGGATCCGGCGAACCCGGCGTTGCGTGGTGGGCGGGGCGGACCACGCCCCCAATCTCGCCTCCGTCACTTCGCGTCTGGGGAGAGGCTCGTGTCCATGGGAACGGGAGCGAAGCTGCTGACACTGGCCCCGCCGGGCAGGTTCATCACCTTGACGCCGCTGGCCACCCGGCTCTGGCGGCTGATCGAGTCCGTAGCCGTGCGGATGGCGACACCACCGGTCGAGACGATCATCACCTGGCTCCCCTCGACAACCGCTCGGGCGCCCACCACCTCACCCCGTACCTTGGTGAGCTTCATGGCCTTGATGCCCTTGCCGGCCCGGGCCTGGCACCTGAACAGCGCCGCCCGCACGCGCTTGCCGAAACCTCCGGAGGTCAGCAACAGGACGTCGTCGCCCTCCAGCGTGGCGGCTGCTCCCACCACCTCGTCCCCCGGATTGAGGCGGATCCCGATGACTCCCTGGGTGGCCCTGCCCCGGGCGCGAACATCGTCCTCGGAAAAGCGAATCCCCATTCCGCGGCGGGTGAAGAGAAGCAGGTCGCTCTTGCCGTCGGTGGAATGAACGGTCACCACCTCATCGTCATCGGCGAGCCGGATCGCCACCAGCCGGGCGTAGCGGCTGTCGTACTCCCGGAAGGCGGTGCGCTTGACCTTCCCCTTCCGGGTCACCATCACCATGTAGCGGTAGGACTCGTAGTCGCGGGTGTCCACGATCGCCTCGATGCGCTCCTGGGGATCCAGCGGCAGCACGCTGTGGGCGAGGACCCCTCTGGCGGTACGGGCCTTGCGGGGAATCTCGTGCGCCCGGACCCGGTAGACCCGTCCCCGGTTGGTGAAGAAGAGGAGGTAGGAGTGGGCGGTGGTATGGATCACATGGGTCAGGAAGTCGTCGCCGCGTAGCGCCGCCGCCTTGACCCCCTTCCCGCCCCGGCCCTGTGCCCGGTACGCGCTGGCCGCCACTGACTTGACGTATCCCTTGGCCGACACCGTGACGATGAGCTCTTCGTCGGCGATCAGGTCCTCGAGGGACAGCTCTGACTCGGCCGGCATGACCTGGGTACGGCGAGCGTTCCCGTGGGCCTTGCGGGTGGCCGAGAGCTCATCGGCGATGATCCGCCGGCGGCGGACAGGGCTGGCCAGGATGGCAGACAGCTCGGCGGTCAGCCGCATCAGGTCGGCGTGTTCGTTCCGCAGCTTGGTGGTCTCCAGCGAGGTAAGGCGCCGCAGGGCCATGTCCAGGATGGCTCGGGCCTGTATCTCCGAGAGCGGGAAGCGGTCCATGAGAGCGGACCGGGCCGAGACGGTGTCCTCGCTCCCCCGGATCAACGCAATCACCTCGTCGATGTTGTCAACCGCCACGATCAGCCCCTCGAGGACGTGAGCGCGGGCCTGCGCACGCGCCAGGCGGAAGCGGGTGCGGCGCTCGATCACCTCCATCTGGTGATCGAGGAAGTACTGCACCATCTCCGCGATATTGAGGGTGCGCGGTACCCCGTCCACCAGGGCCACCGTGTTGACGCCGAAGTTCTCCTCCAGGTTGGTGTGCTTGAACAGGTTGTTCAGCACGACCTTGGGGTTGACATCTTTCTTGAGCTCGATGACAAGCCGCACGCCCACGCGGGCGGACGACTCGTTGCGTAGGTCGGAGATACCCTCGAGGGTCTTCTGCTGGACAAGGGTGGCTATCCGCGCCATGACCCGATCCTGGCTCACCTGGTAGGGCAACTCGGTGACGACGATGGCGGTGCGGTTTCTACGGATCGGCTCGACGTCGGTAACCGCCCGCATCCGGACCGAGCCCCGCCCCGATACCAGCGCGTCCTTCACTCCCTTGGTCCCGATCACGTAGCCGCCGGTCGGGAAGTCGGGGCCCTTGACGATCGACAGGTACTCCTCGGGACCGGCATCCGGGTTCTCCAGCCCGAACAGGCAGGCGTCGATGACCTCCTGCAGGTTGTGGGGCGGGATGTTGGTGGCCATGCCCACCGCGATGCCCTGCGAGCCGTTCACCAGCAGGTTGGGGAAGCGGGCAGGGAGCACGACCGGCTCCTGCTCGGACCCGTCGAAGTTGTCGGCGAAGTCGACCGTGTCCTCGTCGATACCGTCGAGCAGCACCGCGGCCAGCTGGGCCAGCCTGCACTCCGTGTAGCGCATCGCCGCCGGCGGATCGTCAGTCGTGCCGAAGTTGCCCTGCGGATCGATGAGTGGATACCGGAGCGAGAAGGACTGACCCATCCTGACCAGGGCGTCGTAGATGGCGTCGTTGGAGTGCGGGTGGTACTTACCGATCACCTCCCCCACCACCGTCGCCGACTTGCGGTGTGAGCTCCGTGGGCCCACCCCCATGTCGTCCATGGCATAGATGATCCGCCTCTGAACCGGCTTGAGCCCGTCCCGCACATCGGGGAGCGCCCGTGACACGATCACGGACATGGCGTAGTCCACGAAGGACTTGGACATCTCGTCGTTTATATCGACCGCCAGCAGGGGGGCGGCGCCGCTCATCTCGAGTTCCGGCACGGTACGTTTCCTCCCGCTCAGATATCCAGGAACCGGACGTCGCCGGCGTTCTGCTGGATGAACTCCTTGCGAGCGGCCACGTCACCGCCCATCAAGGTCGAGAAGACGTGGTCGGCCTCCGCCGCGTCCTCCATGTTCACTTGAACCAGCGTCCGGGTATCGGGATGGAGAGCGGTGTCCCCCAGCTCGGAGTCGTTCATCTCCCCGAGCCCCTTGAACCGCGTGGGCCGGGCCTTCGGATGGGACTCCTTGAAGGCCTCCAGTTCGGCGTCGTCGGCCAGGTACCTGACCCGCCGCCCGACCTTGACCCGGTACAGGGGAGGCACGGCGATGTACACGTAGCCCGCTTCGATGAGGGGGCGCATGTGGCGAAAGAAGAAGGTCAGCAGGAGGGTCCGGATGTGGGCGCCGTCCACGTCGGCGTCCGTCAGCAGGATGACCTTGTGGTACCGCGCCTTGCCGATCTCGAAGTCCTCCCCGATACCGGTGCCGATCGCGGTGATTAGCGCCTGTATCTCCTTGTTGTGCAGTGCCCTGGCCAGACGGGCCTTCTCCACGTTCAGGATCTTGCCCCTGATCGGCAGCACCGCCTGGAACTTGGAGTCCCGCCCGTTCTTCGCCGGACCCGCCGCCGAATCCCCCTCCACGATGAACATCTCGGCGATTTCGGGATTGCCAGATGAGCAGTCCACCAGCTTGCCGGGCAACCGTGAGGACGCGAGCAACGACTTGCGCCTGATCACGTCGCGGGCCTTGCGGGCCGCCTCGCGGGCGTGCTGCGCCTGGCGGGCCTTCTCCACGATCCGCCGGGCGTCCGGCGAGTAGCGCTCCAACCACTCCGGCAGCATCCGGTTGAGCGACTTCTGTACGTAGCTGCGTATCTCGGTGTTGCCGAGCTTGGTCTTGGTCTGCCCCTCGAACTGAGGGTTGCGCACCTTCACCGAGACCACCGCGGTCAGGCCTTCCCGCACGTCCTCGCCGGTCAGGTTGCGATCCTTGTCCTTGAGCAGGTTCTTGGAGCGGGCGAATTCGTTGACGGCCTTCGTGAGGGCGGTGCGGAAGCCTTCCTCATGGGTCCCGCCTTCGTGGGTGTTGATGTTGTTGGCGAAGCTGATCAGGTTCTCGTTGAACGAGTTGGTCCACTGGAGAGCGACCTGCAGCTCCGCCTCGGGCGCCTCGTCCTCCAGGTAGAGGATCCGCCCGTGCAGGGCCTCGCGACGGCTGTTGAGGTGGAGGATGAAGTCCCGCAGACCGCCCTCGTAGCAGAAGGTGTCCGAGCGGCCGCCATCCCGCCTGTCCACCATGCTCACGCGGAGCCCCTTGTTGAGGAAGGCCAGCTCCCGGAGCCGCTGCGCCACCGTGGCGTACTTGAAATCGACCGTATCGGTGAACACTTCGGGGTCGGGCCAGAAGGTGATGGTGGTGCCGGTCTTGCGGGCCGGGCGGCCCTTCGCCAGCGGCCCGGTCGCCTTGCCGCGCGCGAATGACTGCGACCAGTGGAAGCCGTCTCGCACCACTTCGGCCACGAACCGGCTGGAGAGGGCGTTCACCACCGATATGCCCACCCCGTGGAGGCCTCCCGAGACGGTGTAGGCGCCCTCCTCGAACTTGCCTCCGGCGTGCAGGGTGGTGAGCACCGTCGTGAGCGCCGACTTCCGGGTCTGGGTGTGCTGCGCCACCGGGATGCCGCGACCGTCGTCGGACACGCGGCAGCTTCCGTCCGCCTCCAGCACCACGTCGATGGTGGTGGCGAAGCCGGCCATGGCCTCGTCGACCGAGTTGTCCACCACTTCCCAGACGAGGTGGTGGAGACCCCGAGGGCCGGTGGTGCCGATGTACATGCCGGGCCGGTGGCGGACCGCCTCGATACCCGGCAACACCTTGATATCGCTCGCGCCATAGCTCGAGGGTCGGTCCAGGGTCACATGCAGTCCTTGGTCGTGCGGAGGGCCGCGCAAGCGGGCCGGTGGGACTCGTCCACCGTCATCGGATTGTACCCGACCCTGGACTCAAAGCCAATCTTCAAGCCGCTTAGAAATAGCGTGTGACCTGCGGGTTTATACAAACTGGCTCCCATGGGCGCGCTCACTCCTCACCACCCCCTCCGCCACGGTGGTCCGACCACCCGCACGGAGGTCACGAAGGACCTGCCGAAGCGCTCCGCGATACGTAGCACGAGCCGCTCGGCGTCGTGCCGGAGCATGCGGACCAGCCGCGGGTCAGAGGCTTCTACCAACAGCTCCCCGTTAGATACCACCACCGGGACCGAATTGGAACCCCATTGTGGGCCCGCCACCTCCTCCCAGCGCTCTTCGAGCTCCTGAACCCGGTCCAGGTCGGCCACCCCGAGGCCGGCCAGGATGGTCTGGATCAGGTCTCCGAACGACACCATCTCGCCGGCCTGCTTCGCCTTCCGCCTCTGATGGCTGCGCTCGAGCTCCTGGATTTCCCGGAGGATGCGCAGGGCTCGGGACTCGGCGCCGTCGAAAGATGCCAGTGCCTCCTCCACCTGGTCGGGCGACCAACGTTCGGTCATCCCAGGATCCCATTCTCGAGGCGCCAGCGGCGGCCGGCCGGCAGGGGGACGTCCTCGTCCCGAGCTGTCGAGATGAAGGTCTGGGCGGCAGGTAACGATCGGGCGAGCGCCGCCGAGCGCTCGGTGTCGAGCTCCGAGAAGATGTCATCCAGCAGGAGCAGCGGGGGTCGGCCCACCGACTGCTCCACCGCCCGGTGGGATGCCAGGCGGAGGGCAAGGGTGAGGGTCCGCTGCTCGCCCTGGCTGGCCTGGATCCGCGAGTCCCGGTCGTCGAGGAGCAGCTTCACATCGTCGCGGTGGAGCCCCACCGTCGAGACCCGCCGCTCGACATCGGCGGGCCGGGCCTCGCAAAGGGCCGCCCGGAGGGCCGCCTCCCAGCCAGGCCGGTCCGAGGCGGCCGCGGCGCCCCACCCCGACCGGTAGTCGATCCGCACCCTGGTGTCATCGCCCGCCAGCGCCCGGTAAGCGGAGCCGGATCGGTCCTCGATGGCATCCACCACGGCCCGGCGGCGAGCCATGACCCGCGCGCCCGCTCGGCTGAGCCGCTCGTCCCAGACCTCCAACGTAATCGGATCGGTCCGGCGACCCATCTGCTTGAGCAACATGTTCCGCTGGCGGAGGGCTCGCTCGTATTCCAGCTGGTCGCGGTACGCACCGGGCCACAGCTGGACCGCCACCGAGTCGAGCAGGTCCCTCCGCCGGGAGGGACCCCGCTTGATCAGGTCCAGATCATCCGGCAGGAAGGTAACCATGCGCACCTCCCCCACCAGGTCGGCCAGACGGGCCAACCGGGTTCCGTTGACCTGAGCACGGCGACGACCGGCCCTCGGCAGCTCCACCTCGATCCGGGTGGTCCTGTCCGGCGTCACCACCTCCCCCCGGAGGACCGACCGCTCCGCGCCCGTCCGGATCAGGGCGGCATCCGGAATCCCCCGGAAGGACCGCAGAGAGGCCAGGTAGCCCACTGCCTCCAGGAGATTGGTCTTGCCGGACGCGTTACGACCCACCACCACGTTGATCCTCGGATCCGGCACCCAGCGCATGCGCCGATAGCTACGGAAGTCGGAGACCTCCAGCCAGGAAAGCCTCACGGCGGGGCGCCTCGTCGAGCCGCGGCGCCCTCAGACGCGCACGGGCATCAGCAGGTAGCGGAAGCTACGGCCCCCGTCAGCCCTGATGATGCTGGGCCGGTTGCTGTCCTTCACCTCCATCCGGATCACGGGGCCGGGCACCGCCGAGATCCCGTCGTGGAGGTACCGGGCGTTGAAGGCGATGTTCAGCTCGTCGAGGTCACCGCTGACGGTGGCCTCGAGCATCTCGACCTCCCCACCCAGATCGTTCCGGCTCACCGACATCTCAACCGCGTCCGGCGTGATGTTCAACCGCACCGGAATATGATCGTCCGCCACCACTGCGGCCCGGCCCACCGCCTCCAGTATCCGCTCCTTGTCGAACTCCACCGCGGCCGGGTAATCGTCCGGCAGCAACTGCCGGTAGTTGGGGAACGTGCCTTCGATCAGGCGGATACTCAACGAACCCCGGTCGGACGCGAAGACGACCTCCCGCTCGCGGATCGCCACCCGGACCTGCTCGGCGGCCACGGTCCGCGCCAACTCCTTGAGCCCTCGCGCCGGAATCAGCGCCGCATCCCCGACTTGCAGCCCGGGTAGGTTGCGGATCGCCAGGCGGTAGCTGTCGGTTGCCACGAGCCGCAAGCCCTCCTCGTAGTTCTCCATCAGAACACCCGTGAGGATCGGCCGGGACGCGTCGTTGGAGGCCGCCACGAGCACCTGAGAGAGCGCCTCCACCAGCAGGTTCCCGTCGACCTCGACCGCTCCCGCCAAGTCGGGCTCGGGTAGCTTCGGATAGTCCTCCAGCGCCAGCACCCGGATCGTGAACGTCGGTCCATTGCCGGACAACTCGACCGCCCCGTCCTCCAGACGCACCGACACCGCTCCCTCGGGCATTTTCCGGATAGCGTCGGTCATCACGCGGCCCGGGACCAGAAACGCGCCCGGTTCGAGGACCTCCACCTTCGCGGAGGTCCGGATCGTGACCTCCGTGTCGCTTCCGGTGATTTCAAGTTGTCCGTCCTCGGCCTGGCAACGAACTCCCTGGAGCGTGGGGAGAGCCGTCTTGACTCCCGCACCCCGGTTCGCGCGACCGAATGCCTCGGCCAGATCATCCCGATCAGCTCGGATATGCACTGCTAGATCCTTCCCGGTCTCGACTACTAGTTTCTTATTTTCTCTACCAGAAGTGGTAGTAGGCCCTGTGGAATGTGGATAGATATCCATCCAAGCCGGCCTGTCGCGGGCGGCAAAGCTACCCGGCAGGCCGACCGCGGCAACTGACATCCCAGGTCAGAGGGCCGGCTTCGTGACCTCGCTGGCATTGATGGGTGACTGCTCATCGTGCGGCCGGGTACGTCAGGCAATCGGGGGATTATCGCCGATCTTATACCCAGGTCCGCTCGAGCAGAGTGGGCGCCTGGGGAAGACCCTCATCTTTTCCACAGGATTCCGGACAGGTGTGAGATCTGCCGCGCCAACTCCGGATCCTTGGTGAGAAGCTTCTTGATCTTGTTGATGCCATGCATGACCGTGGTGTGGTCGCGTCCTCCGAGAACCTTGCCGATCTTGGGAAGCGACAGGTCGGTGAGCTCCCGGCAGAGGTACATCGCAATTTGCCGGTGGGTGGCGAGCGGCTGCACCCGGCTGGGGCCTTGGAGGTCGGCAAGATCATGGCCGTACGTGGCGGCCGTGACTTCAAGTATCTCCGGACCCGACGGTGGCGTGGTTGCCGGGTCGGGTATGAGACCGCGAAGCTCCGAGCGGGCCAGCTCTACGGAGATCTTCTGGTCGGTGAGGGCGGCGCAGGCGGTAACCCGGGTGAGTGCTCCCTCGAGTTCTCGGATGTTGTCCGTGACGTGGCGGGCGATGAACTCGAGCACCTCGTCGGGCACGGGGGTCGAGGCGTAGTCCGTAGCGTTGCGACGCAGGATCGCCAGGCGGGTCTCGAGGTCGGGTGGGCCGATGTCGGCCAGCAGGCCCCACTGGAAGCGGGATCGGAGCCGGTCCGCGATACCGAGGTCCTTGGGCGGCCGGTCGCAGGACAGAACCATCTGGTGACCCAGCTCGTGGAGTGTGTTGAAGGTGTGGAACACCTCCTCGAGTACCTGCTCCTTGCCCTCGAAGAACTGGATGTCGTCGAGCAGGAGCACGTCGATGGTCCGGTAGCGATGCTTGAAGGAGTCCATCCGTCTGGTCCGGATGCCGTCCACGAACTCGTTGAAGAAGTTCTCGGAGGTCATGTAACGGACGGTCGCGGTCGGCAGGTGGGTGCGGGTGTAGTGGCCGATGGCATGGAGGAGATGGGTCTTGCCCAGGCCGGCGCCGCCGTAGATGAACAGCGGGTTGTAGTTCTGGCCGGGGCCTTCGGAGACCCGTTTGGCCGCTGCCAGGGCGAGTTGGTTGGATTGGCCGGCAACGAATGTGTCGAAGACGTACTTGCTGAGGAACTTGGGGGGGTGGGCCGGCGCCTGGTTGCGGTTAGTCGCCGGTGCTTCCTCCGGTGCGCGGTCACCGAGCCGATCGGGCGCCGGGGATGGCTCTTCGGTGACGTCGGGCCGGTCGGTGATGAGGTACTCGATCACGGTCTGCGGTCCGAACGTGGCGGCCGCCACCTCGTCGATCGTGGTCTGGTAGTTGGTGCGGAGCCATCGGATGTGGAAATCGGACGGCGCTACCAGGTAGAGGGTCTCCTCCACGACTTCGTGGCGTACGGAGGTGAACCACTTCTTCCAGCCCTCCGGTCCGACCCGGGTTCTCAAGGCGGATGAGAAGTCGGGATCATGCTGCGCGAGTTCGGGCTTAGACAAGTATTCCTCCGCCCGGCGGGGTGTACGGGGTGCGGTTACCTACAGCACTGTCCACAGATGTGGATAACAGGGCATGGGGCTGGCCACGCCGCTCCATCCCGTGCCCGGCAATACTCCACTTGGTCTGGTGGCCGAGCTCCAGTTGCTGCGCACGGAAGACCCCCCTGGGGATGTGGGATCGGGTGAGCCCGGCAGGACGTCATCCTACGTCGCCGCATCCCGCGCTGCACGAGCCGAAATCCATCCGGGGAAGGCCTGGCTGCGAGGCGACGCGGCGGCATAACACCATGTCAGCCAGGTAAGTGGATGCATGTCCGAGCGCGAGGTAGTTCCCTGTGGAGTTTTTGCCGTTCTGGCGGGATTATTTCGCGTTCTTGGAGAACAGGATGCAGTGCGTCAGGCGCCCGTAGCAGCGGGCAGGCGCCGTGTCCGGATCATCTTTGCAAAACGGACAGGATGCCCTTATTCTTGCGAGACCTCAAGGAAGTGTCGGCAGGCCCCGGCCCTGACCGGGCACGCCGTTTCCCCACACCGGGCACCGTTCCCGGGTTGTCCGATAAGGGACCCCGAATGAAGCGCACTTACCAACCGAACAATCGCCGCAGAAAGCGCAAGCACGGGTTCCGGCATCGTATCCGAACGCGCCAGGGCCGCGCCATCCTGAGTAGACGGCGCCAGAAGGGCCGCCAGCGGCTCTCCGCCTGAGCAGGTGGGTGACCCGCCGCGATACGAGTGGGCGGCCGGGGAGCCGCTCAAGCCACACATTCCTTGGGTATAGCCCGGTAAGGGCCGGCACACCGACCGCGAGAGAGAAGATTCACGAATGACGACCGCGCCGAGCACGGCTCCCTCCGTGTCCCCCGGACCCTCCTTTCCGGATTCGACCGGTCGCCTCGGTCGGTTCCGACGCCTGAGCGGCACGGGGGCGTTCAATGAGGTGCTACGCCGGGGCCGGTGGATCCGGCGGGGTGGCATCACGCTGGTCGCCCACCCGCGGTCTGGTGGTCAGCCGAGGATCGGTCTGGTGGTGAGCCGCCGGGTCGGCGGCGCGGTGGTGCGGAACCGGGCCAAGCGGCGCCTTCGGGCGGTATGGCGCGAGGTGACGCCCGCGCCGGCGACCGACTACGTGGTCATAGCCACGCCGGTCGTGGCCACGGCGCCCTTCCGAGAGCTACGCGGATGGGTTCGGGACGCGGTCTCGTCCACGTTCCCAGGTTCGAGGACGCGGTGAGGCCATCGGAGCCGGCGGGCTCGGCGGCGAGGCTGCCGGCCATGGCGGGTCAGGGCCTCATCCGCGTATGGCAGCACACTATCGGGCCGATGATCCCGAGTTCGTGCCGCTTCCTCCCCTCGTGTTCCCGCTACACCTACGAGGCGCTCGGCGAGCACGGGTTCTGGCGGGGTGCCTGGTTCGGGCTGAAGCGCCTCGGCCGATGCCATCCCTGGTCTCCGGGAGGATACGATCCGGTTCCTGATAGAAGGGCGATCAGCCGGTGAGCGAGATATGGAACGGTCTTCAGGCCCTTCTCGGTACTATCCTTTCCTTTTTCTACGATCTCGTTCCCAACTATGGCATTGCCATTATAGGCCTTACCATCGTTGTCAACCTGTTGGTATTCCCGCTCACTCTCAAGCAGGTCCGGTCGACCCGGGCGATGCAGGAGATCCAGCCGGAGATGGAGCGGCTCCGGAGGGAGTACAAGGGCGACCAGGAGACGATCAACCAGAAGGTCATGGAGCTCTATCGCGAGCGAGGTGTCAGCCCCTTCGGATGCGTGCTCCCCCTGCTGGTGCAGATGCCGGTCTGGTTCGCGCTGTTCCGGGTGCTGCGGGATCCGGCCAACAGCCTGCCGTCGGACTCGGAGCTGCTGGTGGCGGCGTCCGAAGGCGCGCTGCGGTTCCTGACGATGGATCTCGACCTCGCCCCGTCCGAGGTGGTGAGCTCGCAAGGGCTGTTCGCAGTGGCCACGGTTCCCTACCTGCTGCTGGTCGGGTTCGTGATACTTACCGGTTACCTGCAACAGAAGTTGTTGAGCCCTCCGAAGCAATCTAATGTGAGTAATCCACAGGCAGAGGCTGTTCAGCGGATGACGAAGATCTTGCCGTTGATGTTCGGTGTGATTTCGTATATCTGGCCGTCAGGACTCAACCTCTACTTCGCCACCAGTAACGTTTTCCGGACCGGCCAGCAGTTGCTGATCTTCAAGATCGACGGGCGCCCCGGCACTCCGGACGGCGGGAAGCCGGCAACGAAGGAGCCCGACGAAGGCAAGCCCGATAACGGCACGAAACCGCCCCGCCCGCAGGGCTCAACCAAGAAACAACGCAGACGGAGGAGAAGGTAGATCGATGGTGGAGTGGGTCGAGGTCAAAGGCGCATCCGTTGAACTGGCCGTTCAGGCCGCTCTCGAAGAACTCGGTATCCAAGATGCCGAACGGGCGGAGGTCAAGGTGCTGCAGGACCCGAAGCCGGGATTCCTCGGTATCGGGAGGCAGGATGCCATCGTACGGGTCAAACCGAAGACCCGGGGACGCAAGGGCCGGCCCGGTCGTGGCAGGCATAGGAAGAGGAAGGCATCGCGCAAACCAGGTTCTGAGAGGAGTGTCCCGTCGAAGGGTCGCACCAAGGCCGGAGGAGGAGCCGCTAAGGCGAAGAGCCGGCAGGCGAATCGGAAGGCGGGCGGCAGACCCGGCGGAGGCGCACAGTCCGGCCGCGGTAGGAAACAGCAGGCGGGTAAAGGCCGAAGGGCAGAAGGAGAGGTCGAAGCGGTGGCGGGTGACGGTAAAGCTGGCGAGACCTTGGGCGCCGAGCAGGCCGAGGTGGTTCGGGAGTTCTTGGACGGCCTTCTGAAGGAGTTCGGGCTGGAGGGTGACGTCGATTCCGGATTCGACGGAAAGTTGGTGCGCGCCGATATAACGGGCGAGCAGACCCAGGCGCTGATAGGCCCGAAGGCTTCCATCATGCACGCCGTCCACGAGCTGACGAGGACGATCGTGCAGCGTAAGACGGCTCGCGGTTGCCGCTTGCGGCTCGACATCGCCGGCTACGGCGAGAAACGTCGCCAGGCGCTCAGAATCTACGCAGGCCAGCTGGCCGAGCAGGTGCTGGACGAGGGGGGAGAGGTCATGCTCGAGCCCATGAACGCGGTCGACCGCAAGGTGGTGCACGACGCGGTGGCGAAGACTGATGGGGTTAGGTCCTACTCGGAGGGAGCGGAACCGCGGCGTTCGGTGGTCATTTCCCTCGACTGAGACCCGGAAGGCGCCATCACCCTCAACCTCACTACCTTCATGTTTCACGTGAAACCATGAGCCACGGAGAGAGCCATTCTAGAATGGAGCCGTGCTCAACCGGTCAGTGAATCCACCTGAAGGCGCCCGGCGGGGCCTGGTTGTGGCGATCGCCAACCAGAAGGGCGGTGTCGGGAAGACGACCACGGCCATCAATCTGGGCGCTAACTTGGCGCTGCGCGGACACCGCGTCCTTCTCCTGGACTTGGATCCGCAGGGCAACGCCAGCACCGGACTGGGGGTCCGGATAGCCGATGGCAGCCGGTCGATATACAGTGCCCTCATCGGTCAGCGCACGCTTGAGGAGATCGTGGTGCCGACCGGGGTGGACAACCTTGCCCTGGCGCCGTCGAGCATCGACCTGGCGGGCGCCGAACTGGAAATGGTGCCCATGCTGAGTCGGGAGCAGCGTCTGGCGGCGGCGATCACCCCGGTGGCGGGGGACTACGACACTATCCTGGTCGACTGCGCCCCGAGCCTGGGCCTGCTCACCATCAACGCGCTGGCGGCGGCCGACGAACTCCTCATCCCGGTCCAATGCGAGTTCTACGCGTTGGAAGGGCTCGGTCAGCTCATGGACAGCATCGACCTGGTACGCGAGAGCCTTAATACAGGCCTGCACATAGGTAGCGTCCTGTTAACTATGTTCGATGCTCGTACAAAGCTCTCTACCGATGTTGCTATCCAGATCCGTAACTACTTCGGCGAGCGGGTCTTTCGCACCGTGATCCCGCGATCGATACGACTGTCGGAGGCGCCGTCATACGGCGAGCCGATCGAGGTCTATGACCGGATGAG
This sequence comes from Candidatus Spongiisocius sp., assembly GCF_965221825.1. Classification (GTDB taxonomy): domain Bacteria; phylum Actinomycetota; class Acidimicrobiia; order Spongiisociales; family Spongiisociaceae; genus Spongiisocius. The sequence continues at coordinate 2,197,935 of NZ_OZ244917.1, forward strand.
CCCGGGGGCGGTCGCCTATCGCTATGTCGCCATCGAGTTCCTTCAGAGACACCGACAACAGGAGCAAGAACAATGACCACCCGCCGATCAGGTCTCGGCAAGGGCCTGGAAGCCCTCATCCCGCCGCCCAGGCGCAGCAACCTGCAGAGGATCGCCATCAGCCGGATCCGCGCCAACCCGAACCAGCCGCGGCAGGGGTTCGATGCGGACGCGCTGGAGACGCTGGCCGCCTCGATCCGGCAGCTGGGCGTTCTGCAGCCGGTGGTCGTGCGGCCCGAGGGTCCCGACTACGTGCTGATCGCCGGCGAGCGGCGCTGGCGCGCGGCTCGGGAGGCCGGCCTGGCCGAGTTGCCTGCCCTGATCCGGGAAACGGATGAGGCGGGGACAGTTACGGAGGCACTGGTCGAGAACCTTCTGCGTGAGGACCTCAACCCGCTCGAGGAAGCGGCCGCCTTCCACCAACTCGAGGACGAGTTCGGCATGACCCATGCGGAGATCGGGGAGAAGGTGGGCCGGAGCCGGGCCGCCGTGACGAACGCTCTCCGCCTGCTCAAGCTCCCCCCGGCGATCCAGGCCCTGGTCGCCTCCCGTGATCTGTCAGCGGGACACGCCCGCGCCCTGCTGGGACTCGAGGACCAGGCTCTGGCCCGACACCTGGCAGACCGAGCGGTAGGCGAGGGATGGTCGGTCCGGCAACTCGAGGAGGCGGTGCGCCTCGGCAAGGGAATGACCCGGGACAACGCAAGGCGCCGCCCGGCCGAACCCCGTCCGGCAGTGATCGTCGAGTTGGAGAATCGCCTGGCCGAGCAGCTCGGCACCTCCGTGGACATCCGCTACAAGGAGCGCAAGAGCGGCGCCGTCGACGGCCGGGTGGTCCTCAGATTCAGCGGCCTCGATCAACTGGAGCAGATCTACAGGCGGTTCTTCCCGCCATCCTGACCGCTTGATCGTGGTCGGTCTGTGTTGCGGTCGGCGTGATCTGGACCACCACCGACGCCTCTGGCTGCGTCCTGCCTCCTCAACGTACCCTGCGGGTACGCCTTCGTCAGCAGTCCTTGCCATAGACGCCGCTGGCGGCGCCATATCCCACCGCCGCGCCACAGACCGACCACGGGGACCCGCGATGGCAAAACGAACGCGCATGGCGCGGACACGCCCTAGTTGACCCACTCCCGGAGCTCAGCCAGGATGGCGGCCTTGGGTCGGGCCCCGACGATCCGCTTCTTCTCCACGCCGTCCTGGAACACCACCATGGTGGGAATGCTCATCACCTGATACTGGAACGGGGTCTGCTGGTTCTCGTCGATATTGAGCTTGGCGATGGTGATCTTGTCGCCGTGGTCGGCGGCGATCTCCGCCAGCAGGGGTGCCACCAGGCGGCACGGGCCGCACCACTCCGCCCAGAAATCGACCAGTACCGGCTTGCTGCCGGCGACGGCCTGCGCGAACTCGGCGTCGGTAAGTGTTACGACGTCAGCCATGACCTGGATCCTCCTTGGATATATGGTTGTTGATGTTACGGTGGTGTACCGTATTACAGCCTTTTCTGGTGATAACTCGTATGTGGTCCCGGTGCTGTGGAACTCATTCCCGGGCCTCGAGCCATCGCTCAGCGTCGATCGCCGCCGCGCAGCCGGTTCCGGCGGCCGTCACCGCTTGGCGGTAGACCTTGTCCACCACATCCCCCGAGGCGAACACACCGTCCACGTTCGTGATGGTGCTGCGACCCGGCAGCCGGATGTAACCCTGGCTGTCCAGGTCGATCTGGCCGCGGAACAGCTCGGTATTGGGGATGTGACCGATCGCGATGAAGACTCCGTCGGTGGCGTGCTCACGGGTGTCCCCGCTGATGACGTCCCGTAGCGTTACGCCTGCCACCGTCGACTCACCCAGGACCTCCTCCACGGTGGTGTTCCACAGGACGTCGATCTTCTCGTTGGCCAGTGCCCGGCCGGCCATGATCCGGGAAGCCCGGAACCGGTCCCGCCGGTGCACGATTGTCACGCCCGAGGCGAACTTGGTCAGGAACAGAGCTTCCTCCATCGCCGAGTCGCCGCCGCCCACCACCACCAGGTCCTTGCCCCGGAAGAAGAATCCGTCACAGGTGGCGCAGGCCGAAACGCCCCGGCCGATGAGCGCCTCCTCGCCGGGTACTCCGAGAAAGCGGGCGGTGGCGCCCGTGGCGATGATCACCGCCCGGGCCGTGTGACGGTCCGACCCCACCGACACCTCGAACGGCTGCCGGGAGAAATCGACGGAGGTGACGTCAGAGGCGACCAGGGTGGCGCCGAAGCGCTCAGCCTGCTTGCGAAAGCGCTCCATGAGTTCGGGACCCATGATCCCGTCGGGGAATCCCGGGTAGTTCTCCACGTCGGTGGTGATCATCAGCTGTCCGCCCGCCGCGACTCCTTCGAAGACCAGCGGGGATAGGTCGGCCCGGGCCGCGTAGAGGGCGGCGGTGAGCCCGGCGGGGCCTGATCCGATGATGATCAGGTTCCGGGTCATTCGGTTCCTCCGGGTGGCTGTTCGTCAGGTACGTTCCTGCCCTTCCGCCATGACAACCATCCGGCGGCCAGAAATAATCCCCCGAATGCGGCGTATGCCCCGGTGGCGCCCGTGGCCATCGCCAGGAGGCGGAAAAGGGCGACGCTGATCAGGACGAGCGCTACCAGGATGAGCATCACGGCGGCCATGCCGAAGGCGGCCAGAGTGATCCCGCGGTCGAGCCGGTCCACGGTCAGCGAACGAACTCTGGTGGCGATCCCTTCCAGCAGATCGGCAAAGCGAGCGGCGTAGCTCTCCTTCACACGAGCAGGTTAGCGCCGGTCTGTGACCGCCCGGAGCGCCACGGCCTGGCAGTCCGGGTAGACGAACAGGGCCAGAACTCCGGCCTCCGCCTGGTCGTCCGCGCCCGGCGCCACCAGGTAGGCCTCGCCCGTTACGCCGTCCACGAGCCCGGGAGCCATCCATGTGATTACCCCGCTTGGGCCGGCCAAGTCCGCCGCAGCCTGCCAGCAGACCAAGCCCTCCTCTCCCGCCCGGTCGGCAAGCTCGGCCACGGGCACGGGCGGCATCTCGGTGACCGCGGCCAGCGTCTCCAGCACCCCCAGCATCTCGCGGGCCTTCTCGGGCTCGCCGGTTTCGACCTCGAACGCTACGTAGCCCGGCCCGAGGCCTCCGGCTTCCTCGTCGGCCATGGCGACGTCGGCGGCCGCCTCGGCCTCCGGAGCCTCCGCCAGGGCCTCCTCCATAGCCATCTCGGCTTCGGCCGGCGCCTCCTCGGCCACCGCCCGCGCAGCCTCCTCGGCTTCGGCCGGTTCAGCGACGTCGGCTGCTTCCATTTCCGCGGCTGCAGCCTGCTCGGCGGCGGAGTCCTCGGCAGCCTCCGGAGCCTGCGCCGGTGCCGCGGTGGTCGCCGGCGCGGCGGTCACCGGCGCGACGTCGGCAGCCTGCTCGGCAACCACCATGCCGGTCTCCGCCGGGGCGGCCTCCTGGCCGGGACCGGTGTCGACCAGGTTGATGGCGACCGCGATCATGGCCACCACCGACGCGGCCGCGGCCGCTGACGGAATGACGCGAGCCAGCCAGGACCGCTTCTCCTGCCGGCCCCCGGATGGCGCGGGGCGGGCCTCCTCGACGCGGAGCTCGGCCCGGACGGCCGCTCGTAGCCGCTGGCGCTCATCGTCGGAGAGCACCGGATCGGGGAGTTGTTCCATTACGGTCCTGACAGCGGCCTGAACGGCCAGTTCCCTGCGGTCGCTGTCGTCGAGGGCGGCCTCGAGCCGGGCAGCCTCGTCCTCCGGAAGGTTGCCTTCCACCAGGTTCAGCAGTTCGTCTATGGGGATGCGCTCGTCACTCATGCTTGTCCTCTTTGGGATACCCCGAGGCGGTCATAAGGTTCCCGAGATGTTCGGCCAGCAGCTTCCGGCCCCGGAACACGCGGGACTTCACCGTACCGAGCGGAATCTCGAGGATCTCCGCCACGCTCTGCAGTGGTAGCCCTTCCAGATCGCTGAGCAGTACGGCCGGTCCGAACTCTTCCGGCAGGGTCGCCAGAGCCTCTTCGAGCATGGGCCGGAGTTCGGCCGAACGGATGCGATCGGTAGCCGACAGGTCGGGCGGGTCATGAGCTTCCGGCAGCGAGGTGGTCGGGCGCCGCCCTTTCTTGCGAAGCATGGTGTAGCAGGTGTTGACGGCCACCCGGTACAGCCAGGTGGAGAAGGCCGACCTTCCTTCGAACGAGCCGGCCTTGCGGAGCACGGTGATGAACGTCTCCTGGGTTGCGTCCAGAGCCTCCTCCCGGTTCCGGAGGATACGAAGGCAGACGGCGAACACCCGGCCCTCGTGAGCGGCCATTAGCTGATCGAACGCCCTGCCGTCTCCTGCCAGGTAGCGCCGGATGAGGACGGAGTCGTCGGGCCTGCTCAACTGCGAAAACTCACTTCGGCCAGCCGGGTGCGGAAGCCGTCCTCCTCGGGAGGAAGGTCGGTCAGCCAGAGCAGCCAGACCCCGTTGCGAAGTTCGGGTAGCGGTAGGCGGAGGGTTGCGGCCCCGGCCTGTTGCTCGGCGATGACCTCCCAGCCCTCGTCCTCGACATCGAGAAGGGACTCGGCCCACATGAGGCGGAAGGCCGTACCCTCGGACAGGCCCGTCAGCTCGATGAACGCCGGCGATCCGCTCACCTCGAAGGCCAGGCCGACTCCCCCCTTCAGCAGAGGCAGCGGATCGAAATAGCCTTCGGTGTGCCACGCGGTGGTGGGATCTCCGTCGGTGAGCAACGTCAACCGGCCGGGATGCTCCTCGCCGTCTCCGAGGGGATCGAAGTCGAGCACCCGCTGCAGGACCACCGGTTCATCCTCGACCACCGGCTGGTCAGGCGGGTCGTCCTCAGAGGACGATGCCAGGGTCGGCGGGCTGTCCGTGTCCGGCCCGGAAGTCACGGTGGGCAAGGGGAGCGAGGTGACCTGCAAGGGCGGAGTGGGGCTGGTGTCCACCGCGCTACCGGCCCACACGAGCACCGCTGCGGCGAGGGCGAGCAGGCCGACCGGCAGTAGCCGGCGCCAGGACCACCGGAAGACACCAGCGACAGGAGGGGAGTAGGGGACCGCCTGGAGACGGTCGGCCAGCTGGCGGGCGTCGATCTCGTCGGAACGGGCTGAGCGAAGGATGTCATCAACGCTCGGGGACAGGGAGTGGATGAGTTCGGAGGGAGCGATGGTGCCGGGAGGATTGCCGGTGAGAGCGGTCTCCAGCGTGCCGGCCAGCGCCCGGACATCGTCCTTGAGGGAGGTGCCGCGTGGAACTCGGCCGAAGCCGCCGAGCTTGGCCGGCTGCCCCCGCGAGTAGAGGACCGCTCCCGCGTCGATGGCCCCGTGGGTCACGCCCTCGGCGTGGAGCACGGCGAGACCTTCGGCGAGACCGCCGGCGTTGGCGAGCAACTCGGCGAGCGGCGGCCCACCACCGGCGCCCGTCCGGTCGGACAGCGTGGTGCCGCCCACCCACTCGGTAACCGCGTAGGTGGACCCGGGCACGGTATCGGCTGCGAAGACCGCGGCCACATGCGTATGGCTGGCGCGAGAAGCACGCTGGACCGCCACCAGGAACGACCGGCCCCTCGCCCTGGTCGCCTCTGGACCGATCACGCGAATCAGTACCGGGCGATCTAGTTCCAGGTCGGTGGCGAACCACTCCTCGATGTCTTCGTCCCGGCCGAGGCGCAGCTCCAGCCGGTAGCGGTCCGGTATCGGGGGAGGCACGGCTAGCGATCGGGGCCGGTAGCGGGACGGGGCGCGGCCGGGTATCGATGCGACGAGGCGAAGCGCCCGTTGCCGCTCTCCGAGAAAGGTGAGCCTTTCATCCCCTTCCGCCTCTCGCGCTGCGAGCCGTCAGCCGGAATCTACCAACCGAGATGTTCGCGAAAGGAAGCGGACGCCGACCTCGCCGGGATCCGGCCGCAAGTACGTTGCCACACCGACGGAACCGCAAGAACTTTTCGCGTTCTTGAATAAGGGGGTTGAAAGTGTCACACCCTTGCTATACGTTGCGTATCGCCAAGCACCTACACCGGCCGACGAGGATATCCGATCGGAGCGGCCGGGTCCAGGGGAACATACAAGACTTCATGGAGCGACGGCCGATCCCCGGCATCCAGCCGGGCATGGCCGACCACGCTCCAACAGGATGGGTGGCGGCGGGGGAGGGGACCCGGTGCGGAGCGCCGGTTTTCGCGACTTGACGAACTTTGGGCAGAGGGCACCGCCTATGACGCACTGTTCCTCAGGTTCTCCGCACCGCTGGTGGTGTTCTGTTCCTCAGGTTTGTGGCATTGCCTATGACGTCCTGTTCCTGAGGTTCTCCGCACCGCTGGTGGTGTTCTGTTCCTCAGGTTTGTGGCACCGTATGTGGCGTCCTTGTTCCTGAGGTTCCCGGAGACCGGGTTAGCCTGGCTGTTATGAGAGTGCTGGCCGTTTCCCACCCGGTCTTCGAGCAGCACGACGCCGGTTTGGGCCATCCCGAGCGCCCCGACCGCCTCGGCGCGGCCCTGCGGGGGGTGCGGTCCGCTCCGGTGGAGCTGGCGGAGGAGCTGGCGCCGGAGATTGACCGCAGGTTGCTGGAACTGGTGCACGCCCCCGGCTACATCGATTACATCCAGCAGGTTTGTGCCTCGGGAGGTGCTCAGTTGGATCCGGACACGGCGGCGGTCCCGGCCTCGTGGGAAGCCGCCGTCCGGGCTGCCGGAGGGGGCCCCTTGGCTGTCCGCCGCCTAGAGGAGAAGGTTGCTGACCTGGCCTTTCTGGCGGTTCGGCCACCGGGCCACCACGCCCGTTCCTCCACGGCGATGGGGTTCTGCCTGTTCAACAGCGCGGCCGTCACGGCCGCCATGCTGGTGGAACGAGGCTGCAAAGTGGCGATCATGGACTGGGACGTCCACCACGGCAACGGCACCGAGGAGACGTTCGAGCATGAGGAGAACATCCTGTACATCTCGACCCACCAGTATCCCTTCTACCCGGGTACCGGAGGCATCGTTGACATGACCGCCCACCGGGGCGCGGCCACCATCTTGGACCTGCCCCTCCCGCCCGGAACCGCCGGCGACCTCTACCGCCGGGCCTTCGAGGAATTGATCCTGCCGGTGGTCTCGCAGTTCGGTCCGGACTGGCTGCTGGTCAGCGCCGGCTACGACGCTCACGCGGCCGATCCCCTGGCGAGCCTGCGGCTGCTCCCGTCCGACTATGCATTCATGTCCCGCTCCCTGCTCGAGTTGGTCCCCCCGGGCCGCACCATCTGCTTCCTCGAGGGCGGGTACGACCTGGACGCCATCGCGGCTTCGGTCAGCGCCACCCTGGCGGGCGCGGCCGGCGCCGTCGTCCCGGACGAGGAGCACCGCTTCCGCTCTTCCGAGCTTGCCTTCGCAACCCTGGACGTGGTGAAGGCAGAGGCCGCCAAGGTGTGGGACCTCGGCTGATCCGAGCATGGTTCCCGAGCGCCTGAACTGGCTGAACAGCGGCATCAGCCGTGAGTTGGCCGGTCTCTTCACGGCCGCCGGCCACGAGATCCACCTTGTGGGCGGTTCGGTTCGCGATGCCCTGCTGGAACGGGAGTCGACCGATCTCGACTACGCCACCAGCGCCCGGCCCGACCAGATGAAGCCACTACTCGGCGACTGGGCGGATCAGTTGTTCACCGTGGGCGAACGGTTCGGGACGATCGGCCTCCTCCGGGATGGGGTGCGGTGCGAGATAACCACCTTCCGCGCCGAGACCTACCGGCCTGACAGCCGCCGCCCGGAGGTTACCTTCGGCGATTCGATCGAGGCCGACCTGGAGCGCCGGGACTTCACGGTCAACGCCATCGCGTTGCAGCTCGGCAGCGACGCCCCGGTCCTCGTGGACCCATTCAACGGCGTGGCCGACCTGGCCACCCGGACCCTGCGAACACCTATCGGTCCCGACGTGTCCTTCTCGGACGATCCGCTCCGGATGGTCCGGCTGTTCCGATTCATGGCGCAACTGGGTTTCTATCCGGACCGGGCGGAGCTCGACGCTGTGGCTCGCCTCCGGGAGCGCCTGCGGACGATCAGCGCGGAGCGGATCCGGGACGAGTTCTCCAAGCTGGTGGTGGCCGACGGCGCAGCGCCCGCCATGTCGGTAATGGTCGAGTCCGGGCTGGCGGCGGAGTTCGTCCCCGAGGTCCCGGCGCTGGCCATGACCGAGGATCCCGACCACCGTCACAAGGACGTGCTTGCCCACTCGCTGGCGGTGATGGCCAAGACGGAACCCGACCTGGTCCTGCGTCTGGCCGCCGTGTTCCACGATGTCGGAAAGCCCGCCACCCGGCGGTTCGAGGGCCCCAAGGTGACCTTCCACCACCATGAGGTGGTGGGCGCCCGGATGACCCGCCGCCGTCTGAGAAAGTTGCGCTACCCGAACGGCACGGTCAGTGACGTGGCCGAGCTCGTCTTCCTCCACATGCGGGCCCATACCTTCAAGATGGGTTGGACCGATTCGGCGGTACGCCGCTACGTGCGGGACGCCGGCGAGTTGCTGCCCCGGCTCAACCAGCTGGCGAGATGCGATGTCACCACCCGCAGCGACCGCCGGGCCCGCCGGATCCAGCGGCAGATCGACGAGTTGGAGGAGCGGATCGAGGCCCTCCGCGCCAAGGAGGAACTGGACGCCATCCGACCACCCATCGACGGCTTCGATGTCATGGATTACCTGGCCATCGGCCCCGGCCCGACGGTCGGAGCGGTGCTGGAGGTCCTGCTCGAGAAGCGGATCGAACAGGGCCCCTACGACCGCGCCGAGGCCTTCGGGGACGTGCGGCGCTGGGCCGTGGAACAGGGATTGCCCGACCCGGGAGAACCCCCACCCGACGCCGCCTCGGAAGGCTCGTAAACGCGCAAGCCCCGACCCGCGGGCAAGGCTCGGGTCAGCCGCTGTCAGCTGTAATGAACGACCGTAACCCCGCAGGTCATGTTCAGATCGGCCAAAGCGTTCAGCCGATCCATACCCCCCCACTCCCTGGGGTGGCACCCTAGGAGAGCAGGGGTCTTGACAAGCCGCGGGGCCGCGGGGCGTCCAAGTCGTGCCGACCGGCGCGGCGAGCTGAAGCCGGCGACCGTTCTCAGCCGTTCGCAAGCTACCTAAAACCGTCAACTCCCTCTCGTAAGTTCTGCGAGTTCGACACCGGAGTCGCTCGCTCTCCGTACTGTCGCCAGTGGTCGCCGAACAGGGCCTTCTCGGTGCGCCGGTCCTCCGGGATGGTGGTGGACAGGTGGGTCAGGTTGATGAAGTGGCGGGAAGTTCAGGTTCTCGCTGATGCCGTTCCCGGCCGTGGTGCGGGAGGCGCGTCCGCTCATTTCGGTGAACAGGCGGCCCTGGGCCATGCCGTCGGTCAGCGGGTCCTCGTCGCGGAGTGAGCGGATCTGATCGCCCGTCGCGGAGACGCAGGACCTGTAGACGGCTTGGGCTGGATTACATCGGGGCCGGGGCCTGGCCATTCGCCGTTCCGCGTTGAAGGCGGCTAGTGCGCCGGAGCAGTCTTTGGGTTCAGGATCAGGCAGGAGCGCGCGTTCGCAGGAGCGGCTCCCGTCCATGTATGGGGGCTTTCGTCGTGTCCGCCGATCGCGGGGCCGGCGGGCCGGGCATCGGCAATGCGGCTACTGTCCGACGCGCTCGAAGACCAGCACCTGCCCACCCTCGCTATGGAGCGTGAGTCGTTCGCCCGAGACCTCGAAGTGCTCCACCGTCGCCAGCGAGTCCTGCATCCGTTGTTCCTGCCGGAAGAGCGCCTGGGATGGGCAGCCCGCTTCCGTCCACGTCAGGTCGTCAAGGCGCAGCTCCGACCCCCGCGCGCTGTATAGCGCAGCGTAGGAGTTGCAGCCCCGTCCAGCCGGTCGTGTTCGTGGCGGTGGTGAACTCGGCGGTTGCGTCGCTCGCCACTACCCGGGCGGGAGTGCCGGCATCGCCCAGCGCGACCAGCCGCTACGCCGTAGCGGCCAGCGAATCCTCTGCTGCCGCAGGCCGCGAGGAGCAACACGAGGCCGGGTAGAAGCCGGCGCGTCGTCTCCCTCCTGCGGGGGATGGCCGTTTTAGGGGGCTCCGTCTCGTCAGCACGCGAACATCGACCTGATGGTCTCGCTCTGCTTGGTCGTCTCCACGATGCGCCCATCCGGGTAGCGGATGTACTCCGTGGTGCCGTTGCCCGCCCCGACGTAGCAGAAGGGACCTCCCGCCCCCGCGCCGGTCGGAGTCCGTTGGCTGGCGGGGCGTTGCTGGGACTTATCTACGGGGAGGGTCGTCAGGGTGCTGAGGTCGTCGTCCACGATCGTGATCGAGACCGACCACGGGTTGCCCCTGGCAACTGCCGGGGGCAGTGTTCCCAGGTCCACCCCGAAGACATCGTCGTGGGCGTCCGCGTCCTGGCGTGTGGCGATGGTCCCCGTGCCCGTGAGCGAGTTGGCGGGGATCGTGATCGACGCGAGGCGTCCGTAGTCGCCCGGCTCCGCGCTGAAGCCGTAGACAACCAGCGGGATCGTCACCCGGCTCGACAGCGCCTCCGACAGGGTGGCCGTGATCGTGACCGGGCTGCCCTCGTCCACCGTCGTGGGGGAGGCGGAGATGGACACCAACGGGTGGGCCACGACCACGCGCACCTCAACCGTCTCCCCGGGCGCGGGCAACAATCCCCTCGGCGCGCTGTTTTTCCATCTGCGTGTGTCGGTGCGAGGGCGTCCGGCCTGGTCGAAGCGGAACCGGGAGTCTCCGATCTCAACCGCGTAGTTGTTGATCTCCGAGGTAAAGGCCGCAGTGGCTCCAAACTGGAAAGTGTCTAATAACTGGCCACCATATGCGATCGATATATCGTAGATCGTGAAGGTAGATCCGTCGTTGAGCGTGACCGTGTCCTCAGAGAGTGCGCCAGAGCACTTCTTAGTCGAGAAGTTGTTTGAGTTATCGCAACCCCAAATCCCGCCACTCGCGTTATACGTGCCGTGGAGCAAGCCTACCGTCAGCGTGCCGGACCAGACGACCTCGTGCCCGGCCTCGGCCGGACGCGGGATCAACAGGACCGAGAGCAGCAGCGCCGGAAGGGCGAGCCAAACGACTAAGGGGGGGTGTCCCTGTCTTGTTGTCAAGCCGCTTCGGGCAGTTTCTCGGGTTGGCGGGGTTGGTAGGGCGTTTGGGTCTTGAGCATGGCCAGGATGATGTTGGTGCGTCGGCGGGCGACGCAGATGACAGCGGCGTTGTGGTCTTTGCCGTGGGCGCGTTTGCGTAGGTAGTAGGCGCGGGCGTCGGGGTCGTGTCGGGTGGCGACGAACGCGGCGATGAACATGGCGTTCTTGAGTCGGTGGTTTCCGCCTCGTGATCGTCCTGTTCGGTGGCTGCGGCCTGATTGTCGGTCCACGGGGGCTAGCCCGGCGTAGGCGGCTAGCCGGGCGGGGTTGGCGAACCGGTGCGGGTCGCCGATCTCAGCGAGGGTTCTCGCTCCGGTTCTGGGTCCGAACCCGCACATGCTGTTAAGGACTTTTCCCAGCGGATGCTCCAAGAACGCCTGCTCGATGTCAGCTTCGAGGCGTTGGCGGCGGTCGATGATCCGGTCCAGGTCGGCGGCCAAGTCGCCGATTGTCTCGCCCCAGGTTGCCTCGGCTGGCACCGTGACGGTCTGGGAGCTGAGCGCAGCCCAGATCTGGTCGGTGAGTGTGTTGGCGGCGCGCTTGGAGCGCTTGGAGATCAGCGACCGCACCCGGGCTTTGCCGGCCGTTCGCAGCGCTGCGGGGGTGGGGTATTTCACCAGCGCGGCTCTGAGACCAGGTGTCGACATCAGCCTTTCTCCCACGGCACGCTCCAGAGCCGGGGACACGGCTAATAGGGCGTCTCTCAGGCGGTTTACGGTTCTTGTCGCGTCGGAGGCCAGGTCTGTGTCCCGACCGTTGAGGATCCGCAGACGGGCCAACAGCTCATCGGTGACAGTCGTCCAACTCAGACGATCCGCGTTACGCCAGGCGTAGTCGGCCAGCACCTGGGCGTCCTTGGGGTCGGTCTTGGCCGCACCTGCGTAGAGGTCGGCAGCTCGGCGCATCGCCAGGCCGGTGACATAGGCCACCGGAATCGTCATCTCTGCGGCGACGGTGAGCGCCAGCACAGCCGCCGACGAGGTCATATCAACCACCAACGCCGGGCGGCCGTGGTCCCCAGCGTCGTCGATCATCCGCCGGATCGCTGATTCGTCGTTGGGAACCGCTCGGGCGAACAGCGCCTTACCGCTGGCCGACACCGCACAGGCGTAATGGTTGCCCTTGGCGATGTCTATACCGACGAACACTCCGGGAGCGGGCGTAGGGCTCTCACCCATTCAGTTGGTCCTCTCTAGTCGCAAACTCCTTCGGCAGCTACTCGAGGGCACCAACGCCTCAACCACTTTACGAACCAGCCCCCTGTCGGTGCATGTCCCTGTAAGAGGTCGCAGGCACCCAACCACGGCGGGTGGCAACACCCCCCAGGCCATCTCTCTGACAGGGGGACAAAGCCCTGCCCGCCGCGGCGAGCAACCAGCCCCGATATTCACACATCAGAGCTACTCAACAAGGTAAAGGGGGGGTGTCCCTGTCTTGTTGTCAAGCCGCTTCGGGCAGTTTCTCGGGTTGGCGGGGTTGGTAGGGCGTTTGGGTCTTGAGCATGGCCAGGATGATGTTGGTGCGTCGGCGGGCGACGCAGATGACAGCGGCGTTGTGGTCTTTGCCGTGGGCGCGTTTGCGTAGGTAGTAGGCGCGGGCGTCGGGGTCGTGTCGGGTGGCGACGAACGCGGCGATGAACATGGCGTTCTTGAGTCGGTGGTTTCCGCCTCGTGATCGTCCTGTTCGGTGGCTGCGGCCTGATTGTCGGTCCACGGGGGCTAGCCCGGCGTAGGCGGCTAGCCGGGCGGGGTTGGCGAACCGGTGCGGGTCGCCGATCTCAGCGAGGGTTCTCGCTCCGGTTCTGGGTCCGAACCCGCACATGCTGTTAAGGACTTTTCCCAGCGGATGCTCCAAGAACGCCTGCTCGATGTCAGCTTCGAGGCGTTGGCGGCGGTCGATGATCCGGTCCAGGTCGGCGGCCAAGTCGCCGATTGTCTCGCCCCAGGTTGCCTCGGCTGGCACCGTGACGGTCTGGGAGCTGAGCGCAGCCCAGATCTGGTCGGTGAGTGTGTTGGCGGCGCGCTTGGAGCGCTTGGAGATCAGCGACCGCACCCGGGCTTTGCCGGCCGTTCGCAGCGCTGCGGGGGTGGGGTATTTCACCAGCGCGGCTCTGAGACCAGGTGTCGACATCAGCCTTTCTCCCACGGCACGCTCCAGAGCCGGGGACACGGCTAATAGGGCGTCTCTCAGGCGGTTTACGGTTCTTGTCGCGTCGGAGGCCAGGTCTGTGTCCCGACCGTTGAGGATCCGCAGACGGGCCAACAGCTCATCGGTGACAGTCGTCCAACTCAGACGATCCGCGTTACGCCAGGCGTAGTCGGCCAGCACCTGGGCGTCCTTGGGGTCGGTCTTGGCCGCACCTGCGTAGAGGTCGGCAGCTCGGCGCATCGCCAGGCCGGTGACATAGGCCACCGGAATCGTCATCTCTGCGGCGACGGTGAGCGCCAGCACAGCCGCCGACGAGGTCATATCAACCACCAACGCCGGGCGGCCGTGGTCCCCAGCGTCGTCGATCATCCGCCGGATCGCTGATTCGTCGTTGGGAACCGCTCGGGCGAACAGCGCCTTACCGCTGGCCGACACCGCACAGGCGTAATGGTTGCCCTTGGCGATGTCTATACCGACGAACACTCCGGGAGCGGGCGTAGGGCTCTCACCCATTCAGTTGGTCCTCTCTAGTCGCAAACTCCTTCGGCAGCTACTCGAGGGCACCAACGCCTCAACCACTTTACGAACCAGCCCCCTGTCGGTGCATGTCCCTGTAAGAGGTCGCAGGCACCCAACCACGGCGGGTGGCAACACCCCCCAGGCCATCTCTCTGACAGGGGGACAAAGCCCTGCCCGCCGCGGCGAGCAACCAGCCCCGATACTCACACATCAGAGCTACTCAACAAGGTAAAGGGGGTGGTAGAACGCATGGCCGCCCTCAGCAGGCGGCGTATCCTACTGCTGTCATTCCCGGTGTCGAACATGGCTATCGTGCCTCCTCTTGGCAACGGTCTGCTTCATCGGTCGAGATGAACTCGCCGGCCCCGGTGTCGGGGCGGTTGCTTCAGCACTGCACCAGCCTCTGCCTCCAGTCGGCGTGGAGACGCACAGATCCAAAGCACCGTACGGGAATGCTAGCAAGATCACGCCTATCGGATACATATCGTTCACGATTTCTTTTGTATAACTTGATGTATACCTCCCGGTCTGATGGCTGATACGCCGGCAGCGCACATGCCGGGAGATCGACGCGCTGCGGGAGCGCCCGTCGCGCCTCAGCGAGGCCAGCCGGCGCATCAACGAGAGCCTGGACTTCGACCAGGTGCTCCAGCGCGTCCTCGACTCCGCCCGCACGCTGACGGCGGCCCGCTACGGCGTGATGACCCTCCTAGACGACGGGAGCGGGGTGGGCCACCGCTTGACTCCCGGTTTCACCTCCGCCGACGCAGAGCAACTGTGGCTCACCCCCGACCGGTAGCAGCTCCTCGAGGCCCAGACCAATATCACCGAACCCCTGCGCCTGCCCAACCTGGCGGACCACGTCCGGAACCCGGGTTTCACGGAGTTCACCAACCCCCTCCCGGTGGGGGCCTTCCGCTTCCTGGCAGCGCCCATGTTCCACCGGAGAGAACGAGTGGGCCACGTCTTCGTGGGCGACAAGGACCGCGGCGCCGAGTTCACCGTGGCCGACGAGGAGACCCTGACGATGTTCGCCGCCCAGGCGGCGCCGGTCATCGCCAACGCCGGGTGTTGGGCTATGCGACGGCTGGTCGCCTAGGTCCGCAACCTGCGGGCCGGCGGTGAGGTCGGCATACATCAGCCGTTTGCCTCCCGTCGCTTTGGCGAGGGCGTCCATCTGGTCGATGGTGTCGAGGTAGCGGACGGTGTGGCGGGCGGCGAACTCGGCCACATAAGGTTCTCGAGTTCGACAAGCCTTGTGGGCGAGAGAGGACTCGAACCTCCACGAGCTCAATGCTCACTGGGTCCTGAACCCAGCGCGTCTACCAATTCCGCCACTCGCCCGGAATGCCGGGCATTGTACCCCAGAGACACCTGTATCTCGCCGGAGGCCTCCGGCGAGAATGGTGCCGGGTGGGCCTCTTTACCTCAGGCACCTTCATAGGCTGGGCCCGGATCCGGCTTGGAGGCGACGCTGAAGCGCTTTACCAACCTGGCCCTCGCCACCCTCCTGATAGGGGCGATTGCCTCGGGGCTTTTCGCCCAGGGATTCGGCACGGAGTGGGCGCGGGTCGCGACGCTCGCGCACGGTGTGCTCGGGTTGTCCTTCCTGCTGCTGGCGCCGTGGAAGTCGATGGTGGTCCGATCCGGATTCCGGAGGCGCCGCAAGGGAACGGTCTGGTCGGTCGCGCTGATTGTGACCGTGGTGGCGACCATCGGTTCCGGTCTGCTCCAGGTGATGGGCACGACATCGCGGATCGGCCCGCTCGCCACGATGCAAGTCCATATAGGAGCCGCCGTTCTCTCGGTGGGGCTGGCCGGGTGGCATTACGTCCGGCACCCCGTCCGGCCTCGGACCACCGACCTGGGCCGGCGGAACCTGCTGAGAACCGGCGGCCTGGCCGCCGGGGCGGGGATAGTGCTGGCCGGATGGGAAAGCGCTCTGGGCGTCCTCGATCTGCCCGGCTCCGAGCGGAGGTTCACCGGATCGCATGAGCGGGGGAGCGGGAACCCGGCCCGGATGCCCGTAACGCAGTGGTTCACCGACACGGTGCCGCGGCTCGACCGGCTGGAGGCCGAGGTGGCGGGCCGGATGCTCGGACCGGACGACCTGGGCTCGTTACCGATGGAGACGTTGGAAGCTACCCTCGACTGCACCGGCGGATGGCACTCGACCCAGCAATGGACGGGCGTCCGGCTGGATCGGCTTCTCGGAAAGGTGGATGGGGTGAGCATCCGCGTGCGTTCGGTTACCGGATACGAGCGCCGCTTTCCGGCCAGGGATGCGGACCGGATCTGGTTGGCGTTCGAGGTGGGGGGTGAACCGCTGAGCGCGGGCCACGGCTACCCGGCCCGGATCGTGGCGCCGGATCGGCGCGGCTTCTGGTGGGTCAAATGGGTGGACTCGGTGACGGTCTCCGATGTTCCGGCCTGGTTTCAACCCCCGTTCCCGCTCACCTGACCCGATGACGAAGCCGGGAACGTGACCAACCGGTACCGGCCGCCGAACAGCTTCGGCCGGCGGCGGCGGAAGATCTGGTGGTGGCTCGCGCTGTTGCTCCTGATCCTCATCGGGGGGGCGGTCCTGGTCAACAGCCGGGGGGTGATCGCCCGCCAGGAGACGGCCTTCTTCGATAGTGCGCGGATCGCCACGCAGGAGGTGGACCAGATAGCGGCCGGATTCCGGCGCCTGGTGAGCAACGAGCTGCGGACCATAAACCGGGACGACTTCGAGGCGCTGATGGGCAGGCTGTCCGGGGAAATGGCGGACCAGGCGGAGCAGTTCCAATCGGTGGAGGCGCCCGAGTCGGCCTTCGCCGCCCGCGAGATGCTGGATCTGGCGTTCGCGTCGTGGACGGCGGGCCTGGCCGACTTCCGGGTGGCTGTCACCGCGGTCACCGACGACCCGACCGGCTCGGTTCCGGTGGACCAGCTGGGCGGCGCCATCGCCCGGATCCGGGTGGGCGACCTGGTTTACGCCCGGTTCCTGGCCAGGGCGACCGGCATGCTGGAGGAGCTGGGCATAGTCAACGAGATTCCGGCCGTCTCCTTCATCGTCGATCAGCGGCCACTGCTGAACGGGGAGAGGCTGGCGCGGACGATCCGGAGCAGTACCGACATGGGGGTGCGCCGGGACGTGACCATCCTTCAGGTGGTGTTCGAGCCGCTCCCGGCCGGCGGCCTGGGGGACGAGGGGGAGATCCTCTTCCCGGCCACCCAACGACTGCAGTTCAGCACGGTGATCGGCAACCGAGGCAACGTGGACCAGAAGGGCCTGACCGTGAACGCCAGCATCCGCTCCGAGGCGGGGGAGTCGCTGACCACGGTCGACAGCCACGGGTTGGACCTGGCGCCCGGAGAGATCGGGTCGGTGCTGTTCGGTACCGAGCTGGTGGAGCCGGGCGCCGAGTACCTGCTGACCTTCAAACTGACCGTGGTCGAGGACGACCTGACTCCCGAGGACAACGTGTGGGAGTCGCGCATCCGGATCAACCCGCCCGGATAGCCGTCCGGCCCAGGCCCGGGGCGTTCCCCGGTCTTAGCCGGGCGCCCGTGGTCGGTGGCTATATGATCCAACATAGGATTACAACGGCCAACTAGCAACTACCAACTAGCAACTACTGACTGGATAGAGGGATATCATCACGGGATGATCGACATAACGCTCCTGCGCGAGCAGCCGGACGCTCTCAAGGCGTCCCTGGCCCGCCGGGGCCTGGATCTGGACGTTGACGCAATGGCGCAGATCGACCAGATGCGGCGGAGAACCCGGGTGACGGCCGAGTCGATGCGCGCCGAGCAGAAGAGCCTCAGCCGCCGCATCCCCCGTCTCGAGGGCGAGGCCAGGCAAAGCGCCATCGCCGAGGCCGGGAAGCTGGCGTCGAGCTACCGAGCCGCCCTGGCCGAGGCCGATGAGCTGGACGAGCAGTTCCGGGAGATCTGGATCAAGGTTCCCAACCCGGCCCATCCGTCGGCCGCCGACGGCTTGGTCGAAGAGGACGCGGTGGAGATCAAGCGGTGGGGGACAATCCGGGACTTCGGCTTCCCGGTCAAGGACCACCGGGAGCTGGGCGCCGACCTGGGGATGATCGACATCGAGCGGGCCGCCAGGGTGTCCGGCAGCCGCTTCGGATACCTGACCGGACCGGCGGTGATGATCGAGTTCGCGCTGGTGCGGATGGTGCTCGAAATGCTGGGCGAGAGAGGATTCACGCCCGTCGTCCCGCCGGTGCTGGTGCGCGAGGAGGCACTGTTCGGCACCGGATTCTTCCCGGATGACGATCAGCAGGTCTACGAAGTGGGCGTGACGACCGGCGAAGGACTGCGGTCCGACAACCTCTACCTGGTGGGAACCTCCGAGGTTTCCCTGGCGGCCTATCACACCGGCGAGGTGCTCGACAAGGATGCCCTGCCCCTCCGGTACGCGGGCTTCTCCAGCTGCTTCCGCAGGGAGGCGGGAGCGCACGGCAAGGACACGGCGGGCATCTTCCGCGTACACCAGTTCGACAAGGTGGAGATGTTCTCGTTCTGCCATCCGGAGCGCTCGTGGGACGAGCACGAGATGTTGCTGGGGATCGAGGAGCAGATCGTTCAGAGTCTCGAGATCCCCTACCGGGTGGTGAACGTGGCCGCAGGGGACCTCGGCGCATCGGCAGCGAAGAAGTACGACATCGAGGCCTGGATCCCCTCCCAGGAGCGCTACCGGGAGATCACCTCCTGCTCCAACACCACCGACTTCCAGAGCCGGCGGCTGCGGATCCGGTACCGGACCGACCGTGGCAACCGGTTGGTGCATACCCTGAACGGGACGGCAGTGGCCGTGGGCCGGTTGCTGATCGCAATCATGGAGAACCACCAGCAGATGGACGGGTCTGTGGTGGTGCCGGACGCGCTGCGTGCCTACGCCGGATTCGACCGCATCGGCTGAGTCCCCGCTCGCCCCGGCGGAGCGGCCGACGGATGCGATCTTCGCCAGGATCGCCCGGCGCTACGACCTGATCAACCGGCTGCTGGCGGCGGGGCGGGACCGGGCCTGGCGCCGGTCGGTCATCGAACATCTGCCTCCGGGACGGCTGCTGGACCTCGGCGCCGGTACCGGGGCGGCCCTGCCCCTGTTCGATGACCGGCAGGTGGTGGCGCTCGATCCCGTGCCACAGATGCTGGACCTCAACCCCACCCCCGCTCGAGTCGTGGGCAAGGGAGAGTCCCTGCCATTCGGCGATGCGTCCTTCGATGCCGTGTTCTCGGCCTTCGTCTTGCGGAACCTGGACTCGGTGGAGACCACGATGGACGAGATCGCCCGGGTACTCCGACCCGGCGGATCGGTGGGGGTGGTGGGCCTCACCCGGCCCAAAGGCAAGTTGGCCGCCTCCCTCCACCGGGCCGGCTCGGCCATCGTGGTCCCGATGGCGGGTGCCCTGATCGATGCCGTCGACGAGTACCGCTACCTCCACCGGTCGCTCGACAAGCTCCCCCCGCCCGAGCAACTCTTCGCCGACCCACCCCTCCGCCTCGACCGCCTCTGGAGAATGGGCCCCCTCGGCTTCGTCTACGCCGCAATCCTCACCAAATTGCATGTCACCCGGATAGGCCGCTGCGAGCCGACACGCAGAAGGAGATGACGTTGCGACCTCCCGGTGACCAGACCGACGCACTGGAGATGGTGGCTCAGGCCAATGGCGTGGGTATGTCTCAGGCTGTCCGTGGCGCCATCGAAAGCCGCCAGGCCGATGATGGCTTCGAAGAACGGCTCACCGAGTCGATGGCGCGTTCCCAGCGGATCCTCGACCGTCTGGCCGAATAGCCAGGTGGACTACCTCGGGCTCGGTGACGTCATCATGATCGCGGCAGCGGTCTTGCGCATCGAACCTGAGGTGCTTCTCCGGACCAGCCGGGTCAGCACTGGGATTCCGGGCCGGCGGAGTGGTCGGTGTTGGGCCCCATGCGCAGTCCAGCATGACCACGGTGTCTCTCTTGTCTGCGTCTGCTCCTATTCTTGGGTGTCCTGGTTGGGTATCCGGTAGCCGAGGCGGGGTTCGGCGAAGATGTATTTCGGGTTGGCGGCGTCGTCGCCGAGTTTGCGGCGTAGCCTCATGAGGTGGGTGCGCAACGTCCGCAGGTTCCCCGGTTTTATTGGACTCCACACGCGTCTCAGGAGTCGGTCGTGGGGTACTACCCGCCCGGCGTCGGCTGCGAGTTCCGCTAGTAGGTCGAACTCGGTGGGCGTCAGCGGTGCCGGTCGCCCCGAGACGGTCACCCTACGCCGGGCGTAGTCGATGGTCAGGTCGCCGAGCACGAAGGGTTCCACTGGTTCGGGGCGCTGTGGTTCCCTGAAGCGGCGCAGGGCCGCCCTCACCCGGGCCACGAGTTCCGTCGGCGAGAATGGCTTGACGATGTAGTCGGTGGCTCCCTGCTCGAGGACTCTGGCGACCACCTCGTCCCTGCCGTACGCGGATAGGAATATGACCGGGATACGGGAGACCGTGAGGATGTCTGCCATCACTTCCGTCCCGTCGCGGTCGGGCAGCATCAGGTCCACCAGTGCCAGGTGGGGGCTGTGTTCCGCCATCAGGGACAGCGTTTCCTCGGGGTCGGCGGTCACCACCGGCCGGAAGCCTGCGGTGGAGAGTGCGTTCCGCACGGATCTGAGCACCAAGGGGTCGTCGTCCACCACCAGGACCGTTCCCGCGGATGCCCCGGCGCTCTGGGAGCGGGCGGGGCGGGGCGCTGGTTCGGCGTCTTGGACCACCGGCAGGGTGAAGACGAACCGTGCTCCCAGGCCCGGCCCGTCGCTCTCGGCCCAGATGCGGCCTCCGTGCGCTTCCACTATCCCTTTGCAGATAGCCAGCCCCAGGCCGGTGTCGCCTGCTGTGTCGGGGTCGTCCCGGCGGGAGAACTTGCGGAACAGGCGCGGTAGGTCCTCGGCAGGTATGCCACGGCCGGGGTCGGCCACCGAGACCTCGACGTGTACGCCCACGCGCACGGCGCGCACTTTGATTATCGACGACTCAGGGGAATGGCGGGCCGCGTTGGACAACAGGTTGCCGATGACCTGGACGATGCGCCTGCGGTCCGCCACGACGGGGGGCAGGCCGGGCTCGATGTCGATGGCAAGGTCGTCGCGGCCCCCGGAGCTGATGAAGGCGTTCCTCGCCCGGTCCACCAGGGCCGCCACCTCCAGCGGTTCGGGGTCCACCGGGAGGGCGCCCGTCTCGATCCGGGCCACGTCCAGCAGATCGCCGATGAGCTCGCGCATGTGGTCGGCCCGGTCGACGATGATGCGGTGGAACTGGCGCATCTCGGCCGGGTCCAGGTCCGGCGCCGCGTCCAGCAGGACGGTAGCGGCGCCCCTGATGGAGGTAAGAGGCATCCGCAACTCGTGGCTGACCATGGCCAGAAACTCGGCCCGCAGCCGCTCCGTCTCCTCGACGGCCGTCATGTCCTGCATCGTGACCACCACCGACTCCACCTGCCCGTCCCCGCCGCGGATGGGCGTGGCGTTGAGCAGCACCGACACGCTCCGCCCGTCGGGGACCCACATGACGATCTCCTCGGCCCGTATCGTCTCGCCGGTACCGAGAACCCGGGACAGCGGGAACTCTTCCAGGGAGAACTCGCTCCCGTCGGCGCGACGCACGGTCAACAATCCCAGAAGATCCGCCGGCGCCTGACCCGGGCTGCACAGGCCGTCGACGATCCTTCTCCCCTCCCGGTTGAACGACACCGCAGCACCCTTGCTCACGTCGAAGACCACGACTCCCACCGGCGACGTATTGATCAGCGTCTCCAAGCCTGCCCTGGCCCGCTGCTCGTCCCGATGCCGGCGGGCGTTGGCGATAACCTGCGCCGCCTGGGCAGCGAACAGCACCAGGATCTCCTCATCCTCCCGGCTGAACTCCCGGCCCGGCTCGTCACTGCCCACGTAGAGGTTGCCTGCCCGCACCCCCTGATGCAGTATCGGCGCGGCCATGAAAGCGGTGACCGATACGGGCAAACGGAACTCCCCGAGGCCAATGGACGCGGTGAACTCTTCAAGCCGACCCATCCTCAGCGGACCCCCAACAGAGTTCACGTACTCGAACAACCTCCGTCCCCCCGGTACCTGCCACACCCGATCCACCTCGCCGGGGTCCAGGCCCCCAACCAGGTAGTCCTCCACCCGACCCGAATCATCCAGCGTCACGATCACCGAATACGGCGCCCGCGTCAGGGACCGGGCACCGTCCATCACAGCCCGCAGCGCCGTGCCAAGGTCGAGGCTCTCGTTGATGCGGAGACTGGCCTCGCTAAGGCGCGAAAGGCGGTCTCTCACCGACTCCAACCCCCCGACCGCCTGACCGGCGTTCTCCAACACACACCTCCCACGAGGTAGGGCCGCCTCGGGCCAATTTCCAACAGATTCCGCTAGACGTTATTATAAAGTTATAACATTGCACCACATATTCATCATTAAGTTATTCGCAAGCCCCTACACTACTTGTACATGCACAGGATCCGTCACATCGCCGACAAGAGGGTGTAACAAGATGACGAAACCGACCGAGGGCTTCTCGGTACCGCGGCCGCCCTGTTGAGGCGACTATGCCCCAGTACCCGTCCCGGGGCCGACCGGTTCCAGCCCGTCTGCCCTTAGAAAAGCGCAGCCAGCCCTAGACAGACCAAGACTGGAGATAACCCGAGATGCGCCGCATCACCACCGTTCTGCTCGTCACGCTCGCACCGGCCGCAACGGCGGCCTACGCCGCAGCCGGGGGGTTCGACCCTCACGGGAAGCTGCCAGGGGCGTGACGGAGATGTCCGTGGGCCGTGTCCGACGATTGGCGGTTGTCGGTGCCCTGGCTGTCACAGTTGCGTTATCCGCTTGCGGCGGCGATAGCTCGACTCCGACAACTGTTGCAGCCGATACCTCTTCTACAGTCGCAGAGACCGGTACGGCCGCGTCTGTGGCCACGACCACAACGAAGACCGCGTCGACGACCACCTCCACCCAGACGACCACCCCCGCGGGATCCACGTCTACGACATCCGAGCCGGCGGGCGCCGCAGCCGGCGCCGATATCAGCCTGGATGCAGGCACCGTCTGGGCCGATGTGTTCAGTACTTTCACCGTCTCGGAGCATTCGTGTATCCGCGATGCTGTGGATGAAGAGTTGCTGGAGTCGGTGCTGGACCGGCTTGTCCTGGAGTCCTCCGACGCCCCCGAGGACTGGGCGGTCTCGATATTCTCCTGCCTCGCTCCCGAAACTGCTAGGGCCTTGTTCCTCTCCTTGATGATCGCCGGGATGGAAGGCGACGAGGAACTGGATATGGAACTGACCGAGGAGGAGTTGTCCTGCTTGCGGGAATGGGTGGCGGGTGTCGATGTGGCCGCCGCGGTCGGGGCGCTCGCGGATGAGGACCCTGTGGTAACCGGGGAGCTGACTTCCGGCATGTTTTCCTGCCTAAATGACCTGCTCTTCTCGGTGATGTTGGAGGAGATGGGTGTCGAGTTCGGTGAGTTGGGTGAGGACGAAGTCTCCTGCCTGCGTGAGTGGGTGGCCGGTTTCGACATGGGTTCTATGGTTGCCGGGTTTGAGGACGAAGACCCGACGGTGCTCGGCGAGTTGGTGCAGGGGTTATTGGGCTGCGTTCCTGACGTGTTCCTCTCTGTGATGTTGGAGGAGATGGGCGTGGAGTTCCGTGAGTTGGGTGAGGACGAGGCGTCTTGTTTGCGTGAGTGGGTGGCCGGTGCCGATTTCATGGGGCTGCTCGTCGGCGACCCCGATGCCGCCTTTGCCTTCCTCCCGGCACTGCTCGAGTGCGTTCCCGACCTGCTGGACGCACCCCCCGACCCGGGTACGTCCTTCACTATGGCTCTCGAGGAGGCCACTGCTGTCGCGATCGATGAGGAGGTCCTGGGTGAACTGGACGAGCCGGGTGATTTTGACCTGTTCGTGTTCGAGGCTACCGAAGGCGAGCTGTACCAGGTAGATGTGACCCTGGGAACGTTGGATGACTCCGTGGCAGCGCTGTACGACGCCGACGAGACGGAGTTGGCTTCCAATGACGACTACGAGGGTTCGCCGGCTTCTCGGATTGTGTGGGTGGCTCCTGGTTCGGGGAGCTACTACGTCAAGGTTGCCGCATGGGGAAGCGGTACGGGTTCTTACACGCTGACCGTTGTTGCCTTCGAGATCGTCGACGATCACGCTAACGCGGTCGGTGATGCCACGTTGCCCACGTCGGTGACGGTCGGTGAGGTTGTTCTTGGTGTGGTGGATTACCCCGGTGATACCGACTTGTTCGTGTTCGAGGCCACCGAAGGCGAGCTGTATCAGTTAGATGTGACCCTGGGAACGTTGGATGACTCTGTGGCAGCGCTGTACGACCCCGACGAGTGGGGATTGGCTTCCAATGACGACTACGGGGACTCGTCGGCTTCTCGGATCGTGTGGGAGGCCCTTAGCTCGGGGAGCTACTACATCCATGTCTTCGCGTGGGGTGACGGTACGGGTTCGTACACGGTGACCGTTGTTGCCTCCGATATCGTCGACGATCACGCCAATGGGGTTGGTGATGCCACGTCGGTGGCGGCCGGTGGGGCAGCTCTTGGTGTGGTGGATTACCCCGGCGATGTCGACATGTTCGTGTTCGAGGCTACCGAAGGCGAGTTGTATCAGATAGACGTCGCCCTAGGCACGTTGCCGGACTCCGAGGTGTCGCTGCTCGACCCCGACGAGTTGGAACTGGCTTCCAATGACGACTACGAGGACTCCTCGGCTTCTCGACTTTTCTGGGAGGCCCCGAGCTCGGGGAGCTATTACATCAAGGTATTGTCGGCGTGGGGTGACGGTACGGGTTCTTACACGCTGACCGTTGTTGTCTCCGATATCGTCGACGACCACGCTGACGAGGTCGGTGGTGCCACGTCGGTGATGGCCGGTGAGATTGTTCCCGGTGGTGTGGACTACCCGGGTGATGTCGACTTGTTCGTGTTCGAGGCTACCGAAGGCGAGTTGTATCAGATAGATGTCGCCCTAGGCACGCTGGATGACTCTGTGGCAGTGCTATACGACCCCGACGAGTGGGAACTGGCTTACAACGACGACCATGAGGGTTCGCTGGCTTCTCGGATCGTGTGGGAGGCTCCTGATTCGGGGAGTTACTACATCGAGGTCTCTTCATGGGGTGATACGGGCTCGTACACGGTGACCGTTGTTGTGTCCGATATCGTCGACGATCACGCCGATGGAGTCGATGATGCTACGTCGGTGGCGGCCGGTGGGGCAGCTCTTGGTGTGGTGGATTACCCCGGCGATGTCGACTTGTTCGTGTTCGAGGCCGTGGAGGGCGAGCTGTATCAGATCGATGCGGCCCTAGGCACATTGGCTGACTCGGTGCTGGTGCTGTACGACGCCGACGAGACGCAGTTGGCCTCCAACGACGACTACGAGGACTCGTCAGCTTCTCGGATTGTGTGGGAGGCCCCTAGTTCGGGGAGCTACTACATAGCGGCCTCCGCATGGGGTGACGGTACGGGTTCTTACACGCTGACCATCATCGTTCGATAGAGCTGTATCGGAGGATGCGGCACATCACACGGCCTAGCACCAAAGCCGGTCACCATCAGTTGGCGACCTGTCCTTTCGGGGCCCCACCTCGCCCTTGGCGTCCACTGGCGCTTCGGTAACGCTCTCTGCCATTACCGCAATCTCCCGCTGACTTCGACCCTGGCTCACCAGCACGACGACCGAACCGGAAGGCAGCTAACCCATACGCGCCGGAACCCGGCCGATCCAGGTGGCCGGGTTCCGGGTGGGCAGTGTTCCCGCAGTGCTACCCGAAACGGTGGCAGCTGATCGGGTGGAGCATCGGCTGTTCAGCCTCCCGTGAGGGAGAACACGATCAATGCAGCGATCGCGAACGCGAATGCCAGAACAATAGCCTTGGGCGACGGCTTATCCGCCATCTGTCACACCCCTTCCAGTGGCTGACTCCGACCCCATACTACTGCACCCGGATCGTCCCCTCCCGGTGGCGTAAAGCGGCCGGCGGTTCATACAATGCCGCAACCCGACAACACAATCGACTCCACATCACCCCCGTACCCCACCTACCGAACAGCCTCCAACGCCCTCCACCAACTCGCCATGCTCAGCACAGCCACCACCGACTACCCCATCGGGCACAAGACCACCATCGAACCCACCTCAACCACCTGCCCCTGCCCCCTAGCCGGATGGCCGTGCCGCCACAACCAGGTCAAACCACCCGAAGCAAATCCCCCCAACCGCGGCCGCGGGATAAGCCTATGACACACTGGTTCCTAAGCATCGAGAGTAACCACAGCAGTAGGTTCCATCTCCTACAGGGCACGGTACGCCTCAAGGACGGTTCCCGATCGAGGGGACACCTATGTGACTATGAGCACGCGGGCCAGGAACGACGCCATCTGGTCGCGGGTGACCTCGTGGTCGGGGCAGTAGGACGGTGGGTCGGTTTTGCAGCCCTTGGTCACTCCCACAGCCGCCAGCCCCTCGACGGCACCCGCGTACCATGCATCCGCCGAGACATCCGTAAAGATCCCCTGCGGTTCGACCTCGGTGATCGACTCGAACGCCCCGGCCATCCACACTGCCATCTCAAGTCGGGTCAGCGGATCCGAGGGACGGAACGGGTCACCGGCTTCGTCCGGGAACACACCCAGATCGGCGAGAGCCTCGACATGCCCCAGATACCACGCACCGTCGGGAATGTCGGAGAACCGGCTGACAGCCGCCGTGCCGTCTCCCGACTCGCCCAGGGCCCGGCCCAGGAAAACGGACATCTCCGCACGGGTCACCGGCCGTGAAGGGCAGTACCGGTCGTTATCCGGCGGGTTGCATCCCAGGGTGATTCCCAATGCTGCGATTATCTCGATGTTCTCCTCGTGGGTGTTCCCGTCGTCGTCCACGAAACGGTTGTCGCTCTCTTCCACCGCCGGGCTGACTTCCACCAAGAAGCTATCCCCCACGCGCCTCACGATGTTCACCGCCATCCCTTCCCAGGTGTAGCCTGCACCGACATCGGCGAAGAGTTGGGTAGGCCTCTCAGTACCGAAACAGGCCAGGTAGTCGGGGTATTGGAAACAATCGTCCGGCTGCTGGTCAACAAGATACGACTCGACACCCTCGACAGGGATGCCACTGTCGTAACCCTTCCGGACCCTTGCTCCGAGTGCCAAGAAACTGCTCCCCTCCGATCGCAGCACCAGCATCTGGGTGCCCTCTTCCCCGATCGGATGCAGGCGGTACACGGCTCTCCCACCGGCGTGTATCCGGACCTGTTCGGGGTCGATCCAACCCGCTGCGTACCTGTTGATCGCGATGGTGCCGACCTGAAGACCGGCTGCTGCATCATTGTTGCTCATGACATCCATCGGGTTGTCGTACGCGCTGGTCCGAAAAGAGTGGGGGAAACCGATACCGTGTCCCATCTCATGGGCTACGGTCGAGATCTTCGGCAACGGGCCCAGAACGAAGTTGGTCGGCGGTAGGCTGCCCGGTTCCGCCAGTACCTGACCCCCCAACATCACGTCACGAGGGTTCGAAGGATACGTCGGCGACCCCCAGATCTTCACCTCGACCGGCGACGGGAACCCGTACGCCCCGAAACTGCCGAAGCTCGCGGTCGTGACCATGTTGACGATAATCAGAGCCCCCTGGGGCCGGTCCTCCTCCGGCAGTTCCATTGAAGCTTCATACACCGGTGTGTTGCATCCGCCCCAGTTGTCGAACGACGACGCCTCAATCACGCCACCCACCCGGAACACCGGCCGGTAGCGGCCTCCGGACAGCCAATCGAAATAGGGTGCGATCTCGTCCTCGAAACGGGCCACTGCCGCCTCCGGCGAGAACTCCAGGGTTCCCTCCGGTACCTCGCAAATCCACACGTCCCACAGGTCGTTCCTGTCCAGGCTGAAAAAGGTCGTGATGTTATACGCGGCGATCAGACCAAGCGGATCGTCGTCATACACACGCTCATCGTCATCCGCTGCCGCCGCCCCGGAGGCGAAGAAGAGAGACAAGACCGTCAGCAGAACCACCAACGATCGGAGCCAGCGTCCCCTGCTATGTCCACCGGGCCCCGAGACCACTGTCACCACTCGCATGGCCCTCACCGCGATCCCCCTTCAGTAGCGCCACCGGCTCCGACAGCCAGGACCAGCCCGGTCCCTCGGGCCCCAAGCCAACCACGTGTACGAGTCAAATAGGTTAGCCTGGGCTTGCCGGTTGCCGCCCTGGTTGAGACGATGCTGGATGGCCTGGCCTGATGACGCCTAGACGGGACTGGTGGCGGACAGCGCTACGAAGGACTTCTCCGATTTCATCCGCTCGGGGTTGTCGCCGGCTGCGACCAGCAAGGCTGGCTGTGTCAGGGCCGACGCCTCCGGCTGCTAACAGAGCCGGGTTAGCTTGCGCGCAGAGACGACGGAGCTCGACATCGAATCCGTCTATTCCTGTGTCCAGGGACCGGTATCGGCGGGCCAGGCGCCGCCGGCACGCTTCGCATATCCGCCCACGACTTCGACCGGCCCAGCCGGACACCCCACGCATAGCTGCCACTGCATAACCAAATCGCGGATGTCGTCGTCGCTACCGGACGCGACTACCTACCGGACGCCGCGCCGACTTGACCCGATCGCCCATAGAGGCACAGCTAAAACACCGAAGTACAGCAAAAGTGATAACAATAGGACCATCTAGCTATTTACCAGGCACAATACACAATCTTAGGCGGAGGGAGTGGGATTCGAACCCACGAGGCGCGGTACGCGCCAACACGCTTTCCAGGCGTGCGCACTAGGCCAGACTATGCGATCCCTCCCAGGGCCGACCGATTCTAGGAGGTCCGGCGCTGTCGGGAACATGAGGTACCGGGGCTAGACTCCCCGGACGCCGTGCTACGCGGGACGCTAGGGGTGTCCTGTAGCCCGAAACCCTCTACAGGCGGGGCGGAATGCCCGCCGAAGGGTGTTGAGATGGCGGGGTTTTCGGCCGGCACGTGGTGTGGAAGGCCGGGTCCTACGCAGCGGAACCTTCGTGAACCGGGTCAGGTCCGGGAGGAAGCAGCCCTAAGCGGGCGGTTCCGGGTGCCGTGGGAGTGCCGGGCTGGAGCCGGCGACCGGTTGAGGCCTCGGGATCTGCATTCGACGGCGGGCTGCACGGCTCTGTCTGCCCGCTTGGCTTCACCGGAGCTGTCATATGTCTTCCTGGATTCCTTGGATGGAGGCGGCTCTGGCCGAGGCCGGTCGGGCCCCCGGCCATGGTGACGTACCGGTGGGCGCCGTCCTGGTCGACCCGGACGGGCAGCCCGCGGCGATGGACCGCAACCGCCGCGAGGAGCTTCGAGATCCCACCGCCCACGCGGAGGTGCTGGTCCTGTCGGCCGCCGCCCGGCGCGCCGGGAAGTGGCGGTTGGACGGGCACACGCTGGTGGTCACGCTGGAGCCCTGCGCCATGTGCGCCGGGGCTGCTGTGGCGGCCCGGCTGGAGCGGATCGTCTACGGAGCGCCCGACCTCAAGGCAGGAGCGGCCTGGAGCCTCTACAACATCCCGCAGGACCGGCGACTGAACCACCGGATGGATCTGGTGGCAGGGGTCCTGGAGGAAGAGTGCGCCTCCTTGCTCGCCGACTTCTTCGGACAACTCCGGTCGCGGCCCCCGGAACGCAACGACCGGTCGGCACCTACCCCGGCCCCGGAGCGGCCAGGGCTTCGTTAGGGACGAACCTCGCCAGGCGGGTACAATCCAAGGCTCTCCGGAGGGGTCGCATAGTCTGGCCTAGTGCGCGGCACTCGAAATGCCGTAGGGGGTTGCTCCTCCTCGTGGGTTCGAATCCCACCCCCTCCGCCCAGGGCCGAAGAGCGTCTACCAGCCGCAGTTTTCTGCGTGTTTCGGGCCATCACACACAGTCCTGCGCCGTGCTCGTATGGACCTAGACGGCTCCCGCAAGGGCCTGGTCTCATCTACTCTAATATTGTTATAGTAGTGGAATGTCTACTGCCACGATGGATGAGGCGCTGGCCCAGTCACCGGATAGGCGCGGTGACGCGCTGCTAGGCCTGGCCGAGGACCAATGGTTCGACCGGAAGAGTGCCCGTGTCAAGCCCTGGAAACTGGCCGAGGCGCTGGTCGGATTCGCCAACGCCGAAGGCGGCGCTGTTGTCGTGGGGCTGTCCGAGGGCCGGGTAGAGGGGATCGACTCCACCGGACCGGAGCACCTCTCTGCCCTTCAGCAGGCCGCATTCGACTTCACCCGTCCCGCAGTTAGATGCGAGACCAGGCTTGAAGAGTGCCGCAACGCTGCCGGTAGGGCGGACCGGCTGCTGGTTATCACCGTGGCTTCCTCCGAACAGGTCCACGCCGACCATCGGGATCAGGTGTTCCTGCGCGTAGGTGACGAGACCCCTAGGCTCGACTTCTTCCAGCGCCAGAACCTCCTCTACGACAAGGGCCAGGCCTCATACGAGGTCACGCCCGTGCGGGACGTCCGCTTAGAGGACCTCGACACGGATCTGCTCGCGGAATACGCCCGAGCTGTATCCCACCCGGATCCGCTGCGACTGCTCAAGGCTCGCAATCTCATAACCGGTGGCGGGGAAATCACCACGGCCGCCGTCCTGCTGTTCGGAACGAATCCCCAGCGATGGTTCCCCGAGGCTCGCGTCCGCGTCCTGCGGTACCAGGGCACCGAGCGCGGCACCGGAGTTCGCCAGCGTCTAATAGACGATATCGTTGTCGAAGGACCCATTCCCCACCAACTTGCAAGGGCTCGCCAGACCATCCTCGACCGCATGCCCTCCCGCCGAGCTCTCGTCCAGGGACGCTTCGAGCAGGTGCTGCTGGTTCCCGAAGACGCGTGGCTCGAGGGCCTCGTCAACGCGGTTGTACATCGGTCGTACAACATCGGTAGCGACCACATCCGAGTCGAGATTCTCGACGACCGGATCGAGATCGAGAGCCCAGGACGGTTTCCCGGCATCGTGAGTCCGAACCGACCTCGTAACGTCACCCGCTTCGCCCGTAATCCCAGAATCACACGTGTCTGTGCCGACCTTCGCTTCGGCCAGGAGTCGGGCGAGGGCATCCGGCGGATATTCGAGGAAATGCGCCTCGCCGGGCTCTCAGATCCGGTCTACACGCAGACGGCGGGCAGCGTGCGTCTGCAGCTCTCATACCGACCGGCAGACCGAGAACTCGAACAGCGGCTGCCGCCGGGGGCTCGGGATGTCCTGCGCGCCATCAATGAGGCGGGCCGCCTCAGCACCGGCGACACGATGCGCATCACCCGCCAGGCGCGCCCCACGGTGCTCCGGCATCTCCGGGCGCTCGAGGCCGAGGGCTTGATCGAGTGGGTAGGACAATCGGCAAAGGACCCGCGGGCCTACTGGACCCGTAGGGTCGAATAACTCTAACGAAATTACACCGCCATACTTCCCAAGTCTGCTGGGGACGAGACTCGGCTAGTGACCCGCCCAGTACGGCCGGCACCATGGCATAGCACCGGACGGAGCGAGTCAGGCGCAGATCGGCAGGCGGGCGTTGGCGTCCCATCGGGTGTTGAACTGCCACCGGACCTCTCCGCTGACGATGCGGTCCCGGGCCTGCCACCACAGGTTCGCCCACTCGCCGGGGTCGGTGAGGGCCTGTTCGGGGTGGGCCTCGCTGCGGGCTACGAAGCCGGGAAAGACCGAGCGGCCGGTGGGTTGGCCGATCGGTTGGTAGCGGAGGTCGAAGCTCCAGCGGATGCTCTCGCTGTGGTTGCTCAACGAGGCGTGCTCGGTCAGCTTGTGGAGCAGCACCACCCCTCCTGCTCCCACCTCCAAAGGAACCACCCGCTCCCGGTCGATGATCCCCTCGGGGATGTAGGTGGTGGCGGAGGCGGCGGTCCCAGGACAATGCATGGTCAGGTCCTCCCGGTGGCTTCCACGCTCCACGATCAGGCACCCGTTCTCGACGGTGGCGTCGGTTACGGCGACCCAGACAGTGAGCATGTCGGTCCCGTCGGCCTCGGGGTTGATGACCCCGTTGTCCTGGTGCCATGTCGTGGCGGCGATGTTGGAGTCGGTGACGGTGTCGGGCAGGTAGCGGGCGGGCGGCTTGATCCGGGTGTGCTGGACCGGGTTGGAGTAGATCTCGGGTCCGATGACCGATTCGGCGATGTCGAGCAGGCGCGGGTTGGTGAGGAGATGGAACACCGCCGGTCCCGTGTTCATCGTGTGGCTGTGGTCGAGTTCCTTGACCATCGGCAGGCAGATGTCGAGGTGCTGGTAGAGCGTGTACATGTCGTCGATGTGCTGCATCGCCTCGACGTAGCGTTCCGAGAAGCTCTTGCCCCGAGGCGGCGGGATCCGTCCCTTCGACACGAGGCCGGCGGTCACCCGGTCGAGGATATCCCGGTACTCGTCCTCGATCCCCGCCAGATCGTCGGCGGAGAGGACGTCTTCGACCACCAGGTACCCGTCCTCGCGGAACGCGGCCAACTGATCCACGGTGAGCCCGGCCATCGTCACCCCCAATGCGTCAGCTGATAGGAGGCTATACAGGGTTCGGGCCGATCGCAGCCGATTCGTGCCGGCGCCGTGTCCCGGGAAGTGGCCTACCCGAACCTGGTCGGCCCGGCTCGACGAGGCATGATGCGGATGAGAACGCGGCCCTCCTCCCGCATGGCGGCGCGGTACTCGTCCCAATCGGGATGCTCCCCTGAGAGCTGCCGGTAGTACTCGACGAGAGGCTCCATCGCCTCGGGCAGCAGGACGACCTCGGCGTCCCCGTCGATCTGAACCCATTCGCCGTAGAAGCCGTCGGTGAACATGCAGAGAGCGGCCCTCGGATCGCGCATCAGGTTCCTGACCTTGAAGGCGGTCTCCCTGCTCGACACCACTACGTGGCCGTCGGAGTCGACCCCGGCAATGATCAAAGACATCTGTGGCCCGCCGTCGGACCGGTAGGTCAGCAGGATGCCGCCGGTGGTTGGCCGCGACGAACTCGCGGGCTTGGTCGATGTCCATCGAGGACACCCTACCCATGAGCGACGCAGCACGTGTCAGCTGCCCGGCGAACCCGCGGGGTGTTGAAAGGCCGGTGGAGCAACCTACGATATGGCAGGGAGGGATGGCCGAGCGGACGAAGGCGCCGGTCTTGAAAACCGGTGGGCCCGGCGACGGGTCTCGTGGGTTCGAATCCCACTCCCTCCGCCTTTGGGTAAACATATGCCCAGCTAGATTGCCCATTGGGATAGTTGGTTATCACTTTTCCTGTCACTTCGTGTTCCGACGGGTGGGTTCGGGTTCCGCAACTTTGCGAACTTCCGAATCCGGGCACTCCTGCATGCGGGGAAACACGGATACCTAAGCTGCTGGGTCGGGAAGTATCGGCCGGGGGGGCAGCGACTATCCCGTACGACATCGGGTCCGCTGGCTCGCCACGCCATCTGATCTACTTACACCTATGTGTTTCCGATGGTAGGGTAATGCTGCGGCAACGGTTTTGTCGTAGGCAGCCGGTAGCTTGAGGACTATGCACCGAGTATCGCAATCCGACGAGAGTCGCTCGCCCTCGGAGTACTTCAGCACCGATCTTGGTCGGATGGTTGTAGGCGACTCCATCCTGGTGCTGGAGGATCTCCCTGCTTCGTCTGTGGATCTCATCGTCACCAGTCCACCTTTCGCGCTCGTGCGCAAGAAAGACTATGGGAATGCAGACGCGGATCGGTACCTGGACTGGTTCCGCCCGTTCGCGGAACAATCCCGACGAGTGCTGAAGGACTCCGGGAGTCTGGTGATCGACATCGGCGGGGCGTGGATCCCGGGTTCGCCTACCCGGAGCCTCTACCACTTCAAACTGGTCATCATGCTCGTCGAGGAGATCGGTCTGCACTTGGCCCAGGAGCTTTTCTGGTGGAACCCTTCTAAGCTCCCCTCTCCTGCAGAGTGGGTCACGGTCCGACGGGTTCGCGTGAAGGACGCGGTCAATACTGTCTGGTGGCTCTCCAAGACCCCCTGGCCCAAAGCCGATAATCGCCGGGTCCTCCAGCCCTACAGCGATGCGATGAAGTCGCTGCTCCGTAACGGCTACCGCTCGATGAAACGCCCGTCGGGTCATGACATCAGCCACAACTTCGCCAAGAACAACGGGGCGTCGATTCCTCCCAACCTGATCGCGCTTCCTAACACCGAGAGCAACAGTCGATACTTGCGTTATTGCCAGGAGGAAGGCATCGCACCACATCCGGCCCGGTTCCCGGCGGACCTGCCTCAGTACTTCATTCGTATGCTCACTGACGAGGGCGACTTTGTGGTTGATCCCTTCGCTGGTAGTTGTGTGACCGGCGAGGTGTGCGAGCGGCTATCGCGGCGCTGGCTCTGTGTAGAGCTGGAGAGGGATTACCTCCGGGGGGCTCTAGGCCGCTTCGACGAAGCCGAAATCAACGGACAAAGGCCCGTCGCCAAGGACTGGTACCGCGTGCCGCGGCCCGGTCTTCTATGGGATGCATCCTCCACTCCTGTCCCACTTGCTGAGGACGGCGGACGCGGGTACCGCTTACGACGGAAGGCGCGGTTCTGACTGTGCGTGCACTGGCACTTGTCACTGGGGGGACCCATCAGAATCCGACGTACTCACTCATCGGTGCGCCCCTAGGCGGATAGGTGGCTCAGCCAAGCGATATACCCGTTGGTTCGCAGTTCACCCCCGACTTGGTCGACCTATCGGCGTTCCTCGATGCCATCATCGCGCACAGTGGCGACAAGCCGGCGATGGAAGAAGCAACAACCCGTGGGCCGGTTCGAATACAGCCCTACAAGAAGCCCCCTACCCGGAGACAGGCATCCTTGCCTCTTGAGGCTGCCCGCCAGTACGGCCTCATCGAGCCCATACCCTCTTGGGAAGCGACCGCTCTCTCCCACACCCTCGCCGCCTTAGAGGGCGATGATCTCCACCGCACGTTCGCTCGGCATATCCTCCTCAACCTCGGTGGTCTCCGGGTGGTCGAGGCAGCCCAACAGATGGTGCACGACGGACTCAAGGTCACCGGCGATTCTCTGGCGGGGTACCTGACCGACCAAGGGTTCCAGGTCGGTATCCACAACACGGCTATCAATAGCCTCCGCAAGTGGCTGGCCGAAGCCGATGTGTTCCCGAAGAGACGGCATCGTGCTTGGGAAGTGGACCCTGCCGCCAAGGAACACTTGG
Source organism: Candidatus Spongiisocius sp. (assembly GCF_965221825.1). GTDB lineage: Bacteria > Actinomycetota > Acidimicrobiia > Spongiisociales > Spongiisociaceae > Spongiisocius. The sequence continues at coordinate 2,232,996 of NZ_OZ244917.1, forward strand.
TCGGGATGAGCGACGAGACCGTCGCCGCCCTGGTTGGACTCGGCGAAGAGCAGCAGGCCTTCGTCGAAGCCTTGTGCCGCATAGAGCCCGATGGGCGCTACCCGGCCGCCGATGTGCGGGACCTGACCGAAAGCATCATGGGCAGACGGGTCGATAGGGCCAACATGCCCAAGACTTTCCTCGAACCACTACAGGAGGCGGGGCTCATCGAATTCACGACCCGCGGTACATCCGGAGGCAAGACCTCGCATCTCCGAACGACCGACCGCTTCGACGCAGAGGTGCTCAGACCCTTTATCGCCCGCACCATCAAACACCTAGACCCATCCCTCATCGCCTACTACCGACGCCGACCCACGAACATCCGAGCCGACCTGACATCCAAAGATAGGAACATCAAGGGTGAAGCGCTCGAAGCCTTGGCCATCTGGGTGATGCGACTGCTCGGCCTGCGCTTCGTCGCCTGGAGAAAGCGGGCCGCTGACGAAACAGCGCACGCTGAAGTCGATGTGCTACTGGCTGGAACCTTGGGGAACGTTCCGACTCGCTGGCAGGTCCAATGCAAAAACACACCGTCAGGCCGCGTCAGTCTGGAGGACATCGCGAAAGAAATCGGCATTTCCCTCGTCACAAAGGCAACGATCGTGTTGATCTTCGCCAACTGCCCGGTAACCACGCATGCACGTAACTACGCGCAAGAAGTGATGAAACACAGCGCACTGACCGTGATGATCCTCGATCACGATGATCTCAACGAGATCATCGACTCACCCGGCCGGATAGCAACAATCCTGAGGCGCGAGGCACACAAGATTACCAACATCTCACGTTACGGGGCTGACTGGCTAGCCCGATGAGGCTTGCCGGGAAGTGTACCCACCACACCGACCACAGCGCCCAATCCCACGAAATCGCGCAGCCTCAACTTTTTCGACGAGGTCAACAGCCCGGACTGGGTGGACCCCACCTGCGCACAGGCGGTCACAGGAATGTGCTATCCGGGTTTGGTGACGTTCATTACCTTCACCGCGATCCGGTGTCTGTCATCGTCTGGCAGCTGACCTTCGAGGATGCGGTGTAGCTCGGCGTCGGTTCGGAGGGGTCGGGTGGGAAGCCGCCCCTGTCTGTCATAACAGAACCGGAGCACCAGGTAGATACCGTATCCGCTTGTCGTAGGATCGGTGGTGTAAAGCCGGAGCTGGCCGGCCACGGCGGTAAGCAGGTCGCGATTCGTGTCCTTCTTGATCTCGATAGGGACGTTGAATCCCCGGTACGCAACGCGGATGTCGGCCCGCTTGTCCGAGGCGTAGCGCCCTTCCGGAACCGCGTCCACACCGGTGGGTAGGCGGTTGTTGATTTCGCGCAGAAGGACGTCGCGACAGGAGTTCTCTGGCTTGGGCTTGACGGGCCGGCCGTAAGAGTCCTCGTTCCAGAAGGCTCGCCATAGATTGGAGCTGTCGCCCCGTACGAAGCCTGCTATGTCGCTGAGTAGATCGGTCAGGAGCGCCCATAGGTCGGCCGGGTTGGCCGGTTCCAGGTTATTTAGGGTCTGTTGAACCTGGTCTGGGTCAGCGTGCTGGTAGGAGGCGTTACCGGCGACCACTCGCTGGGTTTCTCGAGCCCTTACTAGGTGTCGCCGCCATTTCTCCAACAGGGCCTCGCGCTCCAGGCGTTCCAGGCCCTCTTTGGCCGCCGGGTCCGGTCGGGCACCGAGCATGCTGATCCACGACGAGATCAGGAACGATGGATGTACCTCCGATGTGTCGAGGTCGTCCACAAGAGGCCCATAGGACCGACCCAGCAGATTGATCAGGCCGGTTAGCATCTCAGAGTCCCATCCGGCGCCGAGCTGCGTGCCGACGCCGGAGACGTCCTCAACCGCCTCGAGTAATCCGGCCAGGTGCCGGACCCGTCTCTCGTTCTCCCTGGCGTAGCGTTCCAGGCCACGGGCTGCCTCTCCCCCGCCTGACAGCATGGCCGCGACCGTCATCCATCTCACCCTCTGGGCCACGTCCAGGCTGCGGAGGCTCAGTTTGCGGCTGGCCAACGGTTCGAGGGCGTCGCGGGTGCCGGAGGTGATGGCGAGGGCGAGCAGGTGGTCGAAGGCGGCGAGTTGTTTCGCCGGTATCCGGGTGGGGAAGGCTTCGAGCACCGTCCGCCTGGCCTGGAACACCCGGCCCTTATGGTCCTTGATCCCGCCGAGGTGGTAGAGGCCGGGGATCACGCTGTCGCCGTTGCGGATACCAGCAATGGCGCAGCGGGTGAGGACTTCGAAGACCAGGTCGGGGTCGTCTTTCAGCCAATGGCTCAGATAGGACGATTCCGAGGCGCCGGGGATCATCGGAGAGGTGAACGCGAGCGCGAGGGCGCGGCGCCGTCGGTCGGCATCGACCCGGCCGAGACCTTCGGAGTCCCCACCCAGACGCGTTAGGCTCACCGCCACCGGCCAGGCCAGGTAGGGTCGCCGGGTCTGGGAATGCCATGAGATGGTCTGGCTCACGCTCGGAAGGTCGTCTCGCCAGATCGCCCTTTCCAGCGCGGACGTCACCATCTCTACCAGTTCGGGGTCGCCTCCTATGAACTTGGCCACACGATCAGTCGGTGTGCTTGCCCCCAATCCGCTTACAAGGCCAAGGTAGACCTGTGCCAAGACATCAAGGTTGTTCAGGGGCAGCCGGTTGTCGGCTAGCTCGGAACGGTGGGCGCGCAGGTGCTGATCCCATTCCTGCTGCTGTTTTCTCTGCTTCTCGGCGTATTGGCTGATCTTGTGCTCGACCCGCGGATCTCGTTGGTAAGAACGGGTTCTTGACCGCTGCTTCGCCAGATCATCGAATCGGCGAAGCAGGTCCGGTTGCTCGACCAAGCGATCTCTGATCGCGTCCGGTTCCAGCCCGATACTGATGCTCGGCTGGTCCAGGGAGAAAGAGACTTCATCCACCAGAACCGCAGCCAGTTCCGGCTCGGTCGGGGCCACGGCAAGGGCTTGGCCGAGACACCAGCGTCCAAAGTCCGCGGGCAACCTGCATCCATGGGTGAGCCACTCGAACTCGAAGTGGCGGCCCGGGACACCGGCGTCTGGGTCTTCGCGAATGGCCTCCATGAACAGCCGGTTCACGATATTGCCGCGGGCATCCAACCATTGTCTGACCGGACGCCAGTCGGGACTGCCATAGGTCTCGTCGGGAGGCCTCACGGCTATCAGCCAGCGGTACAGGCGAGCAAAGTCCGGTTCGTCACTCAAGGTCTCCAAACCTTTCGCCAGGAGCTCTGGCATCAGCTGATCGGCGTGCGCGAAAGCCAAAGCATCGACTACCTCCTGGGAAAACTCGGTCAGGGTGTCCAACAGCTCATGGATCTGCCGGTCCGACGAGACCTCGAACAGAGTCTTGTTCCAGAACCTCCGGAAACGGCCGTAGAAGTTCTTCGGAATCGGAACAGAGTAACGCCAAGTGGTATCCGGTTCGATCACATCTGGATAGAGGGCCGTGAGTAAGGTTCCTCTCAGCTCACCGGACCGATCCGACCCAGCACGATCCAGTTCGTCGAGAAACGCCTTGAGATCCCTACTCTTAACTTGCCCTGGCGGCACGAGCTGGATGTACGCGTCCAGCGCAGCCCGTTGTACCGGCATCGTCCAGGATGACGATCTTGCCATTTCCCATAGACGGGGTATCAGAGGCGCGAGGTCGTTCGCGTGCTCGGGTTCTGTCATCGAGAGCGCTTTCAGAAGGAACTCAGGGAATCTGCTACCTGCTTCATCCGGTTCGAAGCTGTCGAGCATACGCTCCAACACGGGAACCATGTTCGGTGACGCGAGGTGCCTGAACATCCGGTACGTGTCGTCTCGTGCGCGAATCGCCCTGCCATCTCGCGATGCGTGCCCGGACAAGGGGCCCTGTCGGGCGGAGCGCCACAAGGATCGGAGTAGGCGCTCTTTGTCAGGCCTCGTGTATCGGCTGAGGTCCCCGTAGAGGCCAACGCCCACGGGATCGGCGTCGATCAGATAGTGTCGCGCCCGGGGTGAACTCGCGGACAGCCATGCGGATAGCCCTCGCAGCTGGCTCGGTACCTGCCCATTCGCGGGGTTGGTGACAAGGGCTAGGACCCGTGCGGCCGGTAGCGTTCGATCCTCGATCAGCTTGCCCACATATCGGCCAGCCAGGAACTCGGCGATCCAGCGGTGGGCCGGTTGGCGCGAACCGTCTTCGGCTGCGCTGAAGAGCCTCGTGGCAAGGGCTCCGCTAAGGCGTTGACACAGCACCAGGGGCCCCCCATCCAGGTCAGCCAGGGCCAGGATGGAGGATGAGCCGGAGGTGTGAGCCAGGGTAAAGCCCACATTGCCTGACAGAAGGAGCACAGCACAGGCATAACCCGCGGCATCGAGCAACTCGACCGTTGGAAATGACAGTAAGCGAACGCCACGCTGATGCTCGTCGTTCGCCTCTACTGCCAACTGCTTACAGGCGATCTCGAAGGTCTCGTAGCGGCCGTCGGGCCACTCGCTTGCGCCAGAACCTAGGGCGGCTACCAGCAGCCGAAGGGTGAGCGGGTTACCGACCAGCCGGCGAAGGCCCCTACACTCTGCCTCCTCCATGAAGGCCCCACTGTCCGCCGGGATCAGGGAATCGAGAAGCATCCGGGCCGATACTCCGTCCAGTGGGTCAAGGCGCAAGATGGCCAGTTCCTGTTCCGGCGCTACTCGCTCCAGGCTTCGACGGTCGTTTTCTCCGAGCCAGTCGGCTTCCCGGCAGGCTATACGGAATCCCGGGGGACGTAGGCGATCCAGTCGGGACCTTATCTGGTCGAGAGGTGTCCGGGCGTCAGTCAATCCTGCCCGGACCTCGTCGAGGCCGTCTATGAATATGATTCGGTCTTTCCACTCCGGCCGCGCGTCCAGATCGAGCATCATGAAGTCCCGAGCTGTCACGTACTCGGCCTCACTGCCGAGAGCTTCGCTCTCCATCTTGAACAGGGTGGTCTTGCCCATGCCCGGATCGCCCAACAGAACGTAGGCCAGCCGGGATCGGTACGCTTCCAAACCTCTAGGCACACCGGCATCGGGTAAATCCGGCCCGGACCGGTATACCTGCCGGCAGGTTCGGTCCACCACGATCCCGGTCACGACCCGAACCAGTCGTCGGCAGGCCGGGACAGGAACTCCTTGAGGGGAAGCCCCTCGGGCCCGACTATCAGAATCCGATGGGGCCGGAATCGCTCGTCGAAGGCCTCCAAACCCGAATGCCGGTAGGGTGTCCTGCCGGTCTTCACCTCGATTCCGACTACCCGGTGGCCTCTCCTGAGCACGAAGTCCACCTCGCGCCCGGACTCCCGCCAGTACCGGACTTCCGTGCCGGGACCCGATGTGTTTAGAAGATGCGCGCCCACAGCGCTCTCGACGAGCCGCCCCCAGAACGTCCGATCGGATCGAGCTTCGTTGAAACCGTAACCTGATGCGACCGACATCAGCGCTGTGTTCAACACGTTGAGTTTGGGAGTGGACGCCTTCGCCGAGATCGGACGTAGCGTGTGCCTGGGCAGTCCGGTGAGCAGACCCGCGTCGGATAGCAGTTTGAGATACCTAGAAAGGGTGGTGGTGTTGCCGGCATCCTGGAGTTGGCCGAGCATCTTGTTGTATGAAAGGACTTGGCCCGAGTAGAGAGCGCCCATGTCGAAGAGGCGTTTCAGGAGAGCCGGCTTGTCAACTCGCGTCATGGCGAGCACGTCGCGTTCAATCACAGGCTCGATCAAAGCCCCACTGACATATTCCCTCCACCGGTCCCCATCCCTGATAAATGGAGCGGCACCCGGATAGCCACCGAAGTAGACGTACCGATCCAGGTCAAGGCCAAACGCCTCCGACATTTCCCCGGACGACCAATGGTTGAAGCGAACAGGCTCGAAACGGCCCGCCAGGCTCTCGTGCAATCCAGACTGCATCAGGAGCGGGGAGGATCCAAGAATGACCACAAACATGGGCGGCCCTTCGGCGCGAAGCGCGTCCCATAGACCCTTCACCACATCCGACCATCCATCGACCTTCTGGATCTCGTCGAGAACCAGAACGAATCGACCATCCGACTCGGACGCCTGCCGACGCGCCTCCTGCCACACCCGAACCAACCAGCGACCATCCCTCGTTTCGGGCTCAGCCTGGGCCGCAAGACTCTCGGAAGGCCTGAAACGGCCGCCAATCTGTTCAGGCCGATCCACCGCCACGTAGAGGTGTTCGCCCGGCACACGGCGCAAAGCCTGGCGAACCGCAGTCGTCTTCCCAGTCTGCCGAGGTCCGAACACGGCGATGATCCGGTCCGGCACCCCCGAGATCCGGTCGATCAACTCGTGCGCCTGCGGTCGCAAATACTCCATGACCCAACTTTAACGTAGCTCTTGAGTAAAAGTGCACATGGACTACATCACCGTGCCCACACGATCATGACTTGACGTCCTGCCAACCCCGCACGTGGGTTCCCTGCACCGATCCCACCGGATAGGCCGCTAACACAGGCCTCGAACTACCTGACCCCTACTCGGCCGCGAGCATCTCTTGGGGCTCTGACGGCCGAACAGGGCGCCCGTGCGGGCGGATCCCTTTTGGAAGCGCGGCGGTCCCTAACCCGCGCCGAAGCAGAGCCAGGACGCTACCCGGCCGGGATTCCCAGCCCCTTTCCTCGAAGAGAGCATGAGCGGGTCCCGATAGCGCAGAACCGGGGCAGAAGAAGCGGGCACCCTCCAAATCCCCCGAGGGTGAGACCGGGACTACAGCAGGACGCCTGATCCCATCCGTGGATCTGAGGGCCGGGACACATGTCCCCAGGGCAGTACTGATCGAGGGGGACGTATGTCCCAGACCGGGGCCGTCAACTCGGGCTGAACGGACAGTCAAGTTTTCATTAAAATGGGACAAATGTCCCGGACATATGTCCCCGAAGGGTGGGACCTATGTCCCACCAGCAGCTGTCCCCGGCGGTGGGCTTTGCGCCTCCCAGGGGGCAGGCTGGTTCGTTCCGGTCCGTCAGGTCAGGCCCCGATGTTCGGCCCCAACCGGTGGTGGCACACACGCGGCCGAGCAGTTGAACAGTGCCGAGACGCTGTGGGTCAGGGCGCGGGAGCGGTCATCGCCAAGCGGTGGTAGCTGTCGACCGCGTGTCGACACCATCAGCCAGACGGTGGCCGGAGTGGTAGGCCGCTCCGAGTTGTCGATCGCGAAGCTGATCACAGGTGGGGCGGGACAAAAACCGCTGGTAGCTGTCCCATTACCCATCCCCCACCTCCACTGTTCTTTGTTGCCGCCGCCGGCTCATCACTGCCAACTCGACGATCCGCTGTGCGGGTACCGGCCCCTCTCCCCAAGGGGCTATGACCACCGCAAGACCGGGGGCAAGAAGCCCCCTTTCTTCGCCGGTTCAGGAAGACCAGACGCGCCACCATCGAACCCAGGACCACCGGCAGGCGGGCAGACATATGAGGGACTGAACCGGCCTGGCCCTCGCCGGGTCGCCGAGCGAATACACCCTGGGCCGCGAATACCCAGGTCAGAAGGATACGCGACCGCGACACGCGACCGCGATCGGGCAGAAACGCGACCGCGATGCGGCAGATACGCGACCGGGCACCCCTCTCGTCCAGCCGACACCACCGTCCCAGCGGGAAGCATCGGCCAAAAGGAAACGCCGACCTCCTAGAAACGCGCGTTCGGGAGGACACGGATCCGGGCACTGCGGACCAGGGGTGTGAGCCAGTCAGGCGTACAAGGGTGAGCACCGAACACCCGAACTCTTCGGCCAGCGCCACATACGATGCGACACCGGCTCGAAGCTGCCACGCCCTGTCATGAACGGGAACAGCTGCTCCCAGGGCAGAACCGGTGGCGGGACATATGTCCGGGACGTGTGTCCCATTTTAATGAAAACTTGGCTGCCTTTCGGGCTGCCTCGCCTGCCCTGCCTGCTACTTCGGCCCAGCACCTACCTGGGATATACGTCCCCTGGGCCTTGATCTTCGGGTTCCGGCGTTCCGCCTGCTGCGGATTCCGATCTGGCTGCCTTCTATGACTGCTTCTTCGGTACCTTTCCGTATGGTCTGGAGCGACATTGTGCTCGTCTCTCCTGCCGGGCGGGCAGGTGTCCCATCACTCAGGGCGGGGCTGGGCAGCTCCCGGTTGCGGGGTTCCTCTGTCACTCGCTGTGAACGTTTGCTCTTGTTGCGGTACGGCCAAGGCGAGGCTTGGGGGATGCCGAATCGGATGCGCGACCGGTCGCGGTTGAGCGCGACCGGGTCGGGGAGGATCCGCGACCGAGTTTTGGGGGTCGGGTGGCAGAGTGGTGTCGATGCAAGGGGGACGCGCAGCGAGAAGTGAAGGAGCAGCATGGGATCGAGAGCGGCGTCGCTCGTTCGGGAAGCGGCCGACATCGTGTCACTGATCAGCGAGGTCACCCGCTCAGGCGGCGACGCTGCGATGGCCCTCTGTCGCCTCCACGGCGATGAGGGCACGCATTCGCTGAGTATCAGCGGCCAAAAGGGTGTGTACAACTGCTTCCGCTGCGGCCTTCGGGGTGGCACCCTGACCTTCGTCCGGGGCGGTATGAGTCGCGGTAAGTTCGGCTGCCTGGTCGATTGTCCGTGTGGGGTGTGTTTGGCGGACGCCGGGGAGGGCAGGTGTCCCGGTGACGGACGGCAGGTGTCGTTGGGGGCTGTACCCTTTTGGGGGCGTTCCGGTGATCGCGTATTCCGAGGGGAGCATGGAACACGAGGCAGTCTTGGGGGAGCTTCCAGTGTTTACCATTTCTGACCTGCGCGAGCGTTTGCCCGTATCCGCTGGGCGGGGCGCGGTTCGTCGTGTGGTGGCGGGTTGGGAGTCTGCTGGTCGGGTGGTTCGGGTTCGGTCGGGGTTGTTCGCTGCGGTTCCTTCGTGGTCGGCGGGGCCGGAGGGGTTCTGGCCCGACGAGTACCTGGTAGTGAGCAAGCTGGCTAGGGACGCTGTCGTGTCACATCATGGGGCGCTGGAGTTCTTTGGGTGTGCGTACTCGGTTTGGACGGAGTATGTGTACTCGGCGGCGGCGCCGTTGCCGCTGTTCCGATTTGGGCCTAGTTTCTATAGGGGCACTCGGTACCCGGTGGCGCTTCGGCGTGCCGGCCGCGAGCAGTGGGGTGTCGTTGAGAAGCCCTTCCAAGGCGGTGTGGTGCGGGTTACCTCGATGGAGCGGGCGTTTGTGGATGTTCTTTCGGCGCCGCGGCTGGCAGGGGGATGGGAGGAGGTCTGGCGGTCGCTGCAGATGGTGGACGATCTCGATGTCTCCCGGGTGGTGGAGTATGCGATCCTGCTCGACAACGCAACGACGTGCGCGAAGGTCGGGTATTTCCTTGAGCGGCATCGGGAGTTCTGGCCTTTTGATGATCGGGTCCTCGACCCGCTCCGCCTGCGCAAGCCCCGCCAGCCTCATTACATGGACCGAGGGGAGGGGGGCAACCTGGTCAGGGATTGGAATCTGATCGTTCCTTATGCTGTGGCGGAAGAAACATGGGATCAGTTCTATGGATATCGTTGGTGAACTGAGACGCCACGCCGCCGCTTACGGCTACAACGTGGTCGCCTTTGAGAAAACTGTTCGCCTGCTCGGTGTCATGGACGCTCTGTCCTCGCACCCGTACTTGGGGGACCAGTTCGCCCTCAAGGGTGGATCTGCGCTCAACCTGTTCCTCTTAGACGCCCCTCGCCTGTCCGTGGACCTCGACCTCGATTTCGTAGGAGCACCGGAGCGGGAACAGATGCTTGCCGACCGTGGGCCCGTCGAGGCGGCCCTGGAGGACCTGGTCGCGGCCATGGGGTACAGGCTCCGATTCCAGTCCCGCAACTACGAGGGTGGGAAGTGGCGGCTGAACTACGAAAGCGTCGACGGTCAGTCCGCCAACATCTTCTTGGACCTCGACTACATGAACCGGGTACCGCTATGGCCACCAACGAGACGGTCGTCTACGCTGCCGGGGCCTTGGCGAGCGACCGACGTTCTCGTACAAGACCCCCACGAAGTCGTCGCCGGCAAGCTCGCCGCGTTAGTCGAACGGAACCACCCCCGGGACCAGTTCGACGCCGGATCGCTGCCCCAAGTTGAGAATCGTCATCCACTAGACCCCGATAGGCTGCGACTCGCGTTTGTGGTAGTGGGGTCTGGCCGGAAGGTCGATTACCGGGATGCGACACCGGTGCCCCCACCGGCCCCACCGACGCGAATCTCCCGTGAACTGCTCCCCATGCTCCGATCTGACGAACGGCCTGCGCGTGCGGCGCTTGGCGCCTATGCTGCGGACCTTCACAACATGCGACACCGGGCACTCAGCCGTGTCCTACCATTCACCGACGCTGAGATGGCATTCCTCGACAGGGTCGCCGAGGACACAACCGTGGTAACCGAGCTACTCACAACAGACCCGACACTCCAACGCCGCATCGAGCTACAACCGACCCTGGCGTGGAAACTCAAAAAGCTCCGAGACACCCAAACAGCCCAGAAAAGTCCGCCACCAAGGGGTGGCCTCAGCCTCTAGACCACGGTTCAGGGCCCGCAATTGGCGGGGGCAAGGGTCGTTAGCGGCAGGACGAGGCCCCGACGCTACAGCTACGCCAGTAGACCAGCGCGGGGTTGTTCCCAAAACGGCCCCACAGTCCTCGCCGTCGATGGGCTGAACGTGGCTACAGAGGCGGGTATCGGCAGCATCTGCCGATGGCAGCGGACGCGGCCAACCCAGCGACTGGACCGGCTAGCCACCGAGGCCGTCGCGGCGGCACCAACGAGCGTCTAAGCCTGAATCCACCGATGCCGTGGGGGTTGACAGGGATGGCTAGACACGGAACGCGTCTCGGGCAAACGAGGGCATTTCCCCTCTGCTACCACCGAGCCGGGAGCTGCTATAGAGAGGGAAGGGCGCTTGCGCAAACACCGGCTAAGGCAGGGACATGGCATCCGGAGCGAAAGCCAACGATATGAACCTAATATCTGTGCTAGATATCCTGGGACTGAGCCTTGACATAGTGGGAGTGGTCTTGCTCTTTTGTTTCGGGCTCCCTCCCAAGGTGGCCACACAAGGAATGTTGACCCTGGATGGGGCTAATCCGAAGAAGAAGCGGCTCTATGGTCGCCTCTCCAGACTCGCCCTCTCTTTTCTTGTAGCGGGTTTCGCCCTGCAAATATGGGCACGTGTTCTATCTTGAGCTACATAGTCGAGCCCAGGAAGATAACTGAATCGTCTCAGACCCCCAAGGTAGGTAGCGGTTTGCTCCGTCCGCCGCATCCGGGGGTGATGGAGGAATTTGATCACTCCACATGGAACCCAACGCTTGGGGAGAGGGGGCCTGTCGTCGGTGACGGCACCGGATTCGGCGTTGAGCATGTAGTCTCCGCCGAGGAGCCTGCGGATCGGGGCCTTGCTAGAACTTGAAAGAAGGTAACGTTGCCGCTCTTCGAGGTCAGAGACGATGAACTGGTCCCGTTTCGTCGGGTGCCGTTCGCTTCGGGTCTCTATGAGGAAGAGATCGAGGATCTGTTTTGGTCCAACCTTGACGCCTTCGTCGGTGTGCCACTGTTCCCGGTCGCGCGTCAACGCAACATCAGTGGGGGGCTCCGGCCTGACATTGTGACACTCGACGAAGACGGGTACGTGCATGTGATCGAAGTGAAGCGGGACATCGCCCGTGATCAATTGGCCCAGTGCCTCGAGTACGCCGGATGGGCGCTGGACACCAGCCTCGACGAGTTGGCAGCAATGTTCCACGACGGCGAAGACGCGTTCTTTGAAGCGTGGACGGAGTTCACAGACAGCGACTCGCCCCAGTTGGTTCAACAACCACCGCGGCTCGTGCTCGTCGCTAGAGACTTCGACGACCGGACCGGCGCCGCGCTGCGGTATCTGGCAGAGAACGGCTTGCCGATCACGGTATTGCGGGTCACTGTCTACCAAGACCGAGATAACCGCCGGTTCGTGGATGTCGACGCTGACCACGAACCCGAAGTCCACCAAGATGGCAGCGGTGACGGTAGCCGGGCTGGACGGAACCGTCACATGCTCAAAGGGCGTAGTGTCGTTGTCAAGGACCTCTTGGACGAAGGTCTGATCGCTGCGGACACTCCGTTGACGTGGACCCGTCCACAGAAAGAAAAGTCCTACACGGCGAGGGTTCTGGACACCGGCGACATCAAACTCGACGACGGCCGAATCTATTCGTCTCCTTCGCGGGCGGCATGCGAGGCAGCCGGCACAGCCGTCAACGGGTGGCGGGTGTGGAAGACACCCAGCGGACGAACCCTGTTAGATCTGCGTTCCGAATTGCTGGGACGGCACGACCCAAGTGGTTGAAAACCAAACGTTACCGCCACACGGTGCCAGCGGACGAGGTAGTCCGCTACTAACCGGGACGGAAACGGCCGGCCCCGCCGATGCCATAGGACGGATGGCCCCCTCTGTTAGCCAACCGAGCGCCAGCGAGGCCGGGTTCCTTCGCTGAAGGAGCCCAGCAGCATCCCGGCAGTGAAGTCGAGCAGCCGCACATGGTTCGGGGGTAGGTCGGTGACGCCGCCGAGAATGTAGACGCCTTCTTGCCGTCCGCGGTAATCGAGGCCTCCCTCGAGATCCCACATGTAGGCCAAGGCAACGCCCGGGGCGTCGGTTGGGGGGTGGATACCACTTCGTACTTCCCCCGTGGCGGTGCGCAGATGGCTACCAGCCCACGGGAGAGGTTCGGGCGAGTCGAACCCCACCATGAACGAGACATAAAGGGCCCCGCCACCGCCGGGACGGAACCCGTACACGGTCCAAAGCATGCGACGGGCCGGAGGCGACAGAACAGGCTCAGGCGCGATGGAAATCCCCAGATAGGATACCGACAGGCTAATCGACGGCGGGGACGAGGGGTCAGTCCGCCTCGGCCGCTGCGGGCCGACCTGAAACGTCGAACGGGCCAGGGGTCAAAAGTGTTTCGCTCTTCATCTGGGATGGGCTAATCGGGGTGGCTGGGTTTGTTCGGTCAGGTAGGCGGTGGTGTAGCTGTGGGGGTTTGGGTGTGGAGGTAGTTGGCCCAGCGTTGCATAAGTTGTCGGCGGTGGTCGAATAGGTCGCTGCGACGGTAGGCGGCTTCGACCCGGTCGCTGTTGACATGTGCTAGTGCGAGTTCGCAGATCTCCCGTGGGGTGTCGGTGAGCTCCGCTGCCCAGTCTCTGAAGCTTGACCGGTATCCGTGCGGTACTGCTGGGATGCCGTTCTCCCGCAACAGTTTGGACAGCGTGGTATCGGAGAGTTCCCGCCCCGTTGGGGATGGGAACACCAGCCCGCTCCGATCCCGGAACCGCTCCGCTTCGGCCAACAGGTCTAGGGCTTCTTCGGGGAGGGGGACACGGTGGGGGCGGGCGGATTTCATGCGGGAGTCGGGAATCGTCCAAGTAGCAGCGTCCAGGTTGATCTCGTCCCAAAGAGCCCCCCGTACCTCGCCGGAGCGGCAGGCCGTGAGCACCAAGAACTCGAACGCCAACACCGTCGTCGGATACGCCGCAGAAGCCCGAATCGTAGTAATACTGGCCGCGACGTCGGCATGTGGCAAAGCACGGTGGTGTCGGCGCCTTCCCGTGTTGGAGGGAAGCGCAGCCGTTATGGCGTCGCCCGCTGGGTTATCGGCCCGGTACCCCTGCGCGATCGCCCAGCGCATAACCGCGCCGATGCGTTGGCGTATCCGCCGTGCTGTCTCCGGGCGGGTATGCCAAATAGGAACAAGACAAGCCATCACATCGGCGGTGCTGACCCGATCCACCGCCACATCCCCCAATCGGGGATACACATAGGTGCTAAGCGACGACCGCCACTGTCCCTCGGATTTGCCGCCCGGTTTCCACCCGGCCGCATGCATCGCGATCACCTTCTCCGCAGCCTGGGAAAAGGTGGGTATCCGGCTGCCTCGAGGATCGAGGCCCTTCTCGATGGTTCGCCGATTCGCGAGCGCCTTCTTCCGGGCCTCGGATAGCGAGACGATCGGGTAGGCGCCGAGGCCGATGTTCGTGACACGTCCGTGGAGGCGGACCCGTTGGCTCCACGTCTTGGACAACCGCCCGTTTGATCTTGGCTTGACCAACAAGCTCAGCCCATACCCGCCCCTGCCGTCTCCGTACCGTCCTGGCTGGTTGACGGTGCGCACGAACGCGGCTGATAGGATGCGTGGACGCTTCACCGTCCCCCTCCCGCTAGGCGTGGCTGTCAGGTTATCACTTATGGTTATCACTTTCCAAGTGGGATTGAGTGAACCCACCTGAGACGACAAGAACCCAACAAACCCACCCCTACCTGGGGAGACGATACACGAACGAAACACCGAGAACCGGTAGGAAACCAGCAAACGGCGGTCACTCCCTCCGCCCACCGCGATCCGTACCCTGCGCCAAGGACTCCGAGCCTCGTGTCGGCGTCGGGTTCATCCCCACGGGGCGGCTCGGTCGGCCGGGTGGCTAAGCGATGCGCCGCTAGAATATGAGGCGCTATCTCAGACGCCGAATGCAGGTCCCCGTCACAGTGAACGAGCAGCATGTGGCGCCGGAGCCGCGGAGCGAAGCGGCCATCCCCCCGTATCAGAGCCACATCGGCGACAGCCGGCCGTACTGGCGGGACATCATCCTGGGCGTCAACGACGGGCTGGTGTCGATGCTGTTGCTCGTCGCCGGTGTGGTTGGTGGTGGTCTCAACGCGGACCAGGTCCTGCTGGCGGGCGTGGCCGGCGCGATTGCGGGCGCTGTCTCGATGGCTGCCGGGGAGTATCTGGCGACCAAGTCTCAGGATCAAGTCCTGGAGGCGGAGATCGAGCTGGAGCGGCAGCACATTCGATATCACCGCCAGCAGGAACTGGACCAGCTAGGCGACATGTTCGCGGCCATGGGCCTCGGCGAGGACGAAGTGACGGACATCGTGGCCGTATTCGACCGGTCGGATGAGGGCATGCTGAATGCGATGAAGGTAATGGAGTTCGGTGTTGTCGACTCCGAGCGGCGTTCTCCCTTCACTGCCATGGCCATGTCGGGCGTGCTCTTTCTGGCCGGCTCGGCGACCTCCGTCATGCCTTTCGTGTTCACCGGCGAGACCGCGGTCGGGCTCTGGTGGGCCGGTGCCTTGACCGCTGCCGGCCTGTTCGCTGTCGGCGTCGTCAAGTCGATCGTTGCGCGCACATCCAAGATACGTGCAGGCCTCGAGAACATGCTGATCGCCGGACTCGGAGGCGTGGTGGCCTGGTACATCGGCAAGTTCGTAGCCTCCGGACTCGGTTGACCACCCGCCGGAGCGGCGGGCAGTTACCTGTAGGAGCCGGATCCGTGGGTCCGGCCGGGCGGGTCACGTCCCAGGAGATCCAGCATGCCGGCGCCGGCGTCCTTGAACCAGTCGAACAGGATCCGCACGTCGGTACCGATACAGAAGTGCTTGACGCCCATTTCCAGGTATCGCTCGGCGCCCTCTTGATTCCTCAGCTCCGCCCTAGGGGCGATTCCCATCCGGAGCGCGGTAGAGATCACGTGTTCCTCCGCTTCTCGGACCCGCGGATGGCTCAACTGTCCTGCCAGGCCGATGCTCATCGCGTAGTCCGCCGGGCCGAACTGGACCATGTCGACGCCGTCCACCGACAGGAGGTCCTCCAGGTTCTCCACCGCCGGGTCCTTCTCGATCATCAGCGCTATCACGGCCTGATCGAGGGCTTCCACGAAGGCAGGGGTCCCCGCTTCGAGCCCCAACCCGACATCGCGGCGGAGGCCGACGCCGTGGCGTCCGCCGGAGCCCGGAGTCTCGGCCCGGACCGCGCTGACGCACTCCTCGACGTCCTCGACCGTTCGGGGATCGGAGAACAGGACGTTCTGGATACCCGAGCCGATCGCCCGCACCGCCAGGTAGGTGCGCGGCTCCTGCTCGATCTTCATCATGGCCGACATGTGGTCGAACAGCTCGACCGCCCGGCCCAGGTTCTCCAGGGCGTAGAGGTCGTACGGCCCGTACTCGGCCACGAACTCCACGTAGTCGAACATCCCCGACAGGCCGACCAGCTCCACGACCGAGGGCCAGGAGCTGATGAGATGCGTGCCGAGGCTGGCCTGATCGGCATCCAGCAGTTCCCGCAGCCGGTTACGTCGCAACTCGGTGATCTCCCCGGATGGTCGGATAGTCGGAGCACAGTGGCTCCCAGCAAGGGCCGAACGTGAGGCTACAGGCTAGAGGTCGCTCATGCCCGTATACAAAGTTATACACACTGGCGTTATGTTTATACCTATGTCGTAATGGGGCGTGTAAAGCCTTGAGTTGGGAGCAAGAGGGACCAACGTGCGTGTAGTCGTCGCCTGGGTCATCATGGGAACCCTGCTCGCCTTCACCGTGCTGGGTGCGGTATCGGCTCAGAAGATCCCGGAGGTCGTGAGTTGGGTGGTGGCCAGCGTCGCCCTCGCGGCCGGGCTGGGCGCGATGATCGTGTCGGTCGATCCGGTACCCCCGCGTCGGGCAAAAGGCCTACTCCTTGCAGTCTTGAGACCGATGTTGTCGGTTGTGGCCGGCGTGGTCACCCTCCTGAGCACCATGGTCGCCGGCTGCAATGACGTGGGCGGGGTTCCGAGTTGGGAGCGGTGCCACACATGGTTGGGTACCCCGACCGTCGACTGGCCGGGAGCGCCTCTGCTCACACTCGCGCTCAGTCTCGGAGCCGGCTACCTCGTCTGGTGGCTCTTCGGGAGCCTGTTCCCAGACCCTGTGGAATCCGATCGCGGCGATGGGCAGACGTAGAAGTATCTCGTCCCGGCCATGGGTGGATCAACGCATCTTTGTCGGCCGCGCCCTACACACCGTCAAGCCACCAGCCGTCTTCATGGAGCCACGGACTCTGCGCGAACGCTCGGACGGGTTCATACCCCACCGGGCCATCAGCTTCGAATACAAGCCAATGTGCTCCAGCGAGGGCGGACCGTGAGCCTACGGCTGGAGATTCTCCATGCCCCGAATGCAAAGTTATGCGCACTGCGCTATCCCGAAATCTAATGCGTAATAGAGCGTGTATAGTAGTGCGGATGCAAGCACCAGGTATCGAAGAGCTCATCTGGCAAGGTGAGACTTACCAGATCGAATTCAAGTCCGATGCCAGTGATGATGAATTGGCCGAAGCGGTCGTGTGCCTCGCAAACGGGGACGGAGGGTGGCTGCTGATCGGGGTGGCGAATGACGGCTCGGTTAACGGCACGCCTCCCCGACACGGCGACTCGACGGACCCCCGCAGGATCGAGGCCCTCATTGCGAATAAGACCTCCCCCGCATTGCGCGTGGAGGCACACGTAGAAGCGTTAGGCGACAACGACGTGATAGTGATCCATGTACCGAGGCCGACGTCGATTATCGCAACCACCTCGGGTAAGTACGTGCGGCGGGCCATCGATGTCGATGGCAAGCCGCAGTGCCGCCCCATCCTTCCGCATGAGGTTCACGCGAGAGTGGCCGAACTCGGGTCGCGAGACTTGTCGACGTTCCCACTGGCAGATCTGTCGGTACGGGACCTCGATCCCACCGAACTCGACCGGTTCCGGAGCCTCGCGGAGGGCGGCGACGAGGTTCTGGCCACGCTATCTGAAGAAGAGCTCCTCTCCGCACTCGGATTCAGAACCGTCGAAGGTGTTCTCACCCTCGGCGCTGCCCTCCTATTCGGCACTCCGGACATCCTCCGGACTTTCGTCCCCACACACTCAACGGTCTTCCAGGCGCTCGACGAACACGACGCCGTTCGGGCCAATCGGCGCCTCCAAGTCCCCCTTATCCGGGCAATGGTCGAACTCTCCGAAACAATAAGGCCCTATAACCCGGAGGAGGAGGTCGACGACGGGCTATTCCGGCTTGGACTACCCCGCTACTCGGAGATCGCGATTCGGGAGTTGATCGGCAACGCGCTTGTCCATCGCGACTACTCGACCAACGGCGAGATCCGTGTTGCCATTGAGGGCGCCACTCTATCCGTCAGCAATCCGGGTGGGTTCCCCGCCGGTATCAGGATCGACAACCTCCTGACAACGCCCCCACAGGCGCGGAACCCGCTCATCGCCGATGCTTTCAAGCGAGCAGGACTTGTCGAGCGGGTTGGACGTGGCATCAACAGGGTCTACCGCAACCAACTCGCCCTGGGAAGGCCGCTGCCCGACTTTTCACGATCCACACGGGACTGGGTGGAGGCCCGGCTGCCCGCTGGACCGGCTGATCGGGAACTCGCCGCGTTTACCGCGTTGTCGGCTCGAGAAGGCAGACCACTCGATCTGCACTCGCTGCAGGTACTGCGGGAGGTCCGGGCCGAGGGTCGGATTACATCGGTTCGGGCAGGCCAGCTCTTCCAGGTCAGCCGTGACGAGGCGCGGTGGATCCTCAGTTCCCTGGTGGAGCGCGGCTTCCTCGAAGCCCGAGGCCAAGGCAGGGGACGCGCCTACCACCTAGCAGCAGCGCTCTATCGGGAGTTAGGCGAGTCGGCTGCGTATGTCCGCACGCGCGGCTTCGATCGGATCCAGCAGGAACAGATGGTTCTCACCTACGTCGGAGAGCATGGTTCGATCACACGTTCGGATGCGGCCGAACTCTGCCGGCTGAAGCCCGATCAGGCTTCGCGACTACTGAGGCGAATGGTCCAGCAGGGAAGACTGGAGATGACCGGTTCGCGACGAACCGCGCGCTACAGGTCTCCGTAGTGGTGGGAATACTGGTGATTAGCGGAGAGGGAGGGATTTGAACCCTCGAGGGGGGGTTACCCCCTACTCGCTTAGCAGGCGAGCGCCTTCGACCGCTCGGCCACCTCTCCGTAGCGACCCGGGTTCCTCGCGATCGAAGAGCCTGAGTCAGCCTGTATGTCCATGATACCTGCGGTGCAGGCTTGACACCCCGGGCGGGGCGGCGGCTTCCTGTACCGGGCCATCGGCGACTATCGTTGGCGGACGGCGTCCGGCGGTCTCCTAGCGCGGCGCCGAGTCTCCGGTAACAACCCGTGCGGCCGTAGCTCAAATGGACAGAGCGTCTGACTACGGATCAGAAGGTTGGGGGTTCGAGTCCTCCCGGCCGCGCCTCTCAGACCTCAGCACCCCCGAGAAGAGTTCCGTCCTCCTCTCGCGTTGACGGTGGCGAGGAGAAGGCATATACTGGTGACCGTGCACCAGCACGTTCATATCCCCGTGTCCTGACGGGCTACCGGTGTGACCCCATGCCGGCGTTGAGCCTCGGTCCGGCATGGAGCAGATACAAGTAAGGGTTCGGTGAGCCGAGAGCCGCCCGGCGGCTTCTGACGGCGAGCGCGAGCCGGTAGTACGACAGGGATGCTTCCCCACTCGGTCGCCCCCTGAATTGAAGAGCGAGCGGCCGCGTGGTCACTCACCTCGCGTAGGAGAGAAATTTGCCCACCATCCAGCAGTTGGTGCGCCAGGGCCGGAAGCCCAAGGCGCGCAAGGAGAAGACTCCGGGTCTGGCCGGGTCGCCGCAGCGACGTGGTGTCTGTACCCGCGTCTACACCATCACACCGAAGAAGCCGAATTCCGCGATGCGGAAGGTATGCCGCGTTCGCCTCACCTCGGGTATCGAGGTGACCGCCTACATCCCAGGAGAGGGGCACAACCTCCAGGAGCACTCGATCGTCCTGGTGCGCGGGGGAAGGGTCAAGGACCTGCCGGGGGTTCGCTACAAGGTCATCCGGGGCACGCTCGACGCGGCCGGGGTCGATGACCGCCGCCAGGCCCGGTCTCGCTACGGAACCAAGAAGGGCCGCTGACGATGCGACGTGCACCGGCCGAGAAGCGGACCATCGAACCCGACCCGGTATTCAGGGATGTCCTAGTGAGCCAGATCATCAACCAGGTACTGCTCAAGGGCAAGAAGGAGAAGGCGCGCAAGATCGTCTACCAGGCCATGGAGATCGTCTCGCGGCGCAGCGGGCAGGACTCGCTCATGGTGCTCAAGCGAGCGGTCGACAACCTGCGTCCCCAGGTCGAGGTGCGGTCCCGGAGGGTGGGGGGAAGCTCCTACCAGGTGCCGGTGGACGTCCGGCCCCGGCGAGCCTCCACGCTGGCGGTGCGCTGGTTGGTCGGGTACGCCAGGCGGCGCAGAGAGAACACCATGGCCCAGCGCCTCGCCAACGAGATCCTGGACGCCTCCAGGCACACCGGCTCGGCGATCAAGCGCAAGGAAGACCTCCACAAGATGGCGGAATCCAACAAGGCCTTCGCCCACTACCGCTGGTAGGGGCGAGAGGCGAACCAAGGGACAGAGAACGATCGGTAGCGAGAGAAGAAGTCGTGAGAAGCCCGGACGCGTTGATCCATCTTCGCCAGTACCCGCTGAGCCGTACGCGGAACATCGGGATCATGGCGCATATCGACGCGGGCAAGACCACCCTCACCGAGCGCATCCTGTACTACACCGGCCGCACGTACAAGTTGGGTGAGGTCCACGAAGGCGCTGCCGTCATGGACTGGATGGAGCAGGAGCAGGAGCGCGGCATCACGATCACATCCGCCGCCACCACCTGCGAGTGGCACGAGCACTGGATCAACATCATCGACACGCCGGGCCACGTGGACTTCACGGTGGAGGTGGAGCGATCCCTGCGGGTGCTGGACGGTGCGGTGGCCGTGTTCGACGGGGTGGCCGGGGTAGAGCCACAGACCGAGACGGTATGGCGCCAGGCGGACCGGTACCACGTGCCCCGGATCTGCTTCATCAACAAGATGGACCGGGTCGGGGCCGATTTCTTTGTTGCGGTGGACTCGATCGAGGAACGGCTGGGGGCCGTGCCGCTGATCATGCAAATCCCGATCGGCGAGGAGGGCGACTTCACCGGAGTGGTCGACCTGGTCGAGATGGAAGCCCACATGTGGGCCGGCGACGACGGCCGTACTTGGACCACCGGGCCGATCCCGGCCGAGTACGAGGCTTCGGCCGAGGAATACCGGGGCCGGATGCTGGAGCAGGTGGCCGACGTCGAAGAGAAGCTGCTCGAGAAGTACCTCGAGGATGTGGTCATCTCGCCCGGTGAGATAACCACGGCAGTCCGCACCGGAACCCTCCAACACCTCTTCACGCCCGTTTTCTGCGGGTCGGCCTTCCGCAACAAGGGAGTCCAGCTCCTGCTTGACGCGGTGGTGGACTACCTCCCGAGCCCCACCGATACGCCCGCCGTCCAGGGCTTCCTCCCCGGTTCGGAGATGCTCGCCTCGCGCGCCCCGGAGGATGCCGAGCCCTTCGCGGCGCTGGCGTTCAAGATCGTCAGCGACCCTCACGTCGGCAAGCTCACCTACTTCCGGGTGTACTCGGGTCGCGCCTCCAAGGGAGGTTCGGTCCTCAACAGCACCAAGGGACGCAAGGAGCGCCTGGGCAGGCTGCTGCGGATGCATGCCAACCATCGCGAGGATCGCGAGGACGTCTTCACCGGGGACATCGTGGCTGCGGTGGGCCTGAAGCACACCTCCACGGGGGACACCCTCACCGCGGTCGGGCACCCGCTCCTGCTGGAGGCGATGTCGTTCCCGGCGCCGGTGATCTCGGTGGCTATCGAGCCGCGGTCCAAGGCCGATCAGGAGAAGCTGACCGACTCCCTGGGCCGGCTCGCCGAGGAGGATCCCACCTTCCTCGTGCGGACCGATCAGGAGACCGGACAGCGGATCATCTCGGGGATGGGCGAGCTCCACCTGGACATCCTGGTGGACCGGCTGGTGCGGGAATTCGGCGTGGACGCCAACGTGGGCCGTCCCCAGGTGGCCTACCGCGAGACGATCAAAGGCCCCGTTACCGGTGTCGAGATGCGCTATATCAAGCAGAC
Organism: Candidatus Spongiisocius sp.; assembly: GCF_965221825.1. Classification (GTDB taxonomy): domain Bacteria; phylum Actinomycetota; class Acidimicrobiia; order Spongiisociales; family Spongiisociaceae; genus Spongiisocius. The sequence goes on from NZ_OZ244917.1 coordinate 2,254,822, forward strand.
CGGCGGGCGGGGACAGTATGCGGTCGTGAAGATCGATCTGGAGCCGACCGGGCCCGGTGGCGGCTACGAGTTCATCGACGAGATCAAGGGCGGAAGGGTCCCCCGTGAGTTCATCCCGTCGGTGAACGTCGGGATCGAGGGCGCCCTCGAACAGGGCGTTCTGGCCGGCTACCCGCTGGTGGATGTGCGGGCTCGGCTGGTGGATGGGCAATCGCACGACACGGACTCCTCCGAGATGGCCTTCCGCATCGCGGGCTCGATGGCCTTCCAGAAGGCTGCCCGGAGGGCGGGGATCAAGCTGCTCGAGCCTTTGATGGCGGTCGAGATAGTCACTCCCGAGGAGTACCTGGGCGAGGTGATGGGCGACCTGGCGTCGCGCCGTGGCCGCATCGAGGAGGCCGGGCAGCGTGGCCGGTCCCGGGTGGTCATGGCTCGGGTTCCCTTGTCGGAGATGTTCGGTTACGTGACCGACCTCCGCTCGAAGACGCAGGGCCGTGCCACGTCAAGCATGCAGTTCCACTCTTATGGAGACGTACCCGAAAACATCGCCCGCCGGATTGTCGGCGCGGCGCGTGGAGAACTAGTAGGAGGTTATTGAGTCATGGCTAAGGAGCGTTTTGTGCGGGTGAAGCCGCATGTGAATGTTGGGACGATGGGTCATATTGATCATGGTAAGACGACTTTGACTGCTGCGATTACTCGGGTGTTGGCTGAGCGGGTTGAGGGTAATGTGTTTACGGTGTTTGATGATATTGATAAGGCGCCTGAGGAGCGTGAGCGTGGTATTACTATTGCTATTGCTCATGTGGAGTATGAGTCGGAGTTGCGTCATTATGCGCATGTGGATATGCCGGGTCATGCGGATTACATCAAGAATATGATTACGGGTGCGGCTCAGGTGGATGGGGCTGTGTTGGTGGTGTCGGCTGCTGATGGTCCTATGCCTCAGACGAGGGAGCATGTGTTGTTGGCCCGTCAGGTGGGGGTTCCTTGTGTGGTGGTGGCTTTGAATAAGGTTGATTTGGTTGATGATGAGGAGTTGTTGGAGTTGGTTGAGTTGGAGGTTCGGGAGTTGTTGGATGATTATGGTTTTCCTGGGGATGATGTTCCGGTGGTTCGGGTGTCTGCTTTGGCTGCTTTGGAGGGGGACGCGGAGGCGGCTGCGGGTGTGTTGGAGTTGGTTTCGGCGGTGGATGAGTATGTGCCGGTTCCTGACCGTCCGGTGGATCGCCCGTTTTTGATGCCTATTGAGGATGTGTTTTCGATTACTGGTCGGGGGACGGTGGTTACGGGCAAGGTTGAGGCTGGGATGGTTCGGGTTGGTGACGCGGTTGAGGTGGTGGGTATTCGGGAGACTCGGCGTACGGTGGCTACGGGGGTGGAGATGTTCCGCAAGCTCTTGGATGAGGGCATGGCCGGCGACAATGTCGGGGTGCTACTCAGGGGGGTTGGTAAGACGGAGGTGGAGCGGGGTCAGGTGTTGGCGACTCCGGGGTCTATTACGCCTCATACCGACTTCGAGGCGCAGGTGTATGTGTTGACCAAGGACGAGGGGGGGCGGCATAACCCGTTCTTTTCGGGTTATCAGCCGCAGTTCTACTTCCGTACCACCGACGTGACGGGCAAGGTCACCCTCCCTGATGGGGTGGAGATGGTCATGCCAGGCGATAACACCACCATGACAGTCCAGTTGGGGTCGGCGATCGCGATGGACGAAGGCCTGCGCTTCGCGATCCGAGAAGGCGGACGCACCGTAGGGGCAGGCACCGTCACCAAAATCATCCGATAACAACAACACCAGAACGGGAACCGGCAGGAAGACAGCATGAAAGAACAGAAAATCCGCATCAAGCTGAAGGCTTACGACCACCAGGTGGTCGACGAGTCGGCGCGCAAGATCGCGGAGACAGTCATCCGCACCCATGCCGTCGTTCATGGGCCGGTTCCGCTCCCGACCAAGGTCCAGCGGTACTGCGTTATCCGGTCGCCGCACGTGTACAAGGACTCGCGCGAGCACTTCGAGATCCGCACCCACAAGCGCCTGATCGACATCCTGCGGCCGACCCACAACACGATCGAATCGCTCATGAGGCTGGACCTCCCGGCCGGCGTGGAAGTAGAGATCGAGACATGAGCCTGTCTGCGATCCTCGGCGAGAAGGTCGGCATGACCCGGATCTTCGACGATCATGCCCGCGCCATACCGGTGACGGTGATCAAGGCCGGGCCCTGTCACGTCACCCAGATCTGCACCGAGGAGAACGACGGCTACTCGGCGATTCAGATCTCCTACGGCGAGATCCCGGCCCGGAAGGTCAACAAGCCGCAGGCCGGCCACTTCGCCAATGCCGGTGTCACCCCCTCCCGCCACCTGGTGGAGGTGCGGGTCGATGACGGCTCCGAATTCCGGCTGGGCCAGGTGCTGCGGGTCGAGGACGTGTTCGAGCCCGGAACCAAGGCCGACGTGACCGGAGTGTCCAAGGGGAAGGGCTACCAGGGCGTCATGAAGCGCCACAACTTCCGCGGACAGGGCGCCAGCCACGGCGTTCACAAGGTCCACCGTTCGCCGGGTGCCATCGGCGCCTGCGCCACCCCGGCCCGGGTGATGAAGGGCACCAAGCTGCCCGGACGGATGGGCGGAAAGCAGACCACGGTGCTCAACCTGGCAGTGGTCGGCGTGGATCCCGATCGCAACCTGCTGGTGCTGCAGGGCGCGGTCCCCGGTCCCAGAGGCGGGCTGGTTTTCGTCCGCGAAGCGGTAAAGAACGGTTGAGCGATGCCCGAACTCGTTGCACCCAGATATGACTCCGCCGGTGTCCAGCAGGGCGAGGTGTTGCTCGACCCGGCCGTGTTCGGCATCACGCCCAACCGCGATGTCATGCATCAGGTAGTAGTGGCCCACCTGGCCGCCCGGCGTTCCGGCACGGCTCGCACCAAGACGAGAGCCGAGGTGCGGGGCGGTGGCCGCAAGCCATGGCGCCAGAAGGGCCTGGGACGGGCTCGCCACGGCTCGATCCGCTCCCCCATCTGGGTGGGCGGCGGCAAGGCGCACGGCCCTCGCGACCGCAACTACGTCCAGCGGGCCCCCAAGAAGATGAGGGCGCTGGCCCTTCGGAGCGCCCTGTCGGCCCGGGCGTCCGAGGGCGCCGTCAAGATCATCGGCGGGTTCGACTGGGAGGTGCCGAGGACCAGGCTGGCCGCCTCCCTGCTCAGCGAGATCGGGGCCACCGGCAAGGCACTGGTGGTGGTCGACCGCTCGGAGGAGATCGCGGTCCGGTCATTCCGGAACCTGTCCCACGTCATCCTTGGGCGGCCCGGCATGCTGAACACGTACGACGTCCTGTGGGCCGGCACGGTCATCTTCTCCGGACTCGCCCTGGGGCAGACCGCCGGCGGGACCGCCGGATCGCAATCGGGTCGCTTCGAGATCTCGGACGAGGACTTCGTCATGGAGGCCGGCGCCGCGCCGGCGACGCTGGGACGGGAGGCGTCATGAAGGACCCGCGCGACGTGATCATCCAGCCCGTGGTCTCGGAGAAGTCCTACGACCTCATCGAGCGCAACAACACCTACACCTTCGTGGTGGATCGCCGGGCTCGCAAGGAGGAGATCGGCAGGGCGGTCGAGGTCCTGTTCGGCGTCCGGGTGCTGAACGTCAACACGCTGAACCGCAAGGGGAAGCGGAAGAGGACCCGGCTGACAGTCGGAAGGCGCGCCGACACCAAGCGCGCCATGGTCACCCTGCCCGTCGGGCAGACCGTGGACATCTTCGGAATCTGAGGCAGGTGAGTTCGAGATGGCGGTAAGAAAGAGAAAGCCCACCTCACCGGGACGCCGGTTCCAGACGGTGTCGGACTTCGCGGCGATCACCAAAGCCAAGCCCGAGAAGTCCCTGCTGGCCAAGAAGAAGCGCTCCTCGGGGCGCAACTCCCAGGGCCGGATCACATCGCGGCATCGGGGCGGCGGCCACAAGCGCCGGTACCGTATCGTCGATTTCCGCCGCACCAAGGACGGGGTGCCCGCCCGGGTGGCGGCGGTGGAGTACGACCCCAACCGCAATGCCCGGCTGGCCCTGCTGCACTACGTGGACGGCGAGAAGCGGTACATCCTCCACCCGGTAGGGGTGTCGGTGGGAGACATGCTGGAGTCGGGCCCCGGGGCCGAGATCCGGCCCGGAAACGCCCTTCCGTTGCGGAACATCCCGGCGGGAACGGTGGTCCATGCCATCGAGCTGAAGCCGGGCGGCGGAGCCAGGATGGCCAGGGCGGCCGGGACCGGCGTCCAGCTGATGTCCAAGGAGGGGAACAGGGCGCTGCTGCGGCTCCCCTCGGGCGAGGTTCGCTACGTGCTCCTGGACTGCCGGGCCACCATCGGACAGGTCGGCAACACCGAGGCCGAGCTCACCAAGCTGGGCAAGGCGGGCCGGAACCGCTGGAAGGGCGTGCGCCCCCAGACCCGCGGCGTGGCGATGAACCCGGTGGACCACCCGCTCGGCGGTGGCGAAGGCCGCTCGTCCGGAGGCCGCCATCCGGTGTCCCCGTGGGGCAAGCCGGAGGGCCGGACCCGGAATCGCAACAAGGCGAGCAACCGGGATATTGTGCGCCGCCGCAACAAGAAAGGCCGGAGGTAGCAGATGGCTCGGAGCCGAAAGAAGGGCCCGTTCGTGGACGAGCACCTGCTGAGGAAGGTGGAGGTCGCCAACAGCGGCGGCCCCAAGCGGTTGATCCGCACCTGGAGCCGGCGGAGCACCATCATCCCCGAGATGGTGGGCCTGACCATCGCCGTGCATGACGGCCGCCGCCACGTCCCCATCTACATCACCGAGCAGATGGTGGACCACAAGCTGGGCGAGTTCGCCCCCACCAGGACCTTCAGGGGCCACGCCGGCACCAAGAAGGAAAAGGCGACGAGGCGGTAGCGGTCAGATATGAGAGCAGTAGCCCGCGCCCGCCATATCCGCCAGTCCCCGTACAAGGTGCGGGTGGTGCTGGACCAGGTCCGCGGCATGTCGGTCACCGATGCCGAGGTGACGCTCCGGTTCTCCAATCGGAGAGCGGCGGAGCCCATCCTCAAATGTCTCCGCTCGGCGGTCGCCAACATGAACTCGAAGTTCGAGCTCGGCGAGGACCTCGAGACACTGGCCGGGGAGGTCCGTGTGGTCGAGGCCTATGCAGACGAGGGCGTGACCATCAAGCGCTTCCGGCCCCGGGCCCGGGGACGCGCCACCAGGATCCGCAAGCGCACCTGCCACATCACCATCGTGGTTTCCGACGGCCGTGAGGAGGTCGACTGATGGGCCAGAAGACGCATCCTTACGGATTCCGCCTCGGAATCGTCACCGACTGGAAGTCGCGTTGGTACTCGGACAAGGACTACACCCTCCTGGCTAACGAGGACCACCGGATTCGCGACTACCTGCGCCGGGAACTCAAGAGGGGGGCGGTGTCACGGGTCGACATCGAACGCACCCGCGAGCGCCTCCAGGTGGACGTTCACACCGCCCGCCCCGGCGCTGTGATCGGCCGCAAGGGCTCCGAGGCCGAGCGGATCCGATCCGGCCTGGAGAGGATGACCTCGCGCCGGGTGAAGCTGAACGTCATCGAGGTCAAGGACCCCGAGACGGACGCCCAGTTGCTGGCCCGCGGCGTGGCCGACCAGTTGGAGAACAGGGTGGCCTTCCGGCGCGCCATGCGGCGGACCGTCCAGACCGCCCTCAAGGCAGGCGCCGAAGGGGTGAGGGTCGAGTGCGCAGGCCGCCTGGGCGGCGCCGACATGAGCCGCCGCGAGTGGTACAGGGAAGGTCGGGTGCCTCTGCACACCCTCCGCGCGGATATCGACTACGGCCAGGCCACGGCCAGTACCAGCGTGGGGAGCATCGGAGTCAAGGTGTGGGTCTACAAGGGCGACGTGGTCGCCTCGCTCAAGACCACCCGCGAGAAGATCGCCGCCGAGGCCGCGCTGGCGGCCGGACGGCCGTCGGGCCGGATGACGCCGGCCAAGAGCCGGGCCGAGCAGCGAGCCGGTGGACGAGCCGCGCCACGGGTGATCGAGGCCGGCGGCGGCAAGCGGATCATCGAGGCCGGCGGCGGCCGCAAGGTCAGCAAGGCGGAGGCCAAGTCGGCCTACGAGAAGGCTCGGGCCGAGACAGGTGAGCCGTCCGCGCCGTCCGCTGAACAGGACGATTCCGGCGCCGACCAGGCCGGGGAGCAGTAGATCATGTTGATGCCCAAGCGAACCAAGTACCGCAAGGTCCACAGGGGCCGCATGAAGGGTTACGCCAAGGGCGGCACCGCGGTGTCGTTCGGCGACTTCGGCATCCAGGCGCTGGAGCCGGGCCAGATAACGGCCCGCCAGATCGAGTCCGCCCGTGTCGCCATCACCCGAACGGTCCGGCGGGGAGGGAAGGTCTGGATCAACATCTTCCCCGACAAGCCGATTACGGCCAAGCCCGCCGAGACCCGGATGGGCTCGGGGAAGGGAAACCCCGAGTTCTGGGTGGCCGTGGTCAAGCCCGGACGGGTGATGATGGAACTGTCGGGCGTGGACGAGCCACTGGCACGCGAGGCGATGCGCAGGGCCGGCCACAAGCTGCCGATCAAGACCCGGTTCGTATCCAGGGAACTGTTGGGATAGCCGGGCGTGGAGGGACTGACGATGGAGGTAGCGGAATGAAGGCCTTGGAGTTGAGGGAACTCACCCCGGCCGAGCTGGCTGAGAAGCTGGACGAGACCAAGGAGGAGCTGTTCAACCTCCGGTTCCAGCTGGCGGTCAGCCAGTCGGAGGACACGGCCTCACTGGGCCGCCTGAGGCGCCTGATCGCGCGCATCAAGACCGTGATGCATGAGGACGAGGCGGCCGGTCATGCCTGATCGGCCGAGACGCAAGACACGGGTGGGCGTGGTCGTGTCCGATGCCCGGGCCCGGACCATCACGGTCAAGCTCGAACGGCGGACCCGCCATCCGCGCTACGGGAAGATCGTGCGGAGTGTCACCAAGGTTCACGTCCACGACGAGGACGACGCCGCCCGCAACGGCGATCGGGTGATGATCATGGAGACCCGGCCACTGTCCAAGACCAAGCGCTGGCGGCTGGTCGAAGTGTTGGGACGGGCCAGATGATCCAGCAGGAATCCCGGCTCAAGGTGGCCGACAACAGCGGCGCCCGAGAGGTGTTATGCATCCGCGTGCTGGGAGGGTCGCGCCGCCGGTATGCCCGGATCGGCGACATCATCGTGGCCACCGTCAAGCACGCCGCGCCCGGCGCGGCGCTCAAGAAGGGCGAGGTGGTCAGGGCCGTGGTGGTGCGGACCGCCAAGGAACAGCGCCGCAGGGACGGCACCTACATACGCTTCGACGACAACGCATGCGTGGTCATCAACGACAACCGGCTCCCTCGGGGCACCCGCATATTCGGGCCGGTGGCCCGCGAGCTGCGGGACCGGAAGTTCATGCGGATCGTCTCCCTGGCGCCGGAGGTGATCTGATGGCTATCCGGGAAGGCGACCGGGTCGTGGTGATCGCCGGCAAGGACGTGGGCCGCGAGTCGAGAGTGGCGCGGGTCCTGCCCGACCGGGGCCGGGTGATCGTCGAAGGCATCAACACCGCCAAGCGGCATCAGAAGGCCCGGGGCCGGGAGCTGCAGGCAGGCATCGTCGACAAGGACATGCCGATCGACGTTTCCAACGTCATGCTGGTGTGTGACGACTGCGGGCCGGTCCGGACCGGAGTCGGCAGGAGCGACACGGGCCGCAAGTTCCGTCGCTGCGTCAAATGCGACGGGGAGGTGTAGGCAGTCATGGCAGCCAAGAAGACGACCGCTCGCTCCGCTCCGGCGGGCGATGCGCCCCGCCTGAAGCGGCAGTACGTGGAGACGGTCCGGTCCCGGATCATGGAGGATCTGGGTCTGGTCAACCCGATGTTGATCCCCAACCTGGAGAAGATCGTGGTGAACATGGGCATCGGCGAGGCGGTGGGTGACCGCAAGCAGGCCGGCGCGGCCATGGAGGACCTGGCCACCATCACCGGTCAGAAGCCCCGCCTGAACCGGGCGCGCCGGTCCATTGCCGGGTTCAAGCTCCGCACGGGGATGCCGGTGGGTTGTTCGGCGACGATGCGAGGGGATCGGGCCTGGGAGTTTCTCGACAGGTTGATTACCATCGCCATCCCGCGCATCCGGGACTTCCGAGGCTTGAGCCCGGCGTCGTTCGACGGGCGTGGCAACTACAGCTTCGGGGTGAGTGAGCAGCTCATCTTTCCCGAGATCGACTACGACAAGGTGACGGCGGTCCGCGGTATGGACATAACCATCTGCACGACCTCCTCCGACGATCGGGGCGCCAGAGCACTGCTGGAAGCCTTCGGCTTTCCCTTCCGGCGTCCTGCTGTTGCGACCAACTGAGATTCGAGGAAACGATATGGCCAAAAAGTCGATGATCGCCAAGAACAAGCGGAGGGCCGAGTTGGTCGAGCGCTACCGGGAGCGGCGGGCCGAGCTCGTCAGCGTCATCAAGGACCCGGATGCCACGTATGACGCCAAGCGCGACGCCTACGCGACGCTGGCGAAGATGCCTCGCGACGCCAGCCGGACCCGGTACCGGAACCGTTGCGGGATCACCGGCCGGCCTCGCGGCTACCTGCGCAAGTTCGGCATGTCGCGGATCGCGGTCCGCGAGCTCGCGCATCGTGGCGAGTTGCCCGGCGTTCAGAAGGCCTCCTGGTAGAGGAGTGAGACCGCAATGATGACCGACCCCATCGCCGACATGCTGACCCGGATCCGCAACGCCAACATCGCCTTGCATGCCAAGGTGAGCATGCCCTCCTCGAAACTGAAGGAGCAGGTCGCCAAGGTGCTGGCGTCGGAAGGTTATGTCGAGGGCTACGACGTGAGTCCGGCGGTCCAGGGCAACACCCTGACCATCCGCCTGAAGTTCGCCGGCAAGGGCAACCAGGATCGCATCATCAAAGGGTTGCGCCGCATCTCCCGGCCGGGCCGGCGCGTGTACAAGGGCGCCGACGATCTGCCGCGATCCCAGGGCGGCCTGGGAACGGTTGTCGTGTCCACCTCCCAGGGTCTGCTACCCGATCGGGAGGCCCGCCGGCGACGCCTGGGCGGTGAACTCATGTGCGAGGTCTGGTAGCCATGAGCCGGGTTGGCAAGGTTCCGATTCCGGTACCCGGAGGGGTGGAGATCACCATCTCCGGCCAGGAGGTGACCGTCAAGGGCCCGAAGGGTTCCCTGCAGCGGACCTTTGAGGACCGGGTGGGCGTCGAGGTGATCGACGGCCGGTGCGTGGTCACCAGGGTCAACGACGAGCGCCGCAGCAAGGCCCTGCACGGGTTGACCCGGGCCCTGGTCAACAACATGGTGGTCGGCGTCACCGAGGGATACCGCAAGACCCTCAAGATCGTCGGGGTCGGATACCGGGCCCTGAGCCGGGGCGCGGGCCTGGAACTGCAGGTCGGCTTCAGTCACAACGTGGACGTTCCGGGCGTGGACGGCATCTCCTTCACGGTTCCGGACGCCACGACCATCGTGATCGAGGGCATCGACAAGGAGCTGGTGGGCCAGGTGGCGGCCGAGATCCGCCGAGTCCGCCCGCCCGAGCCGTACAAGGGCAAGGGCATCCGCTACCAGGACGAGCACGTCCTGCGCAAGAGCGGCAAGGCCACGGTGACGGGACGATGAGCAGGACACGATCACAGGCCCGGATCCGGCGGCACCGGCGGGTAAGGAAGCGGTTGGCCGGAACCGAGGCTCGTCCCCGCTTGGCGGTGTTCCGGAGCAACCGGTACATCTACGCGCAGGTCATCGATGACGGCCGCGGCCGGACGCTGGCGGCGGCTTCGTCGCAGGAGCCGGGGTTCCGGTCGAAGACGTTGACCACCGGGACCGCCACCGAGGTGGGGCGTCTGATCGCTTCCCGGGCTACCGGCGCCGGTGTCACCAAGGTGGTTTTCGATCGGGGCGGACATCCGTTTCATGGACGCGTGAAGGCTCTGGCCGACGCGGCGAGGGAGGCTGGACTTGACTTCTAGACCGAGAAGAAGGCGCGACGGGAGCCTGGACTCCGCGCCGCAATTCGACGAGCGGGTCATCGAGATCAACCGGGTCTCCAAGGTGAGCAAGGGAGGGCGCCGGTTCTCGTTCACCGCCCTGGTGGCGTTGGGCGACGGGGCCGGCCGGGTCGGAATCGGCTACGGCAAGGCCAAGGAGGTCCCCACCGCCATCCAGAAGGCGATCGAGTCGGCGCGCAAGTCGATGTTCACCGTTCCGATGGCCGGGACCACGCTGATCCACCGGGTCATCGGCCAGCAGGGCGCCTCGAAGGTGCTCTTGAAGCCGGCGGCGCCGGGCACGGGCGTGATCGCCGGCGGTGCCGTACGCCAGATCCTCGAGGCGGCCGGGATCCGCGACGTGCTGACCAAGTCACTGGGAGCGCCCACCCATCTCAACGTGGCCAAGGCCACCATCGACGGCTTGAAGGCGCAGCGGCGCCCCGAGGAAGTGGCGAAAGCAAGGGGCAAGACCCCTGAGGAGATCACGCCTCCGGGACTGCTGGCGTCATACCGCTCCACCGAGATGATGCGGGCGTCAGGTGGAGGAGGCCGTCGATCATGAGCGGAGCGATGCTCCGGATCACGCTGCGCCGGAGCCTGATCGGCGAGAAGCACAAGGCTCGGGCTACCGTCCGGAGTCTGGGATTGAGGAAGCTGAACGCCTCGGTGGAGCGTCCGGACAGTCCGGAGCTGCGGGGTATGTTGCACCGGGTGCGCCACCTGGTGGATGTCCGGGAGGCATGACCGCAGGCGCGTAGAACGAATTAGGAAAGGGCTCACCCACGGCCAGGATCGGGCGGGAGGCTCGCAGGCCGGGACAGGCCGGGGCGAATCGCAGGCCGGTCCGGAGGGGGAGTCCGGTTGACCGGGAGGGAGCCGTCCGTGGCTACCAAGACGAACCAATTGAAGCTCCACCACCTCAGGCCGGCGGAAGGGTCCAAGCGGAAGAAGATCCGGGTCGGACGCGGCGAGGCGGGAAGGCGCGGCAAGACAGCCGGTAGGGGGACGAAGGGCCTCAAGGCCCGCCGTAGCCTGCGACCCGGCTTCGAGGGCGGCCAGACCCCCTTGCAGTCCAGGCTCCCGAAGTTGCGGGGTTTCAAGCCCCACAACCGGCAGGAGTTCACGGTGGTCAACGTGGATGCCCTCGACGGTTTCCGGGACGGCGCGACCGTCTCTCCGGCCCACCTTCGCGAGCAAGGGCTGGCGCGCAAGCGAGGAAGGATCAAGGTGCTGGGCCGGGGCGAGATCGGGAAGGCGCTGACCGTCGAGGCACATGCCTTCAGCGATTCGGCTCGGACCAAGATAGAAGCTGCCGGTGGATCGTGCGTGATCGTCGGTTGACGACGCCCGCGGCGGCGCGCTCCTCGGCCCCCGGGCCGGGGTCGGCCTGCCGTGATGCCCGCGCCCCGGACGGAACCGGCAGGAGCCTCGACCGATGCTGAACGTCTATCGCTACATGTTCAAGATCCCGGACCTCCGGGGCAAGATCCTGTTCACGCTGGGCGTCTTCGCCCTCTACCGGCTGGGGGCCACCATTCCCGTGCCGGGTATCGAGTTGGACCGGTTGGATGCGATGGCGGGGCAGCAGCCGGGTGGCGCCTTCGGCTTGCTGAACCTCTTCTCTGGCAACGCGCTGGAGAACCTGTCCGTCTTCAGCCTGGGCATCCTCCCCTATATCACGGCCAGCATCATCATGCAGCTCCTCTCGGTGGTCATACCGCGCTTGCAGAAGCTGCAGGACGAGGGCGAGTCGGGCCGGGCAGTCATCACCAAGTGGACCCGGTACCTGACCGTGATCCTGGCCCTTCTCCAGTCGACCGGCATCACCTACCTCTTCAGCCGGGGGAGCAGCTTCACGGGCGGCATCGTGCTGATCGACGACTACACGCCCACCCGGGTGGTGCTGATGGTCGTGACCATGACGGCGGGCACCGCCTTCGTGATGTGGCTGGGCGAGCTGATCACCCAGCGCGGGGTCGGCAACGGGATGTCGCTGCTGATCTTCATCAGCATCGTGGCCGCCCTACCCAGCCAGTTCACCCTGATCTGGCAATACACGATTCCGACCGGCCGGGCGCCCATATTCGTGTTGATAATCGCCCTGTTCATCCTGATGGTGGTGGGCATCCTGTTCGTGGAGCAGGGTCAGCGGCGGATCCCCATTCAGTTCGCCAAGCGGATCCGGGGACGCCGGGTGATGGGTGGCCAGAGCACCTACATCCCGCTGAAGATCAACATGGCCGGGGTGATCCCGGTGATCTTCGCCACCTCGATCCTGTTCTTCCCGGTGCTGATCTCCACCTCCATTCCCAGCACGGAGGGGTTCTTCTCATCGGTGAGGGACTTCATCAACGTCCATCTGGCGCCCTCCGGCTACGCGAGCGGCGCCACCAGCTGGTTCTACATCGGGGTGCTGTTCTTCCTGATCGTGTTCTTCACGTACTTCTACACCGCCATCCAGTTCGACCCGGTCCGCCAGTCCGAGATGATCCAGCGTCAGGGCGGCTTCATCCCCGGACAGCGGCCCGGCCAGCAGACCTCTCGCTACCTGGGGCGGATACTCAACCGGATCACCCTGCCCGGCTCGGTCTTCCTCGGGCTCATCGCCATCCTGCCGGCGGTTGCCTCGGCTATATGGGCGATCCCGGTCGGGTTCTCGGGCGTTTCGATCCTCATCGTGGTCGGCGTGGCCTTGGAGACGATGAAGCAGATCGAGAGCCAGCTCACCATGAGGAACTACGAGGGATTCTTGACGTGAGAATCCTCTTCCTGGGAGCCCCTGGCGTCGGCAAGGGCACCCAGGCCGAGCGAGTCGGTGAGGTCATGAGCATCCCGCACATCTCGACGGGCGAGATGTTTCGCCGCCACGTGGGGTCGAAGACGGCACTGGGTCTCCGGGTCGAGGAGATACTGGCCCGCGGCGATCTGGTTCCGGACTCCCTCACGGTGGAGATGATCCTGGAACGTCTTCGGGACCCCGACACGACCGACGGGCTCATCCTCGACGGGTTCCCCCGCAACGTCGCCCAGGTTCAGGCGCTCGATGAGGCCATCGGGGACCGTGCCCTCGACGCGGTGGTCGTCCTGGAGGCCTCGAACGAGGTGCTCCAGGAACGGATACTGGCCCGTGGCAGGACGGACGACACGCCGGAGTCCGTGAGCAACCGGCTCGATGTGTACGAGCGGGAGACGGCGCCCCTGATCGATGTGTACCGGGAGCGGGGGCTCGTCGTGAAGGTGGACGGGGTCGGCGAGATCCAGGAGATCACCGCCAAGATCCTGACGGCTCTGGCCGGCCTCTCCTAGTGTCGCCGAATCGCCGGATGAGCGCGAAAATCGCCCCGCCGCCGGACAGGCAACCCCACCGGGGCCCTCCCCCGCCACCACCTGTCCTGGTTCGGAGCGTGTTCGCCCATGCCCGGCCGGGGGCCGGGCGATCCGGCGTTCGCTCCACGAAGCCTTGAATGTTCCCTCCGGGCCGGCGGAACCGATCGGTAAGACGCTCTCAGCCGGTGTAGGTGCTTGGCGATATGCAACGTATAGGAAGCCTGTGACACGTTTTCGGCCCCGACTGCCCGTCTCCCGCGGGCCGGTGCCGGCGATGTTCGCCGCGTCACGGATCGCGGCGAGCGTCCGGTACGGCAATCACCGGTGCGGGCGATGATCACTATCAAGAACAAGCGCCAGTTCGCCAAGATGGCCGAGGCGGGAAGGTGCGTGGCCGCTGTCCACGAGGCCGTCGTCGAAGCTGCCGAGGTCGGCGTGACGCTGAAGTCCCTGGATCTGGTGGCGGCCGAGGTGATACGCGACCGGGGCTGCCAGCCCTCCTTCCTCGGCTACCAGGGGTTTCCGGCCCACACGTGCATATCGCCCAACGAGGTGATCGTGCATGGGATCCCGGGCGACTATCGCCTTGCCGAGGGCGACATCCTCTCGGTCGATGCCGGCGCGATCTATGAGGGATACCACGCCGACGCCGCTCTCACCGTCCCGATCGGCGAGGTGGACGAGGAGTCCGCCCGGCTGATCGAGGTCACGCGCCAAGCTCTCTGGGCAGGAATCGACCAGGTCCGGTCCGGCAAGCGGGTGGGCGACATAGGCCATGCGGTGGAGATGGAGGCGGCCCCCTACGGATACGGTGTGGTCTCCCAGTACGTGGGGCACGGCATCGGACGCTCCATGCACGAGGCCCCGCAGGTGCCGAACCACGGGCCTCCCGGCAAGGGATACCGGTTGAGGACCGGCATGGCTGTCTGCGTGGAGCCCATGTTCAACCTGGGGACTCCGGAAACCACTACCAACCAGGACGGGTGGACCGTGGTCACGGCCGACGGCCGGCGGTCCGCTCATTTCGAGCACACGGTGGCCCTGACCGCCGACGGCCCCGTGGTCCTCACCGTCAGTGACTTGCTCACAGCCCGCCCGGTCGGGTAGAATCGCCTGTCGGTCATGCGTTGCCTGCCAGAATGGCGCGGGCGTCTACCTGTCACGTTGCGAGTTGGTGGCTACGCATGCGGTCCGGCTCCTCGTCTGAGCCGGCTCCGGACGATCACATTGAATAGACGGTTAGCTCCGAAGGGGCGAACAGTGAAGGTACGGCCCTCCACAAAGAAGATGTGCGACAACTGTCGCCTGATCAGACGCCGCCGCCGGGTATGGGTGGTGTGTTCCAATCCCCGCCACAAGCAGCGGCAGGGTTGAGGAGGTAATGCTCTCATGGCGCGCATAGCCGGAGTCGACCTTCCACGGCAGAAGCGACTCGAGATCGGCTTGACCTACATTTACGGTATCGGCGTCAACACCGCCCGGGACATGTGCCATCGGCTGCGGATCGATCCCGACACCAAGGTGCACGAGCTCAACGACGACGAGGTGAGCCGGATCCGCACCTACATCCAGTCCAACCTCCGGGTTGAGGGTGACCTCCGCCGGGTGGTGGCCCAGAACATCAAGCGCAAGATGGAGATCGGTTGTTACCAGGGCCTCCGGCACCGGCGAGGCCTTCCGGTACGCGGCCAGCGGACCCACACCAACGGTCGGACCCGTAAGGGCCGACGGATGGCGGTCGCCGGCAAGAAAAAGGTGAAGAAGTGACATGGTCCGGGCTGGTAGCGAAGTGAGTTGCGGAGGTTCCGTTGGCTAGAAGGCAACAGAAGCGGGTAAGGCGGCGCGAGCGAAAGAACATCTCGTTCGGCCAGGCGCACATCAGGGCCAGCTTCAACAACACCATCATCAACATCACAGACGTCAACGGCAACACGATCGTGTGGACGTCCGGTGGGTCGGTGGGATTCAAAGGCTCCCGCAAGTCGACGCCGTATGCGGCCCAGGTGGCTGCCGAGGAGGCCTCCCGCCGGGCCGGGGAGCACGGCATCAGGAAGTTGGAGGTGATCGTCAGCGGTAACGGATCGGGACGGGATACCGCGGTCCGGACGCTCACGAACATGGGCCTCGAAGTGTCCAGCGTCAGGGATGTCACGCCGTTGCCCCACAACGGATGCCGTCCCAAGAAGCGTCGGAGGGGTTGAGCCATGGCGCGTTACCTCGGTCCCCGAACCCGGAAGAGCCGCCGTCTCGGCCAGTTGCTCGACGACAACAAGTCGAAGTACTTCGACCGGCGCCCCTACCCGCCCGGCGAGCACGGTCGGCGCCGGGGCAGGCGGAGCAACGACTCCGACTACCTGCACCAGCTCAGGGAAAAGCAGAAGATGCGACAGATCTACGGTGTGCTCGAGCGGCAATTCCGCCGGTACTACAAGGAGGCGGCCCGTCTGCAGGGGATCACCGGAGACAACCTCCTACAGATCCTCGAATGCCGGCTCGACAACGTGGTGTACCGGTCGGGCCTGGCGAGGACGCGTCCCCAGGCTCGCCAGCTCGTGAACCATGGCCATTTCCAGGTCAACGGCCAAAAGGTCGACATTCCCTCGTACCGGGTGCGGGCCGGAGACAAGGTGGCGGTGAAGCCCAAGTCCCGGGAGATAATCGTGATTCGCCATGCCGCGGACACGGCGGGCGACCGCCGGGTTCCGGAGTGGTTGGAGGTGAGCCTCGACGAGCGGCGTGTCCAGGTGATCGACGTCCCGAGCCGGACCCAGATCGACACGGCGGTGCGGGAGCAGTTGGTTGTCGAGTTGTACTCCAGGTGAGGGCTCGTTCGTAGCCGTGCCCTTCGCCATCTCATTCTCTGCCAGAGACGGATTCTGCGACAAGAAGTGACCCTCGAGACTTAGGGGAAGAAGACCTTGCAAGCGTTGGTTGTTCAACGTCCACAGATCGAGATGATGCCGGTCAGTGAGACTCGTGCCCGGTTCGTGATCGAGCCCTTGGAGCCGGGTTTCGGCTACACGCTCGGCAACACGCTCCGGCGGACGCTGCTTTCCCGGATACCCGGTGCTGCGGTGTCCTCGATCAGGATGGACGGCATCTACCACGAGTTCACCACCGTTCCGGGCGTCAAGGAGGACGTGGTGGACATCATCCTCAACGTGAAGCGGCTGGTGGTGCGGATGACCGACCTCGAGCCCCTCACGCTTCGACTGTCGGCCACGGGTCCGGGCCCGGTTACGGCGGCCGATCTCGAAGCCCCGACCGGGGTGGAGGTCGTCAGCCAAGACCTGCACCTCGCCACCCTGGAGGATGGCGTCAGTCTCGAAGTCGAGATGGTCGTCGAGCAGGGAGTGGGCTATCGCAGCGCGGTTACGGACAGGAGCGACCCCATCGGCACGATCCCGATCGATGCGATCTTCTCGCCGGTACGCAACGTCTCGTACCGGGTCGAGAACACGCAGGTCGGCCAGATGACCAACTTCGACCGGCTTGAGGTCGATATCGAGACCGACGGTTCGATGGAGCCGAGCGAGGCCCTCTCGTCAGCCGGCAAGACTCTGCGCGAGTTGCTCAGCCTGTTCGCCGACGTGGGGGAAGGCATCGGTCTGGAGTTGGGTGACGTGGCGGTGGTTGAGACCGTCTCGCAGGATCTCGACCTGCCGATCGAGGCTCTGGATCTCTCGGAACGTCCCCGCAACTGCCTGAGGCGTGCGCAGATCAGCACCGTCGGCGAGCTCACCAAGCAGACCCGCGAGGATCTTCTCGACATGACCAACTTCGGGCAGAAGAGCCTCGAGGAAGTGATCGCCAAGCTCGATGAGCTGGGGCTCGGCATCTCCCCCTCGCGGGACAGGAACGGCTGACCGATGCCCAGACCCAGAAAGGGCAAGCGCCTCGGCGGTGACCCCGCCCACCAGAAGGCCATACTGGCGAACCTCGCCCAGTCCCTGATCTGGGACGAGCAGATCACCACCACCCTGACCAAGGCCAAAGTGCTCCGGCCCTACGTCGAGAAGATCATCACCAAGGCCCGCCGCGGCGATCTCCACTCGCGCCGGCTGGTGCTCAGGGACCTGTCGGATCTCGAGGTGGTGACCAAGCTGTTCGACGAGGTGGCGCCGAGGTACGTGGGACGGCCCGGCGGCTACACCCGGATAGTCAAGATCGGCCCCCGTCGCGGCGACAACGCAGAGATGGCGGTCATCGAACTGGTCTAGCACCAGAGTCGCCGAAAGAACGCCGAAAATCGCGCCGCCCCGGCGCGTGGCACCGGGCCCTCCCCCGCCACCACCTGTCCTGGTTCGGAGCGTGGTCGCCCATGCCCGGCCGGGGCCGGGTAAGCGTTCGCTCCACGAAGCCTGTGAATGTTCCCTCCGGGCCGACGGAGCCGATCGGTCAGACGCTCTCAGCCGGTGTAGGTGCTTGGCGATATACAACGTATAGGAAGCCTGTGACACACTTCGGTCCTCTTGCCCGATCTCGTTGAGTTGATCCGTCCTATCGCGTGGAGAACAATTCGCGTGAGATCGGTAGATCGGGGCTAAGTGTTAGCTTGACCGGCATGCCTACCGCGCTTGCCGGGAGAGCCCACACCCGGACGCTGGCCCTGAGCCGCCCGCTGGATCTGCGCGGGACCCTGGTGGTGAAGGGGCTTAAGGGCCCGTCGCTGCGGGCCGGGTCGGATGGCTTGTGGAGGGCCACCCGCACCGGGTCCGGGCCTGCCACGGTCCGGCTGCGGCTCGAGGGCCGGAACCTGGTCGCCGATGCGTGGGGCGAGGGGGCCGAACTCGCCCTGGAGCACGTACCGGAGTGGGTCGGCGAACATGACGATCCGGCGGCACTGGTCCCCGTCCATCCCGCCGTGGAACGAGCGGCGAGGCAGGGGCGAGGACTCCGGCTGCCGGCCGTGGGCGGGCTGGTCGAGGTCCTGATACCGACCATCCTGGCCCAGAAGGTGACGGGTATCGAGGCCGGCCGCAGCTACCGGCGGATGGCGGCACGCTACGGCGATCCGGCGCCGGGGCCCACCACGCTGCGCCTACCTCCGGATCCGGTTCGCCTG
Source organism: Candidatus Spongiisocius sp. (assembly GCF_965221825.1). Taxonomy (GTDB): domain Bacteria; phylum Actinomycetota; class Acidimicrobiia; order Spongiisociales; family Spongiisociaceae; genus Spongiisocius. The sequence goes on from NZ_OZ244917.1 coordinate 2,273,269, forward strand.
GCCGGGCTCGAGTATTACGACTTCCATCCCCTTGGCGTGGAGCGCCGCCGGGCCGAGATCGTCCTCCGGGTGTGCCGGGACGCGGACCGGATCGGAGCCGTGAGCAATGGCGGCCTGGCCGGCGTGTACGAGTACCTCCATCGGATCCCCGGCATCGGTCCGTGGACCAGCGCCTCGGCGCTGAGGGTGGTGCGGGGCGATCCCGACGCGGTCCCCGTGGGCGACTTCCATCTGCCCAACACGGTTGCGTGGGCGCTGGCGGGGGAACCGCGCGGGACGGATCGGAGGATGCTCGAACTCCTGGCCCCCTACGAGGGACAGCGGGGACGGGTGGCGCGGTTGCTGGAACGCTACGCCGGTCGTGCCCCCGCCTACGGACCCCGGCTACCGCCCAGGGACATCCGCAGGCACTAGCTCCGATCGTTCAGGTTCCCGCCCTCGAACCGGGCCTAGCGGGAGTGTTCCTCGGCCCAGCGTTCGAGCAGCAGATGGATCGCCCAGTTGCCCCCGTCGCCCCAGGACTCGACCGCCGCCCGCACGTCCGCTTCGGGCAGCACCTCGCCCTCCTCGGCGCCTATCACGTAACGGGAGACCACCTTGCGAACGCCCAGGTCGCCGGCGGGCACCACATCGGGACGGGCCAGGCAGCGGGCCAGGAACCACTCGGCCGTCCACCTGCCCACGCCGCGCAGGGCCACCAGCCGCCGGATCACCGTCTCGTTGCCGTCGTCCTCCAGCCCCGTCAGGTGGTCCGCCGCCATCGCCCCCGCAACCCCCACGATGTATCCGGACTTCCGGGTGGTGAACTGCATGGCCCGTATGTCGGCCGGGTCGGCCGCGGCCAGTTGCTCGGCGCCGGGGAAGCGCCACCATCGAACCCCGTACAGCTCCACCTCGGTGCCGTAGCGCCGGATCAGGCGGCTCATGGTGGTGTTGGCCCATCGCATGTTGACCTGCTGGGCGCAGATCGAGGAGACCAGGACCTCCAGGCCCGCCGGGTTGAGGGGGATGCGGTAGCCGGGCATGCGCCGGAGCTGGTCGGCTACGGCGGGAACCCGGCCCGCCACCTCCTCGAGGGGTGCTCGCGGCAGGGTCTCGCCCAGCCGGAACCGGGACTCCTCGACTGCTGCATCCAGGTTCCCGCCGTCGCCGGCGTCCACCTCGATCCTGCCGTCCTCCAGCTGGCGAATGCGGTACGGAAGGCCGTCGCCGGTGGTCCGGTACAGGTAACCGTTCGAGACGGCGCTCCGCAGATCCGCTCCGTACCGGACGAAGCGGGCGATCGAGGCGGCCAGGTCGATCGGGGCCCGGGGCGTCCAGCGGGCGATGGTCACGGCAGATCGAGCCCGGCTGCGGCGGCCCGATCGACCAGCCAGGTGACCGGCGCCGCGCCCTCCATGAGACGGTGGGCCGGAAGCGGGCTATCCCCGGTGGGCCGGAGCACCTCCGCCAGGGCCGGGGCCTTGGACTCGCCCGACACCAGCACGCAGACGGCGGCGGCGCGATGCGCCAGGGGATAGGTGGCGGTGAGGCGCCATGGTTGTCCGGCGGCCACCTCCGTGGCGGCATACCACCGGTCGGTGATATCCAGCGCCTCGTCGCCGGGGAAGAGGGAGAGGGTATGGCCGTCCCCGCCCATACCGGCCAGGATCAGGTCGGGGCTGGGCCCGCCGGCGTCTCCTGCCATCGACGCTAGGAGATCGGCCTCGTAGAGCGCGGCGGCTTCGGGTGCGGGCCGGTTTTCGGCCCACGGCACTTGCAGGAACCGGGCCTCCGTGCGGTCCAGCAGCAACCGCCCGATCATGGCGCCGTTGCTGTCCTCGTGGTCGGGCGGCACGTAGCGCTCGTCGCCCACCCACGCGCAGACACCCGACCACGGGATATCCATCGTGGCCAGCAGGCGATAGGTGGCCACCGGGGTCGACCCGCCCGCCATGGCCACCGACACCAGGCGCCCGTCCGCCGCCCTGGCCTTGGTAACTTCCCGCCTGATGAACGAGGCGATCATGGCGGCGGCCCCGGCGGCAAGCGCGGGCCCGTCCTCGAACACGCGGACATCCGCGGGTCCGATCCTCACGCGTTGTTGTGTTGTATGTTGTTGTGTTCTGTCCATGACCGGAACCCTAATGGGGGGTTGTGACTCGCAGGGGATCCCGGGTTGACACGGCGGGTCGCCATCGAAGCGGGCGGAGGTTTTGTGACCGGGCGCTGGCGGGTTCCCGAGGGAACGGCGCGCACCGGGGTGTTGCTCGCCCACGGGGCCGGGGCCGGGCAGGACCATCCGGGGATCACGACCATCGCGGAGGCCCTGGTCGGCCAGGGCCATCCGGTGCTGACGTTCAACTATTCCTACATGGAAGCCGGACGCAGGTTCCCGGACCGTCGGGATACGTTGCTGCTATGCCACCGGGCGGCGGCGGCCTGGCTGGGGCAGCGATGCGAGCGATTCGTGATGGCGGGCCGCTCGATGGGCGGGCGCATGGCCTCCTACCTGGCTGTCGAGGGGCAGCCGTGCGCCGGCCTCGTGCTCTACGCCTACCCGTTGCATCCGGCGGGCAAGCCCGACCGGCTGCGAGCCGACCACCTGCCCCGGGTTCCGGTGCCCATGCTGTTCTTCACCGGCCAGAAGGACAGGCTGGCGCTTCCGCATCTGGTGGAGACGCATCTGAGGGGGCTGGAGCGGTCGGTGGTGGAGATCATCCCTGACGCCGACCACAGCTTCCGGGTGCCGAAGCGGAGCGGCACCACCCAACAAGAGGTACTGCGGGGAATGGCGGAACGCACGGCCCGGTGGATCGAGGGCCTAGGGCAAGGGAAGGCAGAGCTCGAGGGAGCCGGCTAGCGGCCTTCCTCCAACCGGGCGATCTTGGCCAGACGGCGACGATGGCGCTCCTCTCCCGAGAAGGTGGCGCCCAGGAAGGCCCCGGCCAGCTCCACCGCCACGTCCGATCCGACCACCCGGCCGCCCAGGCACAACACGTTGGCGTCGTCGTGCTCGACGGCTTGGTGGGCCGAGTAATGATCGTGGGCGAGCGCAGCCCGGATACCGGTGACCTTGTTGGCGGCGATGGCGGCGCCGACCCCCGACCCGCACACGACTATGCCCCGGTCGGCCTCCCCGCGCTTCACCGCCTCCGCCACCGCGATCGCCAGGTCCGGGTAGTCGACGGCTTCGGTGGAGTGGGTGCCCAGATCGATCACGACGTGGTCGCTTCGCAGGATCGAAGCGAGGTGCTCCTTAAGCGGGTAGCCGGCATGGTCAGCGCCGATAACGACTCTCAACTCACTCCTATGAACGCCAGGCCCGGAGGATACCGGCTCACCGTCTTTCCAGAGGCTACGGCAAGGAACGGCGAACTTGGGGCGCAGGGCGTCATCTACGGTGCCACGATCCTCAGGTTCTGGGCGCCGCCAGCGGTGCGGTGTTCCTCAGGTTCGGGATCTAGTGGGTGTGGTGCGGTGGTGACCCACCGGGAACCGGCGTGGTGACTCACTCCTAGAATCAGCGCATGGCAGATTTCCAGCTCCGGCCTCTGGGCGCGGGCGGCGTGTTCAGAGAGTCCTTTGCCGCCTATCGCCACCGCTTCGGCACGCTGATCGCGACCGCCGCGGTGCTCGACCTGCCCTACGCGGCGCTCTACTACGTGCTGGCAAAGGAGCCTCCTGCCCTTTCCACGATCCCGACCAACGAGGAGATATCGGAGTTCCTCGGAGCGATGGGACCGTGGCTGGTGATACGCCTGCTGATCACGAGCGTCCTGTTCGCGGCGGTCATCCGGACGGTGGGCGAGACCTATGCGGGCGTCGAGTCGTCATGGCGGGAGACCACCGCCGCAGCCATCAGCCGGATGGTGTCGCTGGCCGTGGTGACCGTCCTGTTCTGGTCGGGGGTCACGCTCGGGTCGGCCCTCTTCGTCTTTCCGGGGTTGTTCCTCGTCGTGGCCTGGAGCGCCACGCTGAGCGTGGTCATCATTGAAGGGGCAGGCCCCCTGACCGCCTTCGCCCGCTCCTGGATGATCACCTCCGGCCGCCGGATGGCCATCTTCGGTGTCCTGGCCACCGCCTCGGCGCTGGTGGTCATCGCCAACCTGGTGCTGGTGGTGGCTCTCGGAGGGCTGCTCGGCTTCCTGCTGGGCGCCCCCGGCCCGTTGCTGGCGTCGGAGATCGTCTGGGTGCTCACCCAGCCCTTCATCGCCGTGGTGCTGGCGGTGCTCTATCTCGATCTGCGGGTTCGCAAGGAGGAGTTGGACACCGACTGGCTCTCGCTGCAGATCTCGGCAACCTCCTTCGACAGCTGAGGCGCCGGGATACGGGGGAGGCCGACCGGCCCTGACCTGGCGATACGTTGCGAGCCGCCGGGCCGAACCGACGTTTCCCGGTACCCTCCCGGCGGGGTATCCTGGGGGGCGGGCCGGTTCCACTCCCGTTCCCGCGCCCGCTCGTTCGCCAGCCCGCAACCCTCCGTAAGGATGCATCCGACCCATGAGCGCCACCGAGACCGCGGTAACCCTCCGCCCCTCCGTTCGCGAGGAACGGGTCGAGGTCGACCGTGACCTGCTCGACTCCACCCTCGAGTACATCCGTCCGGCCCTCCAGTACGACGGGGGCGACCTGATCCTGGAAGGGGTGGATGAGGACGGGACCGTCAACCTGAACCTGGTCGGGGCTTGTAGTGGCTGTCCGATGTCGATGATGACGCTTACCGCGGGCATCGAACGGATCCTCACGGACCGGGTCCCCGGCGTCACGGGTGTCAACGCCGTCTAGGAGACCTGCCGACCGGTCCCGCATCGAGGCTTCGAGTGCAGGCATCACCGGAGCGACGGAACCGCTTGGAGCATGATCCCAGCCATCTAACCTGTCGGAACCCACAGCGAGGAGCGGTCTTGGAATACGCGTCGTACACCACCCATGATGCGGTAGGGGTCATCGAGCTGACCCGCCCTCCGGTCAATGCCATCTCCGCCGAGGTCGTACGCGACCTGGCTGAGGCGCTCGATCGGGCGTCCGATCCGGGCGTACGGGCTGTGGTGATCACCGGCCGCCCTCATTTTGCGGCAGGTGCCGACATCAACAAGTTCAAAGAGGCGCATGAGAAAGCCGCCGGCGCCCGTTCCCTGGAGGCGGACCGGCTGGGAGCTGTGATCCGCCGCATGGAGTTGATGACCAAGCCGATCATCGCGGCCGTGTTCGGGTACGCGCTCGGCGGGGGCCTGGAGCTGGCGATGGGCGCCGACTTCCGCTACCTGGCCGAGGACGCCACGGTCGGCCAGCCCGAGATCCGGCTGGGGATCATTCCCGGCGCGGGGGCAACCCAGCGCCTCACCCGTCTGGTGGGGTTCAACCGGGGCCGGGAGATCATCTACACGGGCCGTCATGTCGGGGCCGAGGAGGCCCTCGCCATCGGGCTGGCCGACAGGGTGTTCCCGTCCGACTCCCTGCTGGATTCGGCGCTGGATCAGGCGGCCACCCTCGCCGACGGGCCGTCGGTGGCGCTGGGAATGGCGAAGCGCGCCATCAACGAAGGGTGGGGACTCCCGATGGACCAGGCGCTCGCGGTGGAGGCGGAGGCCTTCGATACGGTCTTCGCCAGCGATGACGCCCGGGAAGGGGTGGTGGCCTTCCTGGAGAAGCGAGCGGCACGGTTCAAGGGCGCGTGAACCGGGCACTTCGGGCCGCCGGAGGGCCGGCGGTGGCGCTCGCGGTGTTGGCGGGCCTGCTGGTACCGGCCTGCGGCGGGGAGGAGAACCCCGACGGCTACGACGGAGCGATCGACTGCGGCCCCCCGGCGTGGTCGTGGGAGACCGAGTACGACCGGACCCACGAAGCGGCGCCGACCCCCTACGCCGCCATGGTGGAGTTCGCGTCCGCCTATGACGACCGGAGCCCTTACGTACACGTGGAGAGTGCCCGGACGGCCACCGTGGTGATCGACGGCGCCGAGGTGGTGTTCGTGCGCGTGCTGGAGCTGGCCACGGAGACCTTCGCCGCGGTGGAGGCCCACGGGTGCGCCGGCTTCGAGCATCCGGTCGCCGGCTAGTGAGTAGTGGTTAGTGGATGTTGTAACCCAGGGACGAGACGGATAACCCACCAGCCTTAAGGGCCGCAGGGAACTTGATTACCTCTAGGTCGCAAACCGGCCACTGGCAACCGGCCACTATCAGGTTTCCACCCTCCGCTTGAGGGTGGCCAGGTTCTTGGTCCAGACACGTCTCAACACCACCCGGCCCACCAGGGCTGCCCCCGGGCCTCCGTAGAGCCACGGGAACCGGATCCGCTCGCTCCACACCAGACGAGTCCGCCCGGGTCTCGGCGAGGACAGATCGAAGCGGCCCTCGCCCCGGAAGAGGCCGACGTGCCGGCCGGCTACCGAGACCATGGGCTCGATCTCGGTGATCTCGAAACGGTCGACGGTGCGGAGCGGACCGATCCGGGTGTCGATCAGCAACACCGTGCCGGGTCCCTCCCGCTGGTCGTTCCCGAAGCGGATGGCGTGGGCGTCCTCCATCCACTCGGTGTGCGCTGCGAAGTCGACCACCTCCGCCCAGACCCGGTCCACGGGCGCATCGATCTCCACCGGGACGCCGGTGCGGATCTCCGACAGCCCGGCTATCCAGGTGCGCAGGCGGCCGGTTGCCTCCGTCATCCGCACAGCTCCCGGGCCAGCGGGGTCGGGTTGACGGGGCCTCCGCGGTCGGGATGGAACTCCCAATGCAGGTGGGGGATATGGGCGGGGGCGTTGCCGGTGGTCCCGACGGTTCCGATCTGCTCCCCGCGGGAGACCATCTGACCGACCGCCAGGCCGGCGGCCCAGGCGTCGAGGTGGGCGTAGTAGTAGCGGTCGCCCCCGATGCCGTCCAGCCAGACGGCGATGCCGCCCCGGCTGGTATTGGACATCCGATGGATCGTCCCGTCCTCCACCGCCACGACGGGGGTGCCGCGGTCGGCCAGCATGTCCACGCCTTCGTGCCTCCGGCCGCCCGAACGGGGCGCACCCCAGGTATCGCTGAAGCTGTGGAACCCGTCCACCGGGCAGGCCATCGCACCGCCGGGGTCGGCGGGTGTTACCGGACCGTCGGGAGGGTCGGCGGTGGGATTGGGGAGGGTGGTGTCGGTGACGGCGATCTGCTCGGTAGTGGTCGTGGTGGCGGCCTCGGTGGTCGTGGTGGTGGCGGGAGCGGTGGTCGTGGTGGCGGTGGTCGTGGTGGTGCTGGTGGCGAGGAAGGCCGCCTCCGCCTCGGCCTGGGCGCGGGCTTCGGCCTCGGCCTGGGCGCGGGCTTCCGCCTCGGCTTCGGCCCGGGCGCGGGCTTCGGCCTCTGCCAGGGCGATCTCCTCCGCCCTGCGCTCCTCGAGACGGAGATAGGCCTCCTGGCCGGCGGCCAGGCGCTCGTTCAGGCCGATCGACAACTCCTCCAGGCGGGCCAGCACCTCTTGCTGCTCCCGGCGGCTGAGGCGCAAGGTCTCGGCAGCCTCCTCCAGCTGGCGGGTAAGGATCTCCAGCCCGTTGAAGAGCACCTGGTCCTGCTCCCGGGCATCGTCCAGGTACTCGGTCCTGATGTCGATGTCGGAGAGGGAGGCGGCGATCATCAGGGCTGCGAGGTCGTTCCCGGCCGCGCCGCTCATGTAGAGGTCGACGGCTCGCTCCCGGATCTGGTCCTGGAGCCGTCTCTTCTCAATCCCGTAGGCGGTGATCGATGACTCCAGGCTGCTGATACGGAACTCCAATTCGGCTTCCGCCGCCCAGGCCGCCTGGTATTCGTCGGTCAGCTGCTGGACCTCCGCCTGTATGCGAGCCAGCTCCGCCTCGACCCGGTTCAGCTCCTCCTCGGTGGTCTGCGCCGGCGCCGATATGGCCGCAGCGGACACGAGCAGCATCAGCGCCACGAACGCAAGGGGCAGCCTCCGCCGGAACCGCGGCCCGGTCACGCGACACCCGCGTCCCGGACGGCCACCCCGGCGAGTTCGTCATCGGTCCCCTCGCCGCATTCCAGGGAGATCGTTCCCTGGCCGGCCAGGTGTCGCAAATGGGCGATGGCCGAGCCCGCGGCGGCGGAACGCAGCCGGGGATCGATCTCGCCGTACACCGTCCGGACCACTGCTCCGACCGTGCGGGCGCCGTTGCCGACCGCTCGAAGGATCTGGGCTTCCCGCTCCCGGCGGTGGGCGATGTAGGCGGCGACGGCCTCGGCGGCGTTGTCGATCCGGTTGCCGTGGCCGGGGAGCAGGCGCTCGGGCCGCAGTGCCCGGATCCGGTCCAGCGACCGGTAGTAGTCGCCCATGTCCTGGACCAGCACTGTCGATCCGCCGATGATGTGATCGCCTGTGAACACGGTGGCGTCCATCCGGAAACACAGGTGGTCGGCCGTGTGGCCGGGAGTGTGGACGGCGGTCAGGACGGCCTCGCCGAAGCGGAGCCGGTCGCCGTCCCGGAGGCGACGGGTCGGGTTGAATGCCGGTCCGGGTCCGTAGCCATAGGTGCTGGCGCCGGTCTCGGCGGCGAGCGGATCGGCCAGGAGGGCATGGTCGGGATGGGTGTGGGTCACCAGCACTCCTCGGAGGCGCAGACCTCCGATGGCGTCGAGGATGACCCGGCGGTGCGACTCCTCCGGCGGCCCGGGGTCGATGACCACGCAATCGCGGCCCGATACGATCAGATAGGTGTTGGTCCCCGGTCCGGTCATCGGCCCGGGGTTGGGGGCGAGCAGCCGATGGATTCCGGTCACTCGATAATGACCACGCGCGGCTGTAGTAAGCGAACCCCCAGGCGGCGGAGCCCCTCCCGGACGAAGGGAACCATCAGGGCGAAACCCACCGCGTCGGTCAGGAAACCGGGCGTCAGCAGCAGCGCCCCACCCACCAGCACGAGGGCCCCATGGACCAGCTGCCTACCCGGCAGGGCGCCCGATGCCAGGTCGGTCTGGAGGCGGCGCCAGACCGCGAAGCCCTGCTGCCGCACGAGGAAGGCGCCGGCTATCGCCGTGATGATGATCCCCAGCACCAGCCAGCCCAGCCCGATCCGCCGCTCCACGTAGACGAACAGCACCAGCTCGAGGACCGGTACCACGATGAAGGCCGTACCCAGAATGACTCCCATGGGGCCAGCTTATCCCCCGGACCCCATTATTCGATGCCCAACCCTGCGGTCGCGGCCCCTGAGGCTCCGGGGCACGCGGCATGACCCATCGCCTTGGGCGCGGCCACCGGTATCATTGCCCGATGCCCGACCTGCGCCGCCTTCCCTCGGTTGGTGCGCTGGCGCAATATGTGGTCGACCGAGTCGGTGACGGCCTGCCCGTGGCGCTGGCGACCGAGATCGCCCGGCGCAGTATCGATGAAGCCCGCGCCGGCGCCCTGGAAGGCCGCTCCGTCGACCCGGCGGTGACAGCCCTGGGCGATGCCGCCCGCCTGTCCAACACCCGGCTACGACGGGTGATCAACGCGACCGGTGTGATCCTCCACACCAATCTGGGTCGAGCGCCGCTCCACCCGTCGGCCGCCGTTGAGGCCGGCCGGGCAGCCACCGGCTACGGCAACCTGGAGTTCGACCTGGCCGAGGGGCGCCGGGGTTCCCGCGGCGCCTACCTGTCCCGGCTGATGGCTCATCTGACCGGCGCCGAGGCTGCGCTGGTGGTGAACAACAACGCCGCCGCCCTGTTCCTGGTCCTCCACACGCTGGCGGCGGGCCGGCCGGTACCGGTCTCCCGGGGCGAGTTGATCGAGATCGGGGGCTCCTACCGGCTGCCTCGGCTGATGGCGGCTTCGGGAGCCCACCTGGTGGAGGTCGGCACCACCAACCGGACCCGTATCTCCGACTACGAGGAGGCTGCCGGTGACGGCGCCGCGATGCTCCTCAAGGTCCATCCGTCCAACTACCGCGTGGTGGGGTTCGCGGAACAGGCCACCATCGGGCAGATGGCCGGCCTGGGTAGGCGCCTCGGCCTGCCGGTGGTCTACGACGTGGGGAGCGGCCTCCTGGATTCCGAGGTTCCATGGCTGGAGGGACCCCCGCCCGCCTGGATCGGCGATGAGCCGGGAGTGCGGCAGGTCCTGGCCGACGGCGCCGACCTGGTGACCTTCTCGGGCGACAAGCTCCTCGGAGGATGCCAGGCCGGGATCATCGCGGGCCGGGCCGATCTGGTGGCCCGGCTCAAGGCCAACCCGGTGGCCAGGGCGGTACGGGTGGACGGCTCCACGATCGCCGCTCTGACCCGCACCGCAGAGCTCTACGCCGGGGGGAGGGGAAGCGAGGTCCCGTTCTGGGAGATGGTCGGGCGTTCCGTCGCCACCCTGACCGAGCGGCTCGAGCTGCTCGCCTCCTGCGCGGGGATAGTCCCCGATGTGCGGATGTCGGAGGCCGTGGCGGGCGCCGGGTCGGTCCCCGGCATGACCGTTCCCTCGCCGGTGCTGGTGCTGGAAGGCCGCGGCGAGGATCTATGGCCGGCCCTGGTCGGATCCGATCCGCCCGTGGTGACCCGCCGGGCGGCCGGCGACCTGCTCATAGACCTGAGGGCTGTCGACGCGGCAGACGACGCCGTACTGGCCGCCTCCCTACGGGCTCTATGCCGGTCGTAGGTACCGGCGGCCACGTCGATCACGGCAAATCCACTCTCGTCCAAGCCCTGACCGGACGCGACCCGGATCGCTGGCGGGAGGAGAAGGAGCGGGGCCTCACCATCGACCTCGGGTTCGCCTGGGCGAGGATCGGGGACCAGGAGGTCTCATTCGTGGACGTCCCGGGCCACGAGCGGTTCATGAAGAACATGCTCGCGGGCAGCGGGGGCTTCGATGTGGCGCTGCTGGTGGTGGCGGCCGATGAGGGGTGGATGCCCCAATCGGAGGAGCACTTGGCGGTGCTCGACCTGCTCGAAATCCGCCACGGACTGGTCGCGCTGACCAAGACCGACCGGGCGGACGCCGATCTGATCGAGCTGGCCACGCTGGAGGTCGAGGAGCGGCTGTCGGGCACTTCCCTGGAGGGTTGTCCCATCGTCGGCGTGTCGGCGGTGAGCGGGGATGGCTTGGAAGATCTCCGGGCGGCGCTGGCGGGGGTGATCGCAGCGATGCCCGCCAACCGCAGCAATCGCACCCGGCTCTGGATCGATCGGGTGTTCCCGATGGCCGGCGCCGGCACTGTGGTCACCGGTACTCTCGTCGGCGGGTCCATCGCGGTGGGCGACGACGTGGAGGTCCTCCCCGGCGCCGTCACGGGACGGGTGCGCTCCTTGCAGGCTCACGAAGCGGAGCGAGACCGTATCGAAGCCGGAACCCGGACCGCGGCCGGGGTCGCCGGACTCGACCGGAGGAAGGTGGCCCGGGGGTGGATGCTCGGAAGGCCCGGCGAGTGGGTGCCGAGCGATCGGTTTCTGGTCACGTTCCGCTCCGCTCGATACGTGGACCGCCCCCTGTCGAGGCGGGGGGCCTACCAGATGCACCTGGGCAGCGGAGCCTGGCCGGTGCGCCTCTTCTCCGTCGGTGAGGTCGACGACCGGACCGTGGGCGTGCTCCGTGCCGGACAGCCGGTGCCGGTCCGGATGGGGGATCGTTTCGTGCTGCGTGATGTCGGCAGGCGCCTGATCGTGGCCGGAGGGCAGATCGTCGAGCCGGTGGCGCCGCGCAAGGGACGGGACGCCCGTCGAGCAGTAGCCGCGCTCCGACCCGTTCTCCGGGAGGACCCCGACCGGCGGGCCGGCGCGTTGCTCGGATGGCGCGGCGTGGAGACCCCCGAGGTGCTGGCCGCCCACTCGGGAGGAGGCAGGCCCGACCGGGGGGTGGTGGCGGGCCGGTCCCTGCTGAGCGAGGACCATGCCGGCCGGCTGGTCCGGCGAGCCCGGACGATCGTGGCCCGGTTCCACGAGGACAACCCCCTGCGTCCGGGGATGCCCAATGCCAGCCTGGCCAGCGCGCTACGGGTTGGCATCGACACTCTCGCCGCCGTGCTGCCATTCGACGACCGTCTCGGGCAGCGGGAGTCCGTGGTGGCGCTGGCGGGGTTCCTTCCCGAGTTGGATCGGTCCGAAGAGGAGGAGTGGGAGCGTATCCGGACCGACCTCGAATCGGCGGGCCCGATGGTGCCGAGGCTGAAGGAGATGGAGATCGACCCCGAGCTCCTGCATGCACTGCTCAGGGAGGGGCGCCTGGTCAGGGTCTCCGAGGAGCTGGCCTACCTGCCTGGCCAGGTGGATGCGCTGGTCGCCCGGCTGGCCGACCTTCCGGAGCGCTTCACGGTGGCGGAGTTCCGGGACTCCACCGGACTGACCCGCAAGTATGCCGTTCCGTTCCTGGAGTGGGCAGACCGGCGCGGCATCACCACCCGCTACGGGAACGAGCGCTCTGTCAACCCCTAGCGGGTCAGACCGTGAGCAGCTCCCGCCGCTCCGACTCCGTATGTCCGCCCCAGATCCCGAACGGCTCGCGGATGCTGAGGGCGTATTCAAGGCAATCCTGCTTGACCGAGCAGGCATTGCATACCGCCCGGGCTCTGACTTCCCTCCGCTCCCGGTCGTCTTTCCTCTCGAAGGTGCTCGGAGGGAAGAAGAGATGTGAGTAGTTATTGCGACATCGCGCGTGGAGATGCCATGAGTCGTCGTAGTCCATGCGTGGACCGCCTCCTACTCCGCCTGAGTTGTACCTGGAAACGTACCAGTGGAACACCCGGCTGGTAAGGGGTGTTTTTCGCGCTCTACACCTCGAGGAGTAATGACCAGTGATCGGTAATCAGCAATCTGTGGCCGATATAATCGAAGATAACCAGCAGATGACAGCCAGCAGCTAAGCCGGATCCACCTCCAGGATCGGGCCGTCGACCCCTCGCACCACCACCGGATCGCCCGGACCGAGACCCGCTTCTCGATGGGCGGTGGCCTGCCACCGGGCACCCTCCACCTCCACGACCCCGTCGGGATCGAAGCGGGTGACGGCCAGGCCCGACCGGCCGATCAGGTGGCGGCGGCCCATGGTGGGGGTGGAGAAGCGAGCCCGAGCCACGGTGCGGATGCCTATCACGTAGAAGGCGGTCACCGAGACCGTGATGACCGTCACGATCCACCACGAGGGTCGGATCTGCGGAGCGGCGTCGGTGAGGTAAAGGCCGCTCACCAGCATCGCCAGGGCGCCCAGGGCGGTCAGCGGCCCGGCCCTACCCCGCTGGAAGTCGGCTGTGAGGAACCAGATCGCGGCCAGGGCCAGCCCGACAGCCCAGCCGCGGAGCGGGAGCACCGCCAGGCCGTAGCCGCTGATCAGCAACATGAAGGCCGCCACGCCGGCTGCGATGCCGGGCCCGAGGGCGTAGAACTCGAACACCGCCACCGCCAACCCGGCCACCAGGAAGAAGAAGGCCGCCTCCACGCCGGTGGCGAGCTGCAGCAGCCTCACCCCGATGGAGGGTTCGTAGAAGACCGTCTCGATGGAGGCGGAGCCGTCCCCGGTGGGGCGCACCGTTCGGAGGGTTACGAGCTCGCCCCGGACGTCGACGGTCCGGCCGTCCAGTTCCACCATGAGGTTGCTGATCGAAGGCGCCACGATCTCCACGAGTCCCTCGGTGGGCTCGGCGACCGTGAAGGCGGACCCGGCGAGGCCTTCGAGCGGTCCGGGTCGGACCGGGTGGTGCGGGCCGCCGGCGACGACCGGCTGCGCGTACCCGATCCGCGCTCCGGGAGCGGCTGCCTTGATGGGGGCGGCGGCCAGCAGGTGAGCGGCCCCGCCGAAGGCCGAGGCCGGCGCCGGCCCCACCCACACCACCAGCGGTAGGGGCGGGTCGGCGATCCGGGCCGCCAACTGCGGCAGGCCGCCGGAGAGCGTGGCGCGGGAGTCGAGCTGGATGATGGCGGCGGTAGCGCCTCCCCGAGCGGCGGCCTCCACCCGGTCCGAGACGAAATCGAGCGCCGGACGGTCCAGGTTGCCACTGATCTCGATGATCTCGATGTGCCCTCCCGGCTCGTCCCCGATGGCCGGGCTTCCGAGGACCAGAAGGACAGAGGCGATGAGAAGGAGGGGGATGATGCGGGCCATCGTGGGGAGGGTACCGAAATGTCCGGCGAGCCCGACACTCGCCGACGAAACCCCAGGTCGAGGCATCGCGGGCCAACCCATCCCCGTCCGTTTCGGCACCCTCCCCGACTCGCTACAGTTCAGGACGTGAGAGTTCTGCTCGTGTCCGACGCCTCCTGGGTGCGGAACCAGGTGCGCGCCGCCCTGAGCGGATCGGCCGAGATCGTGGAGGTCACCGACCCCTATCAGGTGGAGACCGCCGCAGTCGGCACCGACCTGTCGATCGTGGACATGCAGGTCGGCTCCATGGGGGGAATGGCGATCACCCGCGCTCTCAAGGCCATCTCGCCCGGCACGGGGCCGATCGTGTTGCTCCTCGACCGCCAGGCGGACGCCTTCATCGCCAAGCGGTCCGGCGCCGATGGGTGGCTGGCCAAGCCGTTCAGCGCCCAGGCGCTGAGGAGGACGCTGGCTGATGTGGCTCCTATAGGAGCCACCGGCTGACCGGACGATCGTCGCTCCCGGTGTCCGGATGACCGACACGTACCAGTTGACACTGTGGGTCGTCTTCTCCCTGTGTCTCGTGGCGTCCGGGTTCCTGTCGGGTAGCGAGACCGCGCTGACCGCCATAGCCAGGGAGCGGGTCCAGCAACTGGCGGCCACGGGCAGGCGCGGGAGGCGGCTCGAAGGCCTGGTCAACGACCTCGAAGGCTCGATCGGCACCATCCTCGTCGCCAACAACTTCGTCAACATCCTGGCCACGTCGGTGGCGACCGCGCTGGCATTCCAGCTGGTGGGCGAGACATGGGGCACGATCCTGTCGACCGTGGTGGTGACCATTCTGGTGCTCGTGATCGGGGAGGTAACTCCCAAGACGCTGGCGGCGCGCTTCCCGGAGCGGTACGGGATGGCGGTGGCCGTGGCGGTGTGGGCCCTGGCGGTTGCGCTCAGACCCATTGCCGGGGTGTTCATAGGCCTCGGGCAGGGGGTTCTCCGGCTGCTCCGCCTTCCCGCCCGCGACGATCCGGGCATCACGTCGGCCGATGTGCGGGCGCTGGCCGTGCTCGGGGAGCGAGGCGGCGAGATCGAGCCCGGGGAGCGGGAGATCATCGAGCGCCTGTTCGAGACGGCCGACCAGCCGGTCCGCGATGTGATGACGCCGCGGGTCGACATCATGACCCTGACCCTGCCGGTTACCTCGTCCGACGTTCGGGAGGCGGTGGCCAGGACGGCCCACTCCCGGTTCCCGGTGGTCGGCGAGGAGGGAAACCCGGATTCGATCCGGGGGATTCTCTACGCCAAGGACGTGCTCAGCCACACCGAGGAGCTGGATGGACACCGGACTTCGGGCCTGCTCAGGACCCCCTACTACGCGCCGGAGAGCGCCTCGGTGATGCGGGTGCTTGAGGATCTGCGCGTCCGGAGGATCGGCTTCGCGATCGTCACCGACGAGTACGGAGGGGTGGACGGGCTGGTGACGATCAAGGACCTGGTGGGGGAACTGGTGGGCGATCTCCAGGACGAGTACGACCCTCGGGTTCCCACCATCCTGCCGATCGGGCGGCAGGTATGGCTGGCGGATGGCCGGACCCCCATCGACGAATTCGAGGATGTGACCGGCACCGAGGTCGAGGACGGACCCTATTCCACCGTGGCCGGGCTGTTCCTGAGCCTGTTCGGGCACATACCCAAGGAGGGCGACCACACCAACCACGAGGGGCTCCGGCTCACGGTGTTGACCATGGACCGCCGCCGCGTCTCGAGAATCAGGGTGGACGCGACGGGGAGGGCCGACCCTCCCGTGTAGCGGCGAACGGGGTACCCGCCCAGCAGGGGACAGGTTATGCTTGTTGCCCCGCACGGGCAGTGGCGCAGCTTGGTAGCGCGCTTCGTTCGGGACGAAGAGGTCGTGGGTTCAAATCCCGCCTGCCCGACCGGTCAACGACCACCGCTCAACTCTCGAAGCCCAGCGGGCGTAGAGACCCTGTTACACAGCCCTGACATGGAGATCGGGATATTCTTGCTGCGCCATCTCGAGGATGCAGGAGCGATGGCACTCGGAATGTTCGCGCTCGTAGCACAGGAGGGCTATCCGTGTATCTCGGGCAAGGTTGATGACACTCCCGTATGACGTGGATGCCCCATTCTGGAGATGCTGTACATACCGATCCCTGGCCGACTGGAGGCCGCGGCGGAAAGGATCGCGGTTCTCCTTGGGGTTGCCCAGCGATCGTTCGTGGCGATAAGCGATCCCAACTTCATCAAGCGCCTTGGTCAGGGCTGTCTTTGAGAACCCCCGCTTGCGGGAGATAGGGTTCAAACGGACGTCTACCAGCACATCAACCCGGTTGGCGCTCAGCATCTCCACGAACTCCTCGATGCTGCGCCTCTCGTAACCGACGGAGACAACTTCAAAGACTCGATGGTGAGCGGTCAACACTGCAATATCAACCTTAGCACTGCATGAATCGGTGGAATAGCTTGCCGAATCCTCGAGTCACCGATGATATCGGGATCAAGACGGTGGGCGGATTGTCGAGGCAGATCGCGACACCGGCCTGTCCAGTGGCCAACGGGCCTGCTTGAGTCATGAGGGAGGGCTCGTGGACACAGAGTGTCCGGCCGGGCTAGAGCCCAGCTCTCGTCAAGGCCCCTTTAGTCAGCGGCTCCATTAATAAAGTTTTACCCCGATTCCTTTACTAAGAACGGGAGTTTGTTAAGCCGCCTTTATCTAGGCCCGTGCTACTCGACGGCTCCGGCGGGCAGCTTGGACGCCACCGCGTACTCGAATACGTAGAGGGCGCTCGACATGTGGCCGATCTCTCGCGCCGCGATCGCAGCCGCCTCGTCGCTGATCGGCCGGGCATCGGGGGCCTTGACGTGGACTTCGGCCACCCGCTCCAGCATCAGGAACCAGCCGATCGCCTCCTCGACCGAGGCGCCCACGGTGACCGGCCCATGATTGCGCAGCAGCACTGCCTTGGCGTCACCCAGCGTGGCGGCGATCTTCTTGCCGGTGTCGAAGTCGGAGACCTGGACCTCCTCGCCTTCGTATACCTCGTGGTCGTCGAAGAAGGCGGTGGCCTCCTGGCAGATCATCCGGAAGCCTTCCATGTTGGCCGCCCAGGGCGTGGCGTACGGAGTGTGGGTGTGGGCCACCGCCACCGCCTCGGGACGAGCTTCGTGGATGGGAGCGTGGATGTAGTAGGCGGTCATGTTGATCGAGCCGCCGCCCTCCTCCACCCGCCCTTCCGTACCGACCAGCACCAGGTCGTCGAGGGTGGTGCGGTGGAACGGGACCCCGTGGCGGATCAGCCACATCGCGTCGGTACGTTCCGGATCCCGCGCCGTGATGTGCCCGTCTCCCAGCGACCCCCATCCGAACGCGCCGAAGAGGCGGTATGAGGTGACCAGCATCCGCTTCCGGTGGGCGCGCAGTTCCTCGACGGAAGCGAATCCGGGTTCGGCGCCGGCCGCCGCTCCGTCTGATTCGAGGCCGGATAGCCAAGCGGGGTAGGTACTCGTCATCCCGTCACAGGTTACCCGTTACCCGAGGATTACGGTCTTTCTCAGACGAGCAGCTCGGCGATCTCGACCGCGTTCAGCGCTGCCCCCTTGCGCAGGTTGTCTCCGACCACCCACACGCTGACTCCGCCGGGCGTGCCGATGGTGGGACGGATACGGCACGCCAGCACCGGATCCTTGCCCGCCGAGTCCAGCGGCGTGGCCACCCGGTCGTCGCTCCATAGTTCGACGCCCGGCGCGTCCGCGAGCACCCGCCGGGCGGCGTCGGCATCGACCGGCGAGTCGAACCACATCGATGCAGAGATGCCGTGACCAACCATGACCGGCACCCGGACGCAGGTCGGTTCCACCTCGATGCGGTCTCGTTCGAGGATCTTGCGGGTCTCGTTGACCAGCTTCCATTCCTCATCGGTGTGACCGGCATCGGTGATCGCCCCGGCTATCGGCAGCACGTTGAAGGCGATGGGGCGCTGGAACGGATCGGTCTCGCCATGCTCCCATCCACCCTGCACCAGCACCTCACGGCGGTCGCCGAGGTCGATCACCTGTTGCCAGAGGGTGTCCATCCCGGTCATCCCGGCCCCCGAAACCGACTGGTAGGACATGGCCACCATACGGGCCAGCCCGGCGTAGTGATGGAGCGGCCCGGCGGCCATCATCAGCGTCATGGTGGTGCAGTTCGGGTTGGCGATGATCCCGTCATTGTCGGCCACCGCGTGGTCGTTGACGCCCGCCACCACCAGCGGAACCTCCGGCGCCATGCGGAAGGCGGAGGAATTGTCGATCACCACCGCTCCGCGGTCCACGAAGGCCGGAGCGAACTCCCGGCTCCTTCCGGCGCCGGCGGAGAAGAGGGCGATGTCGATCCCCGAAGGGTCGGCGGACGACAGGTCCTCCACCGTGATGTCGCCCCAGCGGGTGGTGACAACCCGGCCGGCCGAACGAGCCGACGCCATGAGACGCAGCGCCGAGAGCGGGAAGTCCCGTTCCTCAAGGATCTCGATCATGGTGCGGCCCACCGCTCCGGTGGCGCCGACCACTGCTACTTGTGGATCAGGCATCGGCGCCGACCTCCGCTGCGATCACGGGCGGGTCGAACTCGGCGTGCAGCGCCCGTACCGCGTCCGGCACCGAGTCTCGATTCACCACGCACGAGATCCGGATCGGGGAGGTGGAGATCATCTCGATGTTGATGGCGGCGTCGCCCAGGGCGCGGAACACTCGGGCCGCCACCCCGTGGGTGGATCTCATCCCGGCCCCGACCAGCGACACCTTGCCCACGTTGGCATCCACCGAGGAGCCCGAGGCCTCCAACTCCACGACCAGTTCGGCGGTGGCCCGGCGGGCGATGTCGACGTGGGCTTCCGGGACCGTGAAGCTGAGGTCGGTGCATCCGTCCTCACCCACGTTCTGGACAATCATGTCCACGTTCACCCGGGCGCCTGCCAGCTTCTCGAAGATGGCCGCCGCCACGCCGGGCCGGTCCGGCACTCCGCGGAGGGTCACCTTCGCCTCCGAAGTGTCGTGCGCGATGCCGCTGATAATCGCTTCTTCCATCACCTTCTCCTTGACCCAGGTGCCCTCGTCCTCCACGAACGACGACCGCACGTGGATCGGAATGTTGAACTTTCTCCCCACCTCCACCGAGCGCGCCATCAGCACCCCGGCGCCCCCGGCGGCCAACTCGAGCATCTCGTCGAACGTGATCTCGCCGAGCTTGCGGGCGTCGGGCACCACCCGGGGATCGGCCGTGTACACGCCGTCCACATCGGTGTATATCTCGCACACCGCCGCTGAGTGGGCGGAGGCCAATGCCACCGCGGTGGCGTCGGAACCACCCCGGCCCAGCGTGGTTATTTCCTTCGAATCGGGATTCACGCCCTGAAATCCGGCCACGATCACCACCTGCCCGGCGGCGAGGCCCTCCCCCACCCGGGTCCCGCGTATCTCGGTGATTTTCGCCTCGCCGTGGGCCGAGTCGGTGAGAATCCCGGCCTGGGAACCGGTGAGGCTCAGCGCCGGAATTCCCTTGTCGTGGAGAGCCATGGCGAGGAGCGCCATGGAGATGCGCTCACCCGCCGTCAGCAGCATGTCCATCTCCCGGGCCGGTGGGCTGGCGCTCACCTGATGAGCGAGGGCGATCAGGTCGTCGGTCTGCCGGCCCATCGCCGAGACCACCACCACGACGTCGTTGCCGGAGCGCTTGGTGCGAGCCACCCGGCGGGCGACGCGCTCGATGCGTTCCGAGTCGGCTACTGACGAGCCGCCGTACTTTTGGACAACCAGAGACATGGCAAGCAGTTCCAGGGAGAGGCGCGGGCGGGTCGCATTCTATTGTTCCGGCCGCGCCGGCGTGCCGTGGCGCGTCGGAGACCCTTACAATAGCCCCCATGGGGAGTGAGAAGAGAGCCCGGCAGAAGCAGAACCGCCAGGCCCGCCTTGAGGAGGAGCGCCGGCTCGCGCACCGGGCCAAGTGGCGGCGCCGCATCATCACGGGGCTGGTCGCGCTGGTCCTGGTCGTGGTGGTCTTCGTGGTCGGGAACCTGCTCACCGGCGGTGGTGACGCCGCCCCGTCGACCACCATCCCGATCGTCACCGACACCACCACCGCCACCGGCGCCGGATAGGCCGCCCCCACCCCTGTAGGTGGTCTCCGAAACCCGGACAGGCTCCGGGGCGTCGAGAACGCGAAAATCGCCCTCGCGCACCCT
This sequence comes from Candidatus Spongiisocius sp., assembly GCF_965221825.1. Classification (GTDB taxonomy): domain Bacteria; phylum Actinomycetota; class Acidimicrobiia; order Spongiisociales; family Spongiisociaceae; genus Spongiisocius. The sequence continues at coordinate 2,293,491 of NZ_OZ244917.1, forward strand.
CCCCGGCGGGCCCATCCCCCAGCCACCACCTCCTTCGGTCCGAGCGCGTCCCGCCATCCCCTTACGGGTCCGCTCCCGATTGATCCCGGATCCGGCTCCCTCGACGTCGATTAGCAGAGAACCGGCGGTGCTTGTGACTGCCGTCCAGTATGCGAGGGGTCAGTGACACTTTCAACCCCCTTGTCCGGCTGCCGGGACCAGGCCACCACGACGGTCAGGTAACGGAGCCGCAAACCAGAGGACCCGGGATCAGGCTCGCAGCAGCCGGCACAGCCCCCAACTGCGTGCCACGACCGTCCGGCTCGCGCCCGGCGCCCGATCCGAGGAATCGGGGTTAGCCTCATCTCCGGATGGCCGTCGATCTTCATGCTCACTCCACCGCCTCCGACGGAAGCGAGAGCCCGGCTGCGGTCGTGGGGCTGGCCGTCCGGGCCGGTCTCTCCGCGGTCGCCCTGACCGACCATGACACGCTCGACGGCATCCAGGAGGCGCGCGCCGCGGCGGGCAAGGCCGGAATCGAGCTCGTCCCCGGGGCGGAGGTGGCCTGTGAATGGGATCGCGGCGGGCTCCACATCGTGGTGCTGTTCCTCGAGCCGGGACCGGGTCCGCTCCAGGATCGGCTCGCGGAGTTCCGGGCCGGCCGGAACCGCCGCAACCGGGCGATCGCCCGGCGTCTGGACGAGATCGGGGTCGACATCGACTACGAGGAGGTGCTCGCCCGGGCGGGGGACGGAAGCGTCGGCCGGCCCCACTTCGCGGCGCTCCTGGTCGCCAAGGGATACGTTCCCGACATCCCCGCCGCATTCAGGGAATACCTCGGGTCGAGCGGCGTCGCCTATGCCACCCGTCCGCTGCTCCCGCCCGAGGAGGCCATCCGGCTGGCGCGCCGCTCCGGCGGAGTGCCCGTCGTGGCGCATCCCCATACGTTGGGGCTGAACACGGCCGACGAGTATGCGGCCGCCTTCCGGCGCCTGGCCGGTTACGGCCTGGTGGGCGTGGAGTGCCATTACGGCGAGTACCCGGCGGAGACCCGCCGGCAAATGGAGGAGACGGTCCGGTCGTTCGGCCTCCTCCCGTCGGGCGGGTCGGACTTCCACGGGTCCTACAAGCCCGGCCAGCTGGTGGGGGTCGGACGGGGTGATCTGGCGGTCCCCGACCGGTTCCTGGAGGATCTTCGGGCCGCCCGGGACGGCTGAAGCATGCGCTGGCCGACCGGCGGGATCGCCCGGGCCGCCTCGGTGGTCGCCATCGGGATCCTGGTGTCCCGCATCCTGGGATTCACCCGCAACGTGGTCCTGGCCAACCGGCTGGGCGACAGCCCGGCCGCCGATGCCTACGAGGCCGCCTTCATCATCCCCGACTTCCTCAACTACCTGCTTGCCGGGGGCTTCCTGGCCATCACGTTCATCCCCATTCTCAGCAGGTATCGGGCAAGAGGCGACGACGCCGGGGCCCGGACCGCCTTCAACGCGGTGCTGGGGCCGGTGGCGCTGCTCATCATCGGCCTGACCGTCGCGGCGGCTCTGGCCGCCGACCTGGTGGTGGGGTGGCTCTTCGGATCGGGTGACCGTCTCGACGCCACGCAGCTGGCCGAGGTGGCCCGCCTCACCAGGCTGGTGCTGCCGGCGCAGGTCTTCTTCGTGCTGGGCGGGCTGTTCACCGCGGTCCAGTACGCCCACGGGCGGTTCCTGGTCCCGACTCTGGCTCCGATCATCTACAACCTCGGAATCATCGTGGGTGGCGTGGTGGGAACATCGTCCGGCGAGGCTTCGGCCACGGGCTTCATCGTCGGCGCGGTGGCCGGAGCTTCGATCGGCAACTTCGCGGTCCAGTGGTGGGGAGCCGCCCGGGCGGGCTTCCGGGTGCGCATGACGGTCCCCGACTTCCGGCATCCCGCCTTCCGCGAATACCTGGTGCTGGCATTCCCGCTGATGTTGGGCCAGTCGATCGTGGTGCTCGACGAGTCCATCGGCAAGGTGGTGGCGGCAGCGGCGTCGGACGGGTCGATCTTCGGCCTGAACCTGGCCCGGCGGGTCAACATGTTGCCGGTGGGCGTGATCGCCCAGGCCGCCGGCGTGGCCGCCTTCCCGTTCCTCGCCCGCCTGGTCGCGGAGGGTCGCGGCGCCGAGATGCGGGAGTCGATGGGCCGCACCATCCGCACGGTGCTGTTCGCGTCGGGCGGAGCGGTGGCGGCCGTGGTGGCGGTCAGCCTTCCCGCCGTCCGGGTCGCCTTCCAGCACGGAGCGTTCAGCGAGAACGGCACGGTGCTGGTGGCGGCGGCCCTGGTCGGATACTCGCTGGGCATTCCGGCCTGGGGCATCCACCAGCTGTTCGCCCGGAGCTTCTACGCACACCGCCAGATGTGGGTTCCGGTCATCGCCGGGACCGCCTGGGTGCTACCCGCCATACCCCTGTACTTTCTCGGGTTCCGGATCGGAGGGATCCCCGGCATCGCAGTGGCCGCCTCGTTCGCCGTCACCGGTCACGCACTGACCCTTTGGCTGCTGTGGCGCCGTTTCCACAGCGGCGAGGGCTTGGAGGGGATGGTGCGGACGGTCGGCCAGGTGATGCTGGGCACGCTGGTCGCAGGAGCAGCCGGTTGGCTGACCGCCACGGCGATAACCGGAGGGCAGGTGCCGGGCATGTCGACCGGCGTGCTGGCCACGCTGGCCGGAGGGGTGGTGGCGGCGGTGGCCTACCTGGCCACTACGTACGCGGTCGGCTCCGCCGAGGCGCGCTCGGTCGTTCGGCGCCGTTGATCCGGGTGCCGGCTGCGGGCCTGGGCCGGTGGTAGGGGTGATTCCATTCGGCCATGGTCCAGTTGGGGAAGCGCAGCGCCGCGGCGGGCGTGCCGTTGCGGCGTTCCACCGCCAGGGCGTGCTGGAGCACGGCGGCGATCACCGCCGCTTCGTAAGGTCCGGCGGCGTCGCCCTCGATGCGGAACTTCACCCCGGCGCGATGGGACGAGCCGTTGATGGTCATGTAGGTAGTTCGACCAGTTCCACGAGGGTTTGGTTTCCACCTTTCGGATGAACGAAGGCGATCCGGGTGCCGCGGCCGCCGATTCGGGGGGTCTCGTCCACCAGGCGGGCGCCTTCCGCCTTGAGGTGGGCGAGGGCCGCCTCTATGTCCACCACCGCGAACGCCAGGTGATGCATCCCCTCGCCCCGGCGCTCCAGGAAGCGGCCCACCGGGGTGTCGGGGTCCAAGGGCGCGATCAGCTGGACAAAGGATCCGCCCACCGGGAGCATGGCCTCCTCGACCCCCTGGTCCTCCACCACCTCCCGGTACAGGGGCTCTATCCCGTAACGCCGCCGGTAATCCTCCAGCGTCCGGTCGAGGTCACGGACCGCGATCGCCACATGGTCGAGGTTGAGAAGCTTCACGGCGGAGAGCGTAACCCGGTGGCCGGTGCGATCTGCATTCCGTTAGCGTGACCGGGATAATGGAGCAGTCGCCGCCGACCGGGAGGCAGAATGCGTATCGGAATCCTGACCGGCGGGGGTGACGTCCCGGGACTCAATCCGGCCATCAAGTCCTTCACCAACCGGATGGACGAGGCGGGCCATTCCGTCCTGGGGCTGCGCCGAGGGTGGGGAGCGATGCTCGGTATCGACCCCGACGATCCCGACACGATCTCCGCCCACACCATGCCGCTCGATCCGGCGGCGGTGCGCACCATCGACCGGGCCGGCGGGACCATCCTGCACTCGAGCCGCACCAACCCGGGCCGGGTGGGCGACGGGAGCCTGCCCCCCTTCATCACCCCCACAGAACCCGAGGCCCCCTACGACCTGACCGATCACGCCGTGCGGGTGATCGAGCGGCTGGGCCTTGACGCGCTGGTGGCGATCGGAGGCGACGACACCCTCTCCTACGCCCTGCGGATGCACGACGAGGGCGTCCCGGTGGTGGCCATTCCCAAAACGATGGACAACGACGTGCCGGGAACCGACTACTGCATCGGCTTCTCCACCGCCGTCACCCGCTCGGTGAGGTTCATCAACGACCTGCGGAGCGCGGTAGGGAGCCATGAGCGGCTGGCCGTGGTCGAGTTGTTCGGCCGCTATTCGGGGGAGACCAGTCTGATATCCGGCTACCTGGCCTCCGCCGACCGCACCCTGATCGCCGAAGTGCCGTTCGACATCGAGCGGCTGGCCGGCATGGTGGTCGCCGACCGGGCGGCCAACCCGAACCGCTACGCCGTGGTGGTGGTGTCCGAAGGCGCCACGATGACGGGTGGAGAGCGGGTGGAGAGCGGCGCCGCCGACGCCTACGGCCACCGCAAGCTGGGCGGGATAGGCGAGACGACCGGCAACCTCATCAAGCGGATGACGGGCATCGGCATCATGAACCAGCGGGTCGGGTACCTGATGCGAAGCGGTCCGCCGGACGTGCTGGACCTGATGGTGGGGGCCAACTACGGCACCATGGCGGCCGAGATGCTGCTGGCCGGGGCCAGCGGGGACATGGTGGCGATCCGCCGGGGCGTCTACACCGCCACCGGTCTTGAGGTGCTGGCGGAAGGCGCCCGCAGGGTCGACGTGGAGGCCTTCTATGACGCCGAGGCCTACCGGCCCAGGGTGCGCGCTCTGGCCGGCAAGCCGATGTTCCTCTACTGACCGGGGTCGTGAGGTAGTAGGCGGATGAAGGCCCAAGTAGTCCACGAGTTGGGTGACTACCGGAATCTGAGCTACGAGGAGGTGGACGACCCGGTGCCGGGACCCGGCGAGGTTCTGATCGGGGTCGAGGCCGTCGGACTCAACTTCCCGGACATCCTGGTGATCGCCGGCCTGTACCAGGACCGGCCCGAGTTGCCGTTCGTGGCCGGAGCGGAGGCGGCGGGTCGGGTGCTGGCCATCGGGGACGGGGTCACGCAGGTGTCGGTGGGCGATCGGGCCTTCGGCTACAAACTCCTGGTCGGGGCCATGGCGGAGCAGTTCGTGGCGCCCGCCGACCAGGTGTTCCGCCTGCCCGAGGAGGTGACGATGGAGCAGGGCGCCTGCCTGTCGGTCACCTACGGCACCGGCTACCACGCCCTGGTCGATCGAGCCCGTTTGGAGCCCGGCGAGACGGTACTGATCACCGGCGCCACGGGCGGGGTGGGCTCGGCGGGCATCCAGGTCGCCAAGGCGCTGGGAGCCCGGGTCATCGCGGCGGTCGGGACGGACGCCAAGGCCGAGACGGCCGTGTCGCTGGGCGCCGATGATGTGATCGTCTACACCACCGAGTCCCTCAAGGAGCGCACCAAGGAACTGACCGGTGGTCGGGGCGCGGACGTCATCTACGACCCGGTGGGCGGGGACACCTTCCTGGAGTGCCTGCGCTGCATCAACTGGGAGGGCCGGATCCTGGTGGCGGGCTTCACGTCCGGCCGGATCCCCAAGGCCCCGATGAACCTCCCCCTGCTCAAGGGATGCTCGATCGTAGGGGTGTTCTGGGGCGCCTTCGGAGAGCGGGAGCCGCACGCCAATCGGGCCAACTTCGCCCGCCTCGTCGACTGGACCGCCAAAGGGATCATCGACCCTCGAATCAGCGCCCGCTTCCCCCTGGAGTCAGCCGTGGAGGCGCTCGCCACCATCGCCAACCGGGAAGCCACCGGCAAGGTCGTGCTGATCCCCGCCCCCTAGCCGCCCCCCGCGGTCCAGGGACGCCACGGCGAACCTCAGGTTGAGGGCGCGCTGTACTGCGTTCTCTGCCTAAAGAATCCGCCCACACCCGTACGGCCGGCGAACCTGAGGTTGAGGGCGCGCTGTACTGCGTTCTCTGCCTAAAGAATCCGCCCACACCCGTACGGCTGGCGAACCTGAGGTTGAGGGCGCGCTGTACTGCGTTCTCTGCCTAAAGAATCCGCCCACACCCGTACGGCCGGCAACCGAGACGCACTGAAGCCCAAGGTCGCGAAAACTGGTGCTCTGCACCGGGCCCCGCCCCCGCCACCACCCATCCTGTTGGAGCGGGGTAGGCCGCGCCCGGCCGGCTGCCGGGCGGTTCGGCCCTCGCTCCATAAGCTGTCATGTTCCCCTGGACCCGGCCGCTCCGATCGGGCTTCCTCGTCGGCCGGTGTAGGTGCTTGGCGATAGGCAACATATAGCAAGGGTGTGACGCTTTCAACCCCCTTTTTCAAGAACGCGAAAAAATCCCCAGGGGGGCGGCGGAGCATTCACAATCGAACCGGATCGTTTTGGGGCGGGTGCCGGATGATGCGATTCCCGGCCCATGTCGGGCCCGAGGGACCGCCATCCGTAGCTAATCGACCGTCCAGGTTCCCAGGCTGGTCACCAGTGCCTTGAGGTCGCCCTCCCCGCGGGCCGTCCTGGACCTGGACACCTCCTCGTCTAGCACCTCGTCATAGACGGGCCGCCGGACGCTGCGGAACACGCCGAGCGGGGTCGGCCCGTAAGGTCCGTGCGAGAGCCGGGACAGGGCGAACGCCGCCGAGGCATCCGGGGCATGGGCGTCGTGGACGACGATGTCGGACGGGTTGACCGAGGCTCGGTCGACGATTTCGGCGCGACCGCCGGCCCACACCACCGCCTTCTCCTTCTGAGCGCCGAAGATGATCGGCGCACCGTGAACCAGATCGATGCGGTTGGCGTAGCGCTCGGTCTTGCCGGTCAGCTGGATGAAGGCCTTGTCGTTGAACACGTTGCAGTTCTGGTAGATCTCGATGAGCGCCGAGCCCCGGTGCTCATGCGCGGCCTGGAGGATGGCCGTGGTGTGCTTGCGGTCCATGTCCAGAGTCCTGGCCACGAAGCTCGCCTCCGCACCGAGGGCCAGGCTCACCGGGTTGAAGGCGTGGTCGATCGAGCCGGCGGGGGAGGACTTGGTGGCCTTGCCCGGCTCCGAAGTTGGCGAGTACTGGCCCTTGGTAAGCCCGTAGATCTGGTTGTTGAACAGCAGGATGGTGAGATCCAGGTTGCGCCTGATGGCGTGGATCAGGTGGTTGCCCCCGATCGACAGCAGGTCTCCATCACCCCCGACCACCCAGACCGACAGTTCGGGGTTGGTGGCCGCCACCCCGGTGGCGATGGCCGGGGCCCGCCCGTGAATCGCATGCATGCCGTAGACGTTCATGTAGTAGGGGAAGCGGGCCGCGCACCCGATCCCTGACACGAACACCACGTTCTCCCGCTCGACACCGGCATTCGCCATGAAGTTCTGGACCGAGGCGAGGATCGTGTAGTCGCCGCATCCGGGGCACCAGCGAACCTCCTGATCGGTCTGGAAGTCGACCCGTGCGTACGTCACTGTCCCGTCACCTTCATGATCTCGTTGGCGATCTCGGTGGAGGTGAAGGGCTGCCCCTCGACCTTGTTCACCGAGAGGACCGGAGTGACGAACTCCGCCTTGATCATCCTCGACAGCTGACCCATGTTCAGCTCCGGGATCAGGACCTGGCGGTAACTGCTCAGCACGGTGGCCATGTTGGCGGGGAAGGGGCTCAGGTAGCGGATGCGGGCATAGGCAACGGAGGCCCCCTGGTTGCGGGCGTTACCGACCCCGGCGCGGACCGCCGAGAACGTGGATCCCCAGCTCAGAACCAGCAGATCCGCCCCGTCCGGATCGTCGACTTCCACATCGGGAATGTCGTTGGCGATGTTGGCGATCTTCCACGCCCGGATGTCGGTCATCAACTGGTGGTTGGCCGGGTCGTACGAGACGTTGCCGGTGACCTCCTCCTTCTCGAGGCCACCCACGCGGTGCTCGAGGCCCGGCACGCCCGGAATGGCCCAGGGACGGGCCATCGTCTCCATGTCGCGCAGGTAAGGCAGGAAGCGATCACCCGCGTTGGGTCCGGAGGCGAGCGGCGCCTCCAATTCCGGCAGGGCGTCGATGTCGGGCAGGCGCCACGGCTCGGAGCCGGTGGCGATGTAGCCGTCCGACAGCAGGATGACCGGAGTCATGTACTTGAGGGCGATCCGGCAGGCTTCGATGGCCACCTCGAACGCGTCGGACGGCGAGGACGCAGCCACCACCGGCAGCGGTGACTCACCGTGGCGACCCCAAACGGCCAGGAAGAGATCCGACTGTTCGGGCTTGGTGGGAAGGCCGGTCGAAGGACCGCCCCGCTGGACATCGACGATAACCATCGGGAGCTCGGTCATCAGCGCCAGGCTGATGGTCTCCCCCTTGAGCGACAGGCCCGGACCGCTGGTGCCCGTCACCGCCAGCGAACCGGCGAAAGAGGCCCCTAGGGCGGCCCCCGCCGCGGCGATCTCGTCCTCGGCCTGGAAGGTCTTCACGCCGAAGTTCCGATGCCGGACCAGTTCGTGGAGGATCTCGGAGGCCGGCGTGATCGGGTAGGAGGCGTAGAAGAGCGGCAGGCCGGCCAGTTGGGCGCCGGCGATCAGGCCCCACGACAGGGCGGCGTTGCCGTTGACGTTGGTGTAGGTGCCGGGCGGTAGGTCGGCCGGACGCACCTCGATCTGGCGAGCGAAGCTGCCGGTGGTGATGCCGTAGTTGTAGCCCGCCTTGAGGGCGGCCAGGTTGGCGTTCTTCACCGCCTCCAGCTTGGCGAACTTCTTGGCCACCCACGCCTCGGTCACCTTGGTGTCACGCCCGAACATCCACAGGATCAGGCCGAGAGCCAGGAAGTTCTTGGACCTGAGGACCGCCCGCCCGCTCACGCCGGTGCCCTTCACGGCGGCCTTGGTCAGGGTCTGCATGGGCACCGCATGAACGTCGTAGCCGGACAGGGTGCCGTCCTCGACGGGATTGGACTCGAACCCCGCCTTGTAGAGGTTGCGCTCGTCGAACGCCTCCTTGTTGATGATCAGGATGCCGCCGTCGCGAAGGTCCTTGAGATGCACCTTGAGCGCGGCGGGATTCATGGCGACCAGGACGCCGGGACGGTCGCCGGGGGTGAGGATGTCCCAGTCGGCGATCTGGATCTGGAAGGACGACACCCCGGGCAGGGTGCCGGCGGGAGCGCGGATCTCGGCCGGGAAGGTCGGGAGGGTGGCCAGATCGTTGCCGAAAATGGCCGCCGCGTCGGTGAATCGGTTGCCGGCCAGCTGCATGCCGTCACCCGAGTCGCCGGCGAAGCGGATCACCATCCGGTCCGCTCGGTCGACCCTTACCCCGCCGTTGGTGCCCGGGACGCCTGGGGCTTCCGGCAGGGGGGCGGTCGGGTTGTGGTCGCTGTCCACCTTCTTCTCTTTCCAGCCGATCCTGACGCGTGACCCGGGCGCGCCCAGGGATTCCGTAGCGCGCGGCAACCCCGCATTGGCCGGACGATCCGTCCGGGTGCGGATACCCCGGAGTCTACCCCTTCCGTGCGGGCATAGGAGCCGGGCCGACTGTGGGGGACCGATGCCGGCATCTCTCAGCACGGGTATTGTCCCAGGGCATCACTATAAGTACTGCTACATATATCTGATATTGGCAATATATAGCTACATATTCAACCAGTGTGGTGTTGTCGGGGCTTCGCCTCCCGACCGGCGCTACACTGGCGGCAGAAAGGACGCCAACATGCCCGCTCTCGACTGGATCGGATCCGTCAGCGTCTTCGGTATCGCCGTGAGCATCAACTGGTGGGTGGTGAAGAGCTATTCCGACCGGATGGAAAAGCGCTTCGATGGACAGGACATGCGCCTTGATGGGCAGGACAAGCGTCTTGACAGATTGGAGGCGATGATGCTCGGTCTCGTGAGCGACGTCAGCCTGATCAAGGGTGCGATGGGGATCTACCCCACCGCGAAGGCGAGGGCCCGCTCCGGCGAGTAGGCCTGCTCCGGGACATCCTCACCCGATCGCCGCGACGGCGAGGCCGGTCCCGATCAGGCCGGCTTGTTCCAGCGCCTCGCCGACACCCAGCAGCAGGTCCTCTCCCCACCAAGGCGCCAGGAACTGGACCGACGGGGGAGGGGCGCCCTCCTCGGTCGTAGGTAGTGCGATAGCCGGGCATCCGATCAGGTTCACCAGAGCGCTGTAACAGTTCAGCACGTCCCGGTAGAAGTAGGGCTTTCCGTCTATGGCGATGTAGTCGTCCCCGATGGCCTTGCGGGGATGGCCGACCGACGGGGTGAGCAGCAGGTCGTGGTCGCGGAAGGCTTCGCCCGCGGCCTGCTCGAGGGCCGCTCTCCGGCGCATCGCCTCCGTATACCGGTCTGTGGTCACCTCCATCGCCGCTCCCAGGCGCACCTCGAGGTCGGGACCGTACCGCTTGTCGGGATCGTCGAACCACTCCCGATGCACACCGGCCACCTCCCCTGCCACCACCGCCAGGAGAGCCGGATCGGGCGCCACGCCGGGAGCCTCGACCCGCTCGACACGGATGCCCACGCTGCGAAGCCGGTCGCAGAAACGTTCGAACGAGCGATGCACGGCGGCGGAGGTGGGCGCCGCCGACAGCCAGCCGGCCGGCACCCCGACGCGCAGGTTCTCGAGGCGGGGAGCTCGATCCGGGGAATCGGGCGCCCGGGCCGACCATGGATCAGCCGGGTCGAAACCCTTCATCGCGTCATACAGCAGGCGGGCGTCGCCCACGGAGCCGGCTATGGGTCCGACCGTATCGAGGGAGCCCGCCACTGGGAACACCCCGGTCACGGGGACGGCGCCGTGGGTGACCTTCAGGCCGACTACGCCGCAGAGGGCGGCGGGCACCCGGACGGAGCCTCCCGTGTCGGTACCGATCGCTCCCACCGACATGCGGGCCGCCACGGCTGCCGCCGATCCACCCGAAGATCCCCCGGGCGACAGATCACGATTCCACGGGTTGCGAACCGGCCCGAACCAGGGGTTTTCCGAGGAGAACCCGAAGGCGAACTCGTGGAGTCCGGTCCGGCCGATGATGACGGCGCCTGCCGCCTCCAGCCGGCGCGCCACGGTGGCCGATACCGTTGCCCGGTGTCTGTGGAAGGCCGATCCGGCCGTGGTCACGCGCCCGGCGTGGTCGATCAGGTCCTTGAGGGCGATCGGCACCCCGCAGAGCGGCCCGGCCGGCGCTCCCGCCCGGAGCCCGACATCGATCGAGTCGGCCCGCTCCAATGCCCCCGCCCGGTCGATCTCCACGAAGGCGTTGAGCGCCGGGTTGAGCCGCTCCGCCGTCTCCAGGTATTGCTCGACCACATGGCGGGCGGTGCGGGTACCGCTCCGGACCGCGTCGGCGATGGTGGCGCCGGTCTCGGGCACGACCGTTACCAGACCAGCTCGGCGGTCTCCGGGTAGATCATGATCCACGTCCGTCCGGCCGCCATGGTCACCGGCTCTCCCCGGGTCCCGACGAGAGTGAACCAGTCGCCGTTGTCGGCGCGACTCCACCGCCCTTCCTGCGCAAGACCCTCGGCGAACACGACGGCCCGGTTCTCCCCGACGGTGTGCCAGGCCGGAACGCACGAACCGTCGCCGGAAGGGCAGGCCGTGTAGCGCTCGGCCATCAGCACCACCAGCACGTCGGCCGCGATCTGGCCGGTGGTGCCGTCCTGGGCGATCCACTGATGGGGCACCCCCTCCACCGAACGCAAATACTGGCCGCCGTCCCAGTGCCACACCACATCGGTGGTGTCCGTCCAGTCGAGGAAGATGTAGGTGGCGACGTCCATCGGCGAGGCGCTGGAAGGACCCCGGTTGAAAAGGGTGGGGGGAGGACTCTGGTTGAGGTTCCGATCCTCCGCGACCCGGCGGGCCTCGGCGGTGTTGGCGTAGAGGTTGTGGGGCGCCTTGCGGTCGTTCCATCGGGCGGTCAGGGGCGGCCCCATGTCCCCGATCAGCGGTACCGAGTTGGAGAACGCCGTGTCGACTATCCACGGCTGGCCTCCGCTGATGGTCAGCGCCCCGTTGAGCGGCTTGATGAGGGTCCAGTCGGTGGGACGGAGCGACCGCACGGGTCCCACCCAGTCGGTGTCGCTGTGATGGAAGAGGGCGATGAACCGGGTGATCCCTGCCTCCACGACCAGCTCGAACACCGCGTCGGCATGCTCGATTCCCGACTGGGGCCGGGAGTTCCAGTGGTTGTCGACCTTGACGGCGATCAGCTTGCGGTCCACGAGTGAGGAATCCGAGACGGGCAGGCCGCTGACCGGTGACACCGGGCCGGAGTAGACGGTGGTCGTGGGAGAGGTGTCGCCGGCCTCCGGGGTATCGGTGGGTTCGGTGGTTCCGTCCTGGGTTCCGGTGGTGGTGGTAGTCCCCGTTCCGTCCGGTTCGGCACCCTCGCCGGTGGTGGTGGAAGTGCCGGTGCCGGTGCCGTCCGGGACCTCTTCTTCGGTGGCGGCGTCGGTGGTGACCGCCCCCGTACCCTCCGCCGGCTCGCTACCGGATCCCGGGTTGGATGGCAAGGTGCCGGTGTCCTCACTGACCGTGGTGGACGGATCGGAGGGGGGAGCCGAGGCGACGGTGTCGTCGCCACCGCCACAGGCAACGGAGAGCACCAGCCAAGCAGCCACGATCAAGAGGTTCCTTCGGGGCATCAGTCGTGCAGTTTCTCAGACTCAGAGGCCTATTCCAAGGATCGGACTGTCCTTCGCCGGCGCGTCGGGCCTCCTGGACCCGTCCGGTTCGGCGCCAGGGCAAGTCCGGGCCGCCACTCTCGAGCGGCGCGGGCCCGGTGCTCGGACAAGGGGGTTGAATGTGTCACAGGCCCGTCGCATAATGCTCGGCAGTCACAAGCACCGCCGGTTCCTTGCTTTTCGACGTCGAGGGGACCGGAACTGGGATCAATTCGGGAGCGACCCGTCGGGGATAGCGGGACGCGCACGGACCGATGGAGGTGGTGGCTGGGGGATGGGCCCGCTGGAGGGCACGTATCTGGCGGTTTTTCGCGTTCTCGATGCCCGGCCCGAGTCACGAGCTATCGAAAGCGGCGCCCCCTAGAGGGGCTTGCGGGCCAGGAAACAATACAGCGGTGTGAAGATCCCGGTGCTGCCGCCCGCGACGTATGCCATGGCGGTCCGATCCATCAGCCTTATGACGTCCGCGGTGCCTACCGGCAACGTCCTCACCAGCTCGGCCAGGCGCGATGCCCCGATCAGAGCCTTGCGGCCCAGTGGAATCCTGTACGGGATGTCGCCCAGCTTGCCGCGCCGGGTCTCCATGGGCCGGTACCAGGGGACGCCGCTGTTCTGAGCGACGGCTCGATCCATGCCTTCTATGACCTGGAATCCCGCCTCCTCGAGCGCCAGGTTCACCTCGCCCATGGTGGCGATTTCGTTGAGAGCGATGCCGTGCATCAGCTCCTGCTCGATGGCCCGGTGCCGGTCGTCGTCGGGATCGAACTTGTCCGTCAAGCACATCTCCTGACCCCAGAAGAGGGCTCCGGGTTTGAGAATCCGGCAAATCTCTGCGAACGCGCCCGCCTTGTCAGGCGCGTGGCACGTCGATTCGATTGCGTAGCCGCGGTCGAATGTGTGGTCCGCGATGGGGCTCATGTCCATGAAGCTGCCGGCGAAGTAGTCGACCATATGGTCGAGCCCCGCCTCGGCGTTCAGCGATCTCGCTTTGTCCAACTGGAGGTCGCTGTTGTTGACACCGACGACCCGGACGCCACCTTCCCGGACGACGCGGCGCATCGGGCCGCCGATCCCGCAACCCACGTCGACCACGGTCATTCCCTCGCGCAACTCCAGCTTGTCGATCATCAGTCGCTGGTGCCGGATTTGCGATTCCTCCAGGCTTTCCTCGGACGACAGTGGCGCGAAGTGCAGGGAATTGCCCCAGCCGAACACCATGAACTCCCCGCAAAGGTCGTAGTAGTCCCTCACGGTTTTGGCGTGGTCGTAGGCCGTCTCGCCGGTGTCCGGTGCGAACGCCCGGTCGGTCCATGCATCGAAGTGGGCCACACGACCGGTGACGTCCGTCCCGCGGTACGCCGCCCTGAGTCGGCCGGCTAGCTGGCGCAGTCCCATGGACCCGTTGATGGTCTCAGGGATCGGATCCCTGCTCCTGTCCAATCCCCGCGCACCAAGAGGACACTACACGGGAACAGAAAGAAGCTCGGTCCGTGGCTACGGTGGCAGCATTCATCCGGGAGGGACCCAGCCTGGCCCCTCGTCCTGGACGCCATCACCCGGATAGGTGGTCGCAACGGCTTTGTGTACGGAGGCATGCCCTGTCGACCGGCAACTCTTCTCTGGAATATGACGCCGCCTTCGTCTGGCGCCGGGGTCCCGGATCCTTCATGATCTCGATCCGAGTCGGTACTAGATCGTGCGCGCCCGGCGCCAGGGCCAGTACCGGGCCACCACCCTCGAGTGGACATCGGAGCGCCGGACCGGCCCCAGCGTCCGGCTGTCGGCGGAGGAATTAGCCCGGTTGTCGCCCAGGACGAACCAGGAGTCGGACGGCACGACCCACTCACCGTCCGGACGGGTGGCGGCATGCCACCACGTATCGGAGGCCGGCCGGCCCCCGATCATCAACACCCCGCCCTCGATGCCGACCGTCTCGCCGGGCAGGCCGACCACCCGCTTGATCATGTGGCGGCCGTCCGACCTGAAGACCACGATGTCGCCCCTTGCGAGCCCACGCCGCTCCCACGCCCGATCCGCCACCAGGAAGTCTCCCGGCTCGATCGCGGGTGTCATGGAGTGGTCCGCCGCCCGGAAGCGGCGGTAGCGGAGACTCAATGCGCGAGGGTGGGTAGAGGCTGCATGACGGGGCACCGGTAAGTGTATTGTCTCCCCTGATCCGGTAAACCACCAGACTCGAGGAGATGCTCATGGGGATATTCGCACCGTCCAGGCAGGCCTACGCCCATTGCGACCTGTTCTGCGGCGTATACGACCCGGCCCAGGCCAGGATCGAAGCCGAGTCGGTCCTTCAGGCCGCCAACAAGTACCACGGGAGCGATGACGAGGTGTTCCGCAGCCGTTGCATCGCCGTCAAGGAGGCGCAGGCCGAGCTGGTGAAGCACCATCTGTCGGTGTTGTGGACCGACTTCTTCAAGCCGCACCACCTGGAGCAGTTCCCGCAGCTGCATGACCTGTTCTGGAACGCCATCAAGGCTGCCGGCGACGCCAAGAAGTCGACCGATCCGGCCGTGGCCGAGGACCTCGTAGCCAAGATCGAGGGCATCGCCGAGGTCTTCTGGCAGACCGCGGAGTCGGCCAACGTGGGGCTGTACCCACCCTCCTGACACATACCCCACCCACCGGCCCACCCCGCCCCGAAGCCGAACCTCAGGTTTAGAGCACCACTAGCGGTGCGGGGAACCTGAGGTACAGGGCACCGCTGGTGGTGTTCTCAGCCCTAAGTTCGTGAAGTCGCGAAAATCGCGGCGAGCGGCTCCGCCCCGCCGGGCCCTCCCCCGCCACCACCTGTCCTGGCTTTGGGGCGTGTTGGACCATGCCCGGGTCGGGACCGGGTGTTACGGCGGGTTCGCCCCTTTGGAGCCTGTGAATGTTCCCTGCGGGCCGGGCCGCTCCGATCGGTGAGACGCTTGCGTCCGGTGTAGGTGCTTGGCGATAGGCAACGTATCGCACGGGTGTGACAAGTTGTGGCCCCTACTGACAGCAATACGGGAAACCTCCGGGTTCGCCGAGGGGAGGTCGAGCAGCGGGCCGCCCCACGGACACGCACAGGGGATTCGGAAAGCTACCCGCACCCGCTTGGAGCGGCTTTCAGTCTCCTACCAGGTCCTTGTGACGGAGCACGAGGCCGGTGAGGGCCACCGACACCAGGGCCATCACCGCCACCTTGGCGGCGGCCCCGCCGAGTCCCACCTCCACCCGCCCGAGCACCTCGTTCACGGATGACAGGGTGTCGATGGTCATGGGGGCCAGATCCGCCCAACCGGAGAGGGCTATCCGGGACACGGACGAAGCCTGGACACCCTCGATGATGCTGCTCAGGATCCCTTCCCAGATCAGCAGGTAGCCGAGGCCGACCAGGGTGGCACGTCCCAGGATGAGCCCGAAAGGCACGAAGATGGCGGCCGAGGCCACGCTCTGTATGGCCACCGCCACCGTGGTGGCCACTCCAATCGACCAGTCGCCGCCCACGATGCCGCCGACCGCCCACGTGAGCAGCACCCCGGCCCCCAGTACCAGGAAGGAGGAGAGGGCGGTGGCGATCACCGCCCCGAGAGCGATCACCCATCGTGAGACGGGCTTGACCAGGAGGAACGGCAGGGTGTGGTTCTTCCACTCCTCGCCCAGGCCGGCGGTCGAGATGATCAGGGCCACCGCCGGGTAGAGGATGACCACTCCCAGAACCACGGTGATGTCGTTGTACAGCTCGGCGCCCTCGGCGGCCGGACGGCCCCGGGCCACCAGGAAGAGGATCGGGGCCGGAGCGGCGCTCAGGGCCATCAGCCAGAGCGACCGGCGCCGTCCCAGCAGCCGTCTCATAACGGCCCGGGTGATGACGGGCAACGCCCTCATTGGATCTCCAGCAGGTAGGAGAAGACGCTCTCGAGGGAGTCGTCCTCGGGCGACACCGCGGTCACAACGGCTCCGGTCTCCCGGGCGGCCACCGCGATGTCCCCGCCGAGGGCCTTGGCGTCGGTCGTCCTGATCTCGATCCCGGTGCCGTCGATCCGCACCGCCTCCACCCATTCCCCGGCCAGGAGGCGCCGGGCCAGCGGGCGGGGACGGTCCGCCTCGACCCTGATCAGCCGGGGAGTGTCGGACAGGGCGTCCCGCAGCGAGGACACCGTCCCGGCAGCGGCCATGCGGCCGTCCACCATCGCCACCACCCGTCCTGCCATGCGCTCCACCTCGCCGAGGACGTGGGAGGACACGATGATGGTCCGGCCCTCGCTCCCGAGCTGTCGCATCAGCTTGATGAGGCGCCCCCGCTGGATGGGATCCGTCCCGTTGAGAGGCTCGTCGAGAAGCAACACCTCTGGGTCGTGGACGAGGGCCGCCGCCACCTTGGCCCGCTGCCTCATGCCCTTCGAATAGGTCGACATCCGGCGGCCGGCCTGCTCGGTCAGCTCCACGGTCTCGAGGGCCCGGCGGGCGGCGCCGGCCGGGTCGGCGACCCTGGCCAGGGCGGCGCTCCACTCTATGAACCGCCGGGCGGTCATGTGGCCGTACACCGCCTCGTCCTCGGGAACGAAGCCGAGATGGCGGTAGACGCCGGTTTTCTTCCGGGGCGACTCGCCGAGGATGAGTGCCTTGCCGGTGGAGGGAGACAGCAGTCCGGACAGCAGCCTGAGGAAGGTGGTCTTGCCGGCGCCGTTGGGCCCCAGCAAGCCGGTCACGCCGGGCCCGAAGGAGCAGCTCACCTGGGAGACGGCCACCTTCTGCCCGAACCACTTCGACAGGTCGTCGGCCACCACCGTGGCTTCGGAGACGTGCATGGCGTCCGTCACGCCAGCCTCCTGTAACGCCACCACACGAGTCCCACCGACGCCGCCACCACCCCGCACACCACCGCCAGCGACACGCCGGGCCCGAATCCGGCCTGCGCGGGGATCACCACGTCGGAGCTCCGGTCGAAGATCCAGTCCCGGATGTGGCGGGGGTGTTGTTCGAGCGCCACCAGGGTGGCCCACCGGGCTGCGGGCGCGGTGACGGCCTCCTGGAAGAACAGGGCGACCAGGTTGAGGCCGTAGACGCCGGCCAGGAAGGCCGCGGTCGCCGCCCCCACCCGGTTGATGAAGGAGGACGCGAGGAAGATCAGGGAGGCGTGGAGCGCGAAGTAGACGGTGGCGGCGAGGGGGACCTTCCACAGGATGTCGGTGGTGTCGCGCAGGTAGGTGATGAACCCGTCCGGGGAGAGGGCGGCCAGCCCGAGATGCAGGAGCAGCTGCGGTACCAGCCAGTAGCTGTAGATGACGGCCGCATAGGCCCCGCCTTTCGCCACCAAGTAGTCCGTTGCCGACAGGGGGCGGGAGAAGTAGACGTTGAGCACCCCGTGGGTCCGGTCCGGAACCAGCAGCTGGGGGCCGCAGTAGGCGGTGAACAGGAGGGCCACCACCGAGATGAAGTCGAAATAGCCCGCGTAGCGGGGGATCAGCTCGTCGGCCGCGTCGGAGCCGATCACGCTGCTGCTGACCCAGACGATGGCCACGACGATCACGACCGAGGCCAGCGCCAGCGCGATGAGCGACCAGGGGAAGAGCTTGTGCTTGGTCTTGCGTCGGAGCCCGATCACCCGCCGGAATCCCTCCCGGACGATGGCCCGCATGGCGCCGCGCCGCCCGGTGCGCTCCCCCTCGTAATGCCGGTAGCCGCGGTCGACGATGACCGCCTGGTCCGGGCGTCCGGGATCAGTCATGCCGCACTCTGGTGGCCGATTCCAGCACGTCCTCCAGCCGGCTCAGCCCGGCGCCCATCCTTCGCACCGAAGTGCCCGAGCTGGCCAGGGCGTCGCGCACCAGCACGAACCCGTCGGTGTCCAGCCCCTCCACGGTGATCACCGTCCCCTCCACGGAGGGCGAGACGCCCCGGGAGACGAGGTCGGCGATCAGGGGTTGGGGATCACCGAACACCTCCAACGACACCTGGCTCCCCTCCGTGGGCGGATCCAGGGGCGCGGAGTGGATGAGCCGTCCCTCGTGGAGCATCAGGACCCAGTCGCAGGTCCGTTCGATGTCGTCGAGGATGTGGGACGAGAACAGGACGCTGATCCCGAACTCGCGGAACCGGGCGATCAGCCTGAGCATCCTCTCCCGTCCGGTCGGGTCGAGGCCGGAGGCGGGCTCGTCCAGCAGCACCAGTTCGGGGTCGTGCACGATGCTCTGAGCGAGCTTGACACGCTGTTGCATGCCGGTGGAGAAGTCGCCCAGATAGCGGAAGCGTTCCTCGTGCAGCCCGACCAGGAACAGGGTCTCGGAGGACCGGCGCCGGGCCTCGGCGGAGGGGATGCCGGCCAGTTCGGCGGCGTAGGCCACGAAGTCGGCGGCGGTCTGGTCGAGGGGAAGGCACTTGTTCTCGGGCATGTACCCGATCCGGGCGCGGAGACCGGCCGGGTCCTGGGACACCGGCACCCCGAACACCGACACCTCGCCGGCGGTGGGCCGGGTGAGGCCGAGGAGGATCCTGATGAGGGTGGTCTTGCCGGCGCCGTTGGCTCCGATGAGGCCTGTCACGCCGGGCTGGACGTCCAGGTCGACGTCTTCGAGCGCCCGGATGTTCCCGTAGTGCTTGTGGAGGCCGCCGGTCTCGATGATCGGCGCGCCGGCCTCCGGGGTGGCCCGGTGCCCGGTCACGAGTTCGCTTTCACGCGGCCGCACCGTGTGTCATCCGGAAGTCCTTTCGGGAGTTTCTCACCTTGCTCGCCCGTGACCGTCCGCGAGCGGTGCGGGCAACAACCTTACTGTTCATAGGGTCGTGCAAAATGTCAATGGGGGATCACCCCCGCGATACCCTGATCACCGGGGCGTACGTCGGGAGTGTTCCCTCCGGCGACCCTCGCTACCGCTTGGCGGACCGGTCCGCCAGCCAGGCGCGGACCCGCGCCAGGACATCCCTGGCCCACCTGAACTCGGAGGACCACAGGAGCAGGCCCGCGACCAGTAGGACGGTCCCCGGGAGGATGGGGAGGACGAACCCGGCCACACCCACCAGGACGAGGAGCCCTCCGCCGATGGCCACGAGTGCCTTCCGGAGGTCTTTACGGATGCTCATCTCTTGGTGCCTGCCACGCCGGCTCGGATTCGCTCATCCGCGGCTCGCGCCCTCGACCTTCCGGTAGAGCGGCGACACCGCTCCGAGGCGGATCCCGGCGGGAACCGGAGCACCGACCCATCCCTGCTCGGCGACGGTGCCGGGAAGGCCCAGCATCGAGTGGAGCCGTTCCGCGGTCACGGGCAGGTAGGGGGAGAGCGCGACCTTCAGGTGGTTGATGGCGTCCAGGGAGTTCTTGAGGACGGTGGCCGCCCGGTCCCGGTCGGTCTTCACCAGCTTCCAGGGTTCGGTGGCGTTGAGGTAGGCGTTGATCCTCGCCGCCCCTTCCATCGCCGTCCGCAGGCCCGCCCGCAGTTCGACCCGCTCGATATGGGCCGCCACCTGGTCGAGGGTCCGGCCGGCCGAGTCCAGGACCTCCCGGCCCATCGCGGTCTGCTCACCCCGGTGGGGAACCCGGGCCTCGAACCCCGACCTGGCCATGGAGAGCACCCGGTGGACCAGGTTGCCCCAGGTGGCGACCAGCTCGTCGTTGATGCGGCGATCCAGCTCCGCCTCGGACACCTCGGTGTCGTTGTTCTCGGGCAGGTTGGCCGCCAATGCGTAGCGGAGCGCGTCGGGTTCGTAGATCTCGAGGGCGGCGCCGATGGTCAGGCCGATGCCCCGGCTGGCCGAGGCCTTCCCGCCCCGGAAGGTCACGTACTGGTTGGCGGGAACGTCGGTGGGCAGTTCCAGGCCCCCGTATCCCATCAGCATGGCCGGCCAGATGATGGTGTGGAACGGGATGTTGTCCTTGCCGATGAAGTAGTAGTGCTCGGCCTCCGGGTTCTCCCACCAGTCCTTCCAGGCGTCGGGGGTGCGCTGGATCTTCGCCCATTCCTTGGCGGCCGACAGGTAGCCGATCACCGCGTCGAACCAGACGTATATCTTCTTTCCCGCGCCGAGGCCTTCCACCGGGATGTCGACCCCCCAGTCGATGTCGCGGGTGATCGCCCGGTCCTGGAGGCCCTCCTCGATCCAGCCCAGCGAGAAGTTCAGTACGTGGCGGCGCCAGCCTCGGCGGGATCGCAGCCACTCCTCGAGGCGGTCGGAGAAGTCGGGCAGGCGCAGGTAGAAGTGGTCGGTCTCCCGCCGGACGGGAACGGCTCCGGACAGCTTGGATCGAGCATCGACCAGGTCGACCGGGTCGAGGGTCCGGCCGCAGCCGTCGCACTGGTCGCCGCGGGCATCGGCGTAGTCACAGTGCGGGCAGGTGCCCTCGACGTAGCGGTCGGGGAGGAACCGGCCCGCCTCCGGGTCGAAGAACTGCTCGGAGGTCCGGCGGTCGATGTGACCGTTCTCGTGCAGGCGGCTGAAGATGTCCTGGGTGACATCGTGGTGGTTCCGGGTCCCGGTCGACGTGTACAGCTCCCACTGGATGGCCAGCGCCTTCCAGCCGGCCACGAACTCGGCGTGGTAGCGGTCCACGATCTCCTGCGGGGTGACGCCTTCCTGGTCGGCCCGCACCGTGATGGGGGTGCCGTGGACGTCGCTCCCCGACACCATCAGGGTTCGGTTGCCGACCAGCCGGTGGTAGCGAGCGAAGATGTCGGCGGGGAGGTATGCGCCGGCCAGGTGTCCCAGGTGCCTGGATCCGGAGGCGTAGGGCCAGGCCACGGCCACGAGAATGTTGCGAACCATGCTCCTAGGGTACCGGGTCGTCCCGCCCGGCCACGTGGCGGCGCCGTGCGGGGGATTCGCGCCGCAACCGGGAGCCTACGATTGGACGGTATGAATGCTGCGGCCTCCCTGGCGGCCGGCGTTGTCGCCACCCTGTTCTGCGTTGACCTGGCGCGACGCTACCGGGCCTCTCCGAGCCCCCACACCGCCGCCTACGCCACCGGTATCGGGTTCTTCGCCCTGGCCACCTGGGCGCTGTTCGTGGGGACGGCCACCGGATGGACCTCCGCCAGCTACCGGACCTTCTTCCTGTTCGGGGCGATCGTGAACATCCCGGTCCTGGCGCTGGGCTCGATGTTCCTGGTGGTGGGGCGGAGGGCCGGCCACGCGATGCTGCTGCTCATGTTCCCGTTCTTCGCCATCGCCATACCCACCACCCTGGCGCAGCCGTTCGATGCCGGCGTCCTGCCTCCGGGCGGGGTGCCGAGCGGACGGGACCTGTGGGTGGACATGTTCGGACCCCGCCTGTGGGCGGCCATCGGCGGGGGCATGGGCGCCACCATCATCATCGTGGCGGCCCTGGTGTCGCTGGTGCGGTTCTTCCGCCGCAACCCGCGGCTGGTCTGGGGCAACCTGGCCATCGTGGCGGGGACGCTGGCGGCCTCCACCGGGGGGACCATCCTGGCCCTGGGCCTGGACTGGGGGTTCTCCGCCTCCCTGCTGGTGGCGGTCACCTTCATCTGGGCGGGCTACCGCATCGCCTCCGGCGCCCGCCGAACGCCTCCCGTCCCCCGGCGGTCCGGGAGCCCCTGACCCGGCGACCCGCGGCTGCGTCCGGCAAGGGGGTTGAAACTGTCACACCGGCGCGATACGTTGCCGGGCAACCGTAATCACCAGCGGTCCGGCTCAGACGTCGAGCGGGCCGATCGAGGGATCAAATCGTTCGAGGGCGCCCCGTAGAGGGCATAGCGGGACGCGCCTCGGACCAAGGTGGTGGCGGTGGGGGAGGGCCCGGCGGGCGCAGCCCGCTTGCCGGGATTCTCGCGTTCTCGCTCCTGCGCAGGACGTTGGAATACGCTGCCCGGGGGCCAGTTCCTCGGGGCATCCGTCCGCGGCGAGGTACACACCAGCGGGATGGAGTCGCCGCCACCGTTGTGTCGTAGCAGTTGGGCTTAGTCGGACTTGGGGTCCTCACCGGTACGTCCAGCGGAAGAGGCAAGCATCGTGTCCGGGAACCTGAGCTTCGAGACATCCAACCTCTTGTCGGTGGTATACCCGCCCCGAGGTTCTGGCCTTCGCCTTGTTCGGGCTGCCCTTGTCCTTCTTGTCCTTCGCTTGCGGAACGTAACTATCCTTACAGTGGTCTAATAAACGCCCCAGGGATCGGGGTGCTAGCCCGAGCGGGCCAGTCCCTCCGGGACCGAGGGCGCCGGCGGGCCCGGGTCTTCCAGGGCGCCGTCTTCGCGGTCCGCGCCGGCGAGGACCGGCTTGGGAGTGCGGGTCTTGAGATCCTCGATGCGGTCCAGCGACCGCTCCAGCTTCCGCTGCCGGGTGGTCCTCAACTCCCCGAACGCGGAGTTGAGGTGGCCCAGGTGCCGCTCCGCCAGCTCGGCCTTCGCCACGTAGCGCTCCCATTCCTCGGTGAAGAGGGCCAGGTGATCGAGTATCTCCTGGGATGACCGCTCCAGCGCGATGGTGTCCATCGCCTGGCGCACCAGCGAGACCATCCCGAACAGCGTGAAGGGCGAGCACACCACCACCCGCACCGACAGCGCCTGGTCGAGCAGCCGGGCGTGGTGCTCGTGGATGAAGGCATAGACCGTCTCGTTGGGAACGAACATGAGCACGAACCCGACCGTGCTGATCGACTCCTGGTAGGCGTCCCGCCGGGCCGTATCCCCGATGTGGCGCCACACCGCCTTCCCGAAGTCCTTGACCGCCGCAGCCTGCTCGGCGGGTGTTCCGGCTTCCAGGTAACGGACGTAGCTCTCCAGAGGGAACTTCACGTCCATGTGTAGGAGCCGCCCGTCGGGGAGGTCGAAGCTGAAGTCCGGCCGGGTGCCGGCGCTGGTGGTCAGCTGCTTGCGGTAGTTCACCCCCTCGATCATCCCGGCCGAGCGCAGGATGTCGTCGGCCATCCGCTCTCCCCACTGGCCTCTGGTCTGCGTGTTCCCGAGGATGTCGTTGAGCCGCTGGGTGGAGGCGATGAGGTGGCGCTGCTGATCGGCGGCGTTGCGCAGGCTCTCGGCGAGGCCCTCGTGCTGGGCGGCCCGGTCCTTCTGGAGCTCGGCCACCAGCCCCCGGATGCCGGACATGTCCTCGCTGAACCTGGCGATCAGCGGTTCCCACTTGGTGTCGAAGACGTCGCGCTCGCGGGCGAGCTCGGCATGACCGGCCCGGATATCCGCCCGGCCCGTCTGGAGATGGCTCTGGAAGGCCTGCCCCGCCACGCGCATCATCTGTTCCACGAGCGCGTTGGGATCGACCTGCGCGACCGGGCCGCGGCCGCGCCGCCAGGCCAGGGCGAACGCAACCGCCGCCGCCAGGGCGCCGGCTAGGGCAAGACCGAGAATCACAGTGATGTTTTCCATGCCCGGCATGGTAAGAGTCGGGTGTGACAGATTCCGGGATTCCCCCCGGGGCACCTCGCCCGCCGCCGCGCCCCGACCCGCCGCCGCGCCCCGACTGGTCCCGGCGAGCCCTGAAACCGCATCTGATGACGGCTCTTCGCCATCTTTGGGCACTTGGTCTAGTCCAAGAAGGGTAGAAGAACGGCAAAATCTTATAGCCATCCTGTAGTCAATCAGAGTATCGTATTATTATGGTTTACAAACGTTGGCCGTTCAGAGTCCAGGAAATCGGGTATTCCACGGGCATTCCACTCTGAAATGCCGGCATCGCGAATCTGTAGAGTCAAGCGTGAAGGAGCAGGCACGTGGACGCACAGTTTGTCGATTGGGGAGCCCTCGCCGGCTTGCTGGGTCTGGGGACGCTCCTCTGGCGGATGATGAACACGCAGAAGAAGGACCTGGACCGGCGGTTCGACAAGCAGGACAAGGACCTCGACCGGCGGTTCGACAAGCAGGACAAGGAGCTGGCTGGGTTGAGGTCGGACATGGGGGGTCTCAGGTCCGATGTTGGGGATTTGGGTAAGGACATGGCGGTCGTGAAGAACGATCTCGGCCATGTGAAGGACGGTCTCGGCCAACTGAGGGACGACTTCGGCCGTCTCCAGACTCGCTGCGAGCGGATGGACACCAACCTTCTCCAGATCGTGCGCGACGTCGGCAGGCTGGAAGGCGAGCAGAGAAGCGCCAATCCGAAGGAGAAGATCGGCGCCGGCAGTTCGTAGCGCCTGAGCGCCGGATCCCGGACAGCACCGAGAGTCGCCGGGATACCGATTCTGGTGGGAACGGGGCCGAAAGGCGCGAAAATCGGCCCGCAGAGAATCCGGTGCTCCGCACCGGGCCCTCCCCCGCCACCACCTGTCCTTGGCTTGGAGCGTGTTCGCCCATGCCCGGCCGGGGCCGGGTAACACGGCGGTCGCTCCGTAGAAGCCTTGTATGTTCCCTGCGGGCCGGCCGAACCGATCGTCTCGTGCCATCGGCCGGTGTAGACACCCCAGGCGTGCAAATGTCAAGCTGCGGCTTGGTCGAGGGCGGTTCGGTGGGCCCAGGCGGTGTGTTCGTCGTAGGGGGTTTGGTGTTTGAGGCATCCGTGGAGGATACCTACGAGTCGGTTGGCTAGGGCTCGTAGTGCTTGGTGGTGGAGGTCGCCGGCTGCTCGTCGTTGGTTGTAGAAGGCTCGGGCGCCTGGGCTTCTGGTTAGGGAGCAGAATGCCCATTGGTCGAGGGCGTCGTAGAGGCGCCGGTTACGGATGTGGCGAGCGAGGACGGCGTGTTTGCGTCCTGACGCGATGGTGATGGGCGACGTGCCGGCGTAGTTCCTGCGAGACTTGGCGCTGGTGTAACGGTCGGGGTCGTCCCCGAACTCACCGAGCGTCCGGGCGCCGAGCACTTTACCGAGTCCTGGCTGGGAGAGGTAGATAGCGGCGTCCGGGTGCTGTTCAAAACAGGTTTCCAGGGTTGCTTCGAGCTCGGCGATCTGGCGGTTGGTTTCCGCAAGGATTGCCAATAGGGCGCCCACGGTTGTCGCGTAGGCGTCCTCGACCGGTCCGGGTGCGCTGAGATGGGTGGTTCGGAGACCTTTCTGTATTTTGCGGGCAGCCGCGTCGAGGTTGCGTTTCCGGCCCCCGGCTTTAAGAGCGGCCCGGATCTGGGTGACGGTCAGGCGGGCGCCCTGGGTGGGTGTGGGTGCCCGACCCAAGACGGCCAGAGCATCGCGATTTGCCAGGTCCCCGAAGGTTTCGAGGGCTGCGGGGTAGTATTCGCGCAGGGCGCTGCGGATCTGGTTGGTGTGACGCACCCGAGCCCAGATCAGGTTCTGATGTGTCCTAGCCAGGACTTTGATCCCTTCGGCTTCGGGGCTGTCACCGGCAACCGGGCGGTGGTTGTGCCGGTCGGTGCGTAATAGGTCGGCTAACACCTTGGCATCACCACGGTCGGATTTGGCTCCACCCTGGCTGTGACGGTCCCGGTAACGCGACACTGCCATCGGGTTGATCGCATACACCTCATAACCCGCCCCGACCAGAGCACCGACCCACAGACCACGATCAGTCTCGATACCTACCACCACCTCAGCCGGCTCCGATACGTGCTCGGCGATCATCTCATGCAACTGAGCCACACCCCCCAGGCCTTCTGGCAGCCGCCGAGAGGCCAGTCGAGTTCCGGACTCGTCCATGAGACACACATCGTGATGCGCCTCAGCCCAGTCATCTCCCACAAAGATCATCCTTCGCCTCCTTCTGCGCGGACCTGCTCTTTCTGAGCTATGGAGAACGCCTGGCGGCGACCTAATGGATCAGTGCTCTTCATGGCACGCCACCCCATGAGCGCTACAAGCAGCCCTCACTAACCGGCCGGGGCACGATCTACACCTAGGAATCAGCCTTCCAGGAGCTTGGAGTACTCACCGGCCAGCCAGCTCAACCACCACACCCTCCCAGACAAACCAGAAGAAGCGGTGGACCCCCATTAGGTGCTTGGCGATAGGCAACGTATAGCGGGGGTGTGACTGATTCCGGAAGGGCTCCGCGCCTCGCCCGCTGCCGCACTCCGTCCGGGCCGGTGAGCTCCGAGATCGGGTATTCCACTCTGAAATGCCGGCATCGAAAAACTGTAGAGTCAAGCGTGAAGGAGCAGGCACGTGGACGCACAGCTTGTCGATTGGGGATTCCTCGCCGGCTTGCTGGGCCTGGCGACGCTCCTCTGGCGGATGATGACCGCGCAGACAAAGAACCTGGACCGGCGTTTCGGCAAGCAGGACAGGGACCTGGACCGGCGTTTCGGCAAGCAGGACAAGGAGTTGGCCGGGTTGAGGTCGGACATGGGGGCTCTCAGGTCGGATGTGGGGGAGTTGAAGACGGACATGGCGGTGGTACAGAACGACCTCGGCCATGTGAAGGACGGCCTCGGCCAACTGAGGGACGACTTCGGCCGCCTCCAGAACCGCTGCGAGCGGATGGACACCAACCTTCTCCAGATCATGCGCGACGTCGGCAGGCTGGAAGGCGAGCAGAGAAGCGCTTCCTCGAGGGAGAGGATCGGCGCCGGCAGCTCGTAGGAGGGCAACCGCCATCCCACTACCCCCGCCATCTCGCAACCTGCGCCACCCCTCCCACCCGGCGCCACCCCGCCGCCCCCGGCCACCCCCGACCACCCGACACCACCACCCGACACCACCACCCGACCACCCAAGACCACCCGACCACCCAAGACCACCCGACCACCCAAGACCACCCGACCACCCGACACCACCCCCGCCAAACCGGTAGGAGCATCCCGCCAACCGTCCGGTACCCTTGCCGGCACGATGTCGTCTCCCGCCACCACCACCCCGGCCTCCCCGATCCTCGGCCCCTCCGTCACCCCGAGGACGATCGACTCCTTCCTGCGGGCCGTCCCCTCCGTGGACGAGGTGGGCGTGGCGGAGCGAGCCGGCGCCCTGGCCACCAGATCGGTGAAGCGGGAGTCCAAGCTGGCGGCGCTCCACCTGTCCATCCGGATGTGCGATCTGACCACCCTGGAGGGCAGGGACACCCCCGGCAAGGTCATCCAGCTGGCTTCCAAGGCGATCCGCCCGGATCCCACCGACCCCGACATCCCGTCGGTGGCCGCCCTATGCGTCTATCCCAACATGGTCCCCTACGCCGTCGAGGCCCTCGCCGGCGCCGGAAACGGAAACACCACCGGAGACACCACCGCAACCGGGAGCGGCGTGGCGGTCGCCTCCGTAGCCACCTATTTCCCGTCCGGCCAGGCCCCGCTCGACATCAAGACCGGCGAGGTGGCCTGGGCGGTCGCAGCAGGCGCCACCGAGATCGACATGGTGATCAACCGCGGCGCCTTCCTCTCAGGCGACTATCTCCGGGTCCATGACGAGATCGTGGCGGTCAAGGAGGCCTGCGGCCCCGCCCACCTCAAGGTCATCCTCGAGACCGGCGAGCTCAGCACCTTCGACAACGTGCGGAGAGCCTCGATGCTGGCGATGGCCGCCGGCGCCGACTTCATCAAGACCTCGACCGGCAAGGTAAAACCCGCCGCGACCCTGCCGGTGACCCTCGTGATGCTCGAGGCCATCCGCGACTTCCACGCCGCTTCCGGAACGGCGGTCGGGATGAAGCCGGCGGGCGGGATCAGCACCGCCAAGGTCGCCATCCGCTATCTGGTGCTGCTGGCGGAGACCCTGGGGTCGGACTGGCTCACCCCTGACCGCTTCCGCTTCGGGGCCTCCAGCCTGCTCAACGACCTGCTCATGCAGATACGCTGGCTCCGCGAGGGCCGCTACCAATCGCCCGACTACTTCACCAAGGACTGATCCGGCATGAGCCCCTCCGAACCCATGAGCCCCACCGAATCCGCCGAGCCCCCCGATCCCGCCAAGAGCACCCCGCCCGAACCCATGAGCCCCTCCGAACCCATGAGCCACCCATGAGCCCCACCGATTCCGCCCAGCCCCCCGTTCCCGAAGCCACCGCCAGCCCCGGAGAACCCGAGGCCACGACCACCCCCGAGATCGTCCCCCCCGGCCTCGACTACGTGGCATCCATCGAATCCACCGATCCCGTCACGATCGACCCGAGCTACGACCTCTGGATCAACGGCGCCCCCACCGAACCCGCCACCAACCGCTACTTCCCCACCATCAACCCCGCCACCGAGGAGCCCCTCAGCCGGGTCGCCGAGGCAGGCCCCAAGGACGTGGACCGAGCGGTCGCCTCCGCCCGCAAGGCCTACGAGGGCGCCTGGGGCAGGATGCCGGCCACCGAACGGGCCAAGTACCTCTACCGGATCGCCCGCATGCTCCAGGAGCGGTCCCGCGAGTTCGCCGTGCTGGAGACGCTGGACGGAGGCAAGCCCATCAGGGAGTCCCGCGACATCGACCTCCCCCTCGCCGCCGCCCACTTCTTCTACTACGCAGGCTGGGCCGACAAGCTCGACTATGCCTTCCCGGGGCTCGACACCTCCCCCGTAGGCGTGGTCGGCCAGGTCATCCCCTGGAACTTCCCGATGCTGATGATCGCCTGGAAGGTGGCGCCCGCCCTGGCCACCGGCAACACGGTGGTGCTGAAACCGGCCGAGACCACCCCGCTGAGCGCCCTCGCCTTCGCCCGGCTCACCGCCGAGGCCGGCCTCCCCCCCGGCGCCCTCAACATCGTCACCGGCGATGGAACCACCGGCGCCGAGGTCGTAGGCCATCCCGATGTCGACAAGGTGGCCTTCACCGGCTCCACCGCGGTGGGCAAGATGATCCAGCGCAACCTGGCCGGCACCGGCAAGCGCCTCACCCTCGAGCTGGGCGGCAAGGCCCCCCACATCATCTTCGACGATGCGCCTCTCGACCAGGCCATCGAGGGGATCATCAACGGCATCTTCTTCAACCAGGGCCACGTGTGCTGCGCCGGCAGCCGCCTGCTGGTACAGGAGTCCGTCTTCGACAGCCTGATGGACAAGCTGCGCCTCCGCCTGACCCACCTGCGGGTGGGCGACCCGCTCGACAAGAACACCGACGTGGGGGCGATCAACAGCCGGGCCCAGCTCGACAGGATCACCAACCTGGTGGACATCGGGGTGGCGGAGGGGGCCGACATATACCAGCCGCCGTGCGCGCTGCCCGAGAGGGGCTTCTGGTTCGCACCCACCCTTTTCACCGGCGTCTCCCAGAGCCATCGCATCGCCCAGGAGGAGATCTTCGGCCCGGTGCTGTCGATCATGACCTTCCGGACCCCGGCCGAGGCGGTGGAGAAGGCCAACAACACGCCCTACGGCCTGTCCGCCGGCGTCTGGACCTCCAAGGGCGCCCGTATCCTGTGGATGGCCGACCGGCTCGCCGCCGGGGTCATCTGGGCCAACACCTACAACAAGTTCGACCCGGCCTCCCCCTTCGGCGGCTACCAGGAGTCCGGGTTCGGCCGGGAGGGCGGGCGGCACGGCCTGCTCCCTTACCTGGAAGGGCACTGAAATGTTCGGTTGGCCCGTCACCCGACATAGAAACCCCGGCCGGAAGAGCATGGAGGGCCGACCCGTCCCCGCCGGCACCCCCCGAGTGTCCTGTGCCGGAGTTTCAAGGCCGATTGACGCCTCCCTTGTCTATTCCTGTCACTCGGACGCGAATCTGTCACACCCTCCCTATAGGTTGGCTCATGCCAAGCACCGCCACCGGCCGACAGCTGCGCAAGCTCCGATCGGCCCGGCCGGGATGGAGGGAACATACAGAAGGGGTTTCGTGGAGCGACCCGCCGTCTCACCCGGCGTCAGGCCGGGCGTGGCCGCTCACGCCCCGGACCATGGTGGTGGCGGCGGGGGTGGGACCCGTTGGGGGACGCCCGGCCCGTCGGCGGCGGCGTTTTTCGCGATCTTCCAACGAGTCGGCACCCTCCAAGAACGACCCGGCACCCTCCAAGGAGGTGGGTCGTGAGCCGGCTGGCGGTCCGCAAGACCTACAAGCTGTACATCGACGGGGACTTCCCCCGCTCCGAGTCGGGACGGTCGTTCCCGGCGCTCGATCACAAGGGCGAGGTGGTCGCCCGGGTGGCCGCCGGCACCCGCAAGGACCTGCGGATGGCGGTCCGGGCCGCCCGGCGGGCCCAGCCGGGGTGGGCGGCCCGCACCGGCTACAACCGGGGCCAGATCCTCTACCGGATCGCCGAGATGGTCGAGGACCGGGCCGAGGCCTTCGGCGGAGCCGTAAAACTCTCCGGGGTCAGCGCCGCCAAGGCCCGGCGGGAGGTCGCCCTGGCCGTGGACCGGCTGGTCTGGTACGCCGGGTGGGCCGACAAGTTCGCCCAGGTGATGGGGAACCTCAATCCGGTGTCCGGGCCGTTCTTCAATATCTCCACACCCGAGCCCACCGGCGTGGTGGGGATCATCGCCGCCGAGCCGTCCCCGCTACTCGGACTGGTGTCGAGAGTGGCCCCGGTGATCGTGTCCGGCAACACCGCGGTGGTGCTGGCCTCCGAGCGGTGGCCCACGCCCTCCATCACGCTGGCCGAGGCGATGGCCACCGCCGATGTCCCCAAAGGGGTGGTCAACATCCTCACCGGCCCCAAGGCGGGCATGGTCCCGTTCCTGGCCTCGCACCTGGACGTCAACGCCGTAGACGCGTTCGGCGCCGAGCCCGCCATGATGCGGGACATCGAGCAGGAGGCGGCGGCCGGAGTCAAGCGGGTGGTGCGCCCGCCGGGTGGCGAGGTGGACTGGACCGAAGCGCAGAGCCCCTATGCCATAGCCGCCTTCACGGAGATCAAGACCGTCTGGCACCCCAAGGGCCTGTAGGAGCGTACTGAAAAACGTCCGGTTGGCCCGATGGTCGTTAACGGATCCCCAGGTCAACATGTGGCGGGCCAACCCATCCCCGTCTTTTTCAGCATGCTCCTGGAAGGTCGCCACGAACGGAACCGAGGTCAGAACCTCGATCTCGTTGCTCGGTATCAGGTATGAGAATGATAAAATTATTTAGCTATGAGACAGTATGACTGCCATTTTGTACTCTATATTTGAATTGTACCGATGGATGAGCACCTGCTACGCGCTATAGCTCGACGTGGCGATGTCTCCTAGAATGAAGACGGAAGGGAGAGGGTGAGTGGACCCGCAGATAGTTGACTTGGGAGGCTCTGTCCTCGTGCTGGGCATCCTCTGGCCTGTGATAGCCAGGTCGATAAAGGGACTGAACCGGCGCCTCGACAAGGTGGAGAAGGGCCAGGCTGAGTTGAGGACGGGCCAGGCGGAGTTGAGGACGGGCCAGGCTGAGTTGGCGAAGGATGTGGCTGGGCTGAAGGCGGGTCAGGCTGAGTTGAGGGCGGATATGAAGTCGGATGTGGCTGGGTTGGCGGCGGGTCAGGCTGAGTTGAGGGCGGATATGAAGTCGGATGTGGCTGGGTTGGCGGCGGGCCAGGCTGAGTTGAGGGCGGATATGAAGTCGGATGTGGCTGGGTTGGCGGCGGGCCAGGCGCGGATGGAGGACCACATCATCCAACTGGCGGGCGGTCTCGGTGAGGTCAAGGGTGAGTTGAAGAGGATCGTTCCCAGGGAGAAGGTCACGGCAGGCGGTTCGTAGCAGCCGCACCGGTCGCGGGTACCCAGCTCGCCCCTTCCGGCTAGCTCCAAGGCTCTCCGCCCACCCATACATATATATACGCGGACAGGAGTCCCCTGCGCCGGCCGGTCCGCGGTGCAGTTGGTGAGCCACCGGCTCCTGCGGATCCCAATATACGCCTACCCGCCGCGCGTGCCACCGCTGTATGGCAGAAAGGTCCTCGTGGCATACCGGCGCGGGAAGCTAACCGAGGCGCGTGTCTTGGAACTCTTGTGGGGGACGGTCGATCGTTCTGAGCTTCCGGCACAAGAGGAGGTGCCGCTTGAGGCGTGGAGGCGCGAGTTTGAGCCGCTCGTGTGAGTCCATGTCTGGTCTTTGACAATACGCCTTTGAGTCACTTTGCTCGCGCCGGGAGCCTGTCAACGCTCGAGGCAATCGTCAACGAAACCCCGGTCGAGACATCGCGGGCCAACCATCCTCTTCTCTTCAGCACCCTCCTGGTGTCCCGTGCCTTTCGTTCGCCGCGTTCTGTGACCTGGGACCCGCCACGAACCTGAGGAACAGGGGTGAGCCTTGGGTTTGTCATGCCGCTGGCCCTGTCGTGAACCGAACCTTAGGTTTGTGGTGTGGTGTGGCGCGTTGTGAGCCTTAGGTTTGTGGCACCGCCAGTGGTGCGGGGATCCTGAGGAACAGGGGTGAACCTTAGGTTTGTGGTGTGGTGTGGCGCGTTGTGAGCCTTAGGTTTGTGGCACCACGAGCGGTGTGGGGATCCTGAGGAACAGGGGTGAGCCTTGGGTTTGTCATGCCGCTGGCCCTGTCGTGAACCGAACCTTAGGTTTGTGGTGTGGTGTGGCGCGTTGTGAGCCTTAGGTTTGTGGCGCCACGAGCGGTGTGGGGATCCTGAGGAACAGGGGTGAGCCTTGGGTTTGTCATGCCGCTGGCCCTGTCGTGAACCGAACCTTAGGTTTGTGGTGTGGTGTGGCGCGTTGTGAGCCTTAGATTCGTCGCACCGCCAGCGGTGTGGGGATCCTGAGGAACAGGGCACCGCTAGTGGTGCCCTCCGCCTCATGTTCGCCACTGACCGTCGTGGGCGGCGCGGGCTATGCGCTCGAACAAGGGGGTTGAACTTGTCACGGACCCGTCGCATACTGTCTGGCGGTCACAAACACCGCCGGTCCCATTCGACGTCGAGGGAACCGGCACCGGGATCAATTCGGGAGCGGACCCGTCGGGGGATAGCGGAACGCGTTCGGACCGAAGGAGGTGGTGGCTGGGGGATGGGCCCGCTGGGACGGAGCGTGGTCCGGCGATTTTCGCGTTCTTGAGTGGGTCTTGGGTTTGACAGAGGAAGCTTGACGGGGGACCGGGCAGCTCGGCTGGGCGGTGTCCCTCGTCGGCAGCGGTGACTCCCCCGGCTGCTCGCCTCGACCATCCGGGGGAGTCTCCATCGTTGGACGACATCGACGGGCACCTTGCCATAGCCGCCTTCACGGACTTCACGGAGATCAAGACCCTCTGGCACCCCAAGCCCAAGGGCCTCTGAAGGCCGGCACGAACGGAATAAGAGGGTGCGCGGATAGGTTGGCGCGAGGCTTGGCCGGACCACCAATACTCCCGATCATGTTGCCGGTCAGCAGAGGTTTCAGAGCCGGCCGTGCCGGTCGCGGCAACCAGAGCCTCGCAGGGACCTCCCTATGCGCGCACCCTCTAAGACCTACGTTCCCGAGCGACCGGCGAGGATCGGGCACAGGCACGAAAGACGGCAGAAACCGTCTCTCCGGAGGATTCCGATATGCCCTTGACCTCATATACTATGGAGCGTATACCGGCGGTGTGTCATGGCCGCTGTCCGTTATCACCCGCTGTCCGCCCCGGTAGCCAACTCAGGAAGCCGGCCACCTGGGCGGAGTCCTCGGATTGGCGAATGGACTTGTTGGGAGAGGTGATGGCCCGCTGCGGGCGCTCGAAGACTATGGCCACGCCATCGAGGGGCGCCAACCCGAGGACGCGAGCCACCCGATCGTGACCTCACGGTTTCAGATGTTCGCTCTCAGACGGACGCCTCCGACCGTCCATATGCCCTATGCCGAAGAGCGGCCGGTGCTACGGATCGCCTACGTCTGGTTCGATATCAAAAAAAGGGGGGCGAGGTCGCGGTGGTGATGCTCATCGGCGACAAGACCGAACTCGGCAATGACTGGTATCCACCGACCGTCAAGCAGATCGAAGGAACCATGATCGGCGAGTGGTACCGGCGGCACCCCAAGCCCCAAGCCCCAATCACCGAGCAATCACCGAGCACAGGTCAGAAGGAGCCGATAACCATGCGACCTCGACTACAAGAAAATCGAGACCACCAATGGTCGACGATCATGAAAAGCTATTTATGAAGAGGAGATAACCCGCGCATGACCGAAAAGAAAGGAACCGGAGCGTACACGGACGAAGAGTGGGAAAAGGCATCAGAGCGGGTGCGGGCCATCCGCAAGCAGGCGACAGCCAACCCGGTTGCAGCGGCTGCCGAAGCCCGGGGACACGCAGCGATCACCAACCGTGTCCAAACGCTACGAGCCATCCGGCAAGCTCGGGGGCTGACCCAGCAGCAAATATCGGCGCAACTGGACATCAGTCAGGCGGAGGTCTCCCGCATGGAGCGGCGGAACAACCTCCACCTCGCCACCCTGGCCCGCTTCATCAGGGCCACCGGCGGGAGGCTACGAATCACCGCTGTCTTCGACGACCAGGAGACCGAGGTCAGCATCGGCGACATCCTCCCCGTCAACCCCGACCCGGTACAACAGCGCACGTCGTAGAAACACAGTTCGGGTCTTCGGAGAATGACCTCTTGGGTAGTCCAGTTCGATCCGGGTGCGGATTCTCTGTGTCGTATGCATTGCCGGGCGAGTGCCGCACGGCGTTGTGGTCAAGGGTCATGGCTGGCCGGTCGATACTTGTAGCCGCAGGTATAGACGTGTCGAGGAGCCGCTGCACCGGCCGAACGCCATCGATGCGTTCAGCGCCGGACCCGCCATGATGCACGACATCGAGCAGGAGGCGGCGGCCGGAGTGAGGCGTACGCCGCGCCCGCCCGGCGGCGACATCGAGCAGGAGGCCGGGGCGCAGAGCCCCTACGCCATAGCCGCCTTCACCGAGATCAAGACCGTCTGGCACCCCAAAGGCCTCTGATCTGGTTGTAGAGGATCGCGCCCAGGGAGAAGGTCGCGGCAGGCAGTTCCTAGGGCTCGCACCGGTCTCCAGGTTCCCAGCTCGATCCCTCTCTGGTAGTTCCCAGGTCTGTCCGACCAGCAACTACCAACTAGGGCGTCTTCACGCTATGCGCGTTCGTTGCTATCGCGGGTCCGTGGTCGGTCTGTGGGACGGCGGTGGGATATGGCGCCGCCGGCGGCGTCTGTGGCAAGGACTGCTGACGAAGACATACCCGCAGGGTACGTTGAGGAGGCAGGACGCAGCCAGAGCGTCGGTGGTGGTCCAGAGCACGCCGCCGCCACACAAAGTGACCACGTTCAACTAGCAAGGCGGCAGGCGGTTCGTAGATGCCGCGCCGTTCGCCGGGTCCCGGCTCATCCCTCCTCGTAGCCCCGAGGGCTCTCGCCCGCTATACATCTATATATATACGCAGGAGCCGCTACGCCGGCCGACCCCGTGTCCGGCTAGCGAGCTATCGACCACCAAACCCCAAACCACCAACCCCAAACCCCAAACCCCAAACCCCAACCAGCAACTACCGACTACCAACTATCGAACGGGTTCCGCCCACCCGGAGACCCTCCGATCCGGCCAAGATTCTTTCGAGAACGCGAAAAATCGCCGTCTGGCCCGACAGGGCCGGAGGCTGTCCGGTTTGGCCGGATGATGACCTTCCGGTAGCCGTGAGTTCACCGATCCAGGCCGTTCCTGGCCACGCCCGAGGAGTTCGCCCGCTCAGCCGTCCTGGCCGCCGAACTCGACGTCGGCCCCTACACCCACGGGTCGGAAACCGCGGCCAAGGCGACGACCTGGCTGCAAGGAGCCGGCGCCGGCCCATCGTGGCGCTCTACCGGGCCGGGTTCCTCGCCGACCGCACCGTGCCGGCCCATGCGTGATCCTCGCCGACGCCGAGATCGACTGCTGGCCGAGCGCAACACCCATGTGGCCCACTGCCGGTCCAACAACATGAAGCCGGCCAAAAGGGCGATGAAGCTGGCCAAAGGGCGATGTTCACCTCCAGGTACACGTTGATTACGGCGGCCGGCAGGTCCAGCACCCGGGTGACCGCGCGCCCATGGTGCGCCATGTACTGGTGGACGCCGCCTGGTTCGAACCGCCTGGGCCTGCCCGGAGCCCCTGCTGGGGCATGGTTTGCGCCTCGCGCGAGCGCCCTGCTGACGTACTCGGACAGA
This sequence comes from Candidatus Spongiisocius sp., assembly GCF_965221825.1. Lineage (GTDB taxonomy): Bacteria > Actinomycetota > Acidimicrobiia > Spongiisociales > Spongiisociaceae > Spongiisocius. The sequence goes on from NZ_OZ244917.1 coordinate 2,329,729, forward strand.
CCGGAGCGATTCCATGCGCGGCTCCCGAGCGCTACGTTGTCGGCCATGGCGAACGGTTGCCCTGCGCCGCCGGTGCTGTTACGGTGACATGACGTGAACGCCAGGTATCGGAGGGTTCCGCTCCTGTTGGTCAACACAGCGTTACGCATCTGGAATGGGATTGGCCATGAATGACCGTGCTGTTGAACGTGCTGTGCTACACTCCGTGCTCGGCATGAGTCCTGCCACCGTGGTAAGGTTCTCGGTATGTTCTGGGTCAACCACTCAGAGGGGAGCAGCCGGTGATTGGCGCAGGTAGCGCTAGTTCGGCTGCATCCGCGAGGGTTTCGCATCTGCGAATTGTGTGGCCCCGGACGGGCAGCCTTGCCATAGGTGGAAAAGAAAGGAGGGGCCGATGCCCCGTTTGAGAGGGCATGCGCGCCCGTTACAAGCAAAGGAGGGGCCGATGGCCCAGCTAGTGAAGAAGCGGCGCCCGGGTTGGGTACTGCTCGTCGTGAGCGCCTTGGTCGCCTCGCTCTTCGCGGTCCCCGCGGCCGCGATCGACGACGACTCGAAGCCCAACGCAGCGGCTACAACGTCAGCGTGCGTGGGCGACGCCACCAACGACAGGATGTTCTCGGACGTGTCCGAGATGCACGCCTTCCGGGGAGATATCAACTGCCTGGCCTACTACGGGGTGACCATCGGCTACGGCGACGGCACCTTCGGGCCCAACGCTGATGTGGCCCGGCACGAGATGGTCCTGTTCATGGAGCGGGCCGCCGGTGTTGCCGGTGCCGACGATGAAGCGGTCGTGGGCGACTTCGCCACAACCGGTTCCGATCCGGTGAACCGCGGCGACATGGCGCTGCTCATCGCCAGGCTGCTCGCCTCGGCGACCACCGACGAGTCTGCCCGCAACGTCACGATCGACGATGACGACGGCACGTTCGCGGTCGGCGTGACCGGGGATGACTTGGACTACTTCGCTGATTCCCGCCGCTCGCTGAACCGCATCAGTGACAGCGCCGTCAGCGCGCTGTACGAGCTGGGCGTGGCCAAGGGGACCGGCATGGGCTACTTCTCGCCGGCTTCCACGGTGAGCCGTGGTGCGATGGCTGCGTTCATCACCAGGGCGCTGGCTCACACCACCGCCCGTCCCGAGGGCGTGACCATCCAGTCGGACGAACCTGGTAGCGTGATCGTCTCGGTCCGGGACGCCAACTTCCATCCGGTGGCCAACGCGGCGGTTGATGTCTTCTCAGTAAGGGCGGACAGGGTCGGAGAGGCCTTCAAGGCAGACGGCAGCTGCAACACGCCACGACTCATCGGCGAAGGCGGCAACCCCAAGCCGTGCGAGATCGATCCTCTCGACGCGGTTACCGGCCTCAGCGGCGACTACGACCCCGGCATGATCAACGTGAACGTGAAGGCGGGCGGCACCACCGTGTGGGCCTGGACCGGAGATTCCGGCGACAAGGTCGAGGACGGCGGCGAAGGGCTCGCCAGCATCAACCTCACCAAGACGGCCCCAGTGACGGCCGATCGCGCCAAGGTCACCAACGACATAGCCGCGCGTGTTACTCGGGCAGCCTTCGGCAGCACCGTGACCGTCACGATCCAGCTGGTCGGCGACGCGGGTTCGGACCGTGCGGATGCTGTGCCAGGCAAGGACGCTGACAGCTACGAGGTCGTCATACGCCGCTCCACCGACCTGAACGAGCGGACCGACGCTACTGAGGCGCCTGCTGTGACAGGAGGCGATCAAGTGTCGACCCAGGTGCTCAAGGTCGACAAAAGCGGCAAGGCCACTTTCGAGATCACAGCCTCGGATCCTGATACCACTGACCGGAACAACCCGGTCGGTGCCGACGCTTCGGGTGATGATCCTGCGGTACCCGACCGGATCGACCGGGTGACGGTCACCTACACTGTGTCGCCAGCCGACGCAAATGCGGGCCCCGCGGTCGCCGACAATACAGAGGTGACGGGCTCCTCGGCTACGGGGACGGTTAGGTTCTCGGACGCGAAGAGCGAGGTTGCTAATGCAATCGTGGAGACCGCGACCAAGTACCTCATGGCACCCGCCAGCGGCGGCTCTGCCAGCAACGTGGTCACTGTGAAGGTGGTCGATCAGTACGGCCAGCCCGTGCGGAACCATCTGGTGAGGCTGAGTTCAAACCACAACCCCGATCCGACCACTGATGCAGGCACGGATACATCGACCTTCCCGGTTGCTCGTCGGACTGACTCTTCAGGCACAGTCCGGATCGGGTACACCTACAAGGACACGGGTTCAATCGAGACACTCCGCGCGAACACGGCTGCTGACGCGACGGCCACCGGAGCGCTCGCTCGAATTGTGGCGGATGACGGCACGGCGGACTTCTACTGGGCAAGCCGCCCAGCGGCTGCTGGTAACGTCACCGCCGCAGATATCCGCGTGGTTGACTTGGACACGAACACGGTGATCATCGGTGGTACCGCCACCGAGGCCCCGTCCGTGCTCGTCTACGACGACAACGACCAGTTCGTTATCGGTACGGGTAACGTCACTCTGGCGGCCTTCGAGGAGCAGCTCGCCAAGAAGGACACAGGTACCGCCGATACGGTCGGAGTGGAGGGGTACGATCCCACGGATTCGACTGTTGTCGCTAGGTTCACACTGACGGTGAACGCCTAGACCCCAAGGCGGGCGAGGCTCCGGGCTCACAAGGCCCGGGCCAACCCTCCCGCTGGATTTCAACACCAACCCAGAGGAGGCCCCGGCACTACCGCCGGGGCCTCCTCGCGTCACCTCGCCAGCGACTCCAGGCGATGCGCTCCTCGTGCATCCGCAGGCAGGCGACTAGCCTCACCACAGGTGTTCCAGCCACCAGCGAAGGAGGGACCCAATGCCTCAGCCAGTGACGAAGCGGCGTCCGGGCACGTCGATCCTTGCCGTGGGCGCGCTAGTCGCCTCGCTTGTCGCGGTCGGGGCGCGCCCGGGAGCCACGGTCGAGACCGTTGCCGACCATGCGACCCCGGTGACCGCATGCGTCAGTGACGCCACTGAGGACTGGATGTTCGATGATGTGTCCCAGGGGCACTTCTTCCGGGGTGCCATCAACTGCCTGGCCTACTACGGCGTGACCGAAGGCTATGGCGACGGCACCTTCCGCCCCAGCCGGAACGTTTCCCGGTTCGAGATGGTGCTGTTCATGGAACGATCGGCCCGCATCGCCGGGGCCAACCCCGCAGACGTCGTGCAGGACTTCGCCACCACGGGGTCCGACCCCGTGAACCGGGCCGACATGGCGCTGCTGATCGCCCGGCTGCTCGCCTCGGCGACCGGCAACGACTCCCGCGTGAACGTCGTACTGGAATCCGGCGGCATCTTCACCGTCGGCGGGACCGAACCCGACGACGCGTTCATCGATTCGCGCCGGAGTCAACCCGTCGCCAAGGACAGCGCGGCTAGCGCGCTGTTCGAGCTGGGCGTGGCCAAAGGCACCGGGGGCGGCAACTTCTCACCGGAAGGGCACGTGACCCGCGGGGAGATGGCCGCCTTCATCACCCGCGCCCTGGCCCACACCACCGCCCGCCCCGAGGGCGTAACAGTCCAGCAGTACCTGCCCGGAGAGGTGACTGTGTCAGTGCGCGACGAGGACTTTGCTCCGGTGGCGAACGCGGATCTCGACGTATTCTCGATCGCCACGCCGGATGCTCACCGGGCCTTCCGTTCGGACGGGTCGTGCAGTTCCCTCGTGACCGATGAGTCGGGCACCCAATCCTGCGAGATAGACCGTCTCGACTCGGTGACCGGACGCGACGGTGACCTCACAATCAGTCTCGCTCCTACTGACGAGCCGGAGCTGACGGTCTGGGCCTGGACAGGAGAGCTCGGGGACGTGATCCGCAACGGGGAGGCTGGGCTCGTCAGCGTCGGGGTGACCGCTCAGGGCGTGGAGGCGACCGGCGTCAAGGTCACTAACAGCCTGCCCGAGAATGCGACCCATGTCCGCTTCGGCAGCACCGTCACCGTCACCGTCCAGCTGGTCGGCGTGAACGGGTTGCGAGCGGTTCCACCGGAGGATGGCGCCTCCTACACGATCGTGAAGGAGGCCTTCACTGCAATCAACGGTTCAGCCAGCCCCAGCAGCAACCTCACGCAGAGGAGCACTGAGGTTGTCGCAGTGGACAGCACCGGCAAGATCGAGTTCCCACTCGACGGGGTCGATCCGGACGGCAGCGCCACCGGAGCCGCCGACGAGATCCTGTGGCGCTACACCGTTACTCCAGTCGGCGACAGCCCCACGTTCGACGTGCCGGTCGAGAACGTGAGGGTCGTCTTCACCGACGCCGATCCGGTGGCGACCACAATCGATCTGGTCACCCAGGTCAAGTACCTTCGGGTGGCGAGGTCGAGTTCGCGGCCTGTCAGCAATGTGGTGATCGCTACCGTTAACGATCAGTACGGCCAGCCGTTCAGGGGTGCCAGGGTGCAGCTTACGAGCACCAGCTTGCTGTCTCCGGTCTCCGGCACCACAGGCTCGTCGGGGACAGCCCGGATTGGCTACCAGCACTCCGGCACCACAGGCAGTCGTGAGATGCTGACCGCATCGCTCGCGGGCGGCAGCGGCCCCACCGGCACCGTTGACTTCCTGTGGGCCGAAGATCCCACGTTCGGTTTCGAAGAGACAACCAGCGGCGGGACCTATGAGGTGCTCGCGGCCGACCCCCGGCGCAACGAGGTCGTCGTCGACCTCGGGACCCCCACAGTGGTCGTCTACGACGGCAATGATCGGTTCCGTCTCGACGGCACGATTGTGTCGCTGAGCCTCTTCGAGAGCGTGCTCGCCAACGAGTTGGACGATGAGGTCAGCATCCTGCTGCTCGGCTGGTCGTCACGCGATCCCGACGACCAGGCCGATCGCACCGACTGGTTCCTAGTCACCTAGACCCCGGATCGCCGCCCGGCCATCGTCGGGGCCGGCCGGCACCGGTGGTGATGCCGAGTTCGTAGGCGGCGCCGACGGCCCGCGTCTCGCGCTAGGCGGCTCCCGTCACGGCCGGTCGGCCGCTCCAACCCGGGAAGGCGCTCAGGACCGCTTCTCTGTCAGGATGATGCCCCAGGTGAAGTCATACCTGGTGGTCCGGTCGAGGTCGCTGTCGGTGTCTACGGGGGTGATGGAGTCGTCTGCCATGTAGGCGCTGACCCTGATCTGGCCGCTCGTGGGCAGGCGTCCGGGCACGTTCGCGATCTCGACATCGACTGTCCCTGTCGCGGGTGCTTGCTGGAACAGCGCCGTTGCGGTCGGCAGGGTGCCACCGCCAGTCCCTCCCAGGTTCAGGGTGCTGACTGCGAAGGTCTTCCACGCGCTGCTCGAGCCCTCCCGGTACTCGACCTGGATCAGTGTCACCGGCTCGAGGTCGGCGTCGGTGTCCTGATTGTGGGCTGCCGCCGCCTTGGTGGCCTCCAGCGTGAACACGGCTTCGTAGACGCCTGCCGGGAGGTTGAACGAGCGGGCCTGGTGTTGGGTGCCCCTGGTGGTGAACGTCCGCGGCGGCACCGTCGTGGGTGTCGTGTCGTTCCCGAACCCGGCGTTTGGGTTTGACCCTTGGACGGACCCGCTCTCCAGCGCTCGGATCCGATTCTCGAGCTGTCTGATCACGTTGTTGTGGTAGCGGTGCAGGAACGTGACCGATTCGGCCCTGTTCACTGTCCTCTCGGGGCAGAAGTACGTGCCGTCGCGACATCCGTACGTGATGTCGTTCTGAACGGCCCACTCCACCGCGTCGCGGGCGTAATGGTTGTTAGGCACGTCACGGAACTGGCCGATCCCCTGTGCGAGCGCCACGGCTGCCACCGTCAACGCAACAGCCGCGGCGACCACCCCAACGGCCAGCCGAGACGCGCGCCGTTGCCACATACGCCGCAGGCGCCCATCTCGCCCGCGGCGACCGCCCTGGCGGCCATTCGAGCCGTGCGCCTCGGGTTCCCCGGAGGGGGGAGTCGTGGTCATGGTCATTGTCCTCTCCTGTCCTCTCCTTATGGTGCAGCCTATGGCCGGTGATCCAACCGATCAAGGACTAGAACACCCACCCGGAGCCCACGCAGCCCACGCCGCCCGCCCCCCCAGAACCCCCGAACCTTAGGTTCGTGGCGTGGTGTAGCGCGTCGTGAGCCTAAGGTTCGTCATGCCGCCGCCGGAGCGGGCACCGTCGCCCCGACCCCCCCGACCCCCGACCCCCGAACCCTAGGTTTGTGGTGTGGTGTAGCGCGTCGTGAGCCTTAGGTTCGTCATGCCGCCGCCGGAGCGGGCACCGTCGCCCCGACCCCCGGCCCCCGACCCCCGAACCTTAGGTTTGTGGTGTGGTGTGGCGCGTTGTGAGCCTTAGGTTCGTCATGCGGCTGGCTCTGCCCGTGAACCTTAGGTTTGTGGTGTGGTGTGGCGCGTTGTGAGCCTTAGGTTCGTCATGCCGCTGGCTCTGTCGTCTGCCTTCGGGCAGCGGCTGCGCCAGAACGCCCCAGAGGTCTACCGCCTCCATGCCGCCTCCATGCGGTCTACTTCCCGGTCGTGCACCTGCCCTCGACATGACCGACCCCGGGTCCCCGATCCTTCCGGCCCGCAGCGCCGGCCCCTGTCGTGAACCTTAGGTTTGTGGTGTGGTGTGGCGTGTTGTGAGCCTTAGGTTGGGATGTGTCGCCGTCCTGCCGCCAGGCCGGTCAAGAACGCGAAAACCGTGGAGGCGTCCCGCCATCCCCTCTACGAGGGTTGAAGAGCAGCATGACTCCTGCCCCGGTGGCTTGTTAGCGTGAGTGCACCCTCGCTTCTTCTCCAGGAGGCCTATGGCCCGCTCCCCGGCGCATAGTGGGTCTCTTGTTGTCCCTGGGCGCCGTCTCCCTGATCGCCCTGAACTGAGCGGCATTCCGGGGGAGAGTTGTGAGTCCCGACACCGTGGGGTGCGAGGTTTCCGGCCGAAACGGTGGCGGAAACCAGCCAGATGTCAAGGCATGCCAAGGCGACCGGTCCGGCTCGGGCATCGGACGATCCATCGACGCCTTAGCCAAGCCCGCCGATCACCCCTTTAGTTCTGGGAGCGTACGCAACGCGAGAAGGGGCAGGGCGTGGTATCCACCACCAGCGCAACCAGACCACAGACGACCGCCGACACGTCCACGGTACGGAACGCATCCGCGACCCCATTGGTCGGCCGGTCACGGCATGTTGATCAGCAGCTCAAGAGAATCGCCGAACTGCTGGCGCCACCTCAGCATGAACTCGAGCTTCTGACTCAAGCTCTGAGACGTTGGGTAGCAACGCGGCCACCATCCCCTTACGAGCACATAAGGGAGGCGTTCGCAGAGCAGGGAAGGGGTAACCCGTGACCGCAGTCACCGAGCTGCGATGACCTGTTGAAGCGGGCGGCCACGCTGGAGCGTTAGTAGCCTGGTCCGCTGATGAGAGAAATAGCCCTTGACAGCGGCGCACGGTTGGAACTGGCGACGGTTGGCCGCAGGATCGGTGCTGAGGTTCTCGACGGGGTCCTGGTGACCGCCGCCGGGTTCACCGTTGCAACGGTCACCGCCGGGAGTGTTGTTGGCGACATCATCCTCTTCCTCTTCGTTCTCGGCCTCTTGGCATATCGCATCGGTACTGTCGCTCTCTGGGGGCAGAACATAGGCAAAGCCGCGGTGGGTATAGAAGTGGTTCGCCTCGATGGGCGGCGTCCCGGTTGGGGTAGGTCCACTATCCGGTGGGCTGTCGCGACCCTACCGTTAGGGATACCTGTGGTTGGGTTCATCTATCTTGTGGCCTGGTTCATCGCGTTGGCGACCCATGAGCATCGGAGAGGCTGGCACGACCTGGTCGCCGGTACCGCCGTCGTCCGCAAGATGGAGAGCCAACGACCGTACCTGGGGCCTGCGTAGCCGTTGCCATCGTCCTTGTGATTGTCGCCGTTATGGGGGTTGAGTCGGCGCGTGTGCCATCACAGCGCGGGTGATGTCTCGGATCGAGTGGGCCTTCGACCAGGTACAACCACAAGGACGAGCAGATCCGTGAAGCGGTGATCGAAGAAAGCCGGCCTCCGCACATCACGGCACACACCCCGGGGGAGGATCCGGAGGAGTTCGGACGTCGCGCCGCCCGAGACTTGTGAGATAGGTACATCAAGGACGCCGTCAGCAACCCCCCTCAGCGAGTGAGGGGCTGAGCGTCCACTCCATGCCCGGCAGCAGTCTTCGGTGGACCAGGCCCGCCAAGGCCCCGCCGGTCCGGCGCGGGCTCGGAAGGCCCTAGCCAACCCCCTGAACCCCCAGAAACGCCCGCGCCGAATAGCGCGGGCCGGGGAAGGGTCTGGTCAAGCCCGCCGACCGCCCTTACGGTTCCGGGTGAGAGCGCAGCGCAGAGAAGGGGGTAAACCGTGACCGCTGCTAAAGAGGGTCTGGTCGATGCCAAGGACCGGACTCGCAGAGCCGAGTCCCGTACCGATCTCGCCCGAGCCACGCTCTCCCTCGAGTGTATCCGATAGGATACAATAGTCGAGATCAGGCAGACCAGGGCCTACATTCGTTGGTTCCGCAAGATCCGGGATACGCAGGCGCGGGCGCGGATACTGACCCGGATCCGGCGGCTGTCCCTCGGTATCCCTGGGGATGTGAGACCGGTAGGAGAAGGGGTCTCCGAGATGCGTATCGACTACGGACCCGGCTACCGCGTCTACTACGCAAGGCGAGGCGAAACAACGGTGGTCCTGCTCGCAGGTGGCGACAAGAACACTCAGGGTCGGGACATCAGGAGGGCCCTGAAGCTGGCACGGAATCTATAGCCGGAACATGACAAGAGGGAGCTGATGGAATGGTGCGACGAACAACCACGCAGCCGTGGGACGCGGCAGACCACCTCAAGACCGAAGAAGACATGGTCGCGTATCTGGACGCGGCGCTCGAGGAATTCGACCTAGGGCTGATCGCGGCCGCCCTGGGCGATATAGCCCGAGCCAAGGGCATGACGAACGTGGCGGCAGATGCGGGACTGGGAAGGGAGAGCCTCTACAAGTCTCTGTCGGTCGAAGGCAATCCCGCGTTCGACACCGTGCTCAAGGTAACCCGAGCGCTGGGTATCCGTCTCCGGGCGACATCCCTAGCCGGAGACCCCTCGCCATAGGACGGACCCCACGCCCACAGTGTCACTCACCAACCTGGCTGCCGCCCGTTAGAACGCGAAAATCGCGCCGGCGGGCTTCGCCCGCCGGGCCCTCCCCCACCGCCACCACCTTGGTGTCGAGCGCGTTCCGTCCTCCCCCGGGGTGGGGGCTGCCTCGACGATATGTTCCCTCGCACGGTCCGGTCGACGTCGGAGCCGGACCGCAGGTGCCTTCGGTGATGCGGCATCGTAAGGCGGGGGTGTGACATGAATAGGGGTATCAAGAGTTTTCGTCACCGTCATTCGACGGAACACGGACGAGGCTCGGGATTCGAGATGCTGACCCTTAGCGACCGGTTGATCGTTATCCTGGGGTAAGAACGCGAAAATCCGCGTGAGCGAACTCTCGCTCTTCCAAGAGGCCTATGGCCATCCTCCTCGCCGGACTGACCTCTGTCTTCTACAGCGTCCTGGGCGCGGTTGGCCTTTCGGACCACCCGGACCCGGTTCCTTCGCGCGCCTGATGAGCGATCACTGAAATACCCCAGGGTTGATCATCGAGACCCTCCACCCGTTGACCCCCAGAAACGCCCGCGCCGGAAAGCGCGGGCCGGGGAAGGGTCTAGCCAAGCCCGCCGGCAGCCCTTATAGTTCTGGGAGCGTAAGGAACGCGAGAAGGAGCAGGGGTGGCATCCACCACCGGCGCAGCCAGACCACAATCGCCTGCCGACACGTCCAATGGCAGTGGAGCGGTTCTCGAGAAGCTGATTGAGCGCTGGGCCGTTGCCGCCGCTTCGCACGCCAAGGTCCGCGCCATCAACGACCCCGAAGGGCTAGTCGCGACCGTCGTTGGTATCGACGGGGCCTGGGGCTTCGGTAGCTCCTCCGAGGAAGCACTCGAAGACCTGCAGTCCGTACTGATCGACTGGGCGACATTGAAGCTTGAAGACGGAGACGAAGACATCCCCGGCATGGAGGGCTTGCACCTAGTTGTAGCCAGATGAGCCGACGGCTGGCGCCGATTACAAGACGAGAGCTAGTCAAACGGTTCTGGCAGCTCGGCTGGGAGGGCCCGAGGCATGGCGCCAAGCACGACTTCATGGTTAAGGACCGCCTGAAAGTGCGCATTCCCAACGCGCGCACACACACGGGACATCGGCGTGGGTCTCCTTGCCACCATCCTGAACCAAGCCCATATCTCTCGCGAAGAGTGGTTCAGCGCAAAGTGAGGTGTCAGCCCGGATCGCCGTGATCGCGCAAGGTGGGGCGTCCCCTCTACGAGGGTCGAAAACAAGCATGATTCCCGCCCCGGTGGGTTGTTAGCGTGAGTGCACTCTCGCTCTTCCAGGAGGCCTATGGCCATCCTCCTCGCCGGACTGACGTCTGTCTTCTACGGGGTCTTCGATTTCGCAGGTGGGATGGCCACCCGCCGGGCCCCGGTCTTCGCGGTTGCCTTCTGGTCCAACATCATGGCCTTGGCGCTGTCGGGTCTGGTTGCGTTGGTGTACCACCTGGCGTTCGGGTCCGCCGTCAGCCTCGCCGACCTGGCCTGGGGAGCGGCGAGCGGTGTCGCCGCGGTCGCAGGGGTGGTCGCGTACTACGAAGGTCTCGCGAAGGGCAAGATGGCGGTGGTTGCTCCTGTATCCGCCATCACCCTGTCACTGATCCCGTTCACGTTCGGGCTGCTGACCGGAGAACGCTACGCCCTGTTGCCGTGGATAGGGGTGGCCATCGCCGCCCCTGCGATGTGGCTCACCGTCGCGACCGGGACCCGTGAGGACCGCCCGGGGAAGGCGATATACGGTCTCGGAGCCGGCCTGGGCTTCTCGTTGATGTTCATCGGGCTGGCGCAGGTCTCGGGCGAGGCCGGAATGTGGCCGTTGATCCCCTTCAGGTGCGCTGCCGTTGCCACATCGGCTGTTCTGGTCAAGGCGCGGGGGATCCCGCTCAGGATGGCAAGGAAGGACCTGCTGTTGAGTTTCGCCGCCGGGGGCGCCATCCTGGCAAACCTCACCTACGTGCTGGCAGTGCGAATCGGGCCCCTGGGACTCGTAGCGGTCGTGTCGGCCCTCTATCCGGCCGTGGTGGTGGTCATGGCCTTCCTGGTCTACAGGGAAAGGCCCGCTCCCCGGCGCATAGTGGGTCTCCTGTTGTCCCTGGGCGCCGTCTCCCTGATCGCCCTGAACTGAGCGGCATTCCGGGGGAGAGTTGTGAGTTTGGACGTCATGAGCCGCGGGGTTTCCGGCCGAAACGGTGGCGGGAAACCAGCCAGCAACGAGAATGGTCTGGGTCGGGCACCGGACAGATGCATGGACGCCTTCGCCAGGCAGGCGCAGCCGCGGTCTGAGTAGTCAGGTGCCTGTCATTGCAGCACCGCGATGGTGATGGCAGACATCGTCAGAATCGCCCCGACGATCCACTTGGTCTGGGAAGCGAACCGCTTCTCGATCAACAACAGAGCGTTGGCGAGGGCCTCACGGGACTCTGCCTGGAGGGCTTCGTCCTTCGCGTCCACCAGGGATTCAGTGACGGCCATCGGTGGCATTCGTTCCTACTCGCTTATCCCTGAATGTACCCTACCCCGAGGAGATTTCAAGGGGGTGTGTCGGTAGGTTGTCTCCCGCCTACATGGGTAGTTCTGTGATGGGCGGGCTTGGGTCTTGACACGGTCGGGATGGTGTCGCTGCGCCGGTGCGGCGGCTCAGATGGCCGCGGCGTGGTGCTACCGCCTGCCGGCCTGATGGTCAACGGACAGGTGCTGGCACCCTTGATTCGGGGATTCTACGGAGAGTGCCGTAACCACCCAACCGCCCCGGCAGCTGGTCCGGGAGCCGGTCAAGAACGCGAAAATCGCCAAACCGCCCGCCTCCGGCGGGTCCCACCCCCTGCCGCCGCCTCCTCGGCGCCTGAGCGCGTCCCGCCGTCCCCTCAGCGAGGGTGGAAGAACAGCATGATCCCGGCCCCGGTCCGGTCGGTACCGAAAACACGGACCGTCGGTGCTTTGCGGTTGCCCACCAGTATGCGGGGGGCCTGTGACAGATTCAACCCCCTTGTAAGGGACGTCGAAATCTACCGCCCGGGGTTCGTCAGGGGCACCGGCCACCTCGAACGTCAGCAGGCGAAAGCCCCCGACGTTTGCCGATCCTTCGGGCGGTCCTCGCGTAGTCTTCGGCAAGATGTTTCGAGCGGTCGGCGCGTGTGTTCTCGAGGGCTGGTCCCGGCTGTTCAGAGTCCGCCGGTGGTGAGGTGAGGACGCCGAGGACAGTGCGCGCCAGGCTGGTTCGGGCATTGCCGGCTGCAATGGTGCTGGTGTCGCTGCTGACGCCGGGGGAGATGGCGCCCGCCCAGGCCCAATCCGAACCGGAGTTGTGCGATCCGGGATCGGTGGAACAGTTCACCGATGTGGAGCCCGGCGACTACGGGGCGGAGTACATGCTCTGCATGCGCGCCCTGGGACTGTCGGTCGGCACCGGCGGCGGACGCTACGGGCCCGACAGTGTGTTGAACCGCGGCCAGATGGCCACCTTTCTCGTGCGGCTATGGCGTGACGTGTTGGGTCGTCAGTGTCCGGAAGGGGTCTCGCCGTTCACCGACGTCTCCGCCGGTGGCGCCCATTCGGACGACATCGAGTGTCTGTACAACCTGGGTATCACCCAAGGGGTGACTCCCACCACCTACGGGCCGCAGATGCCGCTGAGGGCCTCCCAGATATCGCGGTTCCTGCTGCGGGTCTACCGGAAGACGGGGGATATATGCCCCGATACCTCCGGGATCGAACACAGCGAGCTGGAGGAGGCGGTGAGCTGCCTCACCGCCCTGAGGGTGCTGTCTCCGGGCGAAGGCCGCGGGTCGAGGCCGGTCACCCGGGCACAGATGGCGGTCTATCTGATCGGGCTGTGGCACAACCTTTCCGGGCGAGGACTGCCCCCCGCACCACCAACCGTCCCGCGGATCGCCTACAGCAGCTGCTACCTCGGCGAACGTCTCGAATGTTCGGAGTTGGGGCTGATCGAGGTCGACGGGACCGATCACCGACCAGTCCCCACCGCCGGGTGGTTACCACAATCGATGGACATTTACCCGGCCTGGTCGCCCGACGGTGCCACGATCGCCTACAACGTCAGCGGCGAGATATGGATGGTCGACGCGGACGGTACCGATCACCGGCGGCTCACCACCACCGGCTTTGCCTCACCATCGTTCGATTGGTCACCCGACAGCTCCATGATCGTCTACTACGGCTACGAGGACGGGACGGGTCTGTGGGTGATCAATGCCGACGGCACCGACAACCGCCAACTCACCACCGCCCGCCACTTCGGGCCGTCGTTCGATTGGTCGCCCGAAGGAGACCGGATTGCATACAGCGTCTACTACGGCCGCGAGGACGGGACGGGGTTGTGGGTGATCAACGCTGATGGCACCGGCAATCGAGAACTTGCCACGACCGCCGCCGCCGCGCCGTCGTTCGATTGGTCACCCGACGGAGACAGGATCGTCTATACGGGCTATGACCGGGATAGCGAGAAAGGCGGGTTATGGGTTGTCGATGCTGACGGTACCGTCGAGCGCCTGACTTCCACCGCAGGCCACGTCTCTTACGTGGCCTGGTCGCCGGACGGAGACAGGATCGTTTACTCGGGTCTCGACAGGTATGGCCGGGAGGGCAGTTTGTGGGTTGTCGATGCTGATGGTACCGATGGCCGCCTGCTCACCGCCGCCGGCGGCTACGTCCTCGACGTCGACTGGTCCCCCGATGACACCAAGATTGCGTACAGCGTCTGGCAACCGGGGTACGGAACCTGGATCCGCGTGATCGAAGCCGACGGCACCAATGATCAACAGCTCCTGGGCACCCGCCTCAGCCCCGAGGACCCCCTCCGCTTCATGTGGCTACAGTTCATCACCGCCCCATGAGGCCCGGTTCCAGAGCGCCAAGACCGTTAGACAGCCCGGCCAGAACGGGAAAACTACCCGGTCAGAACGCGACCCCCCGATGAGAGCGCGAGAATCGACCCGGTTAGAACGCGAAAAACGCGCCCGCGGGCTTCACCCGCTGGGCCCTCCCCCACCGCCACCACCTTGGTGTCGAGCGCGTTCCGTCCTCCCCCGGGGTGGGGGCTGCCTCGACGATATGTTCCCGTGCACGGTCCGGCCGACGTCGGCTCCGGACCGCTGGTGCTTACGGCTATTCAACATCGTAAAGCAGGGGTGTGACATGATTAGGAGTGTGGAAGGCCTTTGACATCGCCATTCGGCGGAACACGGACCGGGCTTGGGGTTCCGAAATAGGCCGGTTCGTAGGGGGCCGACTCATCGTCATCCTGGGGTCAGAACGAGAAAATCCGCTTGGGAGGGCCGATGTTCGTCTTGTCGAGAAGAATGGCCTGGTACGTCGTACCTGTGCTCGCGGTGCTGCTGCTGGGGGACCTCGATACTGCCGGCCTCCGCTTGGAGCGGGGAGGCCGACGAGCCGGCCCTCTACTCCGCCTGTGTAGGGCCGGCGCCGGAGGATGCCGGGTTCACCGACATTCGCCGGTATCCCGCTGCCACCAGGGTGCCATCAACTGTCTGGCCCATTACGGGATCACGCTCGGGACCAGCCGTAGCACCTTCTCGCCCGCCGCCCTGGTGCGCCGCAAGCACATGGTCCTCTTCCTCGTCCGGGCGGTGGAACCGGCCGGGATCGACCTGCCGATGCCTTCCGCTCGCCCCGCTCACGACTTCACCGATGTGGAAGGGCTCTCCCTCAGGACCCGGGAGGCCATCGATCAGCTACTCCAGTTGGGTATCACCCAAGGCAAGACCCGCAGCACCTTCGACCCCGACGCTCCGGTCACCCGCCGCCAGATGGCCCTGTTCCCGTACCGGTTCCTCGACCTGGCCCCGGTCGGCCCGGGAGGGATCGATGTCGAGGATGCCTTCCTCGACGACAGGCACTTCGAGGACCTGTACAACCAGCCGCTCAATGTCTACGAAGCGGTCCGGACCCTGTTCGAGATGGGGGTGTTGGAGGGCACGACGAGCACCACTTTCAGCCCGAGCAGGAAGGTGACCCGGGCCGAGACGGCACTGGCGCTCACCCGGATGCTTGGTCGCACCAACGCCCGGCCCGCCGGCCTCACCATGCAGACGGACGGCGTGGTGGTGGACGCCGAGGCCGACGCCGAAGTGGTGATCTCGATGCGGGACCGGTGGCACCGCCCCGTACCCGATGCGCTGGTCGATGTGTTCGAGTGGGCCGTGCCATCCACCCGCCGGGTCGACCCGTTCGACTCCCGAGGCCGGTGCGAGGAGGACGAGGTACGGCCTCGTTCGGGAACGACGCCTGCGTGATCGATCACAGCGACGACACCACGGACATGGACGGGAACCTTGAGTACGACGTGTTCGTGGACCAGGACCTGACCCTGTGGGCGTGGTGCGGGGACCTGCGAGACCGCTTCGATCTCGACCGCACGAGGTACGAGGTACGAGTCGATCGAGTTCACCGCCGTGGCGCCGCCGGATTGCCTTCCAGGTGACCGATGACCTGCATCCCGAGGCGAAGAAGGTGATGTACGGGGACTCGGTCACATTCACGTTCCAGCTGGTCGATGAGGACGGGAAGCCGGTAGCCGCGAGGACCAGGAGATCGAGATCTTCCTCGCCAACGTGATGGCAGGCCAAACCCTGACGGTGCAGGTGACCGGCCACAGAGCAAGCGACACCAACCGCTTCACCAGAAACCCCTAACCCCCCGCCCGCGCCCCGATCTTGGAGTTGCCCCGCTTTTTCGGACTGTCCGTCGAAGCGGGTCAACCTCAATCTCGCCTAGAGCGCCGGTTCGCCGAATCCCAGGGTGGTGCGAGCGGACGACACCACTCCCGTCCCGCATGACCCCCGAACCTTAGGTTCGTGGCGTGGTGTGAACCTTAGGTTCGTGGCGTGGTGTAGCGCGTTGTGAACCTTAGGTTCCCCCGTCGCCCCCCGGATTGGGCGTGACCGGTCGCTCTCCTAACGAACCCCTTGAAACAAGGCCGATATATAAGCATAGTTATAACTGATACACACCATTACGACTTATTCGCGACGCGAGGGAGACGGCATGACCACAGCATCGGCGGGAGTGACGATCCGGCGATTGGCGGAGTCCCAGAATGGGCTGGTAACCGGTGAACAGGCGATCAACGCAGGCCTATCGAGGTGGGTCATCAGACAAAGAGTCAGATTGGGGGAGTGGAAGTGCCTGGGCAGCGATATATACCTGATCTACGGAGCCCCGTCGGCAATGGTCCGTCTTCGAGCCGCTGTCCTAGTCTTGTCGGCGGTGGTCTCCCATCAGTCCGCAGCCCAGCTACTCGGGCTCGGTTACGGACGCTTCACAGGCGCCGTGGCCACCGTACCCAGCCGGCGCACCTACCGCTTTGACGGAGTACAGGTTCACCAGTCGACCGACCTCGACCGGCGATATGTCACGCATGTTGCCGGCCTACCTGTCACCAGCCCGAACCGGACGATGTTCGATCTGGCATCCGTAACCAACCTCGTCCGGCTCCGTGGCATGGCACAGAAGGCACTGGTGGGGCGCCGCATGACCGTCGAAGACCTCGCCGCCATCCTCGAAGAGCTAGGTCGGCGGGGCCGTCCCGGGACAACCCGATTCCGCAAGCTCCTCGAAGAGGTGTCGCCCGGGCTTGTCATCCCGGAGAGCGTTATGGAGGAGCGGATGGTCGCTCTCATCACCGCCAACGACCTGCCCATGCCCACTCTCCAGATGCCCCTCCCGTGGCGGAGTCCTGTCAAGGGTCGAGTCGACTTCGCCTATGAAGACCCCCGGGTGATCATCGAGTGTGACGGACGACGGTGGCATACGACCATGGAGGCGTTCGAGAGCGATCGGCGCCGTGACAACCTCGCCCAGCTGAACGGGTGGCGAGTACTGCGCTTCACATGGAAAGACCTCACGGAGAACCCGGCCCGGGTGCTGGACCAGATCACCCAAGCCCTGCGCCTGGCCGCATAAGCCGCCGCCCGGCTACCGACAGAGTCTCAGTGGTCCGGGTCGGGCCGGGAGGGGCTACCATCCTGTAGCGGACCAGCACGATGCTTAGGTCCGCAAGACCTTTCCCCAGGAGGCCAATGACCACCATGGAGCGCCCCACTTCCCTGACCGCTCCCCTTTACCGCCTGTACGAGCGGCGCCTCCTGCGTCAACTGGATGCGGACCGCCTTCCCCGCCATATCGGGATCATCTTGGACGGCCACCGGCGTTATGCCCGGGCCGAGGGCTTGGAGACCTACTCGCACAGCTACCGCAGCGGGATGAGACGGTTCGAGGAGTTCCTGGGCTGGGCGGCCGAGTTGCCCATACCGTCCATCACCGCCTGGGTCCTCTCCACCGAGAACCTGGCCCGGCCGGCAGAGCAGATCGAGCCCTACTTCGACACGCTGATCGAGATGTTCGGACGGCTTCCGGAGCGCACCAACCGTCTGGGCTTCCAGCTGAAGGTGATGGGAAGCCTCGACCTGCTTCCGGCCGACCTGGTGCAGGCCGCCAAGCGTGCCGCGGAGACCAGCCGGCCTGCTTCCACGGACTCCCGGAAGGTCACGATCGCCATGGGCTACGGCGGGCGCCAGGAGATCGTCGATGCATGCCGCGACCTCGTGGATGAGTTGCTCGGAGGCGGTACGCCTCCCGAGGAACTCGCCGAGCATGTGGATGCGGCCGGCATCGCCGCCCACCTGTACGAGCCCGACCAGGCGGATGCCGACCTGATAATCCGCACCTCGGGCGAGTCCCGGCTGTCGGGGTTCCTGCTCTGGCAGGCCGCCTATGCCGAGTACGCCTTCGTGGACGTCTTCTGGCCGGCCTTCCGGCGGGTCGACTTCCTCCGCGCCCTGCGCGACTACGCCGCCTCCGACCGCCGCTTCGGCCGCTGACCGGCCAGCACTCCGCATCAGTCAGTCACAGCCAGGCGCGGGCTGTAGCTATAGGTCTAGTGAGTCGTGTTGTTCAAGGTATCTTTTGGCATTGGTAATGACAACCTTGTCGTCCTTAAACCTACCCAGTCCAGTATTACAGCTTCCACACATGAACGCTCTAAAGTTACCCGTATGATGGTCGTGATCTGCCACTATGTTTGCTGTAACATCCACAATCGATCTCTTTAGGCAGATCGGACAGATGAATAGATCACCCTTCTTCGGACGTTGTTGCGCTATACGTTTAGCTTGACTGGGCTTTTTAGGTCGTCTATCTATATCGATACGACAACGTTTGCAACTTGGCCTTCTGACCCGTCCTTTGCTGTTTATCTGATTAACACTGAACTTGTCTACCGTTAGTCGCCTGTGGCATATGTTGCATATTTTGTGGGAGAACTGGTCTCCGACTTCATCCACCTTGACCCGCTTGGCTTCTGTCCTCGGAACCCTCCACTTCTCGTTTGGGCCTATAAGCCAGAGGTCCACGAAGCGCCCTTCAATCTTCTCCACGCGGCCAACCGAGTGGTCTCTGAACTTGAGTTCTTGATCACCGAGCCTTCCGTCGAGGCCAAAGAGCCATCCGGTCCCGTTCTCGCAGTAGACCCAGTCACCCTGCGATATGGCCATATGCCTCGATCCGCTGCTCGGCGATCGCCACATATTCGGGAGAGATGTCCACACCGATGTAGTCCCTCTCGCACAGCAGAGCCATTTTGGGAGTCGTGCCGGAGCCGCACATGGGGTCGAACACCAGGTCCCCGGGCTCCGTCCAGGACCGGATGTGGTCGTCGGCCAGCTTCTCCGGGAAGACTGCGGGGTGCTTGAAAGCCACCTTGTCTCTCGTCGTGCCACCCATGCCCACCGCATACGCCCAGATGTTGGTCCGGGTCTTCTCCTTCTTGAGTTCCTTCAGCACCTTGTTGTTCACCGCGTCCGGGCCCTTGTTGTGGACCACCATCTCGTACCCGCTCCTGACCGTCGGCTCCTTGAGCGGGTTGAAGGTCTTCGGGCTGCCCTTGCTCAGCACGAACATGAACTCGAAAGCGTTGGTGTAGGCGTTGCTCCGCATGAACGGGGTGTTCTTCTTGCGGTAGATCATCACGTCATGCATCTGGAAGCCGATCTTCTGGAAGCGGATCCCTTGCCGGAAACTCGAGAGTGTCCGCCCGCCGTTGATCTTGTCGCCGACCACCCATATCACCACGCCGCCCGGCTTGGTGACCCGGAGCAGGCCGGCTGCTACGCCTTCGAAGTCGAACGAGTATCCGTTGTAATTCCTGAGGTCGTCATACGGGGGAGAGGTGACGGTCAGGTCGACAGACTCGGCTTCCATGCGCTCCATGAACTCCACGCAGTCCGCTACATACAGCTGGTTGCGCTTGATGCTCCCGTGATCGAGATTTGCGATCCTCAACTGGTCAGAGGCGTGCTGATCGTGGTCTTCGCCTATCAGCTGGTACATGACTCCCCTCGCTCTCCCCCAGTGCCTTGATACCGATTCAACCCGCGGGTTCTATCCCATCCGCCTTACGCAAGTGTAGTTACATCCATGTAGTTCTGTCACCTCACCCTAGATTGTGTTCGATGGTCACCCTTCCAGTCGGAGGCGGTGACCGACCCAACCCGGAGTGGTTCGCGCACTGGGATGGTCAAGATAAGGGGAGGGTGTGACAGTACCGGGATCCTGCCGCTCACTTACCGGCGGGCCGGTTCCGCGGCTCCGCGATCCCGCAGCCGGAGCGCCGGCGCCATCCTCCTGCCCCGTGATCCTCACGTACTCCTTCACCACGTCGGCCTTCCCGAAGCCGGGGGTGATGGTGTTGTTCTGCGACAGGGCGGCGAAGTCCATGCTCATCAGCCGGTCGAGGACGGCCGGGGTCCCAGCCTTGAAGAGGATCCACTGCTTGGTGCGCTCGCAGCGGTCGGCGGAGGTCTCCCGCCTCGAATAGTCCTGGTAGCCCTGCCGGGGCACGGCGAAGTCGAAGTCGTGCTCGAAGACCTTGAGCGCCCCCGGCGTGTTGTTGTACTGCCACATCTCGAAGTCGGCGTGGCGGATGGCGGGCGGGCTCAGCAGGCGCATGTCCTCGAAGTCGTGGTTCGCCTCCCTGGTCCACACCTGGAACTCGGCGTTGAGCCGGTAATCCGGCTCGGTGGGCGTGTAGAAGGCCGGGGCCTCCAGTTCCAGGGTTGCGATCCACCGGAACCCGGGACGCAGGTTCTTGTGCACCGAGTACTTCCGGAACTGGACGGGGACCACGAAGCCGATGGTGTTCGCCATGGCGGCCGCCCGGTTGAAGAACCGGATGGCGAGCCGAGACCGGTGGCCGAAGGGTGGGTTGCCCACCACCACGGTCTGCTGCCGGTCCTGGATCGTGTCCTCGAATGGCCAGGTCAGGAAGTCGTGCCGCAGGATGCCGGCCCGCCGGGGCTCGATGTCGATGCCGACCCGGCGGCCAGGAGGCAATAGGTCGAAGAAGCAACCCTCCCCGGCGCTCGGCTCCACGTAGAAGACCCGGTCCGGCCGGAGATCCCGCAGCCCACCCAGGGTCTCGAGCAGGAAGCCGAAGCAGCGATCCGCAACGGCCGGCTTGGTGTAGATCTGGTCCAGCCCGATGGTGCCGCCTCCTCCCTGCCACGCCCAACGATAGGTGTCGGTCCTGACACTTATGCGGTAATGCGAGGACGGCGTCCAGCGGCCGGGCCCCGCTGCAATTCTTCGCGGTCTTGCGAAAGGGGGTTGAACATGTCTTACACGAGGTATACGTTGTCTATAGCCAGCAGTTGGTGGCAGCGACGTGTTCCGGTGCCTCTTCGGCGAGGGCTAAGGTTTCCGAAAGGTGGTCGGGAGAGATTGGCTGTGACAACTCGACAGGCAGGCAGGCGGCCGGCATTCTTGGCCAGAGGCCGTGGCAAGAGGAGACGCCGGACCCAGGTTGGCACGGCACGGGCGAAGTTGCCGGAACGGGGTAGCCGGGACGGCAAGGATGTGCTCGTGCTACATGGTGTGATCCGGGTGGCGCCGCACATCAACCGTTCCGAGGCGAAGGAAGTGCTGGACTGGGACGATGAGCGGCTCGATCGGGCGCTGGGAACGTTGAGGACGTTGGCGCACGAGATATGACGGATCCGGTTGTATTGGGCGCCCCTGTCGAAGTACCTCTCTGGTGGGCGGCCGCCATAGCTGGGAGTGCCGCGGTATCGGCTGTGGGCAATGTGTTGGTTCGGGCATTTGAGTATCGGAGCTTGAGTAGGTTTCATGCTGCTCGGATGGTTGACCTGTTGGGTGACGATGGGGCGGCGGATCTTGGCGGCGTACCGCGGCGGGCGGCACGGCGGCGTCGGCGGCACCGTGAAGCTGCAGCCCGGCAGAGAGCCCTGCAAGCCGCTCAGCGGGAGTACTGGGATTCGTTGGACCGCTTGGAGGGCGACGGCGAGTAGTTGTTGCGTTGTCCGGTGGGTCACGGACCAACGGGCGACCAGGATGTATCACTGATGCCCAGCCCCATCTGAGTTACCGCCTCGCGATCAAGGCGCAACGAGCCCGGTTAACCCTCACCCGGACCACCGGATGTGCATTAATTCCCGAATAACCCTCACCCCGTGAGGCTTAATCGGCCCGGATGCCTCACGGCCTGAGGTCTAGCTGCCCGCCGAAGCGATCAGCCGTCCCGTCTCAGACGGCGGACGGGGGGCGGAGGCGGTCGGCGACGGCGCGGGTGAGGCGGTCGAGGATGGCGGCGAGAAGGACGATGGCGATGCCGGCCTCGAAGCCGCGGCCAACCGCGTCGCTGCGTCGCAGACCCCGGACGGCTTCCAGGCCCAGCCCGCCCCCGCCGACCAGGCCGGCTATGACGACCATGGCCAGGATGAGCATGATGACCTGGTTCACCGCCACCATCAGCTCGGGGGCGGCCAGCGGCATCTCCACCTGGCGGAGGCGCTGGGCCCGGGTCGCCCCGAAGCTCTCCGCCGCCTCGTGGGTCTCGACCGGCACCCGGCGCAGCCCGAGGTCGGTGTAGTGGACCGCGGCCGGTAGTGCGTAGACGATCGAGGCGATGATGCCGGGGATCCGGCCCACGTGGAATAGCGTGATCACCGGCACCAGCAGCACGAAGCTCGGAATCGTCTGGAAGAAGTCCAGGACCGGCTTGAGGGCGGAGCGGAGCAGGTCGTTGTGCGAGGACAGGATCCCCACCGGCACACCCACGGCCAGGGTGGCCGCCACAGCGATGAGGACTTGGGCCAAGGTGTCCATGGACAGCTCCCACATGCCCAGGAAGCCGATGGCGGTCAACGCGCCAGCGATCCCTATGGCCAGGCGCGGTCCTCGAGCCCAGAGGCCGAGGACGGCCCCGATCGCGATCATGGCCGGCCACGGGATGCCGGAGGAGAGCAGCTCGCGCAGCGGTATCACGAACTGGGTGGTGACGAAGTCGCTGAACGGACCCGTCCCGATGCCCGAACCGCCGATGTCGTACAGGTTGTCCCGGGCCCAATCGGCCATGCTGTTCACGTAGGGGGCGAACCGCCAGCCGAGCGCCTCGGGGAATTCGTTGAGTCCGAGGAAGCCTCCGACCACGGCCCCGACCGACGTCACCGCGGCCAGCCACCGGATGGGCTTGGCGTCCTGGCCCGGGTCGGCGGTGGCGATGCCGGTGGAGAAGCGGTCCAGGATGATGGCCATGATCACGATGGCGATGCCCGCCTCGGAGGCCTTGCCCACGTTGATGCTCTGCATGGCCTGGAGGACCACCTGGCCGAGGCCGCCGGCGCCGATGAAGGCGGCGATCACCACCATGCTCATTGCCAGCATGGTGGTCTGGTTCATCCCCGCGAGGATGGCCGGCCGCGCTTGGGGGAGACGTACCCACCTGAGGGTCTGGCGCTCGGTGGCGCCGAACATCTCCGACGCCTCCACGGTGGACTGGGGAACGGTACGCAGCCCCACTTCGGTGAGCCTCACCACCGGGGCCAGGGCGAAGATCACCGTGG
The DNA here is from genome assembly GCF_965221825.1 of Candidatus Spongiisocius sp. GTDB lineage: Bacteria > Actinomycetota > Acidimicrobiia > Spongiisociales > Spongiisociaceae > Spongiisocius. The sequence continues at coordinate 2,352,798 of NZ_OZ244917.1, forward strand.
AGATCATGGCCGGGACCCGCCCGAAGCCGAACAGCAGGACGAAGGGGATGAGGTAGACGAACCCCGGCATGGTCTGCATGGTGTCCAGGGTGGGCCGGGTGATCCGGGCGACCGCCTCGCTGCGCCACGCCGCGATCCCCAGCGGGATGCCGATGACCATCGAGATGAGCACCGACACGCCCATCAGAGCCAAGGTGGCGAACGACTCCTCCCAGAGGCCTACCACCCCGATCAGCGTCACGCCGGCCAGGCCCAGCACGCCGGCGACCCGGCCCCGGGTCCACCACAGCCCCAGACCGGTGAACAGGGGGTAGGAATACCAGGGGAACCACTCGAGGAGGGCCTCCAGCCGGCGGATGCCCCAGTCGATGGTGTCCGTCACCGGGTTCAGGAAGACGGTGTACAGCCAGTGGAGGTTCTGGTTCGTGATCAGCCAGCGCCGCGCCCGGTCGATCGGGTCGGCCAGACCGACGTTCCAGGACTCCGGGAAGACTCCGGAATCGGTGAGGATGCGGAATCCCACGACCAGCAGGATCGCCGCGGCGAGCACCAGGGCGAAGCGCGCCCGCCCCCCTCCCAACCCGGTCCGGAGCCCGCCGATCCCGGAGCGGACCCCGTCCACCGCTGTCATCGGCGGTCCGGGGAGATCACACCTGCCACCTCGTCCGCGTGGAGCAGCCCCGCGGGCGCGTCCTGCTCATCGCACACCAGTACGGGCTCGGCGGACCCCAGCAGGTGGGGGAGCGCCGCCTCCAACGGTGTGGTCAATGACACCTTCCGCCATCCGGGGTCGACCTCCGTTCCCTCGAGTGGCCGCATCACCGAGCAGGCCTGCAGCACCTTCACCACCGGCGCGTCCTGGGTGAAGGCCCGCACGTAGTCGTCCGCCGGGTTGGTGAGGATATCCACCGGCGTGCCGACCTGCACGAAGGCCCCGTCGTTCATGATGGCGATCCGGTCGGCCAGCTTCAGGGCCTCGACGAAGTCATGGGTGATGAAGACCAGCGTGCGGCGGAGCCTCAGCTGGAGTCCGATCAGCTCGTCCTGCATGTCCCGGCGGATCAGCGGGTCGAGAGCGGAGAACGGCTCGTCGAAGAACAGCACCTCGGGGTCGACGGCCAGCGCCCGGGCCAGGCCCACCCGTTGCTGCATGCCGCCGCTGAGCTGCTGGGGGTGGTGGTCGCCCCAGCCTTCGAGGCCGACCGTGTCCAGGAGCTCCCGGGCGCGCTCCTGCCGCTCGCGGCGGTCCATCCCCTGCACTTCGAGCCCGTAGGCCACGTTGTCCACCACCGTGCGATGCGGGAAGAGCCCGAAGTGCTGGAACACCATCGCCATCTTGCGGCGTCGCAGGTCGCGTAGCGTGGCGCTGTCGGCCTGCGTGAGATCGGTGCCGCACACCTCCACCGTTCCCTCGGTCGGCTCGATCAGGTGGGAGACGCAGCGGACCAGGGTGGACTTCCCCGATCCGGAGAGGCCCATGACCACGAAGGTCTCCCCCGGCGACACCTGGAAGGTGACATCGCGGACCGCCACCACGCTGCCTACGGCTGTCCTGATCTCCTCCCGGCCGGCCCCGGCTTCCGCCATCCGGCGCGCCTCTGCGGGCCGCTTGCCGAAGACCTTCCACACGCCCTCGACCCGGACCCGGGAGGCCTCGTTACTCGTGTCTCGCGCTGTGTCCATCACCCTGATCCCAACTACCGTCGATTGTCGAGCTACCCGACCCGGTCAGCCGGATAGACCGGGACATCCAGAGGCTCCAGGGGCTGGTTGCCCAGGATGAGGTCGGCCGCCTTCTCCGCGATCATCATCACCGGAGCGTAGATGTTGCCGTTGGTGACCGTCGGCATCACCGAGGCGTCCACCACGCTCAGCCCTGAAGTGCCGTGGACCCGCATCGATCCGGGATCCACGACCGACCGGTCACCGCTGCCCATGCGGGCCGTTCCGGAGGGATGCAGGGCGGTCTCGGCGTCCCGGGCGACCCAGTCCAGGATCTCCTGGTCGGTCGAGACCTCCGGTCCGGGCGACAGCTCGCCGGCGTTGTAGGGGGCGAACGCGGGCCGGCTCATGATGTGGCGGGTCACCCGGATGGTCTCGACCCACTCCCGGCGGTCCTGGTCGGTGGAGAGGTAGTTGAACCGGAGGGCCGGCTTCACCGCCGCGTCGTGGGATTTGATCCGGAGGTAGCCGCGGGAGTCCGAGTACATGGGGCCGACGTGAACCTGGTAGCCATGGTCATGGCTCGGCGAAGAGCCGTCGTAGCGGATGGCCAGCGGCAGGAAGTGGAACATGAGGTTGGGGTAGGAGACGTCCGGGTTGGAGCGGACGAAACCACCGCCCTCGAAGTGGTTGGTGGCGCCCGGACCCCTCCGGGCCAGCCATTGCATGCCGATCCACGGCCGGCGCCACACCTGCAGAGCCGGTTGCATCGACACCGGCCGGCTAGAGGCGTATTGAACGTAAACCTCTAGGTGATCTTGAAGGTTCTCGCCGACCCCCGGCAGGTCGGCCACCACGGGGATGTCCAGGGACTCCAGGAGATCGGCAGGCCCCACCCCGGAGACCTGGAGCAGCTGGGCGGATCCGAAGGCCCCGGCGCACAGCAGTATGTGGCGGCCCCGGACGGTGCGGTCACGACCCCGCCGCCGGTACTCCACGCCCACCGCCCGCCGGCCCTTGAACAGCACCCGGCGGATCATGGCGCCGGTCTTCACGTGGAGGTTCTTGCGCCGCATCACCGGGTGCAGGTAGGCCTGGGACGCGGACAGCCGCCGCCCCCGGTGGATGTTGCGGTCGAACGCCGCGAACCCCTCCTGGCGGTACCCGTTCACGTCCTCGGTCAACTCGTACCCGGCCTCCTGCACCGCCTCGAAGAAGGCCGTGAAGAGTGGGCTGTCGGCCGGTCCCCGTTCCAGGACCAGCGGACCCTCGCCTCCCCGCCAGCTATCGGCGCCGGCCAGGCAGGTCTCCATGCGCTTGAAGTACGGGAGGCAGTGGCGGTAGTCCCAGTTGGCCATCCCGGGTTCGGCGGCCCACTTGTCGTAGTCGGTGGGGTTCCCGCGCTGGAAGATCATGCCGTTGATCGAACTGGAGCCGCCGAGCACCTTTCCCCTGGCGTGGTAGACCCTCCGACCTCCCATATGGGGCTCGGGGTCGCTCCGGTACCGCCAGTCGTAGAAACGGTTGCCGATCGGGAAGGCCAGGGCCGCCGGCATGTGGATGAAGACGTCCCACTTGTAGTCCCGGCGTCCGGCTTCCAGCACCAGGACCCGGTTGGAGGCGTCCGCGCTGAGCCGGTTGGCCAGCGCGCACCCGGCGGAGCCACCTCCCACGATGATGAAGTCGTACAAGGAAACTACTCCTCGGGGGAGGGCGACCGGTGCCGGAAGGCTTCTCTAGCCGCCGGCACCGGTTCTCGCCTGCCGTCTAGGAGGCGGGGAGCCAGGCACTCCAGACGTCTGAGTTCGCCTCGATCCACTGCGCCGCGGCTTCGTCCACCGTGAGGCCGTCGTTCTCGATGGCCGACAGCATCTGGATCTGGTCGGCGGTCGAGTAGTTCATGGCCCGCAGGAAGGCATCGGCGTCGGGGGCGTTCTCGGCCAGATCGCCGTTGACGATCTTGAACAGCACGTCCTCCGGGTAGTCGCAGTCGATACCGCCCGCATCACCCGTGGCGTAGCACGCATCGTTGTATGCGGGGAGCGCTACCCGGGTGAGGTCGTAGGTGTTGAAAGCCGAGTGCGGCGTCCAGAAGTAGAACAGTGCGGGCTCCTGGCGGCTGTAGGCGGAGTCCAGGGCGGCCAGGATGCCGGCCTCGGAGCCGACATAGACGATCTCCAGCGGCAGGCCGAGGTTGGCGATGATCTGCTCGTCGTAGATCGTCCAGCTGGGATCACCGCTCAGGAACTGTCCGTTGTCACCGGTCTCGGCGGTTGCGAACAACCCTGCCAGCTCGGGATCGGCGAAGCCCTCCCAGGTTGCCAGCGCCGGGTGCTGGTCCACCATGTAGGAAGGCATGAACCAACCGATCTCACCGATGGGACCGATCAGGCCGGCGTTGTCCACATTGCCGTCCGCGCTGTCGATGAAGTCGGCGACGTTCTGGGCGTGACCCGAGGGCCAAACCTCCAGCGAGGCGTCCAGGTCCCCGGTGTTGATGGCGGCCCACTGGGCGTTCTCGTCTATCTCCACCCGTTCTACGGTGTAGCCGAGCTCGCTCTCCAGCAACTGGGCCGCGACTGCAACGTTGGCCGCGGAGCCGTTCCAGGGGTTGACGGCAAGCTTGATCGTGGTCTGGGAGCCGCGGGAATCGTCCTCCGCGCAGCCGGCGGCGACGAGCGCCAGCACGGCAAAGAGCGCGAAGAAGAGACGGCGACTCCTCCTTGTGGTGTTGCGGGTTCGCACTGTGTACTCCTCATTCCTGGTCGGGATGTTTGGCCCTGCGCGAATACGTGGGTGCGGGGGCCTGAAATCCTTGGTTTGGGGGTGAGGCCTCGCTGAAATCGGTGAAGTACCAGTTCGCCGATGCCAGGAGGCCTCGATGTCTGATGTTATGTCCGTTCGCTTGTGGTTGGGTGGTGTTCGGGTGCTGGGTGTGGCGGTCGATACGGTTGACCGCCTGGAGGTGGAGGTGGAGTCGTCTCGGGAGTGGTCGCGGTGCCCGTATTGCGGGTTCCGCTGCCGTCGGGTGTGGGATCGGCGGGTCAAGCGGGTCCGCGACCTTGGGGTGTCGGGCCGGCGGACGACGCTGGTGTGGCGGCGTCGGCGGTTCGTGTGCGGCAACTGTGGGGAGCGGCACCTCGAGGAGCATGACCAGTTTCAGGGGAGTCTCACCCGGCGGCTTTCTCGCCGGCTGGTGGAGGACGCCCGGGCGATGTCGATTAGGGCGGTGGCTCGCCGTCATGGGGTGGGTTGGCATCGAATCATGGCGTTGGTGAGAGCCCATTCGGCTCGGGTCGCGAAGCGGCGTCGGGTCCGGCCGTGTCGGGTGTTGTTGGTGGACGAGACGTCGATTCGGCGTCGTCACCGGTATGTGACCGTGGTTGCGTGTGGGGACACCAAACAGGTGTTGGCGATGATCCCAGGACGCACGAAAGGGTCTCTGAGCAGGTTCTTTAGGGAACAGGGGCCGGACTGGTGCCAGGGGGTGGAGATCGTCGTCACAGACGGTTCACGGTCTTACCAAGCTGCGATTAGCCAATACCTGCCCGACGCCCGCCACGTCCTGGATCGCTTCCATGTGGTTCGCTGGTTCACCGAAGGCTTGACTCTGGTAAGACGAGAACTCCAACGCCGCGACCCCGACCAGACACCCCCAGCATTCGAGCCGGACCTGTTCCGAGCGCGCTTCACCCTGCTGCGGAGAGAAGACCATCTCACCGACGCCCACCGCAAGCATCTGGAGACACTGTTCGAGGCTTACCCTCGGCTCAAGACGGCGTGGGATGCTCTCCAAGAGCTCTACAGCATCTACGAAGCCGACGACCTCCAAGGAGCCAACCAGGCGCTCGCCCGGTTCGCTGACCTCTACGACAGCGGCCAGATCCCCGAATACCACGACGTTGTGGACACGATCATTTCCTGGGGAGAAGAAATCTTGGCCTACCACAGCGCCCGACGGGTCACCAACGGACCCATCGAAGGGATCAACAACCTCCTACAAGTCCTACGACGCGTCGCTCACGGGTTCACGAACCCCGACAACTACGCAGCCCGCGGCATCCTCGTAAGATGACCCCCACACCGGCTACAGCACCCAAAACCCACGAAATCGCGCAGCCTCGGATGTTTCCCAGGCAGGCCTCCTGCAGCGTGCCCGGTCCCAAGATTACCTGTCGCGCGAGGACAACACCCTGAACAGACAGCTATTTGTCCCGAACGCAGCCCACGTTCTTCCAGCCGGCGCACTCCCCGGCGACCCGACCGCCGGACTGCACGGCTCTCTCCGCTGCGAGCGTGGTCAGCTTCCGGGCCGGGACGAAGGGGTTGAAAGTGTCACAGCCCCGCTATACGTTGCCTACTGCCAAGCACCTAATGGGGGTCCACCGCTTCTTCTGGTTTGTCTGGGAGGGTGTGGTGGTTGAGCTGGCTGGCCGGTGAGTACTCCAAGCTCCTGGAAGGCTGATTCCTAGGTGTAGATCGTGCCCCGGCCGGTTAGTGAGGGCTGCTTGTAGCGCTCATGGGGTGGCGTGCCATGAAGAGCACTGATCCATTAGGTCGCCGCCAGGCGTTCTCCATAGCTCAGAAAGAGCAGGTCCGCGCAGAAGGAGGCGAAGGATGATCTTTGTGGGAGATGACTGGGCTGAGGCGCATCACGATGTGTGTCTCATGGACGAGTCCGGAACTCGACTGGCCTCTCGGCGGCTGCCAGAAGGCCTGGGGGGTGTGGCTCAGTTGCATGAGATGATCGCCGAGCACGTATCGGAGCCGGCTGAGGTGGTGGTAGGTATCGAGACTGATCGTGGTCTGTGGGTCGGTGCTCTGGTCGGGGCGGGTTATGAGGTGTATGCGATCAACCCGATGGCAGTGTCGCGTTACCGGGACCGTCACAGCCAGGGTGGAGCCAAATCCGACCGTGGTGATGCCAAGGTGTTAGCCGACCTATTACGCACCGACCGGCACAACCACCGCCCGGTTGCCGGTGACAGCCCCGAAGCCGAAGGGATCAAAGTCCTGGCTAGGACACATCAGAACCTGATCTGGGCTCGGGTGCGTCACACCAACCAGATCCGCAGCGCCCTGCGCGAATACTACCCCGCAGCCCTCGAAACCTTCGGGGACCTGGCAAATCGCGATGCTCTGGCCGTCTTGGGTCGGGCACCCACACCCACCCAGGGCGCCCGCCTGACCGTCACCCAGATCCGGGCCGCTCTTAAAGCCGGGGGCCGGAAACGCAACCTCGACGCGGCTGCCCGCAAAATACAGAAAGGTCTCCGAACCACCCATCTCAGCGCACCCGGACCGGTCGAGGACGCCTACGCGACAACCGTGGGCGCCCTATTGGCAATCCTTGCGGAAACCAACCGCCAGATCGCCGAGCTCGAAGCAACCCTGGAAACCTGTTTTGAACAGCACCCGGACGCCGCTATCTACCTCTCCCAGCCAGGACTCGGTAAAGTGCTCGGCGCCCGGACGCTCGGTGAGTTCGGGGACGACCCCGACCGTTACACCAGCGCCAAGTCTCGCAGGAACTACGCCGGCACGTCGCCCATCACCATCGCGTCAGGACGCAAACACGCCGTCCTCGCTCGCCACATCCGTAACCGGCGCCTCTACGACGCCCTCGACCAATGGGCATTCTGCTCCCTAACCAGAAGCCCAGGCGCCCGAGCCTTCTACAACCAACGACGAGCAGCCGGCGACCTCCACCACCAAGCACTACGAGCCCTAGCCAACCGACTCGTAGGTATCCTCCACGGATGCCTCAAACACCAAACCCCCTACGACGAACACACCGCCTGGGCCCACCGAACCGCCCTCGACCAAGCCGCAGCTTGACATTTGCACGCCTGGGGTGTCTACACCAGCCGCAAGCGTCTCACCGATCGGGGCGGCCTGGCCCGAAGGGAACATACAAGGCTTCTACGGAGCGACCGCCGTGTTACCCGGCCCCGGCCGGGCATGGGCGAACACGCCCCAAGCCAACGGCGGTGGTGGCGGGGGAGGGCCCAGCGGGAGGCGCCGTTTTGCCGCGTTTTTCGCGACTTTTGATTCTTGAGGCAGACGACACCACCAATGGAGCTCCGAGCCTCAGGCTCGGCGGCGGGCTACGGACTCGGCGGGCCGTATCCGTGAACGCGGACGTCGCACGCGGCTAGCCGAGGTCTATTGCGGGTATGGGATTCCGCGGATGCGTCTCTTCGTTACGCCATAGATCCATGGCGGTGGTTGCTGCATGGCCCTCGATGGCGTCCCATCGGGCCACCAATACGTGGAGATGCTCCCACACGTTGAGTTGCCCGCTGCTGGTCAGCACCAGCAGGCGTAGCGGGTGCGCGGCCAGCGCGGCCATCTCAGCCGGTCTCTTGTATATCTTCCTGTCCCGCATCTTGGTTCAATACCTGGTTTCGTCATCAGCCGGATCGACATGGCGCCGGCCTACTGGTCTTGCGCCTCACTCGTGGACGAGAACATCGCCGGCGGCTGCCTTCGGGGGGCTGGCCGACCGTCTTCGCCCACGCCGGAAGCTGCAGGGGCGGAGCGGAGGCTGAGCGGTCCTCAGAACCGGGAGGTCACTACACTCGTGCGCCTATGTCTGCAGGGGCTACACCAAATGACCAGGCGAGGTCCGCTCGGGAGGCTCAGCGCTCCTTTGTGGCGATGGGCGCCGATGTGCGGACCGAGGTGCTGCGGAATCTGGAGCGCCTGCTCGGAGAGCGTGAGGACGACCTGGCGGCCGCCAACGAACGGGACCTGAACGCTCCGGGGGCGGATGACCTCCCGGGTCCCATCCGTAAGCGCCTGGCGCTGTCGGCTTCCAAGCTGGAGACGCTGCGGGAGGGCGTGAACGTCCTGATCGACTCGGCCGATCCGGTGGGGCGCCCGCTCATCCGCCGGGAGCTGGACGAGCGGCTGATCCTCGAGCAGGTACGGGTTCCGATCGGGGTGCTGCTGATCGTCTTCGAGAGCCGGCCCGATGCGGTGATCCAGATCGGCTCGCTGGCGTTGCGCACCGGCAATGCGGTGCTCATGAAGGGCGGTTCGGAGGCCTTGCACTCCAACCGGGCGCTCACCGACCTGTTGCGGGAGGCAGTGGTCAAGGCGGGCGGGCCCGCCGACGTGGTCCAGAACGTGGAGGGCCGGGAGGCGGTGGCCGACCTGCTGGCCATGGACGAGCACATCGACCTGGTCGTCCCTCGGGGCTCCGCCGATCTGGTGCGCGCCATCAAGGCGGCGTCGCGCATCCCCGTGCTGGGTCATGCGGACGGTATCTGCCACGTCTACGTGGATGCTGCCGCCGATCCCGGCATGGCCGTCCGGGTGGCGGTGGACTCCAAGACCAATTATGTCGCCGTCTGCAACGCGGCCGAGACCCTCCTGCTCCACCGCGACTTCCCTGCCGGCGGGGCGGTCGTCCAGGCGTTGCTCGATGCCGGGGTCGATGTGCGCGGAGACGAGGATGTGGCGGCCATGGCTCCGGGTGTCACGGCGGCCCAGCCGTCCGACTTCGGCCAGGAGTTCGGGGAACTCACCATCGCCGCCCGGGTGGTGGACGGGCTCGACGAGGCCATCGATCACATCCACACCCACGGGTCGGCGCACACCGACACCGTGGTCACCGAGGACGCCGAGGTCGCCCGGCGCTTTCTCGACACGGTCGACTCCTCCTCGGTCTTCTGGAACGCCAGCACCCGGTTCGCGGACGGGTTCCGCTACGGGTTGGGGGCCGAGGTGGGCATCGCCACCGGCCGCGTCCACGCAAGGGGTCCGATGGGGGCGGAGGGACTGTTCACCACCAAGTGGCTACTGCGGGGCGAAGGGCAGGTGGTGGGCGACTACGGGCCCGGCAAGCGGTCCTACACCCACCGGGACCTGGCGCTCGACTGACGCCCTTCTAGACAACCAGCAGGATCAGCGTCTCGGCCACGCAGGCGGGCTTGGCGGACCCTTCCAACTCGATCGTCACCCGCTCCTCGAGATGGATGCCGTTGGGCTTCTCCGACACGCCGGCAATCTCCCTGATCACCCGTACTCTCGACCCGGTGGGGACGGGGCTGATGAACCGCACCCGGTTGAGGCCGTAGTTGACGATCATCTTCACTCCGGGGAGTTCGAGAGCGGGACCGATTCCCGGGATCAGCGCCAGGGTCATGAACCCGTGGGCGATGGTTGCGCCGAACGGCCCTCCGGCAGCCCGGGCGGCGTCCACATGGATCCACTGATGATCCCGGGTGGCGTCGGCGAAACGGTCGATGTCGGCCTGGGTAATGGTGTGCCAATCGCCCACCCCGATCACTTCCCCGACCCGGCCCTCCAGTTCCGTCCTGACACTCATCCGGCACCCCGGTAGGCGGCTCGCCTACTAGGCGGGCTCGTCTTCGAGGGCCACGCGGATCCGGCGGAACCCTCGGCCCTTCGACTGGACCTTGGTGATCCTCACCCTTCCGACCTCCTCGGTGGTGTGGACATGGGTGCCACCGTCCGCCTGGCGGTCTAGGCCCACGATGTCGATCACCCGGATCCGGCGCACGGAGGGCGGGATCAGGTTGACCTTGGTCCGGATGAGGCTGGGATCGAGGTCGGCCTCCTCGCGGGGCATGAAGGAAACGTCCACGGGCAAATGGCGGGCTATGGCCTCGTTCAAGGCCAGCTCGACGGGGTCCCGGTCGGCGGGATCCCAGTTGGGGATCTCGAAGTCCAGGCGACCGTGGCCGGGAGCCATGTTGCCGCCCGTCACCGGACTCCGGAACCGCTCCCAGATCACCCCGCACAGAGCATGCAATGAGGTGTGGGTGCGCATCAGACGGTACCGGCGGTCCCAGTCGATCCTGCCGGTCACCCTGGTCCCGACCTCCGGGAGCCCGCCCTCGAGCCAGTGCCAGACACCGTCCGAGTCCTGCTTGACCCCCACCACCTCGAGCCGGTCCTCTCCGATGGTCAGTTCTCCGAGGTCCACCGGCTGGCCACCCCCGCCCGGATAGAACACCGTCCGGTCGAGCAACACACGCCCGTCGTCGACATCGGTAGCCACCACCTCGGCCGCCATCTCGCGGGCATAGGAGTCAACCGAGTAGATCCGTTCCGTCATGTCGCCAACGATACCCCGGTCACGACCCGCACCGTTCGGGAGACACGATCAGGCTCCCATCACGCCCGCACCAGGTCCGTCTCGTATCCGTGGAGGAAGAACTTTTCGCGTTCTCGCAGAAGGGGGTTGAAAACGTCACACCCTTGCTATACGTTGCCTACCGCCAAGCACCTACACCGGCCGAAGAGGAAGCCCGATCGGAACGGCCGGGTCCAGGGAAAAAAAGAGGCATATGGAGCGACAGCCGACCCCCGGCAGCAGGCCGGGCATGGCCGACCACGCTCCAACAGGATGGGTGGCGGCGGGGGAGGGGCCCGGTGCGGAGCACCGGTTTTTCGCGGCTTCACGAACTTTGGGCAGAGGGCGCCACCCATGACGCCCTGTTCCTCAGGTTCTCCGCACCGCTGGTGGTGTTGTGTTCCTCAGGTTCTCCGCACCGTCTATGACGCTGTGTTCCTCAGGTTCGTAGCGCCGTGGTAGTACGTGGGAGATGAACGTCCCGACCATCGGGGGATTGCGGGAAGGGGCGGGTCAGCCGGCTTCTCTCAGCTCCTTGAGCCACCGCTGCCGGAGCCGGCGCCGCTCGCCCGGAGTCGTGCCGCCCCAGACCCCCTCGGTCTGGTTGGTGCTCACCGCGTAGGACAGGCACTCGGACGCCACCGGGCATCCGTCGCACACCTGCCTCGCTCGCTCGACGCCCACCACATCGCCCGGATCGGGGAAGAAGATATCCAGGTCGGCCGTCCGGCACGCCGCCTTGTCGCGCCATGACGCCCCACCCGCTGTGGCGGGCTGAAGTGCTGGGAGGGTGATCGGTATCGTGCTGCGTCTCATACCCATTGCAACAGCCGCCGGCGCTCAGGTGTTCCTTGTTTCTGCGGTGCGGCGGCCGTGGCCGGTCAGAAGGGATACGGAGGGGGGACCTCACCCGGTTCGTAGCGGGCCAGCTCGCGGCGGGCTACCGCCCGGACATGCACCTCGTCGGGTCCGTCGAGGATCTGCAGGGACCGGACGTGCGCGTAGAGATGGGCCAGCGGGAACTGGTCCGACAACCCGGCGGCGCCGAACAGCTGGATGGCGCGGTCGATCACCAGCCTGGCCATCCGCGGCACGGCCACCTTGATGGCCGAGATCTCGACCCGAGCCTCCCGGGTGCCCACCGTGTCGATCATCCAGGCGGTCTTCAACACCATCAGGCGAGCCTGTTCGATCCGGATCCGTGAGTCGCCGATCCAATTCTGCACCACGCCCTGGTCCGACAGCATCGACCCGAAGGCCTGCCTTGCCTGTGCCCGGGCGCACATCAGGTCGAACGCCCGCTCGGCCATGCCGATCGCCCTCATGCAGTGATGGATCCGACCCGGACCGAGCCTGGCCTGGGCCATGGCGAAACCTTCGCCAGGCTGGCCCAGGAGATTCGAGGCCGGGACGCGGACGTTGTCGAAGTGGATGGTGGCGTGACCTCCCCGGTCGTGATAGCCGAAGACGGGGGAGTCGTGCTCGATGGTCACCCCCGGACTGTCGAGCGGGACCAGCACCATGCTCTGGCGCCGGTAGGGATGGGCGTCCGGATCGGTCACCCCCATGAGGATCGCCACCTTGCACCGCGGGCTCACCGCCCCGGTCGAGAACCACTTGCGTCCCCGGATAACCAGGTGACCGCCGTCCTTGGTGATGCGGGTGCGGATGTTGCGCGGATCCGACGAGGCGACATCCGGCTCGGTCATCGAGATGCATGAGCGAATGGCGCCCTCCAAGAGCGGGTCGAGCCATCGGCGCTTCTGCTCCTCGGTTCCGAACATGTGGAGGACCTCCATGTTGCCCGTGTCGGGTGCCGAGCAGTTCACCGCCTCGGGCGCCAGAAGCGGGCTGCGGCCGGTGATCTCGGCCAGCGGTGCGTACTCGAGGACCGACAGCCCCGCCCCAAGGTCCGGATCGGGCAGGAACAGGTTCCACAATCCCCTTGAGCGGGCCTCCGCCTTCAGATCCTCCATGATCCGGGGATGATGGTGGGGGTCTCCCGAAGCCGCCATCTGCTCCGCATAGAGGGATTCGGCGGGATAGACCAGCTCATCCATGAAGTCCGCCAACGCGGACCGGAGCCGCTCCACCCGCGACGGATACTCGAAGTCCACCGGTTGCGATCTCCTTGGCGCTGACCCGCGAACGTTAGCCTCCTTGCCCGCCCCGAAGGGCACAGGCGGCGGACCCGACGCGACCCGGTGATCCTGAGTCCGGACCGGCTACACTTGGCCGGGACGGGGCCGGCTGCCGGGCGGATACGACGAGCGGTACCCGACTCTTTCCCAACCCGCCACAGGGGGTGACCGCATGCTGAGATTCGTGGAGGAGATCCTCCTCCTACTGCTCCGTGATGAGGACGGCAAGTTCTATCACGTGTCCCGGTTCGCGATGGATCGTGCCATCTCCGGGGCTGTACTCATGGACCTGGCCATGGAGAACCGCATCGACACCGATCTAGAAGATCTGATCCTGCTCGATGACACTCCCACGGGCGACAGCCTGCTGGACCCGACTCTGGCCATGATCGCCTCGGGGGATAAGCGCAATGCGCTCTTCTGGGTGGAGAACACCGCTCGGTACGCCGACGAGATCCGGGAAGAGGCGCTGTCGCGGCTGGTGGAACGGGGGATCCTGGAACGCCAGGAGGATTCCTTCCTCTGGGTGTTCCGTTCGAGGCGCTACCCGGCGGTCGACGGCGAGGCGGAGCGCGAGGTCAAGCTACGGATAATGGGGGTACTCTTCAGCGACGAGATTCCCGACCCGCATGACGTGGTGCTCATCTGCCTGGCTGACGTGTGCGGCATCTTCAAGCTGTTGCTGTCCAAGCAGGAACTGGATCAGGCTGCGGCGCGCATCGAACAGGTGCGGAAGCTGGACCTGATCGGCCAGGCCGTGGCCCAGGCCATCCATGAGATCGAGATATCGATCGCCTCGGCGGTGATGTTCTGAACCGGCCGCGCCGTAGCTCTTTGTAGTTCCAGTATCGCTAGTCCTCGGCTACCCACCGAAGCGCGCTTGCCAGGTTGGGGCAATGACCGTGGTAGGGCTCGGGCTCAGGAGCTTGCGTGTCTTGAGGTGGACTTGACGGGCCGGCGTCCGGGATGGGCCCAGAGGCTGTAGGCGACCAGCACCGACCCGAACACGGCCAGGCCGTAGGGGGTGGTGATCGCCTCCCCGAGAGCCCCGAGCACCAGCGTGCCGACCGGAAAGAGACCACCCCACGCCAGCACGAACAGGCTCATCACCCGTCCGCGCTTGGCTTCGGGGGCCAAGGTCTGAACCAGGGTGGTCAGGCAGGTCAGCAGGAAGAAGTTGAGGCCCCCCGCCACCGTCACGAGGATCATTGACGCCCAGACCGTCCCGGTCAGGCCGAACAACGCTTCAGCCATGCCGAAGGCAACCGCTCCCCAGGTGATGGTGGACATGTTGAGCGGCAACCGGCCGCTCCCGGCCGCGAACGCGCCGAGCATGGCGCCGAGTCCGATCAGCATGATCATCATGGTGAAGGTCTGGTCGCTCCCGCCCAGCGTGTCGTAGACCACCACCGGGAGCACGGCCATGTATGCACTGCCGAAGACGGTGACCATGGAGGCCATCGCCAGCGCCCTCACGATGGTGGGCCGCTCCCGGACGTAATCGATGCCCTGCCGGATGCGAGCGATGACACCGAGCGTGTCCTCTTCGGGCTGGTAGGGCCGTAGCCTGATCATCGAGATGGCCACCGCTCCGGCGAGGGCCCCCACCGCCCAGAGCGCGAAAGTTCCTCCCGGTCCCCAGAGAACCAGGATCGGCCCGGCCAGCGCCGGTCCCCCGATGCGGGCCAGGTTGAGCCCGATCGAGTTTATCGACACCGCGCTCCGCAGATCCTCGGGCGGGACCGAGTTGGCCACCGCCGCATGGTTGACAGGCATGGCGAACGACAGCCCGATCCCGAACACGATGGCGAAGCCGAACACCATGGTCACCGAATCGGCCCGGCCCGTGATGACCAGGTAGCTCATGACCGCAGCCGCAACCCCCATGCTCGCCTGGTTCGCCACGATGAGCCGCTTCCGGTCGAAACGGTCGGCCACCACACCGACGAAGGGGGTGACCAGCAGCATCGGGATGGAACTGAAGGACGACAGCAGGCCCAGCATCCACGGGCTGTTGTCGGTCAGGCGGGCGACCATCAGCTGGAAAGTGAGCAGGCCGATCCAGAAACCCGCCCGGTAGAAGAAGAGCCCGGTCCAGAGGACGGTGAAACTGCGATGCCGGAAGGCCTTCAGTACCGACGTAGAGCCCCTGTTGCGGGGCGATCCTCGCCGCCCGGGCAGGACGCGTCGCAGGCCGTTGGCAGAGCGGAGCATTGAACGGGGTTGCAAACCGGATTCCATCCGTAAACACGAACACCCGCCACCGTGACAGCGACGGGAACGGCCTCAGGCTACTAGGCGCCCCTCCTTTATCCGACCAACCGATCCACCACCCCTCCCGGCGCGACATCCTTGCCTTCGCCAGTGCCGGTCATCCCGTAGTCGAGCCGAGAATCGGAGTAGTCAGTTCAGTGTCCGATACGGCCACCTGTCGATACAGGTCAGCAACGTCTTCTTGCCTGCGTTTCGCCGATTCCCTGAGTAGCTTCCAAGGGTCGTAAGGCTTCGGCGAACGCGGACGTAGCCAGAACACTCCACGTCTACCAGACTCGATAGCCTTGACGGCTGATGGCAGGTCCAGTAGCAGGGCGCCGGTTGCTCGAATCGGATCATCCCCCACACCTTGAATGGCGAAGACGGACAGCCGGGTTTTGATAATCGCAGCCAGTTCGACCGGATTCTGGAGCATCCTGTAGTTGTTGGTGACCAGTCCCTGGCAGCCGAGTTGGTGAAGAGCCAGGACGAGTTGGCGATCCCCGATCCGGGTGAGCCGGCTGTCTATTTGCCGAATGGGGAGAAGCTCGATGTCTCCGAGCCAGGAGGCCATTGCCATCAGTAGTTGTGGTCCAGCGGGATCTTGATCACGCGGCCAGAGCGTGTTCTAGTTCGATTGCCTGACCGATGATCTCCGGAGCTATTCCGGGGTACAGCGCAACCACCGCGTTGAGGTCTCGGACACGTTGGTAAAGAGCAGCCACCGACTTGGTGGTAATACGCGAGTCAACCAGGTGCGGCTCGCCTGAGACCTTGCCGGGGATGATTCGAAGGTCGGATCGGGGTCGGATCAGGTCCGGGCCGTGATGTTGACCGTTCTCGAAGGGACCGAGCAAGTCGAGCACGCTCACAAGTGACATCTGGCCTTGGACGCCGGCCGACCATCCGTCGGCGAGGTATACCCTGCCGTCGCGGTCCACGCGCAACGGCGATCCCGGCTGTCCATCGTCGGCCCAGATGTCGAGGTTGCGTCGCTCCAACTCCTCTAGCGCTTCCCTGACTTGGGACATCGGGCTGGCAGGAACTTCGTTCACCTTGCCCTGTTTCGGGTGCCGGAGCCAGTACACGATGCGAAGGGCCATAAGGTCGGCATAGGACCAGAGCTTCTGCCTGCTTGGGGACACACTCGGTATGACAACCCGCTGGCGCGCCCAGTAGTAGACGGTCGATTTCGGTACCCCGGATAGCGCGGCAGCGCGACCCGCGTCGTAGCACCCGGCAAGTACAGCTTGCATACGCCCGCGTAGATCACTGTGGTAACCCGACACAGTCTCCTCCGTCTGGATCGGTGGTGTCATCAGGCTAGCTTTCTTACCCGGGTTTCCGTGGCCAACGACGATTGCCCGGAACGGCGGCCATGGATCGTTCACGGTTACGAGCCGGTCCTGCTGGGTGGCTCTCTGTCCACCGCTAGCCTGTCCATGTCGTGAACCTTCACCTGCTGGATGCCACCTACGAGTTGTTCCGGGCCTACTTCGGGTATCCGAGGCGGGTGGCTCCTGACGGGATGGAGGTCGGCGCCGTCTACGGGGTGCTCGACTCCACGATCCGCCTGCTCCGCCAGGACGGGGTCACCCACCTGGCCGCCGCCACCGATGCGGTGATCGAGTCCTTCCGCAACGAGATCTTCCCGGGCTACAAGACGGGCGAGGGGATCGAGCCTGAGTTGCTCGCCCAGTTCCGGCTGGCGGAGGAGGCGTTGGAGATCCTGGGCGTGACCGTCTGGGCCATGCGGGACTTCGAGGCCGACGACGCCATCGCCACGGCCGCCCACCGCTGGAAGGACGATGTGGAGCGGGTGATCATCCTCAGCCCCGACAAGGACCTGATGCAGTGCGTGATCGGCGACCGGGTGGTGACGTACAACCGCCGGGAACGCAAGCGCTACGACGAGCGCGGGGTGGTGGAGAAGTTCGGCATCCGTTCGTCCTCCATACCCGACTACCTGGCGCTGGTGGGTGACGCCGCCGATCGGGTTCCCGGGATTCCCGGTTGGGGGGCGAAGTCCAGTTCCACGCTCCTGGCCCGGTACGGCCACATCGAGAACATTCCCGGATCACCCGCCGCCTGGGACGTGAAGGTCCGGGGCGCGGCCCGGCTGTCCACCAACCTGGAAGCAGCCCGCGCCGAGGCGGCCCTCTACCGCACGCTCACCACCCTCCGCCTTGACGTGCCGCTGGACGAGGATCTGGCGGACCTCGAATGGCGCGGCGCCCATCGATCACGTTTCCTCGAGCTGTGCGACAGGCTCGGTTTCGGCGCCATCCGCAACCGGCCCCGCCGCTGGCGGAGCTAGGCGCCGGACCGCTAAACCCCCGAAGTTCTTTGACATTCGTCCTTTCGTATGGTCTAATTCTGCCGTTACAACGCGCTCATCCAGAGCGGTGGAGGGACAGGCCCTGTGAAGCCGCGGCAACCGACATGAGCGGTGCCAATGCCTGATCGATGAGACTGCCGAGGCGGGATTCCGCTCGCGGCGCTCGACGGGAGCGCGTACAAGCGAGAGGAGACTGTCACACATGGATTGCCTGCACTTCAAGCCTCCAGCACCCAGCAGGTGCATGTGTTGTCCAGGCTCCCGGGTGATCCACCCGGGCGGTCCTGGCAACCGCCCGTAACCACGCCACCACCCGGGAGCCAACAAGGCCACCCAGCCAACGGGTCCTCGATCCCGATCTGTCGCCCGACGTTCCGGATCTTTCAGGAAGGGAACCGGACCCGAACTGGTACAGAACGCAAGAGAACCAACCGTTTCCACGGAATCACGAAGGAGAAGAGCAATGAGCACTGGTGACATCAACGGGGTCGATACGGCCCACCTGTTGTTCGCGCGGGGCGTGGTCGGGGATACACCGGCCGCCGGCGACTACACGTGGAGGGCCTCGAACGAGTGGGTCCACGGTACCCACAGCAAGACGAAGATCGACGGCTACTTCGGTCTCGGCGAGGAGCGCAACCACAAGGGGGCCTACGAGTTCGAGGCGGACCATCCGCTGGAGTTCAATGCGGCGGACAATGCCGCCACCCCCGTGGAGATCGTGCTGGCAGGCCTGGCCAGCTGCCTGACCGCCGGCGTGGCCGCCGTGGCCGAGAACCGGGAGATCAAGCTCCGCTCGGTGAAGGCCACGCTCGAGGCCGACATGAATATCGGAGGCATCCTCGGAGCGGACCCCGATGTGAGGAACGGGTTCACCGACGTCCGGGTCAACTACGAGATCGACGCGGACGAGACGAGCGAGGCCGACCTCGAGGCGCTGGTGGCGCAGTCCCAGAAGATCTCGGCGGTCTTCGACATCATGACCAACCCCACCAACGTGACCGTAAGCGTCAACTGAGACGACCGACTCGGAGTCATCGGATGCGTACCACCACCGTTGTGATCGGCGCCGGGCACACCGGCCTGGCGGCGAGCTACTTCCTGTCTGTCCGGGACATCGATCATGTGGTCCTGGAGCGGGGGGAGGTGGCCAACACCTGGCGGACGGAGCGCTGGGATTCCCTGCGGCTCCTGACCCCCAACTGGCAGGTCACCCTGCCCGGCCTCGCTTACGACGGTGACGATCCCGACGGCTTCATGACCGTGACGGAGCTGGTGGGCTTCATCGACCGGTACGCCCGGTTGGTGAAGCCGCCTCTCCGTACGCTCACCACCGTCACCTCGGTCCGGCCGGACGGTGACGGGTACGAGGTCGTGACTGATCGCGGCACGTGGCAGTGCCGGTCGGTGATACTGGCCAGCGGAGGCTTCAACCTGCCCAAGGTGCCTCCCATCGCGGCCGCCCTCCCCGACACGGTTCGTTCGGTCACCCCGCTCGAGTACCGCCGCCCCTCTGACCTGGACGATGGAGGCGTACTGGTGGCGGGAGTGTCCGCCACCGGCGTCCAGCTGGCCGAGGAGATCCATCGATCCGGACGACCGGTCACCGTGTCGGTGGGTGAGCATGTCCGCATGCCCAGGATCTACAGAGGCCGGGATATCCGGTACTGGATGGACGTGACCGGCGTGTCCGACGAGCGCTACGACGAGGTGGACGACGTCCTCCGGGCCCGTACGGTTCCGTCTCCGCAGCTGGTCGGATCCCCGGAGCGCAAGTCGCTCGACCTCAATGCCCTCACCGATCAGGGGGTGCGCATGGTGGGACGCCTGGCCGGGATAAGGAATGGGAAGGCCCAGCTTTCGGGTTCCCTCAACAACAAGGTCACCCGCTCGGACCTCAAGATGAACCGCCTGCTGACCACCATCGACGAATGGGTAACCGAGAACGGGCTGGACGGCCGGTACGAGCCACCCCATCGTTTTGAGCGCACACGGGTGGAAACGTCACCGCCGCTGCTGATCGATCTGGAGAAGGAGAACATCCGCACCGTGCTGTGGGCGACCGGATACCGCCCCGACTACTCGTGGCTCCACGTCCCGGTGCTCGACTACAAGGGCCGGATCCGGCACGACGGCGGGGTGGTGAGCGGTTCACCGGGCCTGTATGTGATCGGGCTGAACTTCCTGCGCCGCCGCAAGTCGAGTTTCATCCACGGCGCTGAGGACGACGCCCGCGACCTGGTGGATCACCTGGCTGCTTACCTGGAAGCCCGGGTGCCGGTGGGAGTCGGCTGACCCGACCCGACCCGACCCGGCCGCGGTGCCGGTGGCTGGACGCAAGCGAGGAGGTAGCCGGATGGATTACGAGCCGGGAACGCCGATCGTGACCACCGAGGCGGAAGGGGTGGGCCTGACCACTCCGGAGCCGTTCGTGCGCCATGTGAAGGCTCTGCTCTCGCCCCTGCTCCAGCCGGGCATCGGGGACTTCGCCATAGGCACCTGCGAGGTGCCGCCCGGCCAGAAGGGGAGCCTGCACACGCATCCGGACGCCGCCGAGATCTGGATGTTCTCCGAGGGCAGGGGCCGGGCCACGGTGGGTGATCGGGAGATCGTCACCGGTCCCGGCACGGTCGTCTTCACGCCGCCCGGAGTCAGCCACCAGTTCTTCAACACGGGCGAAACCCCGGTGAAGCTGTTCTGGATGTACAGCCCGTCGGGCGCCGAGCGGGACGTCATAGAGGCCCACTTCAGCTAAGCGCTGTCCGAAACGCCCCACCGCCCGTCGCGCAACAGCCGAACCTAAGGCTCACGACGCGTCTCACTGGTGTTTTGAGCCTTAGGTTGATGACGCGTCTCACTGGTGTTTTGAGCCTTAGGTTGATGACGCGTCTCAGGGTGCTCTGTTCCTGAGGTTCAGGGCGTCATATATGACGCCCTCTGCCCCGAGTTCGAGAACGGGAAAACCGGCGCTCCGTACCGGCCCTCCGGCGCTCCCGCACCGGGCCCTCCCCCGCCACCACCTGTCCTTGGCTTGGGGCGTGTTCGGCCATGCCCGGTTGGGCCGGGTGTCGGCGATAGCTCCCTTTGAAAGCCTGTGAAATGTTCCCTGCGGGCCAGACCGCTCCGATCGGTGAGACGCTTGCGGCTGGTGTAGGTGCTTGGCAATAGGCAACGTATAGAAGGGGTGTGACAGTTTTCGAGCCATGCGCTCTGATCCGGTGAGGAGGGCTCGCCGTTGTCGTACAGGCAGGACCCGGACGGTGTCCGAACGAACAAGGAGTTCGGGTACTAGCCGAGGGGCGGGCTCCGGTCAGCCGCCTCCGATGGGCGGCAGGAAGTGAACCTCGGCGTCCTCGGGAACCGGCTCGTAGAGGGCGTCGGTCATGATCTCACCGTCGATCGCCACGGCCAGGCCCGACCCCAGATGCTCCCCCAAGCCGGGGAACCGCCGGTCGAGGGTGTTGATCAGCGAGCGGACCGTGGTGGCCTCGACCTCGACCTCCTCGACTCCTCCGGTGTAGCGCCGGAGCGCCGATCCGAAGATCACCCGGGCCATGTCAGCCCCCGTTGGCTCCTATTGCCTCCAGCACCTTCACCGGCGACATTGGCAACTCGCTCAGCCGCAGGCCGGTGGCGTCGTGGATGGCATTCGCCACCGCCGCCATGGGGGGCACGATTCCGACCTCCCCCACCCCGCGCACTCCGTAGGGATGGCCGGGATTCGGCACCTCGACGATCACCGTGTCGATCATCGGCAGGTCGGAGGCGACCGGCATCCGGTAGTCCAGGAACCCCGCGTTCTCCATGGTGCCGCCGGAGTCGAAGATGTACTCCTCGTTGAGCGCCCAGCCGATTCCCTGGGCCACGCCGCCCTGCATTTGTCCTTCGACGTAGCTGGGATGGATGGCCCGCCCGGCATCCTGGGCGGTGGTGTAGCGGAGGATCTTCACGGCGCCGGTCTCGGGATCGACCTCGACATCGCACACCTGGGTCGAGAAGGCGGCCCCTGCCCCTCGCGCGTTCACGGCGGCGCTGGCGGTGATCGGGCCGCCCGTCCCGGCGGCGCCGGCGGCCAGCTCCTTGGTGGTCATGGGCGCTCGATCCCCGGAGACGTGCTGGGCCCTTCCGTCCACCCACTCGACTTCCGAGACATCGACATCCCAGACCTTGGCCGCCCGGCCTCGCAGGTCGGCCACCACCTTGCGGCAGGCGTCGATGACCGCCAAGCCGGTGGCGTGGGTGACCCGGCTTCCCCCGGTGACATCGGTGTATCCGACCGATTCGGTGTCGCTGACGATTGGGCTGATGTCGTAGACGTCGATGCCCAGTTCCTCGGCGGCCATCAGCGCCATCGAGGCCCGGCTCCCGCCGATGTCGGGACTGCCGGTGAGCACCGAGGCGGTCCCGTCCTCGTTGACGTTAACCGTGGCGCTCGAGCTGCCCCCGAAGTTGAACCAGAAGCCGCTCGCCACGCCCCTGCCCTGGTTGGGTCCGAGCTCGGTCGAGTATTGCGGATGGTCCCGGACCGCCTCCACCGTCTCCTTGAAGCCGATCCGCTTGAAGACCGGTCCGTAGACGGACCGCATCCCCTCCTCGGCGGCGTTGCGGAGCCGGAGCTCGAGCGGGTCCATGCCCAACTGCTCCGCGATCTCGTCCAGCAACGTCTCGGAGGCGAACGAGGCCATCGGCGCCCCGGGCGCCCGGTAGGCGGCCACCTTCGGCATGTTGACCACCACGTCGAGGCCTTCCAAAAACACGTTCTCGATCGCGTAGGGGGCGAAGGCGCACATGCATCCCAGGCTTACGGGCGAACCCTTGAAGGCCCCCGCCTGGTAGGCCATGGAGCCCGACACCGCGGTCAGCCTGCCGTCCTTGGTGGCGCCAACCTTGAGACGTATCTTGGACCCCGAGGTGGGACCGGTGGCGCGGAACACCTCGTCCCGGGTCATGACGACCTTGACCGGACGCCCGGCCTTCTGCGACAGCCGGGTCGCCACCGGCTCCACGTACACGGTCGTCTTGCCACCGAAGCCGCCGCCGATCTCGGCGGGTATCACCTTCACCCGGGACGGTTCCCACCCAAGCAGAAGGGCGGTGAACGACCGCACCATGAAGTGGCCCTGGGAGGAGCAGAAGACCATGGCCTTGCCGTCCTCACCGACGTCCGCCACCACCGCATGGGGTTCGATGTATCCCTGGTGGACGGGCTGGGTGACGAACTCCCGCTCCACGATCACGTCGGCCTCGGCGAAGCCCTTCTCCGTGTCCCCCCGGTCGAGCACGTAGCGTGAGGCCAGGTTGGAAGGCTCGTCGGGGGCCGGATCCACCCCTTCGGTGATCATGTCCTCGTGGAGGATCGGGGCGTCGGGCGCCATGGCCAGGTCCACGTCCAGCACGTGCGGGAGGACTTCGTAATCGACCTTGATGGCATCCAGCGCCGCCAGCGCTTCCCGGCGGGAGGTGGCGGCCACGGCGGCCAGCGCGTGGCCTTCGTAGAGGACCTTGTCCCGCGCCATCACGTTGCGGCACAGGTCTCGGAAATCGACGTATTCCTCGCCGCTCCCGCCCATCTCGGACTCCAGCATCGGGAAGTCGGCGCCCGTGACCACCGCCCGGACTCCTTCCATCGCCTCGGCCGCGGAGGTGTCGATGGCGAGTATGCGGGCGTGGGCATGGGGAGACCGGAGGACCGCGCCGATCAGCATCCCGGGCAGGTTCAGGTCGGCGCCGTACTTGGCCCGGCCGGTCACCTTGTCCAGGCCGTCATGACGGACCGGGCGGGTTCCCACCCACTTGTAGCTCGGCTGGGGATCGGTGGTGGTAGCGGTAGCGGTCACGCCTTCTCCTTTGCCCTATGAAGCCGGGGCGGCTTCTCTCATCTGGGCGGCCGCGTCCAGGATCGACCGCACGATCTTGTCATATCCGGTGCACCGGCAGAGGTTGCCGGCAATGGCGTAGCGCACCTCTTCCTCGTCAGGTTCGGGGTTACGGTCCAGTAGCGCCTTGCCGGCAACCAGGAAGCCGGGTGTGCATATCCCGCACTGCAAGGCCGCTCCTTCCAGGAACGCATCCTGGAGCGGGTGGAGACCATCCGGGCCCGCCATCCCCTCGACCGTCTCGATAGTCGCCGCCTCCGCCTCGGGGGCGAAGACCAGGCAGGAGCAGGTGAGCCGTCCGTCGAGGATGACCGAGCATGCCCCGCAGTCGCCGGTGGCGCAGCCTTCCTTGACCCCCATCAGCCCGACCACATCACGCAGGGCATCCAGGAGGGTCTGATCGCCCTCGCACAGGAACTCGGCGGGGTCGCCGTTGATGGTGCAGGTGACGTGCGTTCTGCTCATACCAGATCCTTTACGGGCGCGGGCGCTTCATGAGCCGGTCCGGCCGGCGCGGTCGGCAGCCAGCTTGAGGGACCTGACCGCCAGCACTCCGGCCACCTGCCGGCGGTAGGCCTTGGTGCCGCGCTTGTCGTCGATGGGGTTGCAGACCGCCGAGGCTTCCGCCGCCACCCGTTTCAGGGCCTCGTCGGTGAGCGGGTGGCCCACCAGTATGTCAGCCGCCGCCGGCACCGTGACCACCGTGGGCGCTACGGCGCCCAGAGCTACCGACACCTCCCGGCACAATCCTGCTTCATCGAGCGTGAGACGGGCACCGGCGCCGACCACTGCGATATCCATCTCGGTACGGGGGATGAACCGCAGGTAGGCGTCGGCGGTGCGGGGCTGGGGCCGATCGAACACCAGCTCGACCAGGAACTCCCCGTCGGCCAGCGACGTGCTGCCGGGGCCGGTCACCACCGATGCCACCGGGATGGTCCTGATCCCTGCGGGTCCGGCGATCACCGCCCGACCGTTGTTCACCACCATGGCCGGAACGGAGTCGGCGGCGGGGGAGGCATTGCAGAGATTGCCGCCCAGGCTGGCGCGGCTCTGGATCTGGTCCGATCCGATCAGGGCGGCCGCTTCCACCAGGCCCGGCAGCTCGGCGACCAGGTCGTTCACCTCGCCCAGCCGTGCTGAAGGCGTGGCGGCGCCGATCACCCACGTATCCCCTTCCCGGCGGAGGTCGGTCAGCCGATCGATGCGCTTCAGATCGACCGCCACACCGGGCTCCGGGCGGCCCATACGTAGCTGGGGAATGAAGTCGGTGGCCCCGGCGTACACCTGGGCGTGGACGTCACCGGCCAGGACCGAAACGGCCTCTTCGATGGATGTGGGGGCGGCATATCTCATGGCACAACCGAAACTCGTGGCTCCTCTTCCGGAGAGCAGGACAAAGGCGCTGTCGAGCCCCCGGAGGACGGCCCGCAGGGTAGCAGGCACGCGTGCCTCCGGGCCTAGCGCGCCGCCGGTCGGCGCCCGCCTCGCCGGTTCCCTACCGGGATTCCATCCGCGTGGTCCGGTTCTGTTCGATTCCCCAGCCCGACAGAGGAGCTCACTAGCGTGCGGCCCAGCAGCCCCGGCACACGAATCCGGGTTCGAGTCCCGCCGCCGGAACCGAAAGGACGCCTTGAATGTGGAAGGTCGCACCCACCCGGCTCGAGGGCATGTGTACCGCGATTCTTCGGTCGGCCGGGGCGTCCGGCGATGACGCTCGGCTGGTGGCGGACCACCTGGTCGACAACGACCTCCTCGGGCACCATTCCCACGGAGTCATCAGGCTGTGGGACTACATCGAGGCGGCGCGCCGGGGCGACCTGATCCCAGGCGCCCGTCCCCGGATCGTCAATGAGACACCCACCACCGCTCAGATCGACGGCGGATGGGCCTTGGGCCAGGTGGTCGCCACCTTTGCGACCGGCCTGGCCATCGAGAAGGCCCGGGCTGCCGGGGTCAGCGTGGTGACCGTCCGCCGTGTCAAACACATCGGTCGGCTGGGTCGCTATGCCGAGCAGGTGGCTGGGGAGGGCCTGGTGTCGATGATCTTCACCAACGGCGGCGGCCACGGTATCAACCAGGCGCCGTTCCGGGGCACGGAGCGAAAGTTGTGCTCCAACCCGATCGCCATGTCGGTGCCGTCCGGTCTGGCCGGACCCTTCCTGCTGGACATGGCCACCTCGGTGGCGGCGGAGGGCAAGGTGCGGATGTACAGGGCGCGGGGAACGGCCACGCCGGCCGGATGGATCCTCGACTCCGGCGGGAACCCGTCCACCGATCCCGAGGACTTCGCCGCAGGCGGGGCGTTGCTGCCGCTCGGAAGAGATGAAGGACACAAGGGCTATGCGCTCGCGTTCATGGTGGAGTTGCTCGCCGGAGTGATGTCCGGCGGGGGTATCTCGGGCGACCCGGCCCGCTCCTTCAGCAACGACTCCATGATTGTCGTGATCGATCCCGCGCTCTTCGTTCCGATGGCCGAGCTCAAGGAGCGCTCCGCGATCCTTACCGAGCACCTCAAGGACACCCTGCTGGCCGATGATTCGCAACCGGTCCTGTATCCGGGCGAGCCGGAGGCGGAGGCCCGGTCCGCCAATCGGGGACGCGACATCGAACTGCCCGAACCGGTGCGGCAACAGTTCCTGTCGATGCTCCGGCGGTTCTCCCTGCCCGTGGCGGATTAAACCCGCCTCCGGTCAGCCCCGAGTCATTACCACAGTTATCAGTCGCCGAGAGAACACCGGAATCGCCCGCAAGCACCGGCAATCGAAGGAACCTGAGGTTCAGTGGGTCGCTGGCGGTGTGGTGTTCCTGAGGTTCAGGGCGCCGCTGGTGGTGTTCTCTGCCTCAAGTTCGAGAACGCGAAAAACCGGTACTCCGCACCGGGCCCTCCCCCGCCACCACCTGTCCTTGGCTTGGGGCGTGTTGGGCCATGCCCGGGTTGGGGCCGGGTGTCAAGGCGGGTTCGCCCCTCTGGAGCCTGTGAATGTTCCCTGCGCGCCGGGCCGCTCCGATCGGTGAGACGCTTGCGGACGGTGTAGACACCCCAGGCGTGCAAATGTCAAGCTGCGGCTTGGTCGAGGGCGGTTCGGTGGGCCCAGGCGGTGTGTTCGTCGTAGGGGGTTTGGTGTTTGAGGCATCCGTGGAGGATACCTACGAGTCGGTTGGCTAGGGCTCGTAGTGCTTGGTGGTGGAGGTCGCCGGCTGCTCGTCGTTGGTTGTAGAAGGCTCGGGCGCCTGGGCTTCTGGTTAGGGAGCAGAATGCCCATTGGTCGAGGGCGTCGTAGAGGCGCCGGTTACGGATGTGGCGAGCGAGGACGGCGTGTTTGCGTCCTGACGCGATGGTGATGGGCGACGTGCCGGCGTAGTTCCTGCGAGACTTGGCGCTGGTGTAACGGTCGGGGTCGTCCCCGAACTCACCGAGCGTCCGGGCGCCGAGCACTTTACCGAGTCCTGGCTGGGAGAGGTAGATAGCGGCGTCCGGGTGCTGTTCAAAACAGGTTTCCAGGGTTGCTTCGAGCTCGGCGATCTGGCGGTTGGTTTCCGCAAGGATTGCCAATAGGGCGCCCACGGTTGTCGCGTAGGCGTCCTCGACCGGTCCGGGTGCGCTGAGATGGGTGGTTCGGAGACCTTTCTGTATTTTGCGGGCAGCCGCGTCGAGGTTGCGTTTCCGGCCCCCGGCTTTAAGAGCGGCCCGGATCTGGGTGACGGTCAGGCGGGCGCCCTGGGTGGGTGTGGGTGCCCGACCCAAGACGGCCAGAGCATCGCGATTTGCCAGGTCCCCGAAGGTTTCGAGGGCTGCGGGGTAGTATTCGCGCAGGGCGCTGCGGATCTGGTTGGTGTGACGCACCCGAGCCCAGATCAGGTTCTGATGTGTCCTAGCCAGGACTTTGATCCCTTCGGCTTCGGGGCTGTCACCGGCAACCGGGCGGTGGTTGTGCCGGTCGGTGCGTAATAGGTCGGCTAACACCTTGGCATCACCACGGTCGGATTTGGCTCCACCCTGGCTGTGACGGTCCCGGTAACGCGACACTGCCATCGGGTTGATCGCATACACCTCATAACCCGCCCCGACCAGAGCACCGACCCACAGACCACGATCAGTCTCGATACCTACCACCACCTCAGCCGGCTCCGATACGTGCTCGGCGATCATCTCATGCAACTGAGCCACACCCCCCAGGCCTTCTGGCAGCCGCCGAGAGGCCAGTCGAGTTCCGGACTCGTCCATGAGACACACATCGTGATGCGCCTCAGCCCAGTCATCTCCCACAAAGATCATCCTTCGCCTCCTTCTGCGCGGACCTGCTCTTTCTGAGCTATGGAGAACGCCTGGCGGCGACCTAATGGATCAGTGCTCTTCATGGCACGCCACCCCATGAGCGCTACAAGCAGCCCTCACTAACCGGCCGGGGCACGATCTACACCTAGGAATCAGCCTTCCAGGAGATTGGAGTACTCACCGGCCAGCCAGCTCAACCACCACACCCTCCCAGACAAACCAGAAGAAGCGGTGGACCCCCATTAGGTGCTTGGCGATAGGCAACGTATAGCGGGGGTGTGACAGTTTTGGCCCCTGCTCTGATTCCTAAGCCGATTAGCGTTCGCGCGGTGGCGCGGGACCCGTGGGTGGCGCCGCCAACAGGACGCGATCACTGAGTGGTTGCGGATCCTCGCTGTAGCAGCGGGAAGTAGAGAGCGTCGTCCTCGTTGGTCAGCACGAACCCGCTGACCTCTTGGCCGAGAACCTCGATCTGGTCGGGTCCGCCGAGCGGCACGAACGCCGCCTCCTGTGCCCAGATGTCCTGAATCCGCCCGGCCAGGGCGGCCGCGGCGTCGGCCGTGGGCGCCTGCTCGATCTCGTCCAGCAGCTGATCGACCTCCGGATGCATGAAGGAGGTCGGACAGGCCGGCGTGACCTCGGCCAGTTGCCTCGACGCGTACCAGGCCTCCTGCAGCCACGACCCGCACGCCACTATCGCCAGGTCGAAGGTCGCCCCGCCGAGCCGGATCGCCACGGGTAGGTGCCTTCCTTCTATGGGCCACGGGACCAGGTCGATCCCGGCCAGCTCCAGATCGCTCCGGATCCGCTCCGCAAGGGCCTCGGCCTCGGGCAGGTCCAACGGTACGAGCAGTTCGACGGCGGATCCGTCCGCATGGCCGGCCTCCGCCAGGAGGGTGCGAGCCTGGCCGATGTCCTGCGAGTACAGCCAGGTTCCATCCGAGCCTTCGAGGCCCGCCGGGAGGAAGCCGGTCGGGATCCGGGCCCGGCCCTCGTACACCTCCTGCTTGATCCGGTTGTAGTCCAGGGCCCACGCGACCGCCTGCCGCACCCGGGGGTCGTCGAACGGCGGCTCCGTCCGGTCGAATACCAGGAACCGCTGGCCGGCGGACTCGAGATCGATGACCCGGACGCTGCTGCCCGCCTCCCCGGCGCCGGTCGTTGACATGCCGTGGGCGAGGTCCACCGTTCCCTCCTGAACCAGCTGGAGCCGCCTGGCCTCCTCAGACACCACCTGGTAGCTGATCCGGCTCCGGCCGGCGGTCCGCTGGTCCCACCACCCCTCGTAGGGTTCCAAGGTCATCTGGCCGGCTTCACGGTCGACGAGGATGTACGGGCCGTAGCCGGAGGGGTTGTGCCGGGCGTATGCGGTCGCCCACGGGTCGGCTTCGGTGGCCTGGGACCGCAGCAGGATCGAGTCCACCGCCGACATCACGCCCATGGCCATGACCCGCAGGATCCGGGGATTGGATCGGGGCAGGGTCACCCGGAGGGTGTGGTCGTCGACCACTTCCACCTGGGACATGCTGTAGACGCCCGCCGTGGCGAGGCCGGCGACGGTGGCGCCCGGAGGCGCGCCGGATGCTGCCAGCGCCAGCGCCCGTTCCCATGCATAGGCGAAGTCATGTGCCCTGAGGGCATGCCCGCCCGGGAACTCGAGGTCCCGGCGGACGTGGAAGGTGTACACCGTTCCGTCCCCGGATATGTCGATCGATTCGGCGAGGTCGGGCTCCACCTCGGTGGGGCTCCAGCGATACACACCGGCGAGGACCGCCGATGGCTCCAGCACCCGGCGGGTGAGCCCCGAGTACAGGTTGGCCAGCATGTCCAGGTCGCGGCCACCGGCGGCGGCGTCCGGATCGAACGTGGTGACACCGGCCGGCACGGCGACCGTGATCGTGTCGAGCGGCCTTGCCGGGGTGGTGGTGGTCGAGGCCGGGGCCGGTTCGAGTCGCGTGATGGTCGTTCCGGCGCGGGTGGTGGAGGGCGCGGTCTCTCCGGTGGTGGTTCCGTCTGTGGCGATACCCGCTATGTCGGAGGCGATGGTCGACACGCCGGAGGTGGTACTGCTATCGACTCCGGTCCAGCTCAGGTCGAGGTCGGTCGGCACGACCGCCAGCGCCAGGAGCACAACCAGCACCAAGATAGGAGTAACAGCTCGGCCGAGCGGCCGCTTCCGGGGATCCGAGGGTGTTTGCTGGGACATAGCAGGTAGGCATCCAGACTACCTGCCGGAAGCCTGTCCTTCCGCCGGCCGTGCCTCCGAGGCGGGACGCTGATATGATCGCCCGGGCCGCTGTCTCAGTGTTGACGGTAGGGGCGATGGCCTGGGTAGCAGCTTGAGGCAAGGGGTTCGGAGATGGAGCGAGTCATGGTCGGCAGGCCCGGATTGTGCCATCTGGGATTGGTGGCGGTCGCCTTCACGCTGATAGCCGGCCTGCTGGCCCTCCCCGCCCCCGGCGCGTTGCTGGCGCAGGAGTCCGAAGGCTGCGAGGTGACCGAACTCGGGACGTTGAGCACCTCCGGGTCCCCGTTGGCGGCGTCCGGGAGTTGGACGACCGAGGACTGTGATTCGCGTTTCCGCCCCGGCAGCGACGCCCACACCTACCGGTTCCGGGTCGCCGAGGCAGGACGGGTCAGGGTCGACCTGATGTCCGCCGGGGCCGACTCTTACGTCTACCTGCTGGCCGAGGACGGTAGCCGCATCGCGGACGACGATGACGGCGGGGCCAACCTCGACGCCCGTGTCGAGCGAGACCTGGCGCCCGGTGTCTACATGATCGAGGCGACCACCGTCGGCGGGCGGAGCCGGGGGGCAGCGGACTTCGCCATCGCGGTCAGCCGCGTTTCCGGTTGCGAGCCGGTGCATCTCGGCACGCTGGAACCTGGCGCCGATCTGGCCGCATCGGGCTCATGGACACTCGATACGTGCGGGTCGCGCTTCGTGGTCCAACACCCCGCCCACGGCTACACGTTCAACCTGGACCAGGCCGGTCGCGTTCGCATCGACCTGAAATCGGAGGCCGGCGATCCCGTTCTTTCGCTGGCGTCGCTCTCAGGCGGCATTATCGGAGCCAACGACGACGGTGGGGATGTGCGCAATGCCCGCATCGAGCGGTACCTGCCTGCCGGCCTCTACTTCATCGAGGCGACCACCTACCTGGAGCGTGACTACCAACCGCTGCGAGCCGACTTCGACCTCACCGTCCATCTCGTGGACGAGCAGGCGGAGCAGAAGAGATCCAGGTTGAAGATCGAGGAGGTGCATACGCCCGCTGAGGTGGTGACAGGCGATCCTTTCCCCGTTCACTACCGCGCCGGCAACCTGGGGGGTGATCTCGCCGCCGGCGGGTATGCCCTGCTGTACGTGGTCGGGCCCCGCGTGTTCGAACTCATCGGCCCCGTTGCGGGGATCTGGGAGGCCGGTGTCTCTTACCACTCCGGATCCGAGGCGGCGAGCGGGGTCAGCACCGCGATCGACGACCTGGATCCGCTCGAGGTCAGCTTCGGCCGGCCTGGCCCTTCCTGGGTGTTCGTTGCGGTCGTCACCTACGACGCGTACGGCGACGAGACAGGGTTCCAGGGTCTCTGGCACAACCTGATGGTCCTGGACGGCCCCACCTTCGGACCGGTCGACGTGAGGGTGGACGGAGCGACCTACACGGTGGCGGCTGAGGCCGACGACGAAGGGGAGGTGACGACATCGGTGGTCTCCGCCGCCGACCCGGACGCTGAGGTAGACCCGATGGTCCGATCGAGGGCGATCTACACGGCGGGTGTGCGCACCGAGCTGCTGGACGGCCTGTTCGAACGGCCGGGGATAGAGCCTCTGGCGGAGGGAGCGGATCCGGCACCGGTCACCGTGGCCGACCTGTCGAAGACCACGCTCCTCGAGACCATCGGCCAGCGGTACGTCTCCGCTACGGGCGCATCGGGCCTGTCCGAGGCCTGGGCCGCCGGGGAGGCGCTCAACCCGATCGCCATCGAGCAGTCGATCCTCGACGCGGCGAGCACAGCATCCGCCCAGTACGCATCGATGGCAACCTACTGGCGCTCCCTGCTCCGGCGGATCGAAAGGGGTGGGACGCTGTCGTTCGAGGAGGCCCTCCGCATCCAGTCCCAGGTCGGTTATGCCGAGAGCGTCGTGGCGGCGGCGACGACGGCCGGCGGGATCGTCGAAGCAGCCCGAGCCAGTGATGACGGCTGGGAGGATCCGGATGTGCGGGCGATGATCGCGGAGGCCGGCTGCCGGCCTGGAGCGAACGGACTGGGCGACGCGCTCGCGGCTGCCGGCGAAACCGAAGTCGACGGGTTGCTCGCCCTGGACGCCGAGATGCGTGGACTCCGGCCCGTCCACGGGGTTGCGGTCGACAGTGCACTCTGCGCGGTGGAGACGGTCAACACGACGAACCTGCGGTTCCTGCAGCGCCTGTCGATCAACAGCCGCGATCTCCGCACATTGCTCGGTCTCCGGACGCCGCCGCCACCGAGCCCCGAGTCACATAGGCTGCGCATCCTCGCCCGGCTGGGCGAGGATGGCCGGTTGGAGCACGGTGTGGAGCTCGCAGGTGGCCGCCAGGTCCTGCCGCCGGAGCGGTTCCTGCGTACTGACGCGCCCGCCGGAACGTGGCAGGTGAGCGGGGATGTCGAGGTTGACGGAGACTCGATCGGGAGGATCCGGGCGCGGCGCGTTGCCGGTGGCCGATTCGAGCTGGGCTTCGTGGGCGCCGACGGCGAAACGATCGTGCCCGGCATTCGCTACCTGCCGTCCGACCTCCCGGTGGGCGTCTGGTACCGCAGCAGCGAGATAGAGGTACCCGTAGCGATGGTGATGGACTCGGCGGACTCGGCCGAAGAGTAAGGACCGGGTGGGCCCACCTGGATTTGAACCAGGGACCTCATCCTTATCAGGGATGCGCTCTAACCAACCTGAGCTACGGGCCCGTGAGGCCGTCATGCTACACGATGACGGGTTGCACCATCGATCCCCGGTACCGCCGAACGGGCGCTAATCCCGATCCGGGATCCGTAATGTTCGTAGGATGGCTCGCATGCCTGTTGACCTCGAGGCCGTACTGGGCGCGGCGGACCGTTTGCGCGGCTACGAGCGAGAACTGCTCGGCTCGCTGGTGGCGCGGCGGAGCGTGCGCTCCGAGCCTTCCGCTGTCCATGAGCTATGCGCCGAGCAACTCGACCGGCTCGGGATGGAGGTGGAACTGCTCACGCCCCGGGTGGACGATCTGGCGAGCCATCCCGAGTGGTGCCCGCCCCGGCCGGCCGCCGAGGAGCCGGATGGTCTGGTGAGCGTCCTGGCATCCCGAGGCAGCGGGCCGGGCATCCTCCTGTTCGCCCACATCGACACCGAGCGGCCCGATCCGCGGGACGGATGGAATACCGATCCGTTCCGGGCGACCGAGATCGGCGGGCGGATCCACGGCCTGGGCGCCGCCGACGACAAGGCCGGGGTGGTGTCGGTGCTGGCCGCGGCCCGGGCGCTGGTTCCCCACCTGGAGGGGGTGCGGCTCGTGATCGGTCTGGTCCACGGGAAGCTGGGCGGTGGGCTGGGAACCCTCCCGGCCATGGAGCGGGTGGGTGACGTGGAGGTATCCGTCTACTGCCACCCGGCCGAGACCGGCCTGGGGATGGAGCACTTCAAGATCGCCACCCGCGGCTTCTTCAACTTCCGGATCGAGGCCGAGGGCCGGCGGCCGGCGCCGGTGGAGATCCGTACCCCCAACTCCGAGGACCCACGCCAGGGAATCAACGCCTTCGAACGCCTGCAGGGAGTTCTCGACGCGGTGGACAGGTGGGCGAACCGGGAGGACCTGCTGTGCTCCGTGAACCGCGTCTCTGCCGGTGTGGGCCCGACCGTGCTGCCGGAACAGGCCGTCGCGGAGGGCGCCGTCTGGTTCCGCCGGGGTACCTTCGCCGGCGTCTACGAGCGTCTCGCCGGCGTGGCAATGAAGGCCGGCGCCCGCTCGACCGCCCTGTTCGGCGTGCGGTCCAACCCCGCCGAGGTCCCTTCCGGCCACCCCCTGGTGGACCTCACCGCCCGAGCCGTCCGCGCCGAGACCGGCGCCGCCCCCCGCATCTACCCGGCCCACGTCGCATCGGACATCCGCTTCCCGATCCGTTGCCTCGGAGCGGCCACGGTCGGGTTCGGCGCCCTGGCCGGCAACTTCTACGGCCCGGACGAGTGGGTGGACGCGGAGGACATGCACCGGGCCACCCGGGTGCTCATCCGGATCGTCTCGGCCTGGGCCGGGCATTTGACCGATGGAAGACCCTGGTCCCGCATCGACACCTGACCCGAAGAGGGACGGCGTCCCGTGCCGCCCCCTCCACGGCTCGTGGTCTCAGATGTCTTCGCTCCGATGGTCAGCGGACCCGTACCGGGACACGACATCCGGGATGGCAACCGTCACCATCGGGATGGCGACGTGCCTTATCACGTGCGACATGTCGTATCCGAAGAAGGGCCGCCTGCTGAGCGGCCGGTTCGTCGCGCCCATGACCAGGAGATCCCACGACCCGGTGTTGGCGGCGTCGACCAACTCTCCCGCCGGCCGGGTGACCGGCTTGACCTCGGCGTTCACCCTCGCCCCCAGCCGTTCGCCGAATGACACCGATTCCTCCACCAGTTCCAGGCCCGCCCTATGGTTCTGGCTGCTGCTCGTCGGATCGAGATAGAAAGCCCCGTCGCGGGTCTCCGCGATCAGGTGCAGTGCGAGAACCGACCCTTCGTTGTGCGCTGCCAGGGAGTAGGCCACCTCTTCGGCGGCGCGCGCGGCCCGGTTCGACTCGACCGACAGCAGCACCGTTCGCACGGTGAGGGAGTCGGGGTCGGGCAGACCGCCGTGGTTGCCGGGACCGGGATAGCGGAAGATGAGGGTGGGCAACTCCAACCTGGCGAGCACCCGGTCGATCACCGTGGAGAAGACCCGGCTGCTGTCGGTGGACTCGGTCGCCCCCAGCACCACCATGTCGTATCCCAGAGCGGCCTCGTTGAGGATCACCTCGGCCGGGTCCGCGCGCCGGCGGCGGATCAGCCGGCACCGATCTGGCCCGAGCGTCCTCATCACCTCTCCCGGACCGGCATCCTCCTCGACCTCGTCCCCCAGTAGCCGTTTCCGCCAGCCGGTCGGCTGGTCGGCAACCGTCAGCACGGTCACCTCGGCCTCCGGGAACAGGGCCTTCAACTGGTGGGCGGCGTAGACGCTGTTGGCGCCTCCGCGGGTCGGAAGGAGAACCCGTTTCGATCCCAGGATCTGGGCCTGCGAGCGGATAGCCTCCGACTCCAACCGGGACTGCTCCTCCTCGCCTGCTTCCATTCCCCGAACCGCCACCCGCAGCATGATCGGGGCGATCAGCGAGGTGACGATGGCCGCCACCACG
Organism: Candidatus Spongiisocius sp.; assembly: GCF_965221825.1. GTDB lineage: Bacteria > Actinomycetota > Acidimicrobiia > Spongiisociales > Spongiisociaceae > Spongiisocius. Next base: position 2,387,848 of record NZ_OZ244917.1, read on the forward strand.
ATCACGGTGTACCCGGTATCGCTCAGGACGCCGAGGCTGAGGCCCACCAGCGCGACCACGATCCCCATCGCGCCGAGCGCCGACAGGCCGGATCCCAGGGCCAGGCCCTCTCCCGAGCTGAGACCCGACCGGCGCGCCCCCACATAGGCGCCGGCCACCTTGGCGGCCACCGCTATCACGATGAGCACCACCGTCCAGATGATGGCGCTGGGGCTGGCGAGCAGGGCGATGTCGACCCGCAGCCCGCTGAACGCGAAGAAGACGGGTGCGAAGAAAGAGTCCGTGACGGTCTCCAGGACGTGCCTGACCGCGCGGACCTGGTAACGCAGCGTGGCGAGGATGATCCCGACGATGAACGCTCCCAGGATGGCCTCGAGGCCCAGAGCCTGGGTGACGGCGCCACCTCCGATGGCGGCTACCAGGCTCACCGTGAGAGCGGCCGGTAGGTTCCGCCCCCGCCGCAGTGCCAGGCGCATCGCCTGGTCGAGCGCCCACCTACCGACGGTGGCCGCCAGCGCCAGGAACAGGACCAGTCCCCCGAGCGAGGCGAGCAGGTCGGAGGCCCGGAAACCGTCCCGGGCTATCCCGGCCAGCCCGGCGAGGATGAGCCATCCCACGGAGTCCATCGTCATGCTCACCGCCAGGGTGACCTGGCCGAAGTTGCGCCGGAGCATTCCCAGGTCCGCCAGGATCTTTGCGACCACGGGCAGGGCCGCCACCGACAGGGCCAGCGCCATGAAGGCGGCGTACAGGCCCCTACCGGCGTCCCCGATGAAGGACGAAGGTGTCAGGAGGGCCACCACCCCCACCACGGCCAGCGGCACGAGCAGTCCCCCCGCCGAGACGTTGACGGCGGCCCGGCGGAAACGCATGATGATTCCCAGGTCGGTCTCGTACCCGATGACGACGAGCAGCATGATCACCGCCAGCCACGCCACCCCGTACACGACCGACCCGGCGGTCGAGTCGGAGAAGAGCCAATCGAAGACGCCCGGGTAGAGCTTGCCCAGGACGCTCGGGCCGATCAGCACTCCCGCCAGGATCTGGCCCACCACCGGCGGCTGGCGGAGCTTGTCGGCGATCCCTCCGAGCAGGCGGGCAGCCCCCACCAGCAGGGCCAGTTGCATCAGGAAGACGAGCACCTGGTGTTCGTCCAGGGTGCCTCCCGACCCGGAGGCCGCCAGCAGGGGCGTCATCGCGGCGAGAAACCCGGCCGACCCGATATGAGCGTTGGGCTGTCCAGGCCGGAGATCATTGGAGGGAGTCACCTGATGGGGAGGGGTTGCTCGCGATCCCGGACACTAGTTGATCGTGGTCGGTCTGTGTTGCGGTCGGCGTGCTCTGGACCGCCATCGACGCCTCTGGCTGTGTCCTGCTTCCTCGACGTACCCTGCGGGTACGCCTTCGTCAGCAGTCCTTGCCATAGACGCCGCTGGCGGCGCCATATCCCACCGCCGCGCCACAGACCGACCACGGGACTCGCGATAACTAGGAACGCGCATAGCGTGAACAGGCCTCAGTCGGCGGTGATGGTCATGGGTCCCCTTTGGTGGGCCTGCGCACCGACGCCCAGGCCCACTCAGTGCACTCCCCGGAGGCACTTCCCCTTGACCACCGGACTCCCGACCAGCAGGCCGATGCCCACCGGCGCGATGAACTGCCGGTCTTGCTCCCGCAGCCGGGTACTTACCCTTCCTGCTTCCGTGAGCCGAGGTAACCGGCCACGAGAAGGATGAGGACTATCCCGATGATTCCCACGATGAGCACGGTCGTCTGCCCGCTCGCGGCCGCCTGCTCCGAATCGTCCGCCGAGGAGACGATGCCGGTGTTCACGTCCGCCACCAAGGCGGCAATCTCCGAATCGATAGCAGAGAGGACTCCCTCGCTCGACGCGATCAGGGCTTGCTCGTCGAGAGACATCTCCAACCGGGCCTCGACTGCGTCGAAGTAGTTGTCGCTCCCGGATCCGGCCTCGATCAATGCGGTCACGAGAGGGATCACCCTCGGGTCCAACTCCGGACCACCGTTGGCGGATAGGAACTCGAGGTTTGCCCTGGCGCCCTGTGCCGAGGAGTCGAAGGCCTCCTGGACGGTGGTGATTAGCGTCGGATCCGTTGCTCGGACTACCGCCGCCAGCATCGAGTGCGCTACGGAGACACCACGTTGCAGCTCGGTCATGTGCTGGTACCGCTCGAGTTCCAGAGGGGACAACGTGTCTGCGCCCGAGGCCGTGTCCCGAACGTCACTCCTACCAGTCATCATGTAATAGAACTGGTCATCGATGCTCTTCATAATGGCGGGACCCAGGATCCGTGTCGTTGAACTGCTGAGTTCACGCCGCTTGAGTTCGTCGTTGACGATGTTACGGAGGAGATCGGGTCGATTGCCGTCCACCTCATCGACGATTGCGATCAGGGAATTGACGTGATCTTCGATCCGCGAGACCCTCTCGTCGTGTCCCCGACCCATGAGGCCCGACAGCTGGGTGGACAACTGGTCCTTCGCGTCGGCTATGTCGCTTCTCATCTCCAAGACGCTCTCGCGAGTCATCCTGAGATTGGTCTCGACCAGCCCGGCCGATGCCAGCGAGTTGGAGTGCTGGGATATCGCCAGCGCCCCGCTTAGCATCGCCGTGTCTTCGCCGGCGTCGCCCTGATCGGTCAGGCTGCCCAGACTGCCCCAACCCACGATCGAAGCGGCGATCACTGCGACCAACGCCACCACCGTGGTGACTACCAGCGATTTGGGCATAGAAACTCGGTTCATTTTCAACCCCCCAGCCTCTCCACTATGCGATGGCTGCCGTCGGAACCTAGGGCGGTCAGGAATACAGCATCCGAACCTTGATTGTCGGAAGGCCCGTACTCGAGCACCATCCCTTCGATGTCGATCGACCCGGCGTTCCGGATGGCGTCGAGGAAACACTGCCGGCTCAGATCGCGGCCGCAGAGGTCGAGTCCCGCAATGGCCAGCCGGCCGGCAAGATAGCCTTCCAGCGAGACAAAGCCGGGGACGGCGTCCTCGTCGAATGCCTTGAGTGCTGCTTGGTACGAACTCACGACAGGAAGGCCGGTGTCTCCCGGTAGCGGGACCACCTGCGTCACGTAGACGCCCTCGGCCCCTGCGCCCAACTCCTCCGCCAGAGCGTTACTGCCGACAAACGAGACCGCCATGAATATCGGATCGATCTCCTCCCGGATCAACTCGATGGCTTTGGCAGCGGAGGAGTAGGTGCTGATCATGATCACCGCCTCGGGCTCGGACCGGACGATGTTGAACACAGCCCTCTTCACCGCGCTCGTGTTCCGCTGATACTGCCCGCCTGCCACCGGAGCCAGCCCGCGCCGTTCAAGGGCAAGGCGCACGCCTTCGAATCCGGCCGCCCCGTACGAGTCATTCTGATAGAGGACCGCCACCCTGGTGACGTCGGCGTCTTCGGTCAGGTGATCCACCATTCTCTCGGTCTCCTGGTAGTACGAGGCACGCAGATTCACCACACTTCCCAGGTCTGCGTGGCGGAGCAACTCGGCTCCGGTGAACGGCGCGACGAAGGGCACGCCCCTGTAGGTCGCCAGCCGAGATGCCGAACGGGAAGTCGGAGTGCCGACCTCGCCGATCAACCCGAACACCCCCTGCCTACTTATCAGATTGTTGGTGTTCGAGTAGGCCGAATCCGGTTCGTAGAAGTCGTCGAGTGTGGTCAAACTGATCTGGCGACCGTGAACACCGCCGGCTTCGTTCTGCTCATGGAAGGCAGCTTGGATCCCCAGCCGCATCTGGATGCCCAGTTCCTGCGCAGGTCCTGTGAATGCGGCAGACTGACCGAACAGCACGCTGTCATCGGTTATGCCTGGTGGCTGCTCTGCAGTCCCCGTCGTGGCCTGCTGAGACGTACCGGACTGATCGGCTGCCGGCGCTACCTCGTCCTCTGAGGTCTGGCACGCGGTCACCGAGATGAGGGCCATGAGCGACAGGCCGGTAGCCAAATGGCGTAGGCGCGGTCCCGAGCTATTCGTTTTGTTCATGCTCCATCCCCGTGGCGTTGCTACCTGGAACCGGCTCGGGAGCCGCCCACGTGAGCGAAGTTCCCTCAGGCTCTGCCTAGTAATGGTAATCAATACCAACTAGGTGTGCCGGTCATTTTCTCGCAGGCGCATACGGACGTCCTCGGGAGCTGGTTCGAGGTCGCTCCGGGAGTCCTTGGAGGCCGTCATGCGCCGCCATGCGCCGCCGGCCCGTGCGGGTGGCCGCAAGACGGGCCGGCGGCAGAGACATGAACGGCATCAACTCGGGTCAGTCACGGTCGGGAAGGACCCTGCTCCACCACTCCTTCGCTGCGGAGATTCCCCCCACGCCGAAGGCGATCACCAGGATGGCGCCCACGGTCCCGACCACGGCAATGAAGAGGGTGTTGACTATCTCCTCGCCGATGTTCAGCGTGTTCAGGGCGACGAATATCCCGAGGGCGATCACCGCCCACCGGGCCGTGGCGGGGAGCCACCGGATGTGACGCTCCTGCGACCACGGGGTGGACAACTCGGCGAGGAACGCACCCAGTGCGGCCGCCACGATAACGATGACTATCGCCGCCACCACCAGGGGTAGGTAACCGATCAGCCCCGTCAGGATGTCGCTGAGATACTCGACGTCGAGAGCCTCGGCCGTGAGCAGGAACACCACCAGCAGGGCGATCCAGTAGATCGCTCGCGCCCCCAGGTCGGTCGCGGTGTAGCCGGCCGCGTTCAGCCGGTCGGCGAGACCGGCCCGCTCCAGCAGTGCGTCAAGGCCGACCGCCTTGAACAGGCGTTGGAACACCCTGTGGACCAGCCGGGCCACCAGCCAGCCGACAACCAGGATTATCAGGGCTCCGATCAGCCGCGGCAGGAATGAGAGTATGGTCTCGCCCGCGTTCTCCAGACCGTTCGAGAGACCATCAATTAGGTCTGACATCTAGTACCTCCGTTCGTCTGTCCGGTTGTCATATGTTGACCGCCGCCGGGCCGGTCGGAGTTCTCGTCCGGTCCCCACCCGGACGATGAGAGATGGAACCCCCGGGTCAGGCGATGGTCTGGCCGGCATCTAGGTAGACGGTGGATCCGGTGGCCATCCTGGATTCGTCGGAGGCCAGGAAGACCGCCGCGCCCACTATGTCCTCGGGGACTCCGATGATGCCCAGCGGGATCATGGAGAGCCGGTACTCGCGGAACTCGGGTACAGCCAGGTCCGACCGGTTCAAGTCCGTCTCGATCAATCCCGGAGCGATGGCGTTGGCGCGGATCCCGTGGGACGCCAGCTCGAAGGCCAGCTGCCGGGTCAGCATCCGCACCCCTCCCTTGGCCACGCAATAGTGGGTGAGATCCCGTCCCGCCAGCGTGTCGCCCGCCGACGACATGTTGATGATGACTCCCCCGTCCCCCTGGCGGACCATCTGGCGGGCGGCAGTCTGGGAGCACAGGAAGAACCCCTTGAGGTTCACCTCGATGATCCGGTCCCATTCCGGTTCCTTGATCTCGAGTAGCGGGGTGCGGATCAGGATGGCGGCGTTGTTGACCAGGATGTCGATCCGCCCGAAGCGGCTCACCGCCCCGCCGATCAGGCCGTTCACGTCGTCGGATGACGAGGTGTCGGCTCGGATCGCGATGGCCTCCGACCCCGCCGCTTCGATCTCTGCTACGGCCGAGCGGGCCGCATCCCGGTCGCTCCGGTAGTTGATCACAACCTTGGCGCCTTCCCGCCCGTATCCCACGGCGATGGCGCGCCCGATGGAACGGGAGGACCCGGTGACTACGGCTACCTTGTCCTTGAGTCGCATGGTCGGGGTGCCCGGCTATTCCAGTTCGAACCCGGGCACCACGAAGCTGCCCCGGTCGATGATCTGGGTGTCCCCGATCCAGATGGAATGGTTGCGGGTGGGTATGTCGAAGTGGAAGTTGACCCGGTTCTCGCCGCCCAGCTTGCGGAAGAAGTTGGCCCCGAAAGCGATCAGCATGTTGCCGTAGTAGCTCTCGGTGTCCATCACCCCGCCGCCTTCCCAGAAGCGGAGTCCCAAGGCGTTCCAGTTGGCCCGGTGCTCGTACCCCCAGCCGATGTGGGAGAGGCCGTAGGCCCGCTTGTCCTTGGGCAGTTCGAAGAAGTCCTTGAGCAACCTCGAATCGGCGCCCCCGTCGATGGAGACGATGCTCCCCTCCCGGATCTCGATGCGGATCGGCTGCTCCACGTACTTGCCCATCGGCAGCAGCGCATCGCCGGCGTCCACCACCAGCGTGCCCTCCGCCGAGTCCTCCAGCGGCGCCACCCCGCACTGTCCGGACGGCCAGTGGTCCCAGCGGCCCGGCTCGTCGGTGTAGCCGTACTGGGCGCCGAGTGGCCGGCCCGTGTACCGGACGGTGAGGTCGGTCCCCGCCTCGGACTGGACCCGCATCGTGTCCGACGTCGCCATGTAGCGCACACTGGCCTCGCCCCGCTCGCGGATGACCGGAATCGGGAAGAGGCGGCGCAGGTGGTCCTCGGGCTCCTCGATCATCAGGGACCGGACACCCGACTCCAGGGCCTCGTTGTGGGCGTCGGAGTAGATCCAGTGCGATCCCATGCTGGCCAGGAACCCCACCACCAGGTCGCACCCCTTCCAGGCCTCGACGATGGTCCGTGACTCCATCCAGGAGTCGTCGGCAGGCACCATTATCTGGAAGAAGTCGCCACCCAGCACCTTCACGGCTCCCATCAGCGCGGTGATGTAGGCCGGGTTGCTCTGGGTGTTGGTGAAGGCCATGACGGTCTGTCCGGGGCCGACCCCGCACAATTCCATGTGGTCCTTGAACATCGGCACCAACTCGGCGCCGGCCGCGGGCGTGGTGGGGACTCTACGCAACGGCGGTCTCCTTTCGGGCTGTCAGGAACGCTCCGGCTGATCCTATCCGGTCGGACTGCCCGCCGGGCGCTACCCGGCATCTACGTCCCTGGTCGTCGCCGGGATCGAGCCTCGAACGCCCTTGCTTCAGGAACTCCAGTAAGTCCGGTGGATGGCAGAGGCCTCGTCGATCAGATGGGGCCCGCTCACCTCCACCTCCCGGTGGCCGCTTTGGAGAACCGCTCGGCAGCCCACTCCGGTCATGGTCGGGTTGAGCCGGTGGCCGCCCGTGTACTCCAGCAGGTGCTCCTCGCTGATCCCGTAGACCATCCGGTTGAGGCCTCCCCAGTACATGGAGCCACTGCACATGGCGCAGGGCTCGCAGCTGGTGTAGAGGGTGGCGGTGGCGATCTGCTCCGGCGTGAGCTTCTCGATCGCCAGCCTCATCAGGTTGGTCTCGGCATGGTTGAGGGGACTCTTGCCGGTGATGTCGCTGTTCTCGACTTCCAGCAGGACGTTCCCGTCCGGATCGGCGAGCAGCGCCCCGAAGGGCAGGTTCCCGTTGGCGACCGATCTGGTTGACACCTCGATGGCCCGCCGGAGGAGCCGTTCGTCCTGAGCGTTCAGCCGGAATTGGTCGTAGAACCCGATGTGGACCGCCGAGGCCTCCTCGACCAGGTGGGGGCCGCTCACCTCGATGTCGCGCTGGCCGCTCTGGAGGATGTTGCGGCAGCCCACGCCCCGCATAGTGGCGGTGCCGGGATCCTCTCCGGTGATCTCCAGGAGATCGAGCTCGCTCATCGCGTAGACCATCCGGTTGAGGCCTCCCCAGTACATGGCGCCGCTGCACATGGCGCAGGGCTCGCAGCTGGTGTAGAGGGTGGCGGTGGCGACCTGGCGGTCGGTGAGGGTGGTCACCGCCATGTTCATGAGGTTGGTCTCGGCATGGTTGAGCGTGTTATTGCCCGTGACGCCGGTGTTCTCCGCCTCCAGGAGGACGTTGCCCGCCGCATCCGCCATGAGGGCGCCGAAGGGCATGTTCCCGCTTGCCACCGAACTGGCGGATACCTCGATGGCCTGCCGTAGCAGCCGTTCGTCCTGCGCGCTGAGCCCTGTCATCCTTCCAAGACTAGCCGTTGGGCTGTTTCCGCGCCTCTGTCCGGTGGCTGACTCGGGGTTCACAACCGTCGACATGGCCTCCGCAGAGGCAGTGGACATGTTAAATCAGTGGTCAGACTATTCCGCACAGGCCTGATCGGGTAGAGGGCAGATTGTTGAGTGGCCAGGATCCGTATGGTCGATGTACGAATCCTGGCCACTCAAAGTGCTATCAGCAGCAAACAGTCCTAGCCGAGTGTGAAGAGGGCCAGAACTCCGGCGATGCCAACGACCACGTAGATGATCCTGGATAGCACGTTGGTCTCACCGAACTTACCTGCCGTGGTGATGGCTGCGACCAGGTCGAATCCGAACAGACCTATCAGGCCCCAATTGATGGCTCCTATGGCTGCTAGGATTACACCTATGTCTAATAGATCCATTCGTCCTCTCCTGGGGATAGACGGTCTAATTACGAGAAAAAGCGTAGCAGATATCCCGAGTTATGTGCAAGTCCTCCCACCATCTTATGGACAGGCTAGTGCGCAAGAAGACTGGGCAGTCCCGGATCCGCGGAGAGGGTTGACAACTGGACCTTCCAGAAGGGCCTATAGGTCAGTCAACGGACCACGTAGGATCGTTCGTCCGGAGTGGCTTGCATCACCGTCGCGAGGTTCAACGCTGATATCGACCACGTAATAGACCTCGGGGTCATGACTCGAAGGTATCTCCAAGACGCTCGGTTCGTCAGGATCCACCACGCCGAGGGAAACTAGATCCACAACGTTGCCTTCGTCATCAGGTTGGATGAGCCACACCTCAAGGTCGGCACCCTCGCCAGGATCAGGCAGACGGGAGTCCACGATCTCGATGGTCAGCCTGTCGTCGTGAGAAACGAGAGAAGCATCACCGCTGGCAGCGTTACCTAAACTATCGAAATTAGCCGGATCGTATGCTAGCGTCGCGGAGGCAAGGATCTCTCCGGTGTCATCGTTAGACGAGAGGAAGATCCCGACTCCGATTACTACGGCGATGAGCGCGGCGGCGGCGACAAGAACGTGCCTACCGGTCCACTTCCGGGAGAGAAGCGGTGCCACAGTCGCGGACGTGTCCTCGCCTATGCCGAGCGTGGTTTCTATGCCGTCCCAGACCTGGTCAGGCGTCTCCAGTAGCTCCAGGTCTTTCTGGTCAAGGTCGCGAAGGATGGCTTCGAGGGCCTGATCTGACGAATCGAAGCGTTCTTTACTCATGAGCCGACTCCAATAGGTGTCGAATCTGCAAGAGGCCACGTCGAAGGAGACTCTTGACTGTGCCGAGTGGTAAGGACATACGCTCAGCAATTTGGCGGTGGGTCAAATCATCGAAGTAGTGCAGCATGATGACCCGCTTGGTTCGATCCGGTAATGAACGCATGGCGTCGGCGATCATTAGCCTATTCCCGATTGCATCGATCTCGGATTCGGTTGGAAGTTCGGCGAGATCGAGGTTCGCGCGGCGCTCGGAGTGTCGACGTTCGGCCCGCACGTTATCGATGATCCGGTTTCGCGTGATGGAAAAAAGCCATCCGACAAGAGTTCCCTTTGCCGGGTCAAATCGGTGCCGACCTTTCCAAGCGCTAATGAAGACCTCTTGGGTGACATCGTTGGCACGGTCCTCGTTGAGGGTCCGCCGGCAGTAGGTGTATATCAGGTTTCCGTGCTGCTTGTACGCTGCCCTCAGCGCCTGTTCCTCGCCACGAGCGAATGCCTTTTCGATGCTGTGGATTGACGCTGGCTCCGGACTCGGCACGGTATGAAGTCTAGAGCCGTGACAGACCGAGAGTGGTTGGCGGGCGGAGTGTATCGCGTTGCGGAACTGAGGGGGGTCTGCTGCGGTCGGGCTGAGGGGAGGCACCCAACGCGACCGCAGCAGCGGTTGTCGCCCTATCCGGCGGAGGGTGGGATGAGGACGGTGTCGATGACGTGGATGATGCCGTTGGAGGCTTCGATGTCGGTGGCTATGACTGTGGCGTCGTTGACGCGGATGGTGTCGCCGTCGATGGTGATGGCTGCTTCGGCGCCGTTGAGGGTGGCGACGGTTTGGCTGTCGAGGGTTGCTACCACCTCGGCGGGTGCTTCGACGCCGAGCACGTGATAGGTGAGTACGGCGGTGAGGAGTTCGGTCTCCCCGAGCAGCTGCTCCGCGGTCATGCCCAAGGCTTCGAGCGCGGCGGCGAAGGCTTCCTCGGTGGGAGCGAACACGGTGAAAGGACCATCCCCCGACAACACATCCACCAGCCCGGCTGCCTGGACAGCCGCCACCAGTGTCGGGAACGCCCCGGACTCCACCGCCACCTCAACCAGCGTCCCCGGCGCATCCACCAACCCGGGTGGGATGAGGACGGTGTCGATGACGTGGATGATGCCGTTGGAGGCTTCGATGTCGGTGGCTATGACTGTGGCGTCGTTGACGCGGATGGTGTCGCCGTCGATGGTGATGGCTGCTTCGGCGCCGTTGAGGGTGGCGACGGTTTGGCTGTCGAGGGTTGCTACCACCTCGGCGGGTGCTTCGACGCCGAGCACGTGATAGGTGAGTACGGCGGTGAGGAGTTCGGTCTCCCCGAGCAGCTGCTCCGCGGTCATGCCCAAGGCTTCGAGCGCGGCGGCGAAGGCTTCCTCGGTGGGAGCGAACACGGTGAAAGGACCATCCCCCGACAACACATCCACCAGCCCGGCTGCCTGGACAGCCGCCACCAGTGTCGGGAACGCCCCGGACTCCACCGCCACCTCAACCAGCGTCCCCGGCGCATCCACCAACCCGGGTGGGATGAGGACGGTGTCGATGACGTGGATGATGCCGTTGGAGGCTTCGATGTCGGTGGCTATGACTGTGGCGTCGTTGACGCGGATGGTGTCGCCGTCGATGGTGATGGCTGCTTCGGCGCCGTTGAGGGTGGCGACGGTTTGGCTGTCGAGGGTTGCTACCACCTCGGCGGGTGCTTCGACGCCGAGCACGTGATAGGTGAGTACGGCGGTGAGGAGTTCGGTCTCCCCGAGCAGCTGCTCCGCGGTCATGCCCAAGGCTTCGAGCGCGGCGGCGAAGGCTTCCTCGGTGGGAGCGAACACGGTGAAAGGACCATCCCCCGACAACACATCCACCAGCCCGGCTGCCTGGACAGCCGCCACCAGTGTCGGGAACGCCCCGGACTCCACCGCCACCTCAACCAGCGTCCCCGGCGCATCCACCGACTCGGGTTCGGATGGCGCCTGGGTGGTCGTGGTCGTAGCGGTTGTCGTCGGAGCCGGCTCGGTCGTGACGGCAGGATCGTCGGAGGCGTCATCCCCGCATGCCGCCACAACCAGCGAGGCCAACACTGCTGCGGCGACAAGCCGCAATAAAACTCTGGACATCCGGTCTCCTGGTCGGGGTCTGTTACCTATACATACGGAGCGGGCCGCCGTTTTGGATGCAGACCCGGATAATCGTTCCGGGCAGACTCGGCAGGTGATCGCCGTAGCCCGTCTGATCGTTCGCCGGCTTCGGAACAAGCCGGAGGGAGGGTGACGGTGGCGGGTTCGATCCCGCGGCCCCTCCGCCCTCCTTCTGCCCTGCACGGGGCCCCGACCCTTCAGGTTCGGGTTCGTCCGGATTGATGGACGGGCAGCGTTGCCAGACGCTGCGGTCAGCGTTCCGGGATAAGGCTCAGCACGTAGGGGGCGGTGATCGGGGTGCGGGTGATCTCGGCTATCCCCTTGCCGGACAGGGCGTCCTCCACGGCGGCGGCGATGGCCGGGCCCGGGCCGATGATCCCCGCCTCGCCGGCGCCCTTGGCGCCCCAGGGCATGGCAGGGGCCGGCGACTCGAAGTGGAGCACCTGCATGGTGGGGATCTCGGTGGCGCCGGGCAGGTGGTAGTCCAGGAAGGAGGTCGACTGGGGATTCCCCCATTCGTCGTAGTGGAGTTGCTCCAGCAGGGCGCCGCCTATTCCCTGGGCGACCCCGCCGACCACCTGTCCCCTGACGATCTGGGGGTTGATGACCGTCCCGCAGTCGTGGGCGACGATGTACTCCAGCATCCTCACCTGGCCGGTTCCGGTGTCGACCGACACCACCGCGGCATGGCTTGCGTTGGTGTACGTGGCGGCGGCGTTGACCCGCCCGTACTCGTCGGGGACGTGTTCTATGCCCGGCGGCTCGTAGGTGGCCGACGCCTCCAGCCCCGGCTCCACGCCCTTGGGCAGGTCGACGGTGCGGATGCTGGCCGCCGTCGCCACCTGCTGCCAGGTGACGGAGGCTCCGGGGCTTCCGCGCACGCTGAGAGCGCCGTCGTGGGCCTCGATGTCCTCCGGGGAGGCCTCCAGCAGGTGGGCGGCGATCCGGGATGCCTTGGCCAGGAGCAGGTCGGACGCGATGCGGAGGGCGCCCGAGGCGACGTTGGTGCTCCGGCTGCCCCAGCTGCCCAGCCCGTAGGGCGTGCGGTCGGTGTCGCCCATCACCACCCGGACCTGGTCGCGGCGGACCCCGAGTGCTTCGGCGGTGAGGGTGGTCAGCATGGACTCCAGACCCTGGCCGGATGTGGAGACCCCCACCGACACCACCGCCGTCCCGTCGGGGTTCACGCGCACCGAGCAGGAGTCGTAGCCGGTCCAGTGTCCGGTGGTCATGAAATAGGTGGGTGTGACGCCTTCGATGTAGTTGACCACGCCTGACCCGAGCCGGATGGCGGGATCGTCCCCCAGCACGGCCCGCCAGTGCTCGGCCCGCTCGGCGGTGACGCGCACCGTCTCCTCGAAGGCTTCCCGGTGGCTTCCCGAGTCGACGATCGCTCCGGCCGAGGTGGTGTAAGGAATGTCGTCCTGGCCGATGAGGTTGCGGCGCCTGATCTCGTTCCGGCCGATGCCCAGCCGGTCGGCCGCCTTGTCCATGAGGCGCTCGATGGCGAAGGTGGCCTCCGGGATCCCGAAGCCACGGTAGGCGCCGCAAGGGGTCTTATTGGTCACCACCGCGAGCAGTCCGACCGACTGGTGGGGGATCCGGTATGCGCCGGTGATGTGGCCGATAGCGGTGTAGGCGGGCGAGTAACCGAAGGGATACATCTCCCCGGCGCCCATGTCCTGGACGGCCATCCCCCTCACCGCCCGGAAGCGCCCATCCTCATCGACCGCCGCCTCGAGGTCGAGGACGAGGTCTCGGGCATGGCAGGTGGCCACTAGGTGCTCGCGGCGGTCCTCGATCCATCGCACCGGCCGCCCCAGCCTCATGGACAGCCACGGGATGGTGACCTCCTCCGGGTAGAACTCGGCCTTCACCCCGAACCCTCCGCCCACGTCCGGGACGATCACCCGGATGTCGTTCTCGTCCAGCGGGAGGCAGTAGGACAGCATGGTGCGGGCGATGTGCGGGAACTGGGTGGTACTCCACACCGTGAGCCGGCCTTCGCGATACTCGGCCACCACGCCCCTCGTCTCCATCGGTACTCCGGTGTGGCGGCCCACCTCGTACCGTCCCGAGACCGTAATCCTGCCGTCGAATTCGGCGTTCGCATCCGGATTGTCGACCGGGAAGTCGACTACCACGTTGTCCGGCCAGTCGGGATAGAGGAGCGGGGCGCCGGGGGCGAGGGCTGCGTCTGTGGTGGCCACCGGATCGAGGGGGTCGATGTCCACGTCCAGCAGGTCGCAGGCGTCCTCGGCCCGGTACCGGTCCTCCGCGACCATGACCGCGATGGGCGCCCCGGCGTAGCGGACCCGCTCCCTGGCGAGGGGGAAGATGCCCACCGGCCGGGCGTGCTCGTCGAAGTCGGGGTAGGGCGAGACGTCCGTCATGTCCCTCGCGGTAAAGGGCCCCGAGACACCGGGGACGTCGAGGGCGTCGCCTATGCCTACCCCCACGATCCGCGCATGGGGCAGCGGGCTCCGGTAGAAGGCCGCCTCGACCATTCCCGGGAGGGCGATGTCGGCCGCGAAGCGCGCTTCCCCCGACAGCAAGCGATTGTCCTCGACCCGGGCCACCAGCGCGCCGATGTGGGTGGGGCGGGCGGTCACCGGGATCGATCCCATGCGGCCATCACCGCGTCGACTATCCCCTCGTAGCCGGTACAGCGGCACAGGTTGCCGGCCAGCAGCTCCCGGACGCTCTCCTCATCGGGGTGATCCTCCGGCTCGACCCCGGCGAGGGTCATCAGGAAGCCGGGGGTGCAGAAGCCGCACTGGAGGCCGTGGTGGTCCTTGAAGGCCTGCTGCATCGGGCTGAGACCGTCCTCCGGGGTGATGCCCTCCACGGTGGTCACCTCGCACCCGTCGGCCTGGACCGCCAGCATCAGGCATGACCGGACCGGTTCGCCGTCCACCAGCACCGTGCAGGCGCCGCAGACACCGTGCTCGCAACCGAGGTGCGTTCCGGTGAGGCGGAGCTCGTCACGCAGCAGGTCGGCCAGGAGCCGGCGGCTGTCCACGGTCCGTTCCACGGTCCGGCCGTTCACCGCCATCGACACTGCCACGCTTCCGGCCGGGTCCGGTACGGGCTTCATGCGGCCATCTCCTCCAGGACGCGGCGGACCAGCTCGCCGGCCACCCGGGCCCGGTAGGCCGGATCGGCGTGGACGTCCTCCGACCCGGACCGGGCGGTCGCCCTGGTGACACGGGCCACCTCGTCGAGCAGTTCGGGGGTGACGTTCTCCCCCGCCGCCAGGCGCTCCACCTCGGGGAGGCGCTGGGGGACGGCGCCCACCCCGAACAGTGCCAGGGCGACGTCCCGAACCGCGCCGTCCGCGGCGGTGGTGAGCCTTCCGGCCACGCCGGCGATGGCGAAGTCGCCGGACCGGGGGGCGATCTCCTTGACGGCCGTCCGGGCCGAGACATCCACGGGGAACCGGACCTCCACCAGTATCTCGTCCGGCTCCAGGGCGGTGGTGAAGGGACCGAGGAAGAAGTCCCCGGCCGGGATGCTCCTGCACCCGGAAGCCGACCGCACCGCCATGGTGGCGCCGAGAACGAGGGCGACCGCGGGCAGCTCGGCCGAAGGGTCGGCGTGAGCGATGCTCCCCACCACGGTTCCCCTGGCCCGGTTCTGGAGGTGACCGACCAGCGGCAGGGCCTTGCTCAGCAGCGGGCAGCGCCGGGCCACCTCGGCGGAGGTCTCGACGGCGCGCTGGGTGACGGAGGCGCCGATGCGGAGCCCCCCGTCCTCGATCGTGAGCCGGGACAACTCGTCCACCATCGCGATGTCCACCAGGACCTCGGGCCGGGCCAGCCGGAAGTTCAGCAGCGGTACCAGGCTCTGGCCGCCCGCCAGCACCCTCGCGCCGCCGTCGTGCTCGGCGAGGAGCCGGAGCACCCCGTTCAGGTGCTCTGGCCGGGCATAGTGGAAAGGCGGTGGCTTCATAAGACGGACCGGAGTCCGAGCGAAGACTACTCGTTGATCGTGGTCGGTCTGTGTTGCGGCGGCGTGCTCTGGACCACCATCGACGCCTCTGGCTGCGTCCTGCCTCCTCAACGTACCCTGCGGGTACGCCTTCGTCAGCAAAGTCCTTGCCATAGACGCCGCTGGCGGCGCCATATCCCACCGCCGCGCCACAGACCGACCACGGGACCCGCGATAGCAAACGAAGGCGCATAGCGCGAACAAGCCCCGGTGACACCTCGGACGCCGCTGCCTACTCCTGCCTATTCAGGAGACGCGAGGTCAACCGTTCCTGCCGTGTCCGGGATTCTCCTCTAGGGGTGCCGGTGAACGGACGTGCCTCGCACCTTCCTCCATCACGGTCTCCAATCAGTCATACCGGGAGAAACGCCGGAGCGCTACTGGGCAAAATGTCGAAGGGCTGCCGGCAGAATCGTCGCATCGCTACCGGCAAGAACGGTCGAGGCTGAGCACGCAGCGTCCGCTGGTTCTTCGGCCGAGGCGGTTCGGCCGGGTCGCGTGTCACAATGTTGAGGAAGCGTAGGGAGGGCTCAGGACATGACGGCGGACCAGGAGTGGAGGAAGGCCCGGGCCAGCCGGTTCCGGCCTGACGGCATCATCGGGACCCCGTTCCACGGGCGGACCGCCCGGAGCAGCGCCACCCCCTGGTACTTCAACTGGGATCTCTGCCATGTGGTGGACGTGTACGACGACTTCCACGCCGAGCTCGGAGCCATCCGGACCAACGTGGCGATGGGCGACATGTCGCCGCTCTGCAAGGTTCTGATCGCCGGGCCCGATTCCGGACGCCTGGTGGACTGGTTGATCACCCGGGACACCGCCGGCCTGCATCCGGGCGGCATCTACTACACGCCCTGGTGCAACGAGGACGGCAAGCTGGTGTCGGACGGTCTGCTGTTCCGCACCGCCGAGGACGCCTACCTCTTCACCGGAGACCCCAGCTACGAGTGGTTCGCCTCCCAGGCCGAGGGTTATGACGTGACCGTCAGCGACCAGACCGACGACCTGGGGATACTGGCGGTCCAGGGGCCCCGTTCCCGGGAGGTCATGGCGGTGGCCACCGGCGTGGACGACATCGAGATGGACTTCTCCCGGCTAGGGCGCTTCGAGATCGGCGGCGTGGAGGTCGACGTCGCCAGGCAGGGCTTCACCGGAGAGCACGGCTACGAGATCCTCACCCCCGCGGGCGCCGGTGACCGCGTTTGGGATGCGGTGGCGGCGGCGGGCGAGCCCCTCGGCATCCGTCCCTGCGGCGAATGGGCCATCGACGTGGCCCGGGTCGAGGCAGGCCTGCTGATCCCAGGCCCGGACTACGCCAACGGCGGTCCGGACGTTACGGGATCGCACACCGTCTCGGCGTCCAATCCGGAGTTCTGCTCCTCGCCCTTCGAGCTCCGCATGGGCCGGTTCGTGGACTTCGACAAGGGCGACTTCGTGGGCCGCGACGCGCTGGTGGCGGAGCAGGAGGCCGGCGGGCCGCCGCGCCGGATGGCGGGGCTGGACATCGACTGGCGAGCCATCACCGAGGCCCACCTCGAGCGGGGCGTGGCTCCCAACGTGTCACCGAGGGTGGAGTGGGTCGCCAAACCGGTCACCAGCGAGGGCCGGACGGTGGGACGGGCCTCCAGCGTCACCTGGGGCCCCACGGTCGGCAGGCTGATCGGCTTCGGCCACCTGGAGTGGGACCTCGCCCGGCCCGGTACCCGGGTAGCAGTGACCTGGGAGATACCAGGCACGGGAGAATCGATTCCGGCTCCCGCGACCGTTGCCGAGCTGCCGTTCCTCGCCCTGAGCAGAACCTGATCGAGGGGGCGTCGGCGGGCGACATCGGCGCTCAATTCGCTACTGGAATGCTGCCGGACGTGGAGGCTTTCCGGCGCGTTTCGTAGACCTCCTACGACAGCCGACTTTGATGTGATCAAGTAGGCTGGCTTCCAATGCCGTGAGCAAGGAGGGCAGGCATGAGGAGATTCCGATCAGGAGTAGTTGTTCTCTTCGCATTGGCGCTGGTAGCAGCAGCTTGCGGGGGCGACGAAGCGGAGGAGGTCACCACCACGGCCGCCCCGGCGACGACCGCGGCGCCCGCCACCACGGCTGCGCCCGAGGAGCCGCTCCGGGTCGCCTTTATCTATGACGGCGAGATCGACGACGGAGGGTGGAACGAGGCCCACGAGAACGGGCGCCAGTACCTGATCGCCAACATGGACGGGGTCGAGACCACCTACGTGGAGAACGTGTCGCCCGGCTCCGAGTTCCAGGCCGCCTTCGAGGACTTCGGCTCGCAGGGCTACGACCTGGTGATCTGCACCACCTGGTGCCAGGACGACGTTCTCTCGGTCGCCCCTGACTATCCGGACACTGTTTACCTGTCGTGGGGCGGCTACGAGACGGCCCCCAACGTGGGCCATTACGACGGCGCCACCGAGGACGGCCGTTACCTGGACGGCCTGGTGGCCGGATCCCAGCCCGGCGTGGAGTTCATCGGTTACGTGGGCGGCTTCGCCATCGAGGAAGTGGTCCGCGGTGTCAACGCCTTCATGATCGGCGCCCGGGAGATCAACCCCGACATAGAGATCCAGGTGGTGTGGGTCAACAGCTGGTACGACCCGCCCGCCGAGCAGCAGGCCGCCCAGGCCCTCGTGGATGCCGGAGCCGACCTGCTCGCCGCCGAGGTGAACGCGCCGGCGGTCGCCAGCGTGGCCGAGGCTGCCGGAATCGGCTACATCCACTACGGGATCGACGGCTCGGGGATCGCTCCGAACTCTTGGCTGTCGGGATTCACCTTCGACTGGGGCCCCTACTACCTGTCCCAGGCGCAGGCGCTTGCTGACGGCACCTGGGAACCCGCCCTCACCTACGGCGGGCTCAAGGACGACATGATCGGGATGGCCCCCTTCGGCTCGGCGGTGACCGACGAGACCGTCGCCCTGGTCGACCAGCGTCGGCAGGAGATCGTGGCCGGCACGTTCGACTACTTCGCCGGCCCGATCACGGACAACCAGGGCAACGTCGTGGTTCCCGAGGGCGGAACGATCCCGTGGGAGGAGCGCACCCTGTGCTGCCAGTGGCTGATCGAAGGAGTCATCGGGGAGATCCCCGCCGGTTGATCCCGCATGGCTGAATCGGTGCCGGAGGTTCCCTCCGGAGAGGCGGCGCGGCTAGCGGGGATCACCAAGCAATTCTTCGGGGTGGCCGCCAACGAGGATGTCGACTTCGACCTGCGCTGGGGCGAGATACACGCCCTGCTGGGGGAGAACGGGGCCGGCAAGTCGACCCTGTGCTCGGTCCTGGCCGGCCTCTACCACCCTGACAGCGGGGAGATCCAACTGGACGGGGAACGGGTGGATCTCGCTTCCCCCCACCAGGCCCTGGACCACGGCGTCGGCATGGTCTACCAGCACTTCCGGCTGGTGGACCGGTTCACAGTGGCCGAGAACCTGACCTTGGGCCACCCCGAGACGGGATTCTTCACTTCCCGCAGATCGCTGGAACGCCAGGTCGGGGAGTTGGGCCGCCGTTACGGGCTCGAAGTGTCTCCCCAGGCGGCCGTGTGGCAGCTCTCCGTCGGCGAGCAGCAGCGGGTGGAGATCCTCAAGCTCCTCTACCGCGGGGTTCGCATCCTCATCCTGGACGAGCCGACCGCCGTACTGACCCCGCAGGAGTCCCAGAACCTCTTCGGCACGCTGCGCGCCCTCGCCGATGACGGGCGGGCGATCGTCTTCGTCACCCACAAGCTCGACGAGGTGATGGCGGTGGCTGACCGGGTGACCGTGCTCCGGGACGGCCGGAACGTGGGCGCCATGCCGACCGCCGAGGCGGATCCGGCCACCCTGGCCCGGATGATGGTCGGGCGCGAACTCTCGGTTCCGGAGCGTTCGAGGACGGCGCCCGGCGAGCCGGTCCTGTCGATCAAGGGGGTCACCGCCGAGGGAGACCGCGGCCTCGAGGCGATACGTGACGTGGAGATCGAGGTCAGGGCCTCCCAGATAGTCGGTGTGGCGGGCGTGGCCGGCAACGGTCAGCGGGAACTGGCCGAGGTCGTGACCGGGCTGCGACGTCCCGAGCGGGGCCAGATCATCATGGGCGGCGTCGACATCACCCGTTCGACCACGCTGGAGCGGATCAAGCTGGGGCTCGGCTTCGTTCCGGAGGACCGGATGCGCACGGGCATGGCGGGTGGGCTCCCGCTGGCCGCCAACCTGGCCCTCAAGGCCTACCGGCAGCCTCCTCTCTCCAAGGGTCCGGTGCTGTCGAAACAGGCGCTGGAGGACCGGGCCCGCACCCTCGAGAAGCAGTTCGACATCCGCGGCGTCCGGGGAGCGCTGCCCACCAGCCTCCTGTCCGGCGGCAACATCCAGCGGGCCATCCTCGCCCGGGAGCTCTCGGCCCGGCCCCGGGTCCTGGTGGCGGCCGCCCCGACCCGAGGCCTGGACGTGGCGGCCATCCAGGCCATCCGCCAACTCCTTATCGAGGAGGCCGAGGCCGGGACCGCCATCCTGATGATCTCGGAGGACCTGGAGGAGATACTGGACCTGTCCG
The DNA here is from genome assembly GCF_965221825.1 of Candidatus Spongiisocius sp. Lineage (GTDB taxonomy): Bacteria > Actinomycetota > Acidimicrobiia > Spongiisociales > Spongiisociaceae > Spongiisocius. Next base: position 2,407,732 of record NZ_OZ244917.1, read on the forward strand.
ACGAGGTGATCGTCCTCTACGAGGGACAGGTCATGGGCAGGCTGCCGCGTGACCGGGCCGATCCCGATCTGCTCGGGATGCTTATGGCCGGGCGCAACGTGGACGCAGCGTGAGCCTCTCCTTGGGTTCCCGCCGGCTCACCGTCGAGAGCCGCCAGGTTCCCTCCCGCATGGTGCGGTTCCTGGCGCCGACCTTTTCCGTGGCGCTGGCCTTCGTGATCGGTGCCCTGATCCTGCTGGCGACCGGCCAGGACCCGCTGCTGGCCTACACGGAGATGATCAGGAAGGGATTCGTGGGTCGTCTCGCCCTCACGGGAACGCTCATCATCGCCACGCCGCTCATCTTCACCGGCCTGGCCGCGGTGGTGTCTTTCCGCATGAAGGTCTGGAACATCGGCGCCGAGGGACAGTTCATCCTGGGAGCGGTCGCCTCCAGCGGTGTGGGGCTGTGGGTGGGCGACCAGGTGGGTGGTCCGCTGGGGATAGTGCTCATGCTGGTGGCGGGAGCGCTGGCCGGCGCCCTCTTTGCGGCCCTGGCCGCCCTGCCGAGGGCCTATCTGAACACAGACGAGGTGATCTCCACCCTGATGCTCAACTTCGTGGCGCTGGGCATCATGAACTACCTCATCTTCAGCAGCTTCAGCTTCTGGCGTGATCCGGGGCGCGCCACCTTCCCGGTGGGCAAGTTCGTCGAAGACGTGCTGTTCCTCCCCCGCCTGGTAGGCCGGCTCCATGTCGGGCTGATCATCGCCCTGGCGTTCGCCGCCATCATCTGGTGGGCGCTGCGCTACACCAAATGGGGATTCGAGGTGATGGTGACCGGCGACTCGCCGAGGGCCGCCCTCTACTCGGGCATGCGGGTGGACCGCAAGATCCTGTCGGTCCTGATGGTCTCCGGCGCTCTGGCCGGCCTGGGAGGAGGCATCGAGGTGGGGGGCGTGCTCCACAATCTGGATCCCCGCGCCCTGAGCCTGGGCGTCGGGTTCACCGGGATAGTGGTGGCCGCCCTGGCCCGCCTCTCGCCGTTCGGGGTGATCCCGGTCGCCATCCTGGTGGCCAGCTTCTCCAACGCCGCTCCCGGCCTGCAGGTGCTGGGCATCCCGTCGGAGATCGTCATCTTGCTGGAAGGCATCCTGTTCCTCTGCATCGTGGCGGGCGAGTGGTTTCTCCGCAACGCCATCCGCGTGGAGCGCACGGCGGGCCCGGCCGGGGCGGAGGCGCCGGCGTCATGAACGAATCGGTCCTCCTGCTTTCGCTGGCCTCGGCGGTGGTGATCGGTACGCCGATCCTGCTGGCCGGTCTCGGTGAGATGATGACCGAGCACTCCGGGGTCATGAACCTGGGCATCGAGGGGATGCTGCTGGGCGGCGGCGTGGTCGGCTTCTGGATGAGCACCCAGCAGGCTTCGCTACCGCTGGCGATGGCGGTCGGGGCGCTGGTGGGCGCGCTGTTCGCGCTGATCCACGCCTACCTGGCCGTGACCCTACGCGTTAACCAGATCGTGTCCGGCCTCGCCCTGGTTGTGACCGGAACCGGGTTCGCCAGCTTCGTGGGCAGCCTCAACGACTCTTCCCTGATCTACTCCCGGCCTGTTTCCAAGTTCGAGCCGGTGTTCGGGGAGGCGATACGTGATCTGCCCCTGGTGGGTCCGCTGGTCCTGGGTCACGACTGGGTGGTTTACATGTCTTGGGTACTGGTGGCGGTGGCCGCTTTCTGGCTGTTCCGCACCAGGGCGGGCCTGGCGGTGCGGGCGGTGGGAGAGGATCCCGCCACCGCCGACACGGTTGGGATCCCGGTGCGGGCGACCCGCTACGCCTACACGATGATCGGCGGCGCCGGCGCAGGGATGGGAGGCACCTACCTGATGGCCGGAATCTTCTCGACCTACCAGCACGGGATTTCGGCCGGCCTGGGCTGGATAGCCTTCGCCCTGGTCATCTTCGCCGGCTGGCGTCCCTGGAGAGCCCTGGTGGCTGCCTACGTGTTCGGCGCGCTTCGGAACCTCGGGTTCTCGCTCCAGATCCTAGGGGTGGACATCCCGCCCGACGTGCTGAACATGTTGCCGTTCTTCCTGACCATCGTGGCCCTCATGGTCATCTCCGCCCGCCCCGCCGCCGCTCGCCGGTTCAGCGCCCCGTCGGCCCTCTCCGTACCGTACGCACGCGAGAGCCGCTGAGCCACCGCCGTTCCGAAACAGACCGGCGACACCTTTCGGGTCCACGATCGGAGGGTGTCAGGATGTCCCTCGAAGCCACAGGCCCGGTGCCAGTCCACCGAAGATCGGAGATCGGCTCACCCGCAGTGGGCGGGAAGAGTGAAACTTGTCACACCGCCGCTATATGTTGCCTATCGCCAAGCACCTACACCGGCTGAAGGCTCTATCGATCGATTCTGCCGGCTTGGAGGGAACATACCAAGGCTTCGTGGAGCGACCTCCGACCACCCGGCAACCGGCCGGGCATGGCCGACCACGCTCCAAACCAGGAAAGGTGGTGGCGGGGGAGGGCCCGGCCGGCGAAGCCCTCGCCGCGATTTTCGCGTTCCGGGCGCAGCGGGATCGGTGTCGGGCCCGGTCACTCGTCAAACGGCGAGGTCTGTTGCATCAACCTCCTCAGTCCGGGCAGGTCGCGGGCTGGACGCCGGTTGATCTCCTCCCAGGCGTGCTGCGCGTCCAGACCTAACGTGAACTCGGATCGGTGGACCAGTACCCGCCGCGCGGCCATGGTTAGGTTCGTCACCACGAAGTCGGTGAGGCTTGTGCCGGACGCGGTGACGGCGCGATCGATCAACGCCCGATCCTCCGCCGTTATCCGGACATCGAGACGTTGGCTACGTCGCCGTTCGGGACGCGTCGCCATGTTTAGGAACCTCCTGGGATGCGCGCGGCCAGCAAACAGCCACTGATTCCTACAGCGTAGAACAAGACGCTGATAGGGGTCAGTGGAATTGCTTGGCTTCGGTCGATCCCACCAGCGCGAGCGTGGAGGATCGGCCACCCGTTGCCACCTGCATCACCTCGTCGAAGTAACCGGCGCCCACCTCGGCCTGGTGCCTGGTTGCGGTGTAGCCGAGTGGCTCCGAGGCGATCTCGGTCTGCTGCAGCCGGCTGTAGGCCGCCATACCGGACGTGCCGTAGGACCTCGCCAGGTCGAAGGTGTGGTAGTTGAGCAGGTGCCACCCGGCCAGGGTGATGAACTGGAACGTGTAGCCCAGCGCGGCGAGCCGATCCTGGAACGCGGCGATCTGCTCCTCGCTCAGATGGTGCCTCCAGTTGAAGGAGGGGGAGCAGTTGTAAGCCAGCGGCTTGCCCGGGAAGCGGGCGTGGATCGCCTCCGCGAAGGCCGCGGCTTCCTCGATGTCCGGCTCCGAGGTCTCGAACCACAGCAGATCGGCGTATGGCGCGTAGGCCAGGGCCCTTTCCGTGGCGGCCTCCATCCCGCCCCGCACTCCGTGGTAGCCCTCCGGGGTGCGCTCGCCGGTCAGGAACCTGCGGTCCCGTTCGTCAGCGTCGCTCATCAGGAGTCCGGCGTCGCGGGCGTCGGTCCTCGCCATGATGACGGTCGGCACGCCCATCACGTCGGCCGCCAGCCGCGCCGCGGTCAGGGTCCGGATGAACTGCGAGGTCGGGACCAGGACCTTCCCGCCCATGTGCCCGCACTTCTTCTCGGAGGAGAGTTGATCCTCGAAGTGGACGCCGGCCGCTCCGGCCTCGATCATCGCCTTCATCAGCTCGAAGGCATGGACGGGACCGCCGAATCCGGCTTCCGCGTCGGCCACCACGGGGGCGAACCAGTCGATGCCGTCCTCACCGTTGATGGACGCGATCTGGTCAGCGCGTGTTAGGGCGTTGTTGACGCGCCTGACCGCGGCCGGCACGCTGCTGGACGGGTAGAGGCTCTGGTCCGGGTAGGTCTGGCCCGACAGGTTGGCATCGGCGGCCACCTGCCAGCCGCTCAGGTAGAGAGCCTTGAGTCCGGCCCGCACCATCTGTACCGCCTGTGCCCCGGTCAGGGCGCCGAAGGTGCGGATGATGGGCTCGGTCTCCAGCAGTTCCCGCAGCCGTTCGGCTCCGGCCCGGGCGATGCTGTGCTCGATCCTGAGGCTGCCGCGCAGGCGGAGTACGTCGAGAGCGGTGTACGGGCGCTCTATGCCCTCCCACCTTGCCTCCTGGTCCCAACGGGCTTGGAGAGCATCGGCTCTCCTGAACCTGTTCCGGCCATTCATCGACATGGCTCCGTCCCTTCCGGGTACCTATCTCGGATTGACATGCACTCCCGCCACCTGCGCGTAGCGCCGCGTCGGGATCGCTCCGGATAATCATGGCGGCCGCGGGCCGCGTATGAGCGGTTTTCAGCGATAAAGCTGGCCTGTTTCTTCCGATCAAACTGATAGGCTATAGCTATCGGCATCCAGGCAGGGAATGGAGTTCAGAGAAATAGAGTCCTTCCTGGCTGCGGCTCGGATCGGTAGTTTCCGGGGGGCGGCCCGGGCGTCCTTCGTGAGCCAGCCGTCGCTGAGCGCCCGCATCAGGTCGCTGGAGCGCGAGCTCCGCACCCCGCTCTTTCACCGTATGGGCCGCGGCGTCCGGCTGACCGAGGCCGGGGAGGCGTTCTTGCCCTTTGCCGAGCGGGTTCTCGAGTTCGTCGACAAGGGTCGGGAAGCGGTCCGCCAGACCCTCGACGAGCAGCAGGGGACGATCACGATCGGCTCGGCCCGCACCATCGGGACCTACATGCTCCCCCCTACGCTCGACCGCTTCCAGCGCCGCCACCCCCAGGTCTCGGCGCGTATCCGGACCGGCCGCTCGACCGATGTTCTCGCCATGATCGTCGACGGAGTAGTGGATGTCGGTCTGGCGAGAGGGCTGGTCCATCCGGACGTGCACTCGATCTACCTGTACGACGAGGAGATCGTGCTCGTGGCCTATCCCGACCATCCCTTCGCGGAGGAGGGGTATGCCCGTATCTCGGAGGTGGCGCGCCAGCCCCTCATCCTCTACGACCCCAGCTCGACGTACTTCCTGCTGATAAACCAGGCATGTCACGAGGCCGGTATCGTCCCGCAGATCGAGACCACCCTCGACAGCATCGAGGCCACCAAGCGCATGGTGGCGCTGGGACTCGGTATCTCCTTCCTGCCCCGCAGCGCCATCCGGGGCGAGGTCGAGATGGGCAGGCTCTTCCCGATCGGGATGGCCGAGGAGCACCGCGTCTACCTGCCCACCCATGTCCTGGTGCGGCGCGCCCAGCACTACAGCCCGCCGGTGCTCGCCTTCCTCGGGCTGCTGGCGGAAATACACGGATGCGACCTGTCCGGTGTGGTCGGCAAGACGGGTTGAGGAGATTCGGAGTTCCGGAGCTTCCTGGTGTCATGCCGCCTGGCACACCTGCATGACGCTGTGGCCCGGTGGGGGGTGTCCCTGTCTTGTTGTCAAGCCGCTTCGGGCAGTTTCTCGGGTTGGCGGGGTTGGTAGGGCGTTTGGGTCTTGAGCATGGCCAGGATGATGTTGGTGCGTCGGCGGGCGACGCAGATGACAGCGGCGTTGTGGTCTTTGCCGTGGGCGCGTTTGCGTAGGTAGTAGGCGCGGGCGTCGGGGTCGTGTCGGGTGGCGACGAACGCGGCGATGAACATGGCGTTCTTGAGTCGGTGGTTTCCGCCTCGTGATCGTCCTGTTCGGTGGCTGCGGCCTGATTGTCGGTCCACGGGGGCTAGCCCGGCGTAGGCGGCTAGCCGGCCGGGGTTGGCGAACCGGTGCGGGTCGCCGATCTCAGCCAGGGTTCGAGCTCCGGTTCTGGGCCCGAACCCGCACATGCTGTTAAGGACTTTTCCCAGCGGATGCTCCAAGAACGCCTGCTCGATGTCAGCTTCGAGGCGTTGTCGGCGGTCGATGATCCGGTCCAGGTCGGCGGCCAAGTCGCCGATTGTCTCGCCCCAGGTTGCCTCGGCTGGCACCGTGACGGTCTGGGAGCTGAGCGCAGCCCAGATCTCGTTGGTGAGTGTGTTGGCGGTGCGCTTGGATCGCTTGGATATCAGCGTCCGCACCCGGGCTTTGCCGGCGGTTCGCAGCGCTGTGGGGGTGGGGTATTTCACCAGCGCGGCTCTGAGACCAGGTGTCGACATCAGCCTTTCTCCCACGGCACGCTCCAGAGCCGGGGACACGGCTAATAGGGCGTCTCTCAGGCGGTTCGCGGCCCGAGTAGCGTCGGCGGCCAGGTCTGTGTCCCGACCGTTGAGGATCCGCAGACGGGCCAACAACTCATCGGTGACAGTCGTCCAACTCAGACGATCCGCGTTACGCCAGGCGAAGTCGGCCAACACCTGCGCGTCCTTGGGGTCGGTCTTGGCCGCACCTGCGTAGAGGTCGGCAGCTCGGCGCATCGCCAGGCCGGTGACATAAGCCACCGGAATCGCCATCTCTGCGGCGACGGTGAGCGCCAGCACAGCCGCCGACGAGGTCATATCAACCACCAACGCCGGGCGGCCGTGGTCCCCAGCGTCGTCGATCATCCGCCGGATCGCTGATTCGTCGTTGGGAACCGCTCGGGCGAACAGCGCCTCACCGCTGGCCGACACCGCACAGGCGTAATGCTTGCCCTTGGCGATGTCTATACCGACGAACACTCCGGGAGCCGGCGTAGGCCTCTCACCCATCAGCTGGTCCTCTCTAGTCGCAAACTCCTTCGGCAGCTACTCGAGGGCACCAACGCCTCAACCACTTTACGAACCAGCCCCCTGTCGGTGCATGTCCCTGTAAGAGGTCGCAGGCACCCAACCACGGCGGGTGGCAACACCCCCCAGGCCATCTCTCTGACAGGGGGACAAAGCCCTGCCCGCCGCGGCGAGCAACCAGCCCCGATACTCACACATCAGAGCTACTCAACAAGGTAAAGGGGAGGGTCCCCCTCTACGTGCTGTAGGCGAGTTCCTTCAGCCAGCGCCGGTACTCGACCGCCACCCGGTCGGAGCCCTTGATCTGGACCTCCGCCGACAGGTCCATCGGGAGTTCCTCCGGCCGCTGCGACTGCACGATGGGGAGGTCCTGGCCGATGACCAGGGCGTTGAAGTCGAGCATGTCCCGGTCGGTCTCGTGGTCCAGCGAGTAGTCGCGGCCCATGAAGGTGAAGCACCTCGACGTCTTGCGGCCGGTCGGGCACACCGTGAAGAACAGCAGGTATCGCTGATCGAGCTCGGGAATCGACTGGTCGAGGAGGATCGTGTTCGGCATGAACAGGCGGTAATCGATCTGGACGTCCACCGGCCGGCCGTCTGACTCGAGGCCCTTGTTCTTGCCGGAGTCGGCGGGTTCGGCCATGTGGGGATGGTCGAAACGAAGCTCGTGACCCACGCGGCCGATCCCGTGATCCGGGACCTCCGGTTGGTCGCGGTCTCCCAGGACTCCGTCGTGAACCCAGGCGAAGTGGGCGAAGTCCACATAGTTCTCGATCCGCCGGGGCATGGAGCAGTTCCAGTCATACGAAGGCACCTCGATGACTTTGAAGCCGGGATCGTCCCGGTAGGGGAACTCGGGGAGTGGGAAGCGGGGCTCTCCCGACATGCATACCCAGATCAGGCCGGCCGCCTCGGCCGCCGCATAGCGGGTCAGGCGGGCCCGTTTCGGGATCCGGGTGCCGAAGCGGGACGGGATCTCGGTGCACATGCCGTCCGGCCCGTACTTCCAGCCGTGGTAGGCGCAGCGAAGGGATTCGTCCTCCACCCAGCCGAGGGACAGGGCCGTACCCCTATGCACGCAGAGGTCGCGAAAGGCCCGGACCTCGCCGTCCAGCCGGACCAGCACGATCTGCTCATCGAGCAGCGTGGCGGAGATCGGCTTGTCCTCGCCCAGCTGCGACGAATAGGCGACCGGATGCCAGTAGTCGAACAGCGCTTGGTAGAGGCGCTCCTCGTCGGACCGGCCGAAACGGATCTCGTCCTCGGTCACGTTGTACTGGTCGGCAACGGTCATATCGTCCTCCCATTCCCCGGACAACTGGTGCCCGCTCCGGTGCCAGTCTACGAACTTGGGGCACAGGGCACCGGCGGTGGTGCGGTGTTCCTCAGGTTCTGGGCGCCGCTGGTGGTGCGGTGTTCCTCAGGTTCTGGGCGTCATGTGTGGGCGCGAGCGTCCTTGGCCGTTTCGCTCGATCAAGCGGCAGCGAGCCACCCGGCAGGCCCGAGCTCTCGGGCCGCACCGGTCGTTTGCGGCGGGTTCGGGCACTCAGTCGTACTCCACCGTCAGTCGAGGGCCGGAGGGGAGTGCCTGGCAGGTGAAGATGATTCACGCGCTACCCCGTCGCCTCCACCACACGGGAGGCGGCCTCGCTCGCCGCCTCGACGAAGTAGCTGTCCGCATACACCCCATGTATGGGTACGTGGAATCGTCGAGTTGCCATGTCGAAATGGACGCCCAGAACCAGGTCCAGGACGCTACCGGTACAGACCCCGTCGGTCTGTTCGCACCACGATCCCGCCCGGGACTCGATATCGGCCGGCACGTAAGGTGCAGGAGGACCGATGCTCAGAAACCTGAATCCGTCGAGGTTCAGGATTCCATTGCTGGTGGAGCATCCGACCGTTCCGCGCCTCCAGGGTGAGACCCCTCCCGGAGTCCTCCACAGGCAGTTCGCGATCGACCCTGGACTTTCCCCTTCAGGAAGGTGCAGGGTCGGATCGCTGAAGAGGGCAACATGAGCGATCCGATCTCTGGTCTCCTCGTCCAGTAGGGACAGGCTGCTCCGTATGACCTGGGCGCCCTGCGAGTATCCACCGACCAGGAATATCTCATCAGGGCAATCGGATCCTCGATCATTGAGGTAATGAGTGAACTCACCCATGCCTTCGATAACCGAATTCCGGTACTCCGATGCCCCCCGAAGGTAGATGTCGAGCAGATCGGCTGAGCTATCCGATGACGGACTGTTTCCAGGTGGACGGGACATTCGCCTGATCATGGAGGCCACCGTCTCGATGATGTAGGAGCGGTACAGACTGAGGATCGCTGAGATACCGACGGCCCGATACCGGTAGCCTCCGTATTCTCGAGTTCCCAGCTCGTAGTCGTTTATCGAGTAGCCCGTGAGACGGGTCTCGACATGATCGAAAAAGGCCTGCGCCATGCCTTGTTGACCGGTGGCGGTCGCCAGTTGCTGATCGGAGCCACGGGCGAACACGATCGTGATGTCGGAGCATGCCGGTACTGGCGCATCCTCTGCCCTTGCGGGGAATGCACCCGATCCGGAACCCCAAGCAGCCAGGAGGACCGCCAACAGGCCCGCCACCAACCTGCGTATGAATCCCTGCCCTCCGCGCAGAGGCGACAAAGCGTTGCGGGCGGTTGACAAGCAGCGGAGCGGTCCCACGTCGCGCCCACTCTAGGTCGGGGAGGGGTCTAGCAGGCAGAGGGTCTACGATCATCGTGCGGGCTTGTCAGGAAGAGGATGCGCATGAGGGATCCGGTGCCACCGCTCCAGTGTGATCTGCTGCTTGAAGGCGGCACCCTGGTGACCCTCGACCCGACCCGGCCGGTGGTCGAGAGCGGGTTCGTGGCCATCTCGGGCGAGCGAATCGTCGGAGTCGGGGAATCGAGCACAGCGCCCGAGTACCGGGCCGACCGGGTGATCTCGTGCCGCGGCCGGCTGGTGATGCCGGGCCTGGTCGACTGCCACAACCATCTATTCCAGTCACTGGGCCGTACTCTGGGCGACGGTCTTCCGGGCTGGGACTGGCTGAGCAGGTTCATGTGGCCCTACGCCGCCGCGATCACGCCGGAGGAGACCACCTCCGCGGTGTTCCTGGCGGCGGTGGAGGCCGCCCTGGCCGGTACCACCGCGCTGCTGGATCATCACTACGGCCGCACCGACTACGAGACCACCCTCGCGGTGGCGGCCGCCCTGGAGGAGGTCGGTCTTAGAGGGGTGGTGGCGCGCGGCGTCACCGGCGGCTACACCAAGCTGGCCGAGCGCCAGGGCCTGCCCCGGGAGGCCTTCACGGGCAGCGACCGGGAGGAAATCGACACCACCGAGGCCTGCATCGAGGCCCGGCCCCCCGGCTCCCGGGTGGCCGTATGGCCCGGACCGATCAACACCGTCTACACCGGCCAGGACCTGCTGGTGGCCGCGGTGGAGACAGCCCGCCGGCACGGGACCGGATGGCACACCCATCTCAGCGCTCCACGGAGTGATCCCGATGTGTACAAGGAGGCATATGGGGTCCGTCCGGCCATGTGGCTCCATAGCCAGGGACTGCTCGGCCCGGATGCCGTGCTGGCCCATGCCACCTGGCTCGACGAAGCGGAGATCGAGGCCATCGGCTCGACCGGGACGGCGGTGGTGCACTGCCCGATGTCCAACCAGTATGTCCCCTACGGCGTGATGCCCATGCGGCAGCTCCTGGACGCCGGCGCCACCGTGGCGATGGGTACCGACGGCTCCACCTGCGGCCACCGCCAGGACCTCTTCGAGAACATGAAGATGCTGGTGCTCATGCACCGGCTGGCGGAGCTCGAGCCCGCCGCCTCGTCAGCCGCAGAGGCCTTGCGGATCGCCACCGTAGGAGGGGCCACGGCGCTGGGCATCGACGCGGGCCGCTTGGCGCCCGGAGCACTGGCCGACATGATCGTGCTGGACGCCACGCGACCCCATCTCACCCCGGCCCACGACCCGCGGGCCGCCCTGGTCTACGCCGCCCGGGGCAACGATGTGACCACGAGCATCGTGGGCGGAGAGGTCATCGTGGAGGACGGCCGCTGCACCCGCGTCGACCAGGACGAGGTGATCGCAGAAGCCCGGGCCAGAGCAGCCGAGCTGATCGGCCGGATCGGCCTAGCCTAGAGTCCCCGCACGCTACGATAACAACCACTGACTACACTTGTGATCAGAGTATGATAGAGTAGAAACGTGGGTCAGTAGGTAGGAGGAATAGCCACGATGTCCTCACCAGCCACCGAGAGTTATGCGGATGCTGTCGCGGCGCGAGCGGAAGCCGCGAGTGAGGCCAAGGTCGAGAAGGCAATCAGCAACCAGACGAAGTGGATCATCACCACTCTGATCGCAACCTCGATAGGACTCATGAGCATCGTTGTCACGCTGGTGATTGCTCTGGCTGACTAGGGAGGTCTCCTGGACATTGCCGGTACGCCTGGCGATTCACCGCGGTCAGGCGTCGGCGGACCACACTCTTTTGAAGAGGTCTATCCAGTTGTGGCCCATGATGCCGTCTATGGATTCGGACGGGTAGCCGCGCCGGACCAGTTCCCGGCGGATGCTGGGAATCTGGGAGGGACAGGTCAGGTCGACGAGGCGGGGGTCGGCATCCATCGGGTAGTCCTCGACAGTCCACGCCCCTGACTCGATCATGCGCTCGACCATCTCCATGCCCGACTCGCAGAAGTCCAGTCCGAGCCCCACCTGGTCGGGTCCGATCAGGTCCACCAGGTAGTCGATGTGATCCACCAGGTCCGACACGGTGGCGCCCTTGCCGCCCGGCTTCACGAAGGATGGGAAGCTGACCACCCCGACCAGTCCTCCCAGGTCGGCGACCGCCTTGATCTGCTCGTCATCGATGTTGCGGCGGTGGGCGGTGAGAGCGGCCGGGTTGGAGTGGGAGAACACCGGCGGCGCGGAGGTGACCCGCATGGCGTCCATGGTGGTGCGGCGCCCGGTGTGGGAGAGGTCCACCACAATCCCGAGCCGGTTCATCTCCCGTATCGCCTGGCGCCCGAACGAGGTCAAAGGACCGTCCTCCGTGCTCAGGCACCCGTCGCCCAGCGGGTTGGCGAAGTTGTAGCAGAGCTGAACCATCCGCAGCCCCAGCCTGTGGAAGCGGCCGTAGTTGGCGAGGTCCTCGCCGAGGGGGGCGCCGTTCTGGAAGTGGATGATCACTCCCAGCTTGCCGGGAATCGGGAACCGGTCGAAGTCGCCGGGCTCGGTGACAGCGACCAACCGCTCGTCCTCGTCCATCCAGCGGGCCCATTGCTCGAGCAACTCTCGAGTTTCGGAAGGGGTCTCCCAGTTGGCCACGGTCGGAGCCCCGATATCGACCCCTCCTTCGATATAGAGGTCCCACGCCTCGGGGTCGGTCATCAGCGGACAGACCGCGTCCACAACCGTCATATTCGATCCACCTGTCGAGATTGCCGGGTAACGGGCCTAACGACGGCCCTTCTGATGGCCGGATTGTACCGAAAGGAGGGAATCCCCACCGCCTCTCGTGCCCCATCACGCATCTTCGTCCGGGTTCTCCGCTTCTGCTGAGCGAACTATCGGAACTACGGGCCACATAAATCCTCCAGTTTCCCCGACGTCTTCGAGCACTGAGGGGTAGAGTCGTTTCATTCGCCCGTAGGAGTTTGGGCGACAAGCGGAGGCTCTTCAGTTCCTCCGAAATCCGGGCGGGCTGAGGAGATTTATCCCGAAGGAGGGCCGGCCCGATGCGCACGCGAGAACACTCAGATAATAGGTACTCATATCGGAGGCGACTCGCAATCTGCCTTGGAGTTCTCGCGCTCCTCGCGGCGGCGTGTGGAGGCGCCGATGATCCGGCTCCCACAACTGCGGCTCCTGCTACTACTGCGGCTCCTGCTACTACTGCGGCTCCTGCTACCACTGCGGCTCCTGCTACCGATGATGGAGCTACGGCAACCACGCAAGCCGTGGCGACGACTGCGGCGGCGGTCGCAGCCGCATCCTGTATCCAACCCGGGTCCGAAGTGACCATAATCAACCAGACGAACGTCCGGAATACGGTCAATCCCCTGCTCGCTATCGATACGACCGGGTACTGGAGGACCGATCTGATCTTCGATCTCCTGATCGATGTGGATCCGGACACCGCCGAGATCGTTCCCGAGTTGGCACGTTCGTGGGAAATCTCGGATGACAACTTGACCTACACCTTCCACCTTCAGGAAGGCGTCATATTCCATGACGGTGCGCCGCTCACCTCCGCGGATGTGGAGTTCACGATCGAGAGCATCCTGGCACCCGGCTTCCTGGGCCAATGGCGGCCGAGGCTGGCCAATATCGTCGGAGCCGACGCGTACACAGACGGCACCGCCGACAAGGTCGCGGGTGTGGAAGTCCATGACGACCACACGATTTCGATCACGCTGGCTAAGCCCGACGCCTCGTTCATGGCAATCTCGGTCAGGGAGGTACTGAAGGTTCTCCCGAAGCACTTGCTGGAAGGGGAAGGCCCCATCGGAGCGGATCACCCGTTCTCGCTGCATCCGATAGGCAGCGGGCCGTATGAGTTCGTCCAGTGGACGGAGGAGAAGACTACCTTCAAGGCCTTTGATGGCTACTGGCAACCGAATCGTGGCTGTATCGAAACCGTGCACCACGGGGGGATCCAGGACGTCAACACCATGCTGGTCGCGATGGAAACGGGACAGGCTCATGCCATGGACCGCACACCACCCGGCGACATTGATCGCATGGTCGCCTTACCACACATTGACGTTGCGACCTATGACAAGGCACAGCTAGACGGTCTCGTGTTCAACGTCCAGAGCCATGAAGCTCTTGCCAATCCGGACGTCCGGCGGGCAATCGCGATGGCCATTGACAAGGAATCCTTTGTCACGAACTTCCTGGGGCAGTATGCGACCGTACGTGACGGTTTCCTGATCAGCAATTCCTGGGCATTCGACTCGAGCGTTGAGATGCCCCCTTATGATCCCGACGCTGCGGCGGCGTTGCTTGCTCAAGCGGGCTATCCGGGCGGGGAAGGCATTGAGTTGACCTTCTTCTATAACGATGGGAATAGCAACCGTGAAGGGTTGGCGATCTATGCGCAGGCGGAACTCGCCAAGCTCGGTATCGATGTCACCATCGAAACGGCTAAGTGGCCGCAGTTTATCGAAGCCGTGAGAAACGGCGATTTCAATGTCGCCGTGATGTCGCTCCATTCCGGCTTCCCGGATCCGGCAATCATTGGACAGAACTACGGGACGGGTGAGCCCGAAAACCATATGAACTACTCCAATAGTGCTATCGACGAGGCCTTGACGGCTGCGCTGCTCACGACCGACGTCGATGAAAGGAAGGCGCATTACTCACTGATCCAGGAGCACTTGGCGGCGGATACGCCGTTCGTGCCCGTGTTCAGCCCGCCCGGCACTGTCCTGTACAACTCGGACCTCCTCACCGACGTGTTCCCGTCCAACAACCGGATGTACTGGGATGTCCGTGAGTGGAAGGTAAACGAGTAGAGGTCTAGTCGAGCTCGTATGAGTGCGGCAACCTGAGAAGGTGCGTTGCATCACATGAAGGAGGAGGCTGCCAGGCCCTCTCGGTCAGCGGAGGCTCTGCTGTCCGTAAGGGACCTGGCAGTCGACTTCGAACTCGAAGGCGGTGCCCTGCGAGCGGTGGACCGTATCTCTTATGATGTCCATCCAGGTGAGATAGTCGGCATCGTCGGAGAGTCCGGGTCGGGCAAGAGTGTTTCGGTCCTGGCAGTTCTTCGCTTGCTCAATGTCTACACGACAGGAGCCAGCGTCACCGGGGAGGTGCTGTTCGAAGGTCGAGATCTCTTTGAACTCACTGCCAAGGAAATGAGGGAGATTCGCGGCAAGGACATCACCCTGATCTTCCAAGACCCTTCCTCGTCATGGCATCCGGTGCTGGGAGTCGGCCGTCAGGTGGCTGAAGTGAGCCTCGCCCACGGGAAGATGGGATCTGACCGTGTACGGCAACATGTGGAAGGCCTGTTCGAGTCTGTCGGCATCCCTAACCCTCGAATCAGATACGAGCAGTACCCGCACGAGTACTCGGGCGGGATGAAGCAGCGAGCCATGATCGCCATGGCGATAGCGAACAGGCCGAAGCTCTTGATCGCGGACGAGCCCACCACTGCTCTCGATGTCACGATCCAGTCGCAAGTGCTTGAATTGCTGCGAAACGTGACCGCAGAAACGGGTGCTGCCCTGATTCTGATCTCACACGACATTGGTGTGATCGCGGAGATGGCCGACCGTGTGATCGTGATGTATGGAGGACGGGTGATGGAAGAAGGCCCGGTGGAGCAAGTGCTGCTCTCGCCGCGCCACCCATACACCAGGGGACTGCTGTCGAGCCTGCCGCAGATCGACAAGAAGATGGCACGATTACCGACGATTCCCGGTTCTCCGCCTCAGATGTTCCAAGCATTGGCCGGCTGTCCCTTTGAACCGAGGTGTGGACTCTCCGGGGACCGCGATCCTTGCCGGGAATCACGGCCGTCCTTGAGACAGTGCGGCGAGGATCAGTTCTCGGCGTGCCATTTCTTCGAGGAGCTTTAAGTGGTCTGTCTGCGAAACAGCTTGGTGTGTTCTGGCGGTCATCGGTGTCCCGTCGCTGCGTTCCGCTTCCTCAACGTACCGCTGCGGGTACGCCTTCGTCAGCGGGCCTTGCGAGGAACACCGCTGCCGACGCCATACCACACCGCCATTACCCAGACAGACCACTAGGAAGCAGGTGCCGATGGAACGTCCCTCAGATCGCGCCGAAGCAGTCAACGGGGAGGCGGGTCCGCGCTCGGGCTCCCCGCTCCTGACCGTGCGCGACCTGACGAAGACGTTTCCCGTGCGTAAGGGCCTGTTCGGGCGCCCGGAGGCGATGATCCAGGCGGTGACCGATGTGAGCTTCTCGATCTATCCCGGGCAGACTCTCGGGCTGGTCGGCGAATCCGGTAGTGGGAAGTCCACAACGGCGCTGTGCATCACCCGGCTAATGGACGTTACGTCCGGCAGCATCGTGTTCGAGGGCAAGGAACTGGCGGAACTGTCTAGGCGGAGTATGCGGCCTATCCGGCGGAACATGCAGATCGTCTTTCAGGATCCTTACTCGTCACTGGATCCCAGGATGACGGTCAAGGAGATCATTGCCGAGCCTCTGCGAGTGTATGGCGCCTATGGCCGTAGAGGCGAGGGCGAGAGAAAGGTACACGAATTACTGGAGAAGGTGGGGATGAATGCCGGCGACGCCGCCAGATTCCCCCACGAGTTCTCCGGAGGGCAGAGGCAGCGCATCAGCATTGCACGGGCACTGGCACTCGAGCCAAGGCTCCTGGTACTCGATGAACCCGTCAGTGCCCTGGATGTCTCGGTTCAGGCACAGGTAACGAATCTGCTCGGGGACCTCCAGGAGGCCATGGGGCTGGCCTATCTGTTCATCGCCCATGATCTCGCGGTCGTGCATCATGTTTCCGATTGGATCGCGGTGATGTACCTGGGCAGGATCGTCGAGTACGGCACCGTGGACCAGGTCTTCAGCCGGCCAACCCACCCCTACACCCAGGCTCTACTGAGCGCGATACCAAGTGCGGACCCGACCAAGGCCGACGACGTCGATGAGAGGATCATCCTTACGGGGGAGATACCCGATCCGGCCGATCCGCCCTCGGGTTGCCGATTCCGCACGCGCTGCTGGAAGGCAGAGCCGACCTGTGCGGAGGTTTCTCCGGAACTGGTGGACACCCTCGGCGTCGGGCATCCGAGCGCCTGCCACTTCCCGGAACTTCAGGCGAGCGGAGTCCGCCGATGACCCGCTTCATCGTCAATCGCATAGCGCAGATCATCCCGTTGCTGGTCCTGTTGAGCGTCTTCATCTTCACGATGATGCACCTGGCGCCCGGCAGTCCCGAGAGCTTCTATCTCACCGACCACTACACCGAAGAGCAGGCCGAGGCGGTTCGCGAGCAGCTCGGGCTGAACGAACCCCCGGTCAGGCAGTACCTCACCTGGCTGGGGGCCGCGATACGCGGTGACTTCGGACAGACGTTCACGTACGGGGTCACCGTCACAGAGGTGATTCTCTCTCGGCTGTGGCCCACCCTGCAGCTGCAGCTGCTCGCGCTGACCGTTTCGGTGGTGATCGCCCTGCCGGCCGGCGTGATCTCCGCACTCAGACGGAACTCGAGACTCGATCATACGATAACGACGGCAACCCTTTTCGGTTTGTCGATGCCTGACTTCTGGTTCGCATTGTTGCTAATGCTGACCTTCTCCGTACACCTGGGATGGCTACCCGCTTTCGGGACCGGGAGCGAAGGCCTCTTCGCGGCTCCCCTCAACCTTGTCATGCCGGTGGCCGTCCTAGGGCTCTCGGCTGTGCCCTGGTATGCCCGGGTGGTGCGATCGTCCATGCTGGATTCCCTGGCGGAGGACTACATCCTGACTGCCGCGGCCAAGGGCTTGACTCCGACTCGGATCACGATCCATCATGCTCTGCGCATAGCCATTCTCCCCCTGGTCACCGTGATCGGTCTGTCCATGGCCCGAGTGCTCTCGGGCGTGATCGTGGTCGAGACGATCTTCGTCTGGCCGGGGTTGGGGCAGCTGGCATGGGAGGCTGTGATCCGCCAGGACTATCCCGTCATCCTGGGCTTGACCATCTTCACGGCCGCGTTCGTGATGATCTTCAGCCTGATCGTCGACATCCTGTACACCTACATCGATCCGAGGATCCGTTATGTCTAGTGAGCGCTTGGCGAGTCCAGCAGCTGCCGCACCTGGTCAGATCCGCTCGGAGAGCCGGTTCAAGAGAATCGCATGGCGGTATAGCCGCAATCGTCCGGCAGTCGTGGCGATGGCCTTTCTCACCGTTCTCATCATCGTCGCGATACTCGCGCCGCTGGCAGCGCCGTACGATCCCGTGGTCCAGGACCTACCGAGGCGCTTGGAGCCCCCGAGCAGAGAGTTCTTGCTGGGGACCGACGCCTTCGGACGGGACAGCTTCAGCCGGATGATCTATGGCGCGCGGGTGTCGCTCCTTGTCGCCTTCGCCACGGTGGCACTGATCATCCTCATAGGCACAACGGTCGGCATCCTCGCGGCCTACTACCGCCTGCTTGATGGTCCCCTGATGCGGATAGTCGATCTCCTCATGGCGATGCCCCCTCTGTTCCTCCTGATCATGCTGGTGGCTCTGTTCGGCGCTAGCACGGGACATACGGTGCTGTTCATTGCCCTGAGTTACTGGCGGACTACGGCCCGGTATGTGAGGGGCCAGGTCCTGTCGCTCAAACACAGGGACTATGTGAAGGCCGCCCTGGCTTCGGGCGCGTCCGATCTCCGGATATTCGTGCGCCACATCATCCCCAACATCTCCGACGGGCTGATCGTGATCGCCACACTCTCGATCTCCTTCGTCATCCTGCTCGAGACGGCTCTGAGTTACCTGGGCCTCGGAGCGCAGCCGCCGACTCCGAGTTGGGGCGGCATGCTCGCTGACGGGAGGCAGTACTTGCAGATCTCATGGTGGTTGACGGTCTTCCCGGGTCTGGCGATCTTCCTCACGGTGATGGCCTTCAACTTCGTCGGTGACGGCCTGCGCGACGCCTTCGACAGCAGATCCGCCAAGGCGGTGTGAGCATGAGGTGCGAGGTGGGGCCGGCTTCGCACGGCGGGTCTTGTCGAGCAGGAGACAGTTCCCGTGCTTAGCAAGAAGGTAAAGGCCTTCGCAGAGGGCCCGAACTTTGCGGTCCTCACGACGTTGCTGGCAGACGGTCAGCCGGCTGGTCAGGTTATGTGGGTCGACTGTGACGATGAAACGCTGTTGATCAATACGGAGATACATCGGCAGAAGTTCAAGAACATACAGAGAGACCCGCGGGTGACGGTGGCGATATGGAAGCATGACGATCCATACGAGTATGTCGAGATCAGGGGAGAGGTAGTCGAGACGATCGGGGGAAGCCGGGCCAGGCAACACATCGACAAGCTCGCTCTCCAGTACTTCGGCCGGCTGTACGACGGCAGCATCATCGAGAGCGAGCGCGTCATCCTCCGGATCCGCCCCTTGTCGTAGTCGATCCTTCGAGGTAACGCGGCTGATTCAGGGAATAGGCGGTTAGGGGCAAGGAAAGGAACGTGGCGGGAGTATGAAGGTGTCGACGGTAAGGATTCAAGGGGTCAGCTGGCTGGACACCTCGTCGGGGGAGCACAGCGAGAGGAACATCCTTGTCCGGGGCGGTGTGCTAGCGGATCCGTCAAGTGAGTCGGCAGACCTGACGATTGACGCATCGGGCTTGACCGGGATGTTCGGCCTGTGGGACTGCCACGCCCACGTCGGCGGTCTGATGTACGACCCGGACGCCCAGGGATACTTCGAGGCGCCCGCCGCCCGCACCATCCGGGCGGGTGTGAACCTAGCCCAGGCCGCTCGGATGGGGATCACGGGGGTGCGATCGGTAGGAGAATGCGACGACATCGATCTGGTGCTGAGCCGCGCTCACGAGGCGGGTGTTCCTCCGGGACTCCGACTCCGCGGCTCGGGCTGCGCCCTCAAGACCACCGGTGGCCATGGGGTGGCGTATCCCCGTGAGTTTGTCCGCATGAAGGGGGCGATGACGGTGGACGGCCCGAGCGAGGTGGCACGCGCCGTTCGCCATCAGGTCTCTCGTGGTGCGCATTGGATCAAGGCGTCGCTGACCGGGGGTCTCTACAGCGAGCACGAGACCGTGGACGGGGGACAGTTCTCCGATGAGGAGATCGAGGCGTTGATGAGGACGGCCCACCAGCGCGGCATTCCGGTGGCCGCCCATTGCGGTGGGAGTGAGGAGGCAATGCGATTCTCCAGATTGGGAGGCCGCTCGGTCGAACACGGTTATGCGCTGGACGAGCAGGCAGCTGCTTCGATGGCGAAGGCCTCAACCTGGCTCGTGCCCACGATCGGGGTGACTCACGACTCCTCCTTCATTTCTGAGGACGGGTGGCCTTCCCACGCTGCGAATCGGGCAGCAGCTTCCATTCAACGTCACCGGGAGGGTCTCGAAGCCTGCTTGGAGGCCGGCGTTCGGATCGCTGTCGGGGCAGACCTGAACCCGATCGGGCCTCGCCTGCACCGGGAGATGGAACTCCTGGAGGAAGTGGGCCTTGACAGGCTGACCGTGCTGCACGCTGCCACGATCGGCGGTCGTGAACTCAATGGGCTCGGGCCTGAGAGCCTGCCCGAGCCCGGCGCCGCTGCCGACATCGTCCTCACCGAAGGGTCCCCTCTCGACAATCCGAGGGTATTGCGTGATCCGGCTCTCGTCATGGCGTTCGGCCGCGTCCTGAAGGGAGAAGGCACGGAGCACTGGGCGCCGTCTTGGCAACGGTGAGAGGTATTTGTCTGGTAACTAACACAACAGACGACAACTCTTTCGCCAAACCCTTAATCGATAAGAAAGGACTCCACACAGAGACTCATCATTGAGCAGCACATGGTACACTTCAACATTACGATTGGTCGGCGCTATCGCACCTAGATCTGCATGGCTCTGGCGGAACAGGAAGGATTTCTAATGATTGTCGACTTTAGGATACGACCCCCCTACAGGGACTTTACGGACCTGCACATCTTCAGCCCTCGAGTCCCCAACCCCGATCCTGTCAAAGCGCACGGTCTGTCCCTCAACCTGCCGGAATACAAGTCACGATCTGAGCTATCCATGACCCATCTCATTGCGGAAATGGACGAGGCGGGAATTGACGTAGGAGTCGTCCATGGCCGGCAGTCTCCATCACCGTTTGGTACGGTCAGCAGCGACACCGTTGCCGCGATAGTCAAGGAGTATCCCGGGCGATTCGTCGGCTTCGGCGGTGTGGATGGCAATCGTGGAAAAGAGGCTCTGGAGGAGATCGAGAAGTGCCACAGCTTGGGTCTTCGAGGCATTTGCTTTGACAACGGGTTCTCTGATCCGCCGCTGCACAACGACGATGCCAAATTGATGCCGCTATACCAGTTGTGCAGTGACCTCGGGCTCATTGCATCCCTCACCAGCAGTATCTTCCTGGGTCCGGATATGTCGTACTGCCACCCCATTCACGTCCAGCGGATGGCCCTCGCCTTCCCGGACCTGACGATCGTCGTGCCGCACGCTAACTGGCCCTGGACGACACTCGCCTGCAGCGTGGTCTTCCAGACCAATAACGTCCACCTGATACCGGACTTCTACCTCAACATGCCCAACACTCCTGGCTCTCACGAGTACGTGAGATCAGCGAACTACTTCATGAGCTACAACTTGCTGTTCGGAAGTAGTTACCCGGTGAGGCCCTTCGGGCAGAGCGTGGAGCAGTTTCGAGCGCTGCCCTTCGACTCCGATGAGATTCTCAATCGGGCTCTGGGCGAGAATGCCGCACGGATACTGGGCCTCTAGCCAGGCACGAAGATCCCTTTGTGGCTCGCGGTCTCCGACCGCGGGCTGAACGTGTCGATTGCGAGGTTCTAGGTTGACGGAATCGCTGGATCAGGTCATCGAGGAGTACCTTCAGACCGTGCTCCGGGCCGATCCCGTGGCTGCCACCCAGGTGGGAGTGCACACGTGGGACTCGGAGCTCGGCGAGTTCGGACCGGACGTCGCCGACGATTACCTGAGAGATCTCCATGGACTCGTGGCTCGCCTGGAAGGTGTCGATTCCTCCTCGCTGCCCTTCCCGAGTCAGTTGGATGCGAGAGTCGCCATTGCCGATGCCAAGGTGAAGGCGCGCCAGCTCGTGGAGACACGATTCTGGGAGCGGTCACCGTACTGGCATCTGGAACGGCTCGGTAACGGGGCATCTCTGCTCATGGAGCGTCCATTCGCGCCCGTCCACGAACGGGCCGAATCGCTCCTGTCACGGCTCGAAGCAGTCCCTGCTTACCTGGTAGCACTACGGCGCCTCCTAGGGTCACCTGACCTCCCACGCCCGTACGTCGACATGACGATCAAGGTGGCCGATGGTCTCCAGACATTCTTCGGGACCTCGGTCCCGATGTTTGCCGGTCAGCTGGAAGGCCGGATCACAACCCCGCTCTCGGCCGCTGCGCAGGGGGCGGCGACAGCTGTGGCAGAGTTCTCCGAGTCGCTCCACGTGCTGCGAGACGCAGCCAAGGGAAGCTTTCGGGCCGGTGCGGCGTACTTCGACTTTCTCCTCGATACATATCACGGTGTCCCTCTCGACCATTCGGAGTTGTTCGAGTGGGGGAGGGACCGGGTAGAGCAGGACCGTGCCCGGTTGGAGGATTATGCGAGGTCCTTGGATCCCGATCTCCACTGGACCGAACAGGTGAGCCGGGTGAAGCAAGATCATCCCCGACCGGAAGGGTTCGCCGATGCCTACGCGCGTGAGATGGAGCGAGCCCACGATCACTGCGTCGAAAAGGATCTGATCTCGATACCGGATGGCGAGGTGTGTCACGTCCGATGGCTCCCGGAGTACTTGCGGGTCGGTTTGCCGATCGCCGTCATGTCGCCGAGCCCTGGCTTCGAGCCGGGTCTCGTCAGTGAATGGCTGATCACGCCCATCGACCCGGACGCGCCCTCTGATCGCCGATCGCAGCACATGCGTGATAACTGCTACGCGTTCTGCAAGTCGATCGCAGGCCATGAGACGTATCCCGGACATCATCTCCAGCGCGTCCATCACAAGCTGGCGACCGAGACATCGCCGATTCGCCGCTATTTCGTGTCTCCCCTATTCGCCGAGGGTTGGGGTCTCTATACAGAGGATCTGTTGGACGAGACCGGCCTGTTCGACGACCCGGCGGTCAGACTCTTCAAGCTGCGTAATGCTCTATGGCGTTCCGTTCGCGTGGTAATAGACACCGGCCTCCATACGAGGAATATGAGTTTCGCCGAAGCAACCAGACTGTTGGAAGAGGAGGTCGCCCTTGACCGGCACATGGCCGAGGGCGAAATCACCAGATACATCCGGTACGGGAATCCTACGTACCCTTCGTCCTACCTCATGGGCCGGACCGCGATTCACGACCTCCGAGCACGGTACGATGCCGGCGCCTCGTTGAGGAGTTTCCATGATCGATTGCTGTCGTACGGTTCTGTTCCGCTTTCCTTCCTGGATGAAGAGCTGACAGGCGACAGCCCTGCAAGAGACCTAGAACAGGGCCGTGGTGCGTGAGCAAATACCTTCGCCTGGGCAAAGCCGGCAACATCCGGCCGTGCTAGCGTGTAGACGGTGACATTTTCGATAGTAGCTCGCAGTGCAGACGGTGCATGGTGGGGGTCTGCGGTGGCCTCGAGATGTCTTGCAGTCGGACGAGCCGTACCTGCCGCCAAAGTGAACGTGGGAGCGGTCGCAACCCAGGCCAAATGTAATCTCACATACCGGGAACGCGGACTCGCCCTGCTTAGTTCCGGGGCCTCAGCAGAGGAAGTTGTGAGGAGTCTTGTGAAAGACGACGACCAGCAACAGTACCGGCAGCTCGGGGTTGTGGACGCGATGGGGCGCGCCAGCAGCCATACCGGAGAGGACTGCAACGGTTGGGCCGGCCATGCGGTGGGTGATGGCTATGCCATTCAAGGGAACTTCCTTTCCGGTCCTGGTGTGATCGCCGCGATGGAAAGGGCTTGGCTGGCAACAGACGAGTCGGACCTACTCGAGCGCCGGATGCTTGCGGCGTTGCTGGCCGGCGATCGCGCCGGCGGCGACCGGAGAGGACGCCAGAGTTCTGCGATCCTGATCGTTACCGAAGAGGGCGCCTACGAAGAAGGCGCCAGCGACGAGTATACGAACCTCAGGGTCGATGACCACCACGATCCGGTGCTAGAGCTAATACGCCTCTCCGATATCAGAGCTGTCCACCTGGTGCAGAGTGACGGGCCGGGTGCGATTCCACTCGAAGGAGACGTGTTGGGTGAGGTCGCGATGCTGCTAGACCGGATCGGATATCCGCCGGAGACCTCTGCCGAAGATGCGGTGATTGCCGCCTTGGAAGCATGGGCCATCGACGAGTACTTATCCGGACGCTTTCATGGCGACTCGATCGACAGCGAAGTCCTGACCGTCCTCCGCAATCGCGCCGGCTCGGGCTCCCTTATCTGAACGCCGGACTCCGGCCGAGGAGTTGAGATGGTGCTGTCCCCCGACCTGATCGTTGTATTCGGTGCGGCCGGCGGTATGGGCAGGGCGGTCACCGACCTGGCCCGGGACCAATCCTTCCAGGTCATCGGCTTTGACAAGGTTCCCCGGGCGGACGGCGAGTTCGAAGTCCTCGAACTGGATGCATGCGATCCGGTTGAAGTACAGGAGGGACTCTCGGGCGCACTCCGGTCGGCAAACGGGGGCAGTGTGGCGGTTGTGAATGCCGTGGGCACGCCAAGCCGGGGCACGATAGTAGACGTAACACCTGAGGAGTTCGATCGGGCCATTGACATCAATCTACGATCGGCCTACTTCATCACCCAAGCACTCGTTCGCTCCCTCCAAACCGGCGCATGTTCATGGGCCGGGATCATCCATATAGCGTCCGGAGCCGGTGCTCTCGGGTCTTCGGATAGATTCGCGTATAGTGTCGCAAAGGCCGGCTTGTTGGGACTTTGCAGGCAGGTGTCCAAAGACTTCAAGGACGACGCTTTCAGGATCGTCGCCATAAGTCCCGGTCTCGTTGACACTGATTTCGCCACCCCGATGTTGACCGCCGAGGAGCGAGAGGAATACCGGCTGCGCCGGGCCAGTTCGATCTCACCTGAAGGCATTGCAGAGTTGGCGCTGTGGATCATCCGGCATGGAATGATCGCCATGCATGGAGGTTCCCTTGACGTCTTCTAACGACGGATAATACCCGCAGTATCTTCCCTGGCAGGCCCTTAACCCAGGTCAAAAACATCCGTCGATGATGAACGGAGTGGCACTGCTGAGACGGTCGAAGGGAGTCAGAAGCACCAGCCTGCTACCATGAGGGAGCGGTGACCGACGGCTTGATGATTTCTCGAGTGAGCGCAGAGCTCAGCCAGCCGCGAGTTTCACAACTGGGCGAGTTCATCACACCGAACCACTTGTTCTTCGTCAGAGATCACTTCGTAGACCGGCCCGTACTATCTGATGATGAGTGGCGCCTGTATCTAGAGGGAATCGGCGTCGAATACACAACCATTTCGCTCGACCACCTTAGAAGTCTCCCATCCAAGACCTTGACCGTGACTCTGGAGTGCGCGGGCAATGGAGGCTACGGCAGGGGCGCCGACCGGCACCAACACCACATGCGATCCATGGTGGGGACGGCAGTCTGGCGAGGCGTTCCGGTCGCGACCTTATTCGAGAACGCGATCCCACCCGAGGTGACGGAGTTCGTCTTCCGAGGCTATGACGGCGGCGAGGACCCTGATGAGCCGGTCCCGATCGATTGCTATACGAGGAGCATTCCGAGGGCCAAGGTTCTTGACGGCGATACGCTGCTCGTCTACGAGATGAACGGTGAACCGCTGCCTCGAGAGCACGGGTTCCCTGTCCGGCTGGTGGTGCCGGGCTGGTACGGCATGGATTCGGTGAAGTGGCTCAGATCCATCGAGGCGAGAACTACACCCCTCGGCCATTTCTACGACGATCACAAGTACAGAGCCCAGTCGACGGATGCGGGTTTGCAAGCCGGACGGCGGGTACGCGAGATGGGGGTGAAATCGTTGGTCCTGTCCCCTTCGAATGGCCAGCGGCTCCTCTTTGGTGACATTCCCATCTCGGGGCTCGCGTGGGCGGGTGAGAACGACGTGACGAGTGTCGACATCAGCTTCGACGGCGGCCGGACGTGGCAGCCCACCGAACTGGGCCACGAGGCGCGACCGTACAGCTGGAGAACCTGGAGCCTGACACGCAAGGTTGATGAGGTGGGCCCTCTGGACTTCGTGGTGAGGGCTGTCGACTCGGAGGGTCGTTCGCAACCCATGGACGCCCAGCCGGTTCGCACGTACGAAGCCAACTGGGTCCAACATGTGCGCGTTTTCGTGGTCGCCGGCCTGGAGGCGTAGACGTCTAGTCGACGCGTAGACGTTTGGTCGGCGTTCCATCCCGTTCGCTATGGTTGCCTACGGATGTCCGCCCGGTTAACGGGCGGCTGTTCTCGCAGGTAGTCGGCCCGTGATGCGGCTACCCGCCGGGACCGGGAAGAGCACAGAGAAGCAAGGGATGGAGACATGATCAGATCTCGTGTATGGATAGCAGCCCTGCTGGCGATGGCGCTGGTTGCGGCCGCCTGTGGAGGGGATGACCCCGAACCCGCAGCGGCTCCCACTACCGCAGCAGCCACGACTGCCACCACGGCCGCCATGGCCGAGGAAACGACGACTACTGCCGCTATGGCTGAGGAAACGACCACTACCGCGGCCGCAGAGGTGACTACCACCACCCAGCTGACGGGAACCGAACTGGCCGGCGGTGAGGGTAGCTGTGCTCCCGAGTCCGAGGCCGCTCCGGCCCGAGGGGTCGCTCCGGTGGACGGTATGACCATCGTGCGGGCCATCAGCGGTGATGTCTCGACCATCGACCCGCGGCGCAATTTCGAAGCCCGGGCTTCGGAGATGGTCGCCAACATGTACGACCAGCTCACCACCTTCCATCTGATTCCGAACGCCGACGGCGTGCTGGTGGCGGACTCCACCCGTCCCCAGGGTCTGCTGGCAGAGGGCTGGGACTTCAACGAGGACTGCACCTCGGTGATCTTCACCCTTCGCCAGGGCGTGAAGTTCCACCACACCGGCAACGAGATGACCGCCGATGACGTCCGGTGGAGCTTCCTGCGGGCGGCCTACCTGGACGCGGGCGGCTGGTTCGACCATGCCGTGATCGGTCTGTACGACTTAGGTTCGGAGTCCGACATCGAGGCCGCCATCACGGTCATCGACGACTACCACATCCGCTTCGACTTCAACAAGCCCACCCCGTTCCCGCTCCACGTGCTGTCGAACGCCGGAGTGACGGTGTACGACTCGGAGGTGTTGATCGCCCATGCGACCGATGACGACCCGTGGGCCCATGAACACCTGAAGACCAACGACGTGGGCACCGGCCCCTTCTACCTGGAGTCGCTGGAACCGGGCGTGGAGATCGTGCTGAAGCGCAATGACGACTACTTCCTCGGACCGGCCCAGGCCGAGCGGATCATCCTGCGGGTGATCCCCGACGCCGCCCAGCAGGCCGCCCTGCTGACCGCCGGCGAGATCGACTTCGCCGAGGCGGTGCCGGTAACCGCCATACCTGACCTCCGCGACCAGGGCGTGAAGGTCACCACGGTGGGTGGCAACAACCAGGCCGTCATGTACATGAACCCGACCCGGGCTCCGTTCGACGACCCGCACGTGCGGGTGGCGATCTCGTACGCCTACCCGTACGATGACGTGCTGGAAGGCGTCTACTTCGGAGCTGCCAGCCGCGGCGGCGGGCCGATCCCGTCGACCACTCCGTCGTACAACCCGGACGCCCCGTTCTACAGCCAAGACCTGGACGAGGCCCGCGCGCATCTCGCCGCCTCGGGCTATCCCGACGGCTTCAGCGCCGATCTGTACATAGACGGCACGCTGGCCTTCGCTCCGGAACTGGCAATCGTGGTGCAGGCGTCGCTGGCCCAGATCGGGATCGACGTGAACATCGTGAGGCTGGACTCCGGGCAGTTCCGGGACAACGTCTTCGCACAGGATGAGGACGGAAACCGGATCAACCCGATGGACTTCTTCCTGTTCTACTTCGGCTCCGGTTCCTGGGTGAACGAGCCCCAGTACCACATGGAGCTGTTCTGGGAGCCCAACGCCTTCGCCATGCGGAGCAACTACGAGAACCCGGAGGTCACCGAGAAGCTGAACGCCGCCAAGTTCCTGAGCCCGGCCGATCCGGCCAGGGCCCAGCTCTACCACGACGTTCAGGCGATCATGCTGGCCGACGCACCCGCGGTGTGGCTGGCCGAGCCGCACCACATCGTGGCGTCCAGCCAGGAAGTCCAGGGCTTCATCTGGCGACCCGATCAGATCAACCGTTACTACTACGTGACCAAGTCGGCCTGATCACCTGGAAGTAACCTCTAGAACACCGGACAAGCCGCCGGGCCGGTACGCTGGCCCGGCGGCTTTCCCCATGTGGGGACGTCCGGTGATGTAATGGCTGGGAAGGTACGGACTAGACGGAGGGGTTCCGAGGGATCGGATCCACGAGGATGTTGCCGAACGGTAAACCGAACTATCGCCAATCACTGGCCACCGGCCACTGACCACCTAGAAGACGATGCTCTCTTACGTGACCCGGAGGCTGGCAGCCCTCATCCCGATCCTGATCGGGGTCACCCTGCTCGCGTTCATCGTCTCCCATGCCCTTCCCGGGGATCCGGCCCGGCAATACGCCGGCATCAACGCCTCCGAGGCCCAGGTGGAGGCCATCCGGGAAAGGCTGGGACTCAACGAGTCGCTGCCCGTGCAGTACTGCGTCTATATGATCGGCGACACGTGTCTGGGGGGATCCGGGAAAGGCGGGCTCATCCGTGGAGACCTCGGCGAGTCGATACGCACCGGGTTCTCGGTCGCCCAGGACGTGGGCGCCAGGCTGCCGGCGACCATCGAGATGGTGGCCGCCGGAATGCTGTTCGCCCTGGTCGTGGCCCTGCCCCTAGGGGTATGGGCGGCGGTGCGAAAGGGCAAGCTGCTCGACAGGTTCTGCCGTTTCATCTCGACCCTGGGGGTAGCGGTCCCCGACTTCTGGCTGGCGATGATCCTCCTGCTGATCTTCTTCATAGTCCTCGAATGGCTACCCGGACCGGTGGGACGCCTGCCGATCGGCGCGACGCCCCCTGACGGCCCCACCGGCCTGTACGTGATCGACTCACTGGTGAGCGGCGATTGGGAGACATTCCGGACGGCGGTCAAGCACCTGCTCCTGCCCATGGTGGCGATCGGGTTCCCGGCCGTCGCCCCCATCCTCCGGCTCACCCGCAACGCCACCCTGTCGGTGCTCAACTCCGACTACATCGCCTTCGGCCGTGCCGCCGGCCTGCGGGGGGCGCCGCTCTACCTGAAGTACGTTCTCCGCAATGCGCTGCCGGGCGCGGTGACGATGGCCGGACTGATCGCCGGATACATGATCGGCGGTGCGGTGCTGGTGGAGAGGGTGTTCTCCTGGCCGGGAGTGGGCCTGTACGGCTACAACTCCCTCATCAACACCGACTACCCGGCCATCCAGGCCTATGTCCTGCTGTCCGCCGTCACCTACACGGTGATGTTCCTGGCGGTCGACCTGGTGCAGTCGGTGATCGACCCGAGGGTGAGGCTGAAGTGACCGCCCGCAAGTACGACGCGCGGCTGATCATCGGGCTGACCATGTTCGGGTTCATGGTGGCCGTGGCGGTCTTCGCCCCGCTCATCGCCCGCAACGATCCGCTGGCCATCGACCTGACCAACCAGTTCGTCCCGCCGTCGGCGGACCATTGGTTCGGAACGGCCAGCCTCGGTTTCGACGTTTTCGCCCGGGTCGTCTACGCCGCCCGCCACGACCTGCTGATCGCAGTCTCCGCGGTGGCTCTCTCCATCGCCATAGGCCACCCGATCGGATTGCTGGTCGGCTATGTCGGCGGGTGGGGCGACTCGGTGACCATGCGCTGCCTGGACGTGGTCCAGGCCTTCCCGGCTCTCGTGCTGGCGATCGGCGTCCTGTCCGCCCTCGGTCAGGGAGTCCGCAACCTCATCCTCGTGATCGGGATCGTGGGCGTGCCCACCTTCGTCCGCCTGGTGCGGGCTGAGGTCCGCTCCCTCCGCGAGCACGCCTACGTGGAGGCCGGCCGGGCGGTGGGCAACTCGCGGTCCAAGATCCTGGTGCGTTACATCGCCCCCGGCACGGTCGGCACGGTGGTCACGCAGGCGGCGGTCAGCTGCGGCTGGGCGGTCCTGCTCGCCGCCGCCCTGGGCTTCATCGGCCTGGGCGTGCCGCTTCCCGAGCCCGAGTGGGGAGCGATGATCGCGGAAGGAATACCCGAGATGAGGCGGGGAGGCAGCTGGTGGATACCCGTCTTCCCCGGTATCGCCATCGCCATCACCGCCTTCTCCCTGATCCTCATCGGCGAGTCGGTGGCCGACCTCGTGGAGCCCACGCGGAGGAAGTCACGATGAGCGCCCTCCTCGAAGTCCGGGGCCTCGAGGTGGCGATCGGTGGCCTCCCCATCCTCCGCGGGGTGGACATGGAAGTGAGGCCGGGTGAGATCCTGGGCGTGGTGGGGGAGACCGGGGCCGGCAAGTCCATGACCGCCCGCTCCATCCTCGACCTGCTGCCTGCGAAGGCAACCGCCTCCTTCGCCACCTGCGCCTTCGCCGGGCAGGACTTCATTCCCCCCAAGGCGCGCCAGGAGGCCCGCGGTCACCGGATCGGCTTCGTGCCCCAGCGGCCCCGCGGCAGCCTCAACCCGGTGTTCCGGGTCGGCAACCAGCTGTCCGCCACCCTCCGCCGCCTCCGGGACATGGGCAGGCGGGATGCAAGGCGCGAGGCCCTCGACCTGCTGCGCTCGGTGCGCATCACCGACCCCGCGCGGGTTTACCGGTCGTTCCCCCACGAGCTGTCGGGCGGCATGTGCCAGCGGGTGTGCATCGCCATCGCCCTGGCCGGCGAGCCCGAGCTGATCATCGCCGACGAGCCCACCACCGGCCTAGACGTCACCATCCAGGCCGAGATACTCAGGCTGCTGGGCGAGGTGATCTCCGAGCGCAATGCGGCCGGCATGCTGATCACCCACGACCTGGGGGTGGTCGCCGATGTCTGCGACCGGGTGGCGGTCATGTACGCCGGGCGGGTGGTGAACGTTGGCGCCACGGCCGAGATGTACCGAGAGGCCCTGCATCCCTACCCCAACCGGCTGGTATCCATCGCCACCTCGCTCGACTCGGGCGGCACGCCCAGAGAGGTTCCAGGACGGGTCCCCAATCCGGGCGATGACCTGGCCGCCTGCGCCTTCGCCCCGCGCTGCTTCCGGGCCGGGCCGGGTTGCTTCGACGAGGAGCCACCCCGGGTCGCCAGGGCCGGACAGGTCGCCTTCTGCCACCACCCCATCGACACCGGGATGGTCCCGAGATGACCGCCGTCGACACCCTGGCGGTCAGGGACCTCACCAAGGTCTTCAAGATCAAGACGGGCGGCTTCCGGCATGCCGACCTCAAGGCGGTCGACGATGTCACCCTCTCCATCCCCGCCGGGAGGACCCTGGCGGTGGTGGGGGAGTCGGGATCGGGCAAGACCACCCTGGCCCGGCTGATCCTGAGGCTGCTCGAGCCCACCGAGGGGACGGTGCTTCTCGAGGACACCGACATCACCGGGATGAAAGGGGCGATGCTGGAGGAAATCCGGGCCCGGATGCAGATCGTCTTCCAGGATCCCTACGACTCCCTCTCTCCCTGGCAGACGGTGGGACGGACCGTAGCCGAGCCGTTGCTGTTGCACGAGCACCTCACCATGAAGCAGGCCACCGGTCGGGTGGCCGACATGCTGGAGCGGGTCGGCCTCAGCCCCGAGCACGCCCGCCGCTACCCCCACGAGCTCTCGGGCGGCCAGGCCCAGCGGGTGGGCATAGCCCGGGCGATGATCACCAGGCCCGCCCTGGTGGTGCTGGACGAGCCCACCTCGTCCCTGGACATGTCGGTCCAGTCCCAGATACTCCTGCTGCTCCAGTCCCTCCAGGAGGAGATGGACATCTCCTACCTGTTCATCTCCCACGACCTGTCGGTGGTCCGCTACATCGCTCACGACCTGGCCGTCATGTACCTGGGGAAGGTGGTCGAGTCGGGTCCGGCCGCCGAGATATTCGCCTCTCCCCGCCACCCCTACACCGAGGCGCTGCTGCGAGCCGCCCCCCGTCCCGACCCCGCTCACAAGACCGACCACGTCTACCTGGTCGGCGAGCAGCCCTCCGCCCTGGACCGGGCCCCCGGCTGCCCCCTCTACGGGAGGTGCCCGATCTCCGAAGACGTCTGCGCCGGCACGCCCCAGCAACTGGTCGACATCGGCGCCGGCCACCGCGCCGCCTGCTGGAAGCGGACTTGAAGCTCCGGGTAGCAACCGACATCGGCGGCACCTTCACCGACGTGGTGGTGTTCGACCCGGACCTCGGCCGCTACACCACCGCCAAGGCGCCCAGCCGGAGCGAGGACCTGGCCGGAGGGGTGATGGACGCGCTCGGGCTGGTGGTCGACGACCCGTCCGGGGTCGAGTCCTTCGTGCATGGCTCCACGGTGGGTCTCAACGCCTTCCTCCAGCGGCGCGGCGAGCGGGTAATCCTCCTGGCTACCCGGGGCGCCAGCGACATCTACCACGTCGCCCGCGGCAATCGCCTGGACATGTTCAACATCCGCTACCGCAAGCCCGTCCCGCTCATCCCGCGCCGGGACATCATCCCTATCGGCGGGCGGCTCGACTGCGAGGGCAACGAGCTGGCCCCCCTAGACCACGAGGACCTGCGCCTGGCGGCCGAGCGCATCCGGTCGGAGGACGTCCGCTCGGTGGCCGTAGCCTTCCTGTTCTCCTACGTCGACCCGTCCCACGAGCTGGCCGCCGCTCAGATACTCGGGGACCTGCTCCCCGGAGTGTCGATATCCCTCTCCCACCAGGTGGCGTCCGAGTGGCGCGAGTACGAAAGGACCGCTTCGGCGGTGATGGACGCCTACATCGCCCCCGCCGTCTCCCGCTACATGGCCGACCTCTCCACCCGCCTCAATGACCGGGGCATGGAGGCGCCCCTGCGGGTGATGCAGTCCAACGGAGGCGTCATCTCCGCCCGCTCCGCCTCCGAGCGGCCCCTCCAGACCCTCCTGTCCGGCCCGGTGGGCGGGGCGGCGGGCGGGGTGGCCCTCTCCGAGATCCTGGACCGGCCCAACCTGATCTGCATCGACCTGGGCGGCACCAGCTTCGACGTGAGCCTGATCACCGCCGGGCACGCCGACAGCTCCCCCTCCGCCCTGCTGGAGGGCCTCCCCGTGCTGATGCCGGTGGTGGACATCCACACCATCGGGGCCGGCGGCGGATCGCTCGCCTACCTGGAGGCCGGAGGTCTGCGGGTGGGACCCGAGAGCGCCGGCGCCCATCCCGGTCCCGCCTGCTACGGGCGGGGAGGAACCCAGCCCACCGTCACCGATGCCAACCTCTACCTGGGCAGGATCGACCCCGGATACTTCCTGGGCGGCAACCTCACCCTCGACGTCGATGCGGCCGAACAAGCCCTGGAGGACCTGGGCGCAAGGCTCGGGCTGGACGGGGAGAGGCTGGCGCTGGGCATCATCGAGGTCATCAACGCCAAGATGTCCCAGGCGATCCGGACCCTCACCGTGGAGCGCGGCATCGAGCCGCGGGAGTTCAGCTTGGTGGCCTTCGGAGGCGCCGGCCCCATGCACGCCGTGGCGCTCGCGCAGGAGCTGGGCATCGCCGAGGTGATCGTCCCCCCCGACCCCGGCGGCTTCTCAGCCTGGGGCATGCTGCAGTCGGCGGTCCGCCAGGACTTCAGCGAGGCCTTCTTCCGCGACTTCGCCGACCTCGACACCACCGAAGTGGAGGCCCGCTTCGCCGATCTCGGCGAGGAAGCCGTCTCCAGCCTGCTCGGAGAAGGGGTGGACCACGACCGCATCTCCCTCATCCAGCGCCTCGACATGCGCTACCAGGGACAGGAGCACACCCTCACCGTCCCCCTCCCCAACGGCTCTTCCCCATCTCCCGACGGCCATCTCGAGGCCCTGCGCCGACGCTTCGAGGACACCTACCGCGCCCGGTACGGCCACTCCAACCCGGAGGCCTCGCTGGAGACCGTGAACCTGAGGCTCACCGCCCTCGGCGATGTGGGACGTCCCCTCCTCCAGCCCGGATACCGCCCCGATCACCCCTCCGATGCGCCGTCCAAGACCACCCCGGTCCTGTTCGCGTCGGGTTCCTACCCCACCGCCCGCTTCCACCGGGAGTCCCTCGTACCCGGCCATGCCATCGCCGGCCCCGCCATCGTGGAGGAAGCCACCGCCACCACCGTCATCCCCCCCGAAGGCACCGCCACCATCGACGAGTACGGCTGCCTGGTGATCAAGGCCCCACCGATCTAGTCCGTTCTGGTCAGCACGGACCGCAGCCCTGGATTCGCTCAGGGGAGGGCTGTCAAATGATGGTGACGGCGATGTGGATTCTCAGCTGCGGGCATCGGCCGCGGTTTAACGGATATCTCGCGTTTTCTCGTGTAGCTCGGCGGCTATTCCTGAACTGACCTGTCTACCCAAGAGTTCGGCTTGTTGCTGATTCAAAGCCGCCTGTGAGGATGCTTCGTGTGCCTGGGCATAGTTCAAGGTTGCCTTGCTCCGATGCCCCACGAGCCGGATTACCACGTCCGCGAGCGTGCCACCGGCTGTGATCCATAGTGCCCAAACTACGTGCGTGGGGATCTCGGCGATCATAGGGAGGCCGCGGGCTCGCTACGAAGTTCCGCTAGGTCGTGGATAGCCTCATCCACGATACTGTCGTCCCATCCGAGGAGGCCCTTTACCTCGTCACGGGTTATCGACGGTCTGCTATCCAAGAGGGTAAGCAATCGATTGGCTCGCCTTCCTCGTTCGCTCCCGTTCGATGGTCGTTCATGGCGGAGACGCGACAGTTGTAGCTGGGCACTCTCAACGGCGTCGTATGCTGACTTAACCACGGTGAAAGCGGTGATGGCTTCCTGTGGCCATGAGCGCGCCGGTACATCCTGATCGGCGGGGAGGGGCGTTGTCGCCGGTGGGACTATCTCGTTCAGTAGTTCGTATAGGTCCGTGTATGCACGGGTCAAGCCAGCGTGAGCCTTTCGCAGGACATCGTGTTCAGTCCGCACCTTCGTCATCTCGTTAACTCCCTCGTCAGGGCAACGGCAACACCCATGTGCCGAAGCCGTCTGTGTCCTCCCAGGTCCGGTCGTCAGATAACGATACATGGGCCACCTGCCCCTTATGCCTTTACCAAGGCTAATAGCTGACAGATCACCGTTGTCTCTGAATGATATCGTAATACAAACTACGGGACTATGACATCCCCCAAGATCGCTCGATGGGCCATGGTGACGATCGCTAACGCCGAAGTGGAGGCTATCAGCGACCCTCCCGGCTACTTCGCAACCGTTCCGGTCTGCCGCGGCGCTTGGGCCTGCGGGTCCACCCGGGAGGCTGCCATCCACGAGCTGGAAGAGGCGCTGGCCGATTGGGCCGAGGTACCTACAAACCGGGAACCCGCCCATCCCTACCTGTCGTGGGCGGATTAAGGTCGACTGCTGAGCGAACGCGGCTCGGATGGTGCCCAGCGGCGCGAATCCTATAGTTTGAGTGGCGCAAATCGCATAGTTTGGATGGCGTAAATCACATAGTCTCCCTCGATCATGCCTGCTAGACACCACTTTTGGTCTCGGTGCGGTTCTGTACGCCGGGCAGTTCCCGTTCCGGATCGCTGATCGCCTGTGGGCTTTGCCCATCGGCGCACTCTGGCGCGCACCTGTATCACCGGTCACGGCCGGGCGGCCACCGCCCTCCGAAGGATGAACGGAGATTACGGCGGACCCTGGTTCCGGGACTACGGTGAGGCGGACCGTGCCTTACCGCGCCACTCCTAGTGAACGGATGCCTTGACAATCGGAGCCACTCTCGAATGAAGCCCGACCCGATCACCATCGAGATCCTTCGCAACGCCTTCATCATGGCTGCCGAGGAGATGAACGCGGCGCTGATCCGCTCCGCCTACACGCCGGTGATCTACGAGTCCAAGGACTGCGCGGTGGCGCTGATCGACAGCAACCACCGGGTGCTGGGCCAGTCCTCGGGAGTGCCGCTGTTCCTCGGCAACCTGGAGGCCTGCACCCTCGCCACCGAGGAGATGTACGGGCGGTCGGTGTGGGGTCAGGGCGACATCTGGATCATGAACGACGCCTACCTGACCGGCACCCACATGCATGATGTCACCGTCTTCGCCCCCATCTTCTACCAGGGCGATCTGGCCGGCTTCGCCGCCTCCCGGGCCCACTGGCTGGACATCGGCGCCAAGGATCCCGGAGTGCCGATGGACTCGACGGAGATCTTCCAGGAAGGTGTCCGCCTGCCTCCCACCCTGGTGGTGAGAAACGGCGAGCCCGTGGAGGACATCTGGAGCATCATCGAGAGCAACGTGCGCTTCCCCCGCTCGGCCATCGGCGACATGACGGCCCAGTTCGCGGTGGCCTCCATCGGCGAGCACCGCTTGGGCGCCCTCTTCGACCGCTACGGGCGAGACACCGTGGAAGCCGCCGCCGAGGAGATCTTCCGCCAGAGCGAGCAGCTCGACCGCGAAGCCATCCGGGCCATCCCCGACGGCGAATACACCGCCGAGGGCTTCCTCGACTCCGACGGGGTAGGACACGAACCTGTCCGCATCAAGGTCAGGATCACCGTGGAGGGGGAGCGCCTGCTATTCGACCTCACCGGGACCGACGGACCCGGCCGGGGCCCCATCAACTGCGGGGCCGTCCAGACCCTGTCCGCCTGCCGCCTGGCGTTCAAGTACCTGTTCAACTCCCACCAGCCCGTCAACGGAGGCACCTTCCGCCCCCTCGAGGTGAAGACCAAGCCGGGTTCGATCCTGGACGCCCGCTCCCCGGCCGCCTGCCAGTTCTACTTCACCCCCCTGGGCCTGATGATCGACCTGATCTGCAAGGCCCTGTCTCCCGTGCTCGCCGGCACGGTGCCCGCCGCCCACTACGGGGACGGCATGATCTTCCAGTTCACCGGCATCAACCCCCGCACCGAAGAGTTGTTCCTCGACAACGAGCCCCATGTGGGCGGATGGGGCGCCTCCCGGGGCCAGGACGGCGAGGACGGGATGATCTGGACCCTGTCGGGCAACTTCCACGACATGCCCATCGAGGTGTTCGAGTCCAAGTTCCCCGCCCGGATCACCGACTACGGCTACCGCCAGGACTCCGCCGGCCCCGGCCGGTGGCGGGGAGGCAACGGCATCATCCGGGAGTACCAGATGACCACCGACACCGAGATGAGCCTCTGGTTCGAACGCTCCGGCAACCCCGCCTGGGGCCTCCTAGGCGGCAAGGACGGAGCACCTCCCGACGTGGTCATCAACCCCGGAACCCCCGACGAGACTCGCCGCCTCAAGACCAACCGCATGCCCCTCCGCAAGGGCGACACCGTCCGCTGCTTCACCGGCGGCGGAGGCGGCTACGGCGACCCCCTAGACCGCGACCCTGAAGCCGTCCAAGCCGACCTAGCCGACGGCCACATCTCCGCCGATTACGCCCGGCGCCACCACGGAATCGATTACGAGAGTCTCAATATCAGCTGACCACCTCCATGGGTCTTGTCCTCCCTCGCTCGCGGGTCGTTGAGGTCAGAGGTCATCAGCGGTATACGTCCCTTCTTGGACCAACCGTGAGCACGACAACGCAGCCCTCCGTTACCTCGTAGATGACTCGATGGGAACGTCCCAGGCGCACGCTGCGTTTGCCCTTCAAAGGTCCTACGAGCTTCTTGCCGAGGTGAGGTTCGTTGGATCAGGAGTCCTCCCTCGGTGGGAGTCAATTCCACCTCGACATTGTGATTCAGGCCGAATCGTTCCCGCAGCTCCTTGGGTATCGTGATCTGTCCCCTCTCCGATATCCGCATGACATCTCCGTCAGGAATCCTGGTGTCTCATTCACATTCTACGAGCCGGACCAGGGGGATCCGGCGGTCGGTGCGCTCCTGGTAGTGGGCGTAGCGTGGAGCGCCGGCGACCCGCTGCTCCCACACCCTTTCCCGCTCGGCGCCGGTGATCGTCTCGGCGGTCGCCGCGAAGGTCCGTCCCATGTTCTGGACGATCACTTCGGGGTTCGCCCGCAGGTTGTGGTACCAGGCCGGGTGGTGATCGGCGCCGCCGAAGGATCCCACGATCACCATCGAGTCGCCGTCGGGCAGGTAGCTGAGGCACACCGTGTGCGGCTTGCCGGAACGACGGCCAATGGTCCGCAAGAGGAGGCACGGCATCCCTTCGACCCGGCCGCCGACCCTGCCTCTGGTCAGCTTGTAAAGGACCACATGCGTGCGCGAGATCCACGGGATGAACCAGCCCGGAGGCGTCCAGAAGTCCACTAATCCACGCTCGCGAGCATCATCGCCGCCTGCTCTGCCCGGTGACGCACGATCGAAGCATCCGAATCCCCGTTCCGGTACACCCGCGCCAGGTTAGGCTCGCAGCCGAGCCGGACGGGGTCCGGCCCATGTCGAGCGACGGCATCAGAACCGCACCACGGGGCCCGGGCTACGTGCGTTCCGGCACCCCGTCGTCGCCCCACTTCGATAACATTCGCTTAAGCCGACCGACCCGGTCCCATACGGAAGTGACTCCCATTCCGAACAACCCGACCAACTCGTCCCAACGCCGCCATGCCTGGGCGTTGACCATGACGCGGCCGCAGCCGGCGCCGATGCTCCGGGGGCCGAGTTGAGAGCGGCGGATCGATGGCGGGCTGAATTGGAGGCCTGGGTGATTCCCCAGAGGCTGCTCGATGCCGCGGAGGAGTCACCCTACGGGTGGGCGCCGTGGGTGTGGGAGCGCATGTCGGCCACTGCGCGCTCGTCACCGCCCCCGGTCACCCTCGAGATCGTCAGGGGTCTGGCCGGTGAGGACGGTTCGGTGCTCGATGTCGGAGCCGGGAGGGGTCGGGCCTCACTGCCGATGGCCTCGCTGGGTCACGACCTCATCGCGGTGGAGCCCGACGCCGGGATGGCTGACGGTTTCGAGGAGGAGGCGGCCCGGCTGGGCGTCTCCGCCCGGCTGATCCGGGGACGCTGGCCGGAAGCGGCGGGAGAGGTCCCGCCGACGGATGTCGTGGTGTCGGCCAATGTCGTCTACGACGTGGCGGACATCGGCCCCTTCCTGGTCGCTCTCGACGACACCGCCCGCCGTGGCGTGGTGATCGAGTTGACCGAGCTCCACCCCAGGGTCTATATCGCGCCCCTCTTCCGCGCCGTCCACAATGTCGACCGTCCGGATGGTCCGTCGGTCGAAGACCTGGTGGCCGTGATCATGGAGGAACTCGATGTCCGCCCCAATGTGGAACGGTGGGAACGACCCGTGATGCTGTGGTTCGAGGACTGGGACGAGATCATCGGCTTCTACGGGCAACGGGTGACCCTGCCGCTAGCCCGACGCCACGAGCTGCGGCCCCTCCTGGAGCCCCAGGTCACCGAGAAGGACGGCCGCCTGTACGTAGGGAACCGGATGGGTGGACACTGCACAGTGTGGTGGCGGAAGGACCAATAAGAAGGCCTGCGACGGCCACATTTCCCCCGCCTGCGCCCGGCGCCATCACGGCCTCGACCACCAAGACCTCACCCGCGGCTAAACGGGACCGGTCATTTCGCCCTTATGCCAGACGAACCTCTTGTGAGCCCGTGCCGGCCAACCTGCGGACAAGCACGAATCACGGGGAGCCACCAGTGAGTGCAAGAAAAGGGCCCCGTGCGTTCCGGGGCCCCGTCGCCGCCGCACTTCGGTTACATTCGGCTAACGTCCACTAACCGAGCGGACAGGCATCCATAACCGTATTCGTCCGCTGATCAATTTGGCAGGTGGTACAACCATCGGACCTTCGGCTCAGCCCGGTCCGTTTCACGACCCAGCATTCCGAACCGACCACCTACGCGACTCGGAACAGCACGATCTGATTCGTGTACCTTCGTCCCTCGACCGTACTCGGCCATGGGTGGTACGGCTGGGTTCGCGTAGCTGCCATCCTGCGTTTGAGCGGGACCAAGCGACGATCCCCTTCAACCACCCTCCGCCCCACGCCTGCCATCAGGTCGGCGATCCTGAGAGACCGAAGCTCGACGGGTAACCGCCGGATCGGTGCCTAGGGGATGTGCCCGGGAGGTGGACGTGATTGCAGGGCTGGCCTGACTGGCTGTGCGGATGCGTTCAGCCCCGTGGTTCGGCCCCGGCCCATACTGCCTGGTAGACGGCTTGGGCGATACTGGTACCCCACTGCGACCGCGGACCGGCGAACCGCTCCGCAGACGACTCGGCCGGCCACACGAGCGTGACCGCGTCGGTGGCGGTCCCGGTTCCCGGTACCCCGCGGGCCGCCAACGCCTGAGCCTTGGCCTCCGTGGCCGTGATCACAGCGTTCACCGCCGCCCCCGGATCCAGCCCGACCGGCAACTGAACCACGAGGTTGATCGTGCCTCCCACTGCCGGCGGGTCCGTCGCCGGCGTCCCGGCGGCCCAGGTGGGATGGCTGATCCCCACGGTGGCATCCACCGCCACACCTCCGGAGATGCAGCGTTGCCGCCGGCTCAGGTCCACGGCCGTGAACATCGCCACCCCGGGTCCCCGCAGACCCAACTCGGCCGCTACCTCCCCGGCGTGGTCGGAGAGGTCAATGCGGTCGTAGTCCGACCCGACACCGATGTTGAGCACCCACTCCGCCACACCCGGTCCACCACCCACGGGCGCCGACGACAGCACCGACACCGGAGACTCCCACCGCCACACCAGCACACCCGATGCCCGATGGCAGCAGGGACCAGGAAGGGTTCGACCAGGAGGCTCATCTGCCGTAACAGACTACGAGAGGATTCCGGCTGGACCACCGGTGGATTCGAACCGTTCCCACGCGGTAGCGAAGTCGGCGCGGCGCCTTGCAGCCCGGCGTTCCTGGGCACCGATGAGCCGGCCCAATGCGATGAGCCGGCCCCGGTTGCTGCTGCGCACGGGTAAGCCGTCGGCGTAGCGGCGGAGGAGTTGGCCGGCGACGCACGCGTCCTGGAACTCGCCCAGCACGTCCTGGAGTTTCTTCAGCCGCCTGATCTCCGCTTCGAGCAACTCGCCGTAGGCCGGGCGGAAGAACTCGAGGAGGTAGCGCAGCCGCTTGCACTGGATGCGCAACGCATGCAGCGCCTCATCGCCGGACTCCGACGTGATCTGGCGACCGCGGCGCACCACACCCCGGTGGCGCTTGCCGATGAGCAGCCGGGCGGCGTCGCCGACCGTGACCGAACCCGAGACCTCCATGTCGCGCGCAGACGGACCCCGTTCGAGGGATCGGGCGAAGCCTGCCTTCAGCCGCCCATACCGCCGGGAAGCAAGACAGGCCAGAAGGCGTCTCCGCTCCTCCCGCCACCGATCGTCCAGATGCTGTCGAAAGTCGTCCAGGTGCTCAGCATCCTCCGGCGGGATCTCGGACAGGAAGTGGGGGAGGTTCCCCATGGCGACGTCGAGATCCCGCACCCCACCGAGAACGGCCGCCAGCCACTTGAACTCGGGGTTGAACGAACGGATCGAGGCGGGCAGCACCTTCTTGAAGGCCTGCAATGCGGAACGGAGGCGGCGCGTGGCCACCCGCATCTTGTGTACCCCCTCGGGGTCCAGACCCTCCCAGGCCCTGGGCTCCTGGACGATCATCTCCGCGAACTGCCCGAGCAAGCAGCCGTAGGCCAGGTGAACGGCCGGATCGGCCGGCGAGGGCTCCCGATCCCGCCACACCTCCATGAACGGGGTGCTCGCCGGCAATACCATCCGGGAAGCCCGCGGGGGCGACAGGCCCGTGGTCTGCAGTCCCCGTTCGAACTTGCTCAGACGGGCTGCCAGCACGCCCGGGCGCTGCTGTAGCTCCCCGGCCAGCTGCCGTAGCGACTCCTCCCGACCCTCCCTCAGCTCAATCTCCAGCTCAACGAACGTCATCCGGCCCGGCGCCGGCTTCTTGACCGGGCCGTCTGTGGTGATGGTCGTCCGATCGATCCCCAGTTCCACCAAGGCGCCATCGGGCAGCCGGATGTCGAAGAGGCGACGGTGCGTCCGCACGCGGAATAGCTCCCGCAGGTCCCCCGAGCGGAGACCGCCGGACCGGTCGGCAACATGCTCGGCCACCAGAGGGTGGCTGCCGTCCTGCGGGAACGCCGGGACCCGCCGCTCGACCTCCTCACGCTTCTGCACCAACCCGTCCCGGAGCCGGCGGGATTTCAGGGTCATGATCCTGTCACCCGAGCGGTCGCGCCATCGATACGTCCACCCCGCCCTGAAGAGATGCCAGTCGGGGGTGTCCCAGTAATCATCCACGATGTCCACGCCCGAGGCCGACCGCACGTCATACGAGTCGAGAGAGTCGATCAGATCTCCGATGTGCGCGGCGTCCTCGATCAGGAACTTCGCCTCGGCCTCCGGATGAGCCGCCTCGATCGGAAGGTGCAGGTCCACCTCAGGCGTGTCCTCTCGCGGAGATCCCGGGACCGATCCCAGCCGTGAGACCATGACGTGGTCTCCTGTTCCGACACTCACGGAGTCTAGGGCGGGGGCTCCGATCAGGTGGCCGGTGATGATCCGTTGAGGCGGTGCATAGCTAGCCGGCTGCCAGCTCCAGCATGCGTTCGTACATGGCCCGGGCGTCGAAGCCGGAGTTGCCGTCGACCCAGTCGTCGACGACGCTGCGGGTGGCCTGTTTCCACTCCTCCAACTGGTCATCGTCGAGGCGGACCTTGACGATCCCGGCTTCCGCGTTCTCCTGGGCGGCGGTGATGCCGGCCCGGTCGTAAAGGCCGGCTGCGGCGGCGGAAACGGTCCTGAGGGACACATCGTCTATGGCCGCCTGCTGGTCCGGTGACAGGCTGTCCCACGTGTCGAGGTTCATCACCAGGAACCCTGCGAGGACGTAGCATCGGCACTCGGTGCCGCTCTCGATCACATCGACCAGGTTGAGGGCGGCCAGGGCCGTGTCAACCGTCAACAAGCCGTCGATCTCGCCGGCGTCGATAGCGGCCCGGATGTCAGGAGGGGACACAGTCACAGGGACAGCACCCAAGGCTCTGATCACCGCGGCCTGTACGGGGGTCGGCGACCGGAGGGTGAGCCCGGCTATGTCGGCCACAGCCGAAGCGGCGCCGTCCACCAGCCACAGGTCACCCGGGCCGGTGGTCCACAGACCCAGCACCTTCACGTCGGAGTACTCGCCGCGCAGCGCCTCGAACTCCTCGTACAAGGCCCACAGCGCGACGGTGCCTTCCGCAGCGCTGCCGAACACGAAGGGCATCTCCACCACGGCGGTGGCCGGGAACCGTCCCGGCGAGTACCCCTGCAATGCCCATCCGATGTCCTGGCCGCCCGCCACCACGTTCGCGTAGGTCTCCGCCGCCGGGCTGAGAGCCTGTTCGGGGTGGAACTCCACTCCCACGGTGTGGCCGGTAGCTTCCCAAACGTCCTCCGCCCACGGATCGAGGACCTGGACACGCAGCGGATGATCGGCCGCGAACGGAAACCCGAGACTGAGCGTCACCGGCTCGGATTCGTCCCCACCCGCACAAGCCGCCGCCATGACAACGGACACCACCAACGCCGCTAGAACCCGCCGCCGACCAGCCATCGAACCCTCACTCCTGAACAGTCGCTTCAAACCACCAGACCCTAATCCCACAACAGCGGAGCCACGACCGCTTGCCTTCAGCCCCTTGGTTCGGCTCCGGCCCATACCGCCTGGTAGACGGCCTGGGCGACTCTGGTGCCCCACCGTGACCGCGGCCCGGCGAACCGCTCCGCCGCGGCCCCGGCCGGCCACACGATCGTTACCGCGTCGGTGGCGGTCCCGGTTCCCGGCACCCCGCGGGTCGCCAACGCCTGGGCCTTGGCCTCCGTGGCCGTGATCACCGCGTTCACCGCCGCCCCCGGATCCAGTCCGACCGGCAGCTGCACCACGAGGTTGATCGTGCCTCCCACTGCCGGCGTCTCCGTCGCAGGCGCTTCGGCGGCCCAAGTGGGATGGCTGATCCCCACGGTGGCATCCACCGCCACACCCCCGGAGACACAGCGTTGCCGGCGGCTCAGGTCCACCGCCGTGAACATCGCCACCCCCGCTCCCCGCAGGCCCAGCTCGGCCATCACCTCCCCGGCGTGGTCGGAGAGGTCGGTCCGGTCGTAGTCCGACCCGACACCGATGTGAGCACCCATCCCGCCACGCCCGGTCCACCGCCCACGGGTGGCGAGGACAGCACCGGCATCGGAGTTCCCCACCGCCACACCAGCACCCCTCGATGCTCGCCGGTCGCAGGGACCAGGAAGGGCTCGACCGGAAGGCTCACCCGCTACAAAGGTCTACGACGTCTCGCAGCTCGCTCCAACCCACTGGCGCCGCGAGGCTGTCGAGCGTTGACACCCGTACGGTCCTCTGGGCGCCGAGCCGGTCGTCGAGCCTCCCGGTCGGGATCACCCAGAAGTTCCAGCAAGCCGGATCGGCGACGTTCTCGTTGTTCGCCGGCACTGCATGGTGAAGACAGAACACGTACACGTCAGCAGTTCGCCTAGGCGGATCGAAACTCTCCCACGCGTCGGTAGCTGCGTCCCAAGCCATCTTGCGGGGAGGGATCCGAAAGTTCGGCGTCGACCGGTTGCGAGGATTCCAACTCTGACTAAGACCGGAGGCCTTCACCTCGATCTTAAGATCCCCGTACCGCAGATCGACCGAATCCCACTCGGCCCGAGTGTCGCCGTCGCCGATGACGCCGAGTGCCTTCCCAACTAGCCACTCCGCGAACCACCCTCTGGCGGCGTTGTCGACGAGGTTCCCCAGAGCCCACTCCCGGAACCCACCGATGTCTAGAGGGCAAACGACCATCGCACGATCCTATCGACGGGCCTTTCGGACACGCCTACAGGTCTGCCGCCTGGGTGTCCTTCTCTGGCCTATCAGCCTCGTGGAGCGGACACTGCGACCGAAGGATCTTCGAACTCGTACGGTCCGGCTCGATCCGCCGTCCTGACGCTCTTCCGGACCTCAGGTACGTTTCGGGTTGACCGGGGCCTGAGTCTCTGCCAGGCGAGTGAGGAGTCCTGTTCGACCACCCGGGGAATCGAACCGTTCCCACGCGTCAGCGAAGTCGGCCCGGCGCGTCGCAGCCCGACGGTCCTGGCCGGCGATCAGCTGGTCCAGTGCGGTGAGCTGGCCCCGGTTGCTGCTGCGCACGGGTAAGCCTTCGGCGTAGTGACGAAGCATCCCGCGGGCCACGCA
Organism: Candidatus Spongiisocius sp.; assembly: GCF_965221825.1. Taxonomy (GTDB): domain Bacteria; phylum Actinomycetota; class Acidimicrobiia; order Spongiisociales; family Spongiisociaceae; genus Spongiisocius. The sequence goes on from NZ_OZ244917.1 coordinate 2,452,427, forward strand.
CGCGTCCTGGAACTCGCCAGCACATCCTGGAGTTTCTTCAGCCGGGTGGTATCCGCCTTGAGCAGCTCGCCATAGGCCGGGCGGGAGAACTCGAGGAGGCAACGCAGCCGCTTGCATCGGATCCTCAGCGCATGTAGCGAGTCGTCGCTGAAGGCGGTTGTGATCGTATGACCACGGCGCAGCACACCCTGGTAGCGCTTACCGATGAGCAGCTGGGCGGCCTCGCCGATCGTGATCGAACCCAAGGTCTCCATAACCCGCGCAGACGGACCCCGTTCGAGCCGCCGCGCGAAGCCCGCCTTCAGACGTCCGTACCGCCGGCCGGCCAGGCAGGCCAGCAAGCGTCTTCGTTCCCTCCCGCCACTGATCGGCCAGATACTGCTGGTAGTCGTCCAGGTGCGCAGCATCTTCCGGGGGGATCTCGGACAGGAAGTGCCGGAGGTTCCCCATAGCGACGTCGAGGTCCCGCACGCCACCGAGAATGGCCGCGAGCCACTTGAACTCGCCGTTGAACGAAAGGATCGAGGCGGGCAGCACCTTCTTGAAGGCCCGCAGCGCGGAACGGAGGCGGCGCGTGGCCACCCGCATCTTGTGCACCCCTTCGGGATCCAGACCCTCCCAGGCTCGGGGCTCCTCGATGATCATCTCCTCGAACTGCTCGAGTAAGCGGCCATAAGCGAGGTGGATGGCCGGATCGGCCGGGCCGGGCGCCCGTTCCCGCAACGCCTGCACTAACGGAGTGCTCGCCGGCAACAACCATTCGAAGCCCGTGGGGGAAACCGGCCCTGGTCTGCAGTCCCCGTTCGAACTTGCTCAGACGGACGGACAGGAGCCCCGATCGTTGCTGTGTCTCGGCGGCCATTCGCGTTAGCGACTCTCGTGGCCCTCCTTCAGCTCGATCTCCAGCTCCACGAACGTCATGCGGCCCGGCGCCGGCTTCTTGACCGGGCCATCGGTGGTGATGGTCGTCTGGTCGATCCCCAGTTCCACCGATGCGCCATCGGGTAGCCGGATGTCGAAAAGGTGACGGTGCGTCTGCACGGAGAAGAGCTTCCGCAGATCCCTCGGCCGGAGACCGGAGGATCGGTCAGCGACATGCTCGGCAACCAGCGGGCGACCGCCGTCCTGCGGAAACGCCCGGACCCCGGTGCTCGACCTCCTGGCGTTTCTGTACTAGCCCGTCCCGTAGCTTGCGGGACTTCAGCGTCATGCTCTTGTCGCCCGAGCGGTCCCGCCATCGATACGTCCAACCCGCCCTGAACAGATGCCAGTCAGGCCTATCTCAGTAATCATCCACGACATCCACAACCGAGGCCGACCGCACGTCATAAGAGTCAAGAGAATCAACCAGACCGCCAACCTGCCCAGCGTCCTCGATCAGGAACTTCGCCTCGACCTCCGGAGGAGCCCTCTCAAGCAGTAAGGACGTGCCTTGTGCCGGCGATTCCCGAATCGATCCGAGCGGCGAAACCATACGAGCTTGATGTCCTTAACCCTCGGAACCAGTTGATAATCGGCTAATCGCCTCATTGCGAAATATCTGCACAATGGTCACTGCAAATTGGACCGCTGCTTCGGCTTCAGCCGTTGAGACATTACGGGGTTTAGTTGTGTCATCGGTACCATGGCGGTCGAACTGAGATGTCCAGATGGCTTCCATCATCTTTCTTACCGTCTCGACATCACCTATCAGTGTCTCCCATTTCCCTGGTTTGTCTCTAAGGGCGGAAACCATCTTGCCCAGAGTGGCTGCTTTGTCCATCGGCGTTACTACGGGACGAGCAGCAGCTTCAACCGCGCGCACAGCGTTATTGAAAGCATGACTAGAATTCGGATTTCGTCCATAAGTATAATGCCACGCATCTCGCAAGTATGCGGCGGCATTACCTGGTTGGGCTATCTCCGCTCGAGCTGCCTTCTCGGTAGTCACGTCAACTCTTCTTTCTAGGCAGTAGCGACCATCGAGATCAATGCCGACCGTCCACGCTGAGCCAGACTCATCGAGGATTCGTTCTAGTGCCTGCGCTGAACCGACACTCTTGTTACACAGATACAAACAGAAATCCAGAATATCCAACCCAACAGTATCTTCGGCTATCAGGTCCAGTAGGGAATTAGCCGCCTTTTGTGGTGATGACCAAGTGAGCTGTGTACGAATATGCCGCTCGGTCTGCTGTATTTGATGAGTCTTGGGCACCTTACGTCGTCGGTTGTCCGTTGAATAGAAAAAGCGGGATGCCCAGGACCGTACTCCCGAGTACATCCACGATGGAACCCCATCATGTAGCGCCTCGTATCTCTTGATAGAGTCTTTGTCCTGTCGAGCAGAGAGAGGAGGCCTTGGCATGGTGACGGCGTATGCTAACAGTGAGCCTCAGTGAACTTGTCTTCTCGTGAGGGGACCATCAAAGCTGCCACGAAGCGGTGCTACTCCCTCCGCCGGCTTCGTCGTGTCCCCTTGGCGCGGTGTCCCCGACCACCAACGTCTGGCTATATCGGCGCCACGAGCCAGACCCAGGTTGGTACCACTGCCACCTTTTCATGAGGGGTCGTGAGGGTCCGTCGAAGGCGGCGGCTACCAGGTCGTGGCGGTCCGCCACCGGAGACCGGGCCGGGGTATCGGGCTCGAACTCGGCATCCGCAGGGCCTCATGGGGCCACGGGGTAGGGAGTTTCACTGATCGAGACCGGGGAGTCTGACGATCGTCAATAGAGTTTCTGGGTATCGGCTTGGGTTTCGTAGGAACCGGTCAAGCATGAGACCGTTACCTGCCCTGGACTGCCAGTATCAGAGCGGACGGCCATCCCTTGGGTAACGTCCTTGGAAGCATGGCAGATCCCTCACCGACTTTCGGCTGGCGTGGGTACAGGAATTTCCTGAGCCTTTTCGGCTTGGCGATTCTCGGCGGCGTGGTTGCCCTTGTCTTCGTCGGTGGACGTCCTGCTTCGGACACGCGGGAGGCGCTGGTCGCTGCTCTTGTCCCAATCGGGTTCGTCATTGTGCTCGGGTTCGGATACGGGGCGGACCTCCCGAGGCGGGTTGCTCGGTTCGGGCCCGACCGCGAGGAACGGACATTCTTGGTTATCTGGCTGTTCTTCGTGGTTGCCCTAGCAACGGTGGCTCTTACCCTTGCTTACCTGACCGTCGGAGAGGGGAAAGTTCTCTGTCTTGGTACCTGCGATTTCCGGATTCCCGGTGCAGGCCGATGGCCGAATCCGTTTCGCCTGGGCTACTCGACCACTCCCAGGTACCTTGCTGCGGGGGTGGGGGCGGTGCTCGCTGGATCCGCTCAACTGTTGTATACCCTGGTCGCTCCCCGGGAACTCGATCCGGAGGTCCCTGCCCCGGGTCTGCGCTGCCGCGTTTGGTCGCGGATTGCAATGGCAGTGGTTTTCTGGGGCGTCGGATGGTTGCTGGTCGTTCCTGCCGCGGTAGCAGTCGCAGCTCTGGGCCTGCCGGTGGTAGTTGCCCTCTGGCTAGTTCTTGGACCTTACTGTTTGAGTGCTCTTGCGTTCGAGCTTTGGCACCCGTGGGGTCAGGTTGTGTTGGTTCCCCGCGACGAGCCGGCACCGCGCTGGAGGTTGGCAGTCCGGGCTCTCGTGATGTCTTTCGTCTTCACCCCCTGGGTGGACCTCGCTGTGCTGTCCTGGACATTCACTACTTCCCATTTGCCAGTAATGATGGCTGCAAGGGTGGGTCTAGCGTGTGCCGCGGCAGGGGCGCTGGTCCATGCTCAAGGTCAGGGAATACTCGATGTGTTGCTCAAGACTCACGGGCGCGGGAGTAAGGAAGCGGAGACCCACGCAGACGACACCCCATTCCAAGGAGATCGAAGTGTGCGGCCGCCACCATTCGTCCCCGACGATGCGGATCCCTTCGCCAAGGATCTGTTGGGCCGTAGATCATACGTAGTAGGACTCACCGACAGGGTCGTAACGCTGGATGGGCCGGCGACCGTGATGGTCGATGGGGGCTGGGGGTCTGGCAAGACGGCCTTCCTGCGGATGTGCGCAGCCGATCTGCGGAGCCGGGGAGAGACCGTCATCGAGTTCGACGCTTGGGCGGCGCAGCACACACAGCGGCCGGCCCTCGACCTGCTCGGCGCTCTTTCGGAAGGTATCACCGACCCCGGCGCAGGTCGCCTCGCCGCTGCGAGAACCCGCCTGGCGGCGGCTCTGCGAGCTGCGGCGCCGGACCCCCGTTACGACTCATGGGCCGAACAGCGGCGGGCGGCCGCCTCGATTCGCCGTTCTCTGGAGTCAGCAGCAGCCGAACATGGACGACTGGTGTTGATTATTGACGAACTAGACCGCTGCCCCCCTAACTACGCCCTCGAAGCCTTGGCAGACATCCAACACCTCTTTGCCGTCGAACGGGTTGTGGTGATAGTCGGTGCCAACCGCGGGGAGTTGTGTGAGGCGGTGCGGACTGTTTATGGCCCCAAGTTCAAAGCCGACGGCTATCTGCGCCGCTTGGCGGATATTCACATCTCCCTTCCCGCTACGACCCAGATTGACACATCCGACTTCTTCGCCAACGCCCTGCGAGAAGCGGGACTCACCGAGCCTGCCGACCCGCGCAGCCTTCAAATCTTGCGTCTGGTGGTTGACCTCGAGACCTGCGCTCTTCGGGATCTGCAACAAGCCGTACACGTCTACGCCACCGCATCAACAGCCCCCGCACCACCCGCACTCCCACCCTCCGTGTGGGAGATGTCACTCGCGGCGATGACTGTTCTGCGCTTCGCTGACCAGAACGCTTTCCGGGCCTTCGTTGCCGGCACAATCGACAGCTTTGAAGCCCTATCCAAAGCGTACGCGGCTTTCGGGCCCGAACCTATCCTGGTGAGCGGCGACAGGACAATACCGTTCCACGGACTGCGGGTCGAAGTGTTCTCAGCTGCCTTGCTGAACATCAACCGCGACAGCAGCGACTGGTGTGCCGATCCGGCAAAGTTCCGTGAGCAATACATCCCGATACACCGACTCCGTCCTACATATGTCAAACCCGACGAAGGGACGGCGGCTGATCAGGTACTCACCATCCTCTGCGGTGCCATCCGTGGACAGTACGACCCAACCTATGGTCCGTCGTCCCCGCCGGAGGCCGCTGAGGTAGCCGCAGCCCTCGATCTCGCGTACCAGCCCTACCCGGAGGATTGACCGCCTGGGTTCCACCTCAAGGGGTCACGAGCTGGCGATAGTTCCCGTGGGAAAAGAGCCCTCGATCCGAGAAAGAGGATCCCTCGCGGGCCGAACAGTTCGCTTTCTGATCGGCCTCGCCCGCTGCAAGGCCCATCCAGCATCTCGGAGAGCCCCCCAAAGCCGTGTGTGGTACAGGAAGGCAGGGGAACCCAGTTCACCGCCCTAGACCAAAGAGAAGGAACTACCGCTTGGTGTCTGCTGTCCCGGGAAGGGCAGGGGCAACGACATCATGGGGAGGACTCATCGCCATAGTCGAGCCTCGCGGTCAGACGTAGCTAGAACTAGCGACTAGTTCCACCTGCCCGGTTCTTAGTGCGGTCCACCAGACGGTATCGCTGGCCAGGTTTGAGAGTCGGAGGGAGCCGTTTGCCCTTTACAGCGGTGCGTTCCTTGCCTGTGCGACCCCCTCGCGGCCCTACGATTTCATATTGGCCAGAGTGTGGTGCCTTTTCGCCTGGTCTGTGCGACTGTTTCATTTCTTTCTCCCTTGATCATGTTCATACGACCCGCAACGGATGCCATGTTATGACTTCCCTCAGATGATCTGGGCTGAGGCCGAGATGTCTCGCGGAACGGAGGACGCCTCCGTGCATTCTTACTAGTTTCGGTAAGAGCCTGCCTGGCTTTATAGCAAAGGATCCCGGCTCGGTCTTGCGCCACCTTGACATTTGTATCTGTATGGACCGGTAGGATCGTCCGTCCAGATAGCCGAGTTGGTGTGCCTTGTAGACGAGGGCAGCGACAGAAATGCCCCATGTGCTCTTCAACTTGATGAAGTCGCGTAGCACGGGGCGCTCGGGCATCGACGCGGCGAAGTCATCGTCGTGTATGAGCAGCGCCGACGCGAACCTGTATGCCTCATTCTCCGTGGTAGCGGTCCTCTTCGCGTGCATCGCGAGGTGTCCGATCTCGTGTGCGAGCGAGAGACGGAATCGGTCCCCTGCCACGTTAACGTTCAATCCGATTACAGGGCATCCTGGTCTCTCCCCTACCCATGAGGAAATGCCATCGATTCCTTCGAGGCCGACTATCGGCACCAGGCAGATGCCAGCACTCTCAGCTGCGTCCGTCAGGTTCTTGATGGGGCTGCTTTCCTCCTTCTCGAGGACGCCGACACGGACCTCGGTGGCACACTCCACGATGTCGGCGTCGCTCTGGATCGGACCTAGCCGTTCAAGCCGGTTCTTGTTGCGGGGGTCGAGGACGTGAGAGAGGCCAAGGAATGCCTCGCCGGCGACTCGCAGGAGTTCCTTGGCTCGGCGAGTGGAGGTAACGCGGGTTGATGCCCGCTGCCTGTGTAGTGGCTCGGTCATCTCGGCGACGTCAATCCTGGTCGGTGCGTAGCCGAGTCTCGTGATATCACAGGTTGGCGACCGGCGGCCTGACTCAATGGCTGACACTAGCTGCGGAGAGATGCCTAGAATCTCTCCGAGCTGCTTTTGGTTGATCCCCTCGATCCTCCGGTATGACCGTAGGCGGTTCATGAGATCGTTCCGGCCTCTCCTTGTTGGTCGTCCAGGTAGGCCATCCAGTCCGTGCCATCCTCTTGGTTGAAGGGGGGCGTGGTGTTGTCAGCGGTCCACGCTACGCGCAACTCACCGACGATCTCATATTCGCTTCTCCCGCCCTGCTGCTGCACTTCCCGGTATTCTCCCTGGTAGAGGGTGATGCCCTCTCTGGTGATTTGGTAGGCGAGTAGCGGCTCACCATCGCAGGTGTCGAAGAAAGGCTGTTGGACCCCGCTGTCGGGATCGATGGGTGAAGGACCTGACAGGGAGTTCAGAGGTTTCAACAGGTAGGGACGCCCCCCTTCTGATGAAACAACCTTGATACGCCCAAACTCTGCAGAGCAGTCCTCAACTATCTCGAGATGCGGATGGCCATGGAGAGCGGCTCTGATAACCGACTGCCGGAAGTTCATGCCAGCGTTGCGATTCCACGGCCAACGATGTTCCTGTTCGAAGTTGATGGCCGCTTGGGCTGTCCTGTCAAGAGCGCGCTGGATGATCTCGATCAGGTCGGCGTACTCGTCGCTGCGCATGACAGCATGTTACATCACGCGTGTAGAATCCACAAATCGAATCCCTACGGCGCACTGCGGCTGCTCCCTGAGCTGAGGTTTCAGGGTTATGGGATCACCGCCGAGCGTAACGCGGTGGCATGCTCTCATGCCCCGAACCGGTCTCGCCAGTCGCAGCGGAAGCCGGGCCGCACACGGGGGATCAGATCCCTCGACGCCCGGCGGATCTCGTCGACCGCGACCTCGTACGCTACGAACTCGACACCCTATGGGGTGACCGACGTGACAGAACAGCCAACCCAAGAGGGAAAGGTCACATGCGCGGTCGTCTCGGCGTGTATTTGGCCGGTGGGTCGTGGGCTGGTTGGTCGACCAGTTGGTAACCTCGGGGCTCGCCACCTCAGCGGTGCGTTTAGCTATTCTGTAACCGATGATCTAACTTGGTAACCATCATATCTCTAGACTACTATATGTGTCCTGGGCTTCGGCATAGGCCGCTACCAAGGGGAGAAGGACCACAGGTGCCACCTCCGCCACCGTTATCACAGGCTCAGGGACGGTCGTGGCCACGTCCGCAGCGGTTGCTGAGACCGTCATAGCCGTCGTGGTTGTGGCGAGTGCTGTCGTTGGAGAGGTGGCCGGTGCGCCTGCCGAAGGGGCCGCCGGATCGGATCCGTCCGTACATCCTCGGCCCAGCAACCCAACGAGGACCGCGAGCAGGACCAGCGCCATGACACCGGACAGGCAGCCTTTCGCGATTCGAGAACATCCTCCGCCTTGATTGGCCTGCCCCGTGGCCGGCGGCTGCGTGCTCCCGGTCCGGCGGGAAGGCGGCCGGGCAGACCTGGCCGGCCTCGAGGCGGACGAACTGACGCGGGTCGGGGACGGTGATCCGATGTACTCTCGTAGCCGGCCCTTGGCATCCCAGGCCTTGTCGAATATGGCCTCGACTCGCCGGATGGCCTGATCGACCTCGGCCTCTGGGATGCCGGTGACCAACTCCTCGTTCAGATACAGGCCCTGGTGGGTCAGGTTTGCCGACCCATTGAGCGCGGCCGGGCGGGGAGCGTCATGAGCTATCCACACCTTCAGATGGGCGTCGGACGCCTTTCCATGTGTTCGGTACCAGTTCCACACCGTCACATCAGGCCGGTCCAGGAACGCAAGCGCTTCGTCGCGGTCCTTGTTCGTGGCGTTCCTGAAATATCGCGGGCGACAATCGCCGATCAGAAGCCGTACCTTCCGATTCCTCGTTCTACGAGCAAGCCACGCTATCCCACGGGGACTGCTGAACCCCACAGCGACGGTCAGCGGCACACCAGGATGCCCATCCAAGAACCTCTCGATGCGTTCTGCAGCCGTCCCGTCCATCCTGGCCTCTTCCACGGACGGGGCATTCTACGAACGTTGAATCCGCGACCCGCCCGATCCCCAAGCAGAACCTCCCCAGCCAATCGTGGGATCAGGGTCCTCTGCCCTCAGAGCCTCCTAGGCCAGGTCTCCGCCATATGGACACCACCGCCACTCCGAACCCCAGTCTCGCTAGCACCCTTCGCCTAGACAGCAGCTCCTAACTCCAGATTCGTAACAACCATCCACTCAGGGGTTCGGTGTTAGCTGTGGAGGGCTTGGTGTAGGGCTTCGCGCTGGATCGTGGCCCAGCGTTGGCTGTTTTCCGATGTGGGGACCATCAGGTCGCTGCCGTGGAAGGCTCCGGGGAAGACGTGGAGTTCTACGGGGACGCCGGCTTGGGTTAGGCGTTGGGCGTAGTCGATGTCTTCGTCTACGAACAGGTCCAGTTCGCCCACAATGATGAAGGCGGGGGGTAGGTTGGACAGGTCTTCGGCTCGGGCTGGCGACGCGTAGGGGGAGACATCATCGGAGCCGGCCGGTTTGCCCAACAGGGAGCTCCATCCGATGACGTTGGCCGTCCGGTTCCAGACCTTGGGGTGCTGGACGTAGTGGCTGGCATGGGTGATGTTGCGGTCGTCGAGCATGGGGTAGATGAGCTGCTGGAAGCAGATCTCCACCTCATTGCGGTCTCTCGCTAACAGCGCCAGGGCTGCGGCCAGGCCGCCGCCGGCGGAGGCGCCGCCGATGGCGATCCTGCCGGTGTCGACATTGAGGCTGCCGGCGTTGCCGGCGAACCATTTCAGGCCGGCGTAGCAGTCCTCGATCGGGGCGGGATGGGGGTGTTCGGGCGCCAGGCGGTACTCCACGGACGCCACCACGCAGCCCATCTCGAGGGCCACTCCCTTGCATCTGAGATCGTCCATCGCCACATCGCCGAGCACCATCCCGCCACCGTGGATCCAGTACAGGGCGGGAGCCGGTCCTTCGAGACCGGACGGGGTGTAGACACGGACCATCACATCAGGGTCTCCCGGCATTCCGGGCGCCATATGATCCTCGACATCCACTCCGGGAATCTCGGGAGCGGAGGCGAACATGGCCTCCATGAGGCCTGCGACCGCCACCCGGGCCGCAGGTATGTCGGATAGGTCCAGCAGGCTCTCGGGGATCATCTCCAGGACAGCCTTGCTCTCCTCATCGAGGCGATCTTCGAAATCGATCATCGTGTGTTCTCCTCCCAACGCGCTACCCGTGTGTCCTGGCACAGGCTAATAATCGGACAGGTGCTCCGGAACGGCGGCTCTCCCCTCGGCGATGTCGCCTACCTGCGGAGTTCCCCACGCCATACCTGGGTTCACTGGGATGGGGAATCGAACAGGGATCCGAGCGGTTTGGGCTTTGCCGCCGCTCGTTTCTTAGCCGCTAGCCGTTTCATGCGCTGCTCCACCAGGCGGATGCGCTCTCGGCCGACAAGCTCTCATTCTTGGTTCGTAGAGCGCGGATGCATACCGGTCCGGTGGCGCCTTGCAACATCTCTTCCCATACGTGTGCCGCTTGAAACACGAGTACGGCCATCTCATCCCGAGTGATCTTGTTCCCGTGGGGATACAACCAGATCACCGGCTGCGGTTGTTCGAGGCAGAGCAGAACCATGTCGTGATTCGAGGTGACCACGACCTGGTTGGTGGCTCGGGCATGGTCGATGATCGTCTCGTCGGAGGAGCCCCGAGGAGGAGCGCCGTCTTGCTCATTGCCCACATAACTCACGTAGTACCCGAGTTCCCGCAGGGCGCTTGCCACTCTCCAGGGAAGGTTCTCCTCGAATAGGAGACGAGATCGGGGGGTCTACGCCGCTGCTCTCGACCTTCAGGCCGCGCGTTCATACTGCACGGCAGCGCGTACCTGTCCGATGTCCAGGCTCAGATCGTCTGCGATGTCCTCTATATGGTCGCCAGCGGCTTCGAGATCGGCTATAGCTCTTGTGGGAACCCGAGTTCCGTCAACGCAGGGCGTGCCGGCCTGGACTTTGGGGTTGAGCCAGACGCCCTCAGCCGGCCGCCAGACGGATGCGTGGAGGTCGGGACCGAATTCGATCGGACTCAGCAACTCTTCGATCACTTCCGGGAAGGATCTCTGACCGCCCTTGCCCAGGTCGACCCATTCCCTGAACTTGCCGAAGAAACCGGCGCCTACCGTGGCCAGGCTCTGGTGAGCAAAGGGGTAGTTCGTGCCGACGTGCTCGGCCACGTACTCTCCTCCCACCCGGATCTCCCGTTTGGGAACCCCACGCATGACCAACTCAGAGATCACCCAAAGGCTGATCACGTCGAGGAATGAGATGATCCGGTCACTCTCCACATGGTGCAGGGGATCGGCGCCCCGGGTCCAGCGCGCGACCGTATCGGGGTGTCTCCGGACTATCCGGGCCACTTCGGCGACGTCGTAGATGCCCCGACCCAGTAGCGGCTCGGTGTTGTGAGCTTCAGCATGTACAGCCACGGTGGCCTCCGGCATGTACGCGGTCATGTGGATCGAAACTACACGCCGCCAAGGACGTGTCCCCTCCTCGGAAGTCAGGAACGATAGGTCAATTCGTCACACAAGGGTAGGTCTGCTCCCACATGGTCTGGTGGACTCCGCCCGGTACGGAGCCAGTCCCCACTCGTCTATGTGTGGTCTCGAATCGTCTCCAGGCGGGAGGCTTCGGCGTTCAGGAGTTGGGCGGGGGTTTCGGGGGTGTCGATTGTTATGGCGAAGATCTTGCCGTCGTGGAGGTCCAGGCGGAGGCCGGGGCCGGCTCTCAGGACTACGGCGGCGCGGTTCATGAGGGTCAGGTTGCCTCGGTAGCCCCAGCCGCCCCGCTAGCGGCTGCTGCGAAAAGGCGATTTCAAACGTGGTCTTTGGTCATTGTTCTACGCACGTGAGAGCGGGTGTGTCATATGGCGAATGCGGTAGGGATATGAGATACCCACCCGCGATCTGACGGGATAGAGCAATCGCGGCAACGCTGATGGCAGATGCCGCGATGCCCATGGCGTCAGCGCCGGAGCCATGGAAGGTGGGTACCGAGCAGCCTCGGGCTGGTGTGAGTGGTGGGTGGGCGTCGCGATCCCAGAACGTGCGTAGTGCGGTCAGGCGCGGGTCGCTCACGGCCTGTCTGCGCAGGGCTTGGTCGAGATCGGAGGTCGTGGTCGCTGGCGTGCCGTCGGTAACTGTGACGACTCCGAGGGTTGCGGTCTGGTCGTCGGTGGATGCCTGCACAACCGGTACACGGAGGGTCCCGCGCCTCTGGGCGCCGTCGACGGCTGCGCTCACCGCGGTGTTCACGCTCGTGTCGACAATAAAGTCGCAGCTGTCGGCGTCCTCCAACAGTCCTGTCTCGGCGTAGCCGACGACACCTATGATCTCGCAGTCGTCGGACAGGCGTCTGAGCCTGTCAGCGAGAGCCTCGGCCTTCGGGCGTCCGACATCGTTCTCAGCGTAGTTCTGCCGGACGAGGAGGCCACGGGTGACGAACCCGGGGTCTCGCAGTATCACGTACCGGGCTCCGGCCCTTACGAGTAGTTCGGCAATCCACGAACCCAGCGCGCCACACCCCCATACAGCGATCTTGGTGCCTGTGTATACCGCGACAGGTCGGTCGTTGTCACGGCGCACAGCGATTTCCGGGCGTTGATCGTCTACGTATGTCCACTCGACCGGTGGCTCATCGCCGTTCGAAGCCTGTGAGGTGGCGCTCCGCGCTGCAGCGAGAGATTCGGTGGCGTCCTGGGTGCGTAGGCGCCATCCGATGAGGTGCCGATCTTCGCTCTTGTCGCCGGCAGGGCTGGGTACTGCGATGATCACGTAGAGGTGCCCATCATCGCCGAGACGGCGGATCAGGCGGCGGAAGGATGTCTCAAGTACTCGTCGCTGCTTCCTGTCGAGTTGTTGGCGGACGATCGTCAAGAGGTCTGACAGATTATTGCCGCCGCCCAGTGGTAGGTACTCGGGGAGGACGACAAGCAGGCCGGGCACCAGGCCGGGCTTTGACGGTGACGCCCACGATGCGATGTCGACTCGATGATCGGCTCTCGACCACAGCCCGATACGGCGCACGACACCCCCATCGGATAGGTCGCCCGGCATTGAGAGCGTCGCCACCACTGTGGGAGCGCCCTCGGTGCGATGAAGCACCCCACCGACTGGGTGGTAGAGGGCTGTCGCAGCGTCAAATCGGCCACCGATCGCATCTTCGAACCACTCCCACAGTCTGACGAGGAAGCCCTGAATGCCTCGCGTGGGGTCCCACTCGGTGCCCGGGTCGAGGTAGATGCACAGCCATATCCCCAGTAATACATGGGGGAACCCGGCCCACCGGCGGTGATCCACAGCCGCTTGGGGTGGCACCGTCGGATACTTCGAAGCGATCAGGACGGTCACGCGCTCGCGTGGCCGTGCCTGCAGTCCCCCGGTCCGCCGAGCGAAGCCGGTGGTGTCGATCTCGATTGTTAGCGCCGCGTACCCTCGCCATTCACCCTCAGCGATGAGGTCTATCTGGTCCGAGGAGTCGGTGAATCGCTTCATCTCCTCGACCGCGGACCGTTGGGCCTCGGCCAGATCAGGCACGATGGACTTCAGCCTGCACGGCCCTGCCGCGAGGAAATAGAACGAGTGGCCGCGGCACCAGTCAGTCCGGAAAGCGAGGCGGCGGACGATCGCCTTGAGGAGCCCGAGCGGCCTGTGGGAGGATTGAACTTGTCCCCGAACAGGTCACGCCACGCCTTCGCCGACTTCGCGGCGTCAGGCTCGTCGAAGGCAGCCCTCATCGCTGCGGCGATGCTGTGGATCCGGTCTCGAAAGTTGCGATAGGTAGCGTCAGTCCACCGATGATCGAAATCAGTGCCGTCACCGGCAGGGTTGGACAGCGGGGGCTTGTCCGGCCGGGCTTGGAGCCACCTGTCGAGATCCTCGACAATGCTGACCAACGCAGTTGGGATGTTGGCGTATGCGCGCGGGGTTAGCGCGCTGGCTTCCGTGACTTGCAATCCCAGCACGGTGGTCAAGATGACGGATTTGACACCGTCAAAGCTTCCGCGTTCGTTGCGTAGGTACTTCATGAGCCGAACTACGCGCCGGAACTGCCCGGAGGTCAGTTGATCGCGGCGCTTCACCCAGTTAGTCAGGCCCTGCGGATTGGTCGATCCGTACTCGGGCTCCCATACATTGTCGTCGCGGTTGACAATGACCCGGCGACCGTCGGCCAGAGTGATCAGGGGAACGATGTCGAGGTGGCAGCCGACATCGTTCTCCGATGCATACTCGAGCCAGACACAGCGGCACTTGCGTCCGTGCTTCTGCTTCGAGTAGGTGGGGTGCCGGTGCAGAGTGTTATAGACCTCGTTGAGATAGCGCTTCGGCTCCCATCCCGCCTGCTCGTTCATCAGCAAGAAGAAGTCGGCGTCGAACTCGCCGCCGGGCTTCGGTCGGACGATCGTGCGCTGGGCCCAGGACCCCTGCCGCGACTTTCCAGTAATCGCGAGGTCGGCCCTGAGGGCCTTGTAGACGGCCTCGACACGGGAGTCAAGCTTCTTGAGCCGCGTTTTGTCGATGTTGACGGCGTCCTTCAAGAAGGTCTTGAAGTACTCGGCATGCTGCATGTCAATTGACCTCCATGACGGGTAGGTACTGATCGTTCACGCGATCGTGAAGGATCAACTTCGGGTGGATCTCGCGGTTCGCCACCCGTCCCAATGCGACGAACACGGAGAGCGGTGCGGCCCCGAGGATGTGTAGACGGCGAGTTGCCTTACAGTGCTGCTCGATGTCAGCAAGAACATCACGCAGCGCACGCTCGGCAGACTTGAGGGCTGCTGGCGAATTGACGACATCAAGATGAGGAGTGCAATCGTCGGCGGGCGTGATCCGATAGAGCCGGCAGTCCTTGAGATCGCTAGGAACTTCGTGAGTGTGGACGGGAGCTGACATCGACAGGAGGAGCGTTGCCTCACCACCTGGGGTTCCCTCGGTGACGACCTCGACGGAGAACCGCTGCTCCGACGCATGGTCAGGCCAGGCCCAGGACTCCGACGCACGGTGCCTTTGGTAGATGTCCACATCGAGTTTGTCACCTAGGCGCGAGCCGAGATGGACAAGCGAAGGCCAGCGAGCGAGCGCGAACACACTCACGTGCCGAAGGGTTCCGTCCTCTACGGCCGGTGCGACTTGGCGGTCGAAGACTCGATCGATCGACTCACGGCAGGCTTCGTAGTATTGGCGGTTGCCTATGTCTGGTGACGGTACGCGCCTCAGGTCAATCTCGATACCCGAGGTGTCGTGGCTCAACGGGAAACGGGCACAGCGGCCCTGGGCGAGGACTGCGGAGGCAGCGACCGACCTGTCTAATGCGACGTTGCTGCTACCGATCGTTCCCTGCATCCGGAGCACCGTTGTGTCCTGGCCCGGAGGCACAGAGAGGATCTGAGCAATCCGGCTCTCATGCCGCTGCTTCGCTTCCTGCAGTCGCTCGACTGTGAATGTGCCGATGTTGGGCCGAGTATCGATCTCGCGATGGCAAGAGCGGCAGAGCAGTAGTAGGTTCTCGGGGTTGTCCCGCAGATCGATTGGTAGCTCGTGCTCTCCTCTCGGCGATCCGGTGCTCTTGGAGCGGCCGACGATGTGGGCGCGTTCACCCAGATAGACCGGCTGCCTGGTGAATTCCGAGGTAAGCAACTCGCCGTAGCAGAGGGCGCAGCGGCCACCACTTCGGACAAGCAGCTGACGGGTTGTTGCCTCTGACATCATGCTCGCACCATCCTGCCCAGCGGGTGTGACACGGAATCCCACAACCCGGCCGACGAGCGGTGGGCGTTGGGCGCCTTGACGTCCCACCTCCCATCGGGGTCTGGCATTCCGTGACGGTTACTCGGCTTACTCATTCGGGCTAACCTCTGAGTCAGTTGCGAACCCGACGTGCGGTTGCAGGTCAGGGAATTCGATATTAGACGGACAATTCCTAGATAGCAACGACCGGAGGACCCATGGGAGAGAAGTACGGGTGGTTCGACGCGGTGGCGCTACACGAAGCGCTCGACGCCCATCGCCGATCGAGGAGCCTTAACTGGAAACAGGTAGCCGCCGAATCCGGGGTTAGTGCATCGACCCTTACCCGGATGGCACAGGGCAAGCGACCTGACCTCGACGGCCTGGCCGCGCTCACTGCATGGTCTGGACTCAAAGCGGACGATTTCGTCCGACCAACCAGGGGACCAGAACGACCCGAAGCGGCACCCCTGGCGATGATTTCGACCCATCTTCGTGCCGATAAGAACCTCACCGCTGAGGCTGCGACGGCTCTCGACGAACTGATCAAGGCCACTTACGAGCGGCTTCGAACACGGGAGTGACCATGGGACTCGTAAGAGGTTTCAAGGCCGAGGCCGAAGCGCTGTCAGCCTCAGTCCGCGGAGAACTCGGCATAGGCCCCTACGACCGTCTAGACCCACGCCGCCTGGCTGGACACCTCTGCATCCCGATCCTGACGCTCAGCGACCTAGCCTCCACCACCAGCGGCGCGAACTACTTCCTGCAAGACCATCCAGACGTGTTCTCAGCCGTTACCGTGTTCGAAGGGCCCTTCAGAGCTGTAATACACAATGACGCCCACTCCTTGGCTCGTCAGAACAGCAACTTGGCCCATGAGCTCGCACATAGTCTCCTATTTCACGAACCAACGCCAGCCTTGGACTACATCGCAGGATCTCGAACCTGGAACTCGACCCACGAAGCCGAAGCTGCGTGGTTGGCAGGTGCCCTACTAGTGCCGTCACAAATCGCTCTCGCCACCGCACGTGGCACCCTCACCGAACAACACGTCCGAGAGCGCCTCGGCGTAAGCAAGAAGATGCTCGACTGGCGTCTTAAGGTCACCGGAGCCTACATAAGAGCGAAGCGAGAACGGGAAATGCGCGCCGGCTGAAAGCTACGCCTCCCACTCACCTTCATCATGCGCGGCGTGTGGGCTCCTCCAGGCGGGAGGCTTCGGTGTTCAGGAGTTGGGCGGGGGTTTCGGGGTTGTCGATGGTTATGACGAAGATCTTGCCGTTGGAGGCCTAGGCGGAGGCCGGAGCCGGCTCTCAGGACTACGGCGGCGCGGTTCATAAGGGTCAGGTTGCCGCGGTAGCCCCAGCCGCCCCACTCGGAGGGGCGGATCTCTATGGCTCGGGCTGTGGCGATGCGGTGGATGGGTATACGGGTGCGGGGCCGGCCGAGGAAGTCGTGGCGTATCGTTAGAGGCTCAGCACATGCCGGTACCGATCGAGTTCGAGTTGCGCCCGGAATCTCGGGACCACCGGCGAGTCAATCGCCACCGGTCCGGTAGGCCGCCGGCTACAACTCCGCACCGGTCTCTAGTCTGCCCGTATGCAGAGATCGCATCAGCCGGCGGCCTGCTCGGATGGGGAACTTGTATGAAGCTGTCGGTTGTCGTCCATGAAGCAGAAGAGGGTGGATACTGGGCTGAGGTGCCGGCCATACCCGGGTGTGCCACCCAGGGGGAGTCCTTCGAGGAACTCCTCGCCAACTTCTACGAAGCGGTCGAGGGTTGCCTCTCGGTTGACGTGAGCGGAACGCCGGCTCCAGAGAGAAGCAGGGTCATCGAAATCGCTGTATAAAGGCGATCAGCGGTAAGCAGCCGTGCCGGTTGCTACAGGATCGCGGTGGCGCTTGGCCAGAGTGCGAGGGAGCCAACACGTCTACACCAGGCCCGGGACCGATGTGGGCATCTCGGTTCCCGTTCACGGGAATATGACTCTCAAACGCGGTCTGCAGAGACATCTCATGAAGCTCGCTGGGATACAGGAAACGGACCTGTAGGCGTCGCGACGGCTGGCGACGGATTGTGTGCTTGGGCGAACAAGCGTAAATCGGCCTTTCTGTATGAAGGCGGTGAACAGCCCTCCGGCGAAGTCCGGCGCCGGGGAGACCCGCCACCTTCGTCTATGCGTGGTCTCGGGACTTCCTACGGCGGGAGGCTTGCCCGCAGTTTCGCTCGGACGGCCGGTAGGTCACCGCCCAGGAAAGCCGGCCAAATCAGAGGTCGCGATACGTCCCCTTGTGCCGCCTCGCGATACGCAGCACTATGAGCAGCCGCTTGTCGTCATGCACTTCGTAGATGATTCGAAACCGACCGGCCCTGACCCGCCACACCGCCGCAAACCCGCCAGCTTCACGCTACCTGGTGGCCGGGCATCGTTGACCAGGTGCGGAGCGCCTCCCGGATCCGCCTGGCATCCTCAGGTGTGAGTTTTCGTGCCTGGCGCTGGGCTGCAGGGGCCAATTCAATACGATACGAGGCAGGGATCAGTCGTGGTTCCCCAGAAGATCATCGAAGAATGCCTCGAACTCGACCCCGCCCTGCTCGGCAGCTTCGGCGCGGGCCTGCTCGATTGCCGCTTGGTCAGCCTCATCGCTCGCCGCATCCGCCAGCCATGAGGCGATGGCCTCATTCGCCAACTCCTGCACAGGCCTGCCGTTGCGGTCAGCGGCTGCTTCCAAGGCCCCATACAAGCCGTCATCCACCGTCATTGTCTTCACAGCTGGTTCCTCTGGCCCGAGCATCCATTCCAAGCTGGCCGTCAGCATCGGCAGGATTGCCGTTTGTGACGCTCCACACAGCGTAGCATAGCGGGAGGAGTGACGGCGATACTCACACTGCTTGTTTGCCGTCAACGTGACATCTCCCGAGGCAGGGCCGCGCCACAGCAGAACCCGGCGGATGGTGATCCGGCAGGTTTCTTCGTCTATGCGTGGTCTCGGGACTCCTCCAGGCGGGAGGCTTCGGCGTTCAGCAGGCGGGCGGGGGTTTCGGGGGTGTCGATGGTTATGGCGAAGATCTTGCCGTTGTGGAGGTCCAGGCGGAGGCCGGGGCCGGCTCTGAGGACTACGGCGGCGCGGTTCATGAGGCTCAGGTTGCCTCGGTAGCCCCAGCCGCCCCATTCGGAGGGGCGGATTTCGATGGCTCGGGCTGTGGCGATGCGGTGGATGGGTATGCGGGTGCGGGGCCGGCCGAGGAAGCCGTAGCGGACGGTCAGGCCGGTGTGGTCGGCGGTGACGCGGATGCGGCTGAAGGTGGTTACGGCGATCGCTGCGATCAGGAGGAACATGCCGATCCAGGGTTCGGCGAGTGCGGTGACGACTAGGGCGAGGATGAGGTTGACCAGGCCCAGCATCAGGGGCCATCTGGCGGACAGGGTGGCGGTCCAGAAGACTTGCTCGCCGGGGGCGAGGTCCAGGGGCGGCGGGATGTCCCCGGCGTCATCGGGATCGTCGGACGGGAGGGTCGAGGCGATCCTTGCCGCCGCGGCGCCCACGGCCAGGCTGCCGCCGACCCACAGGATCAGGGCCCAGGGGGAGAGGGTTGCGTCCTGCCAGCGTTCCAAGTCTCGCTGGCCGATGGCGGTCATGGCGAGGATCCCGGCCGCTAGACCTGCGATGAAAGCGCCGATGAACGACATGCCCGGCGCGACCATGGGCTGGAAACGGCGCCGGCCCAGGGCGACCATCGCGCACATGCCCAGGCCGAGCGCCATCATCACGCCTACGACCAGGAGCAGCTGCTCGGGGGTCATGGAACCGTCCGGACGGCCGGCTATCCCGTAGTGGCTCGCCACCCGCTCCGGGAGGTCGGAGCGGAAGGCCAGGTAGGGGATGAGGCCGGTGGCCACTATGGCTATAGGGATGCCGGCGCCCAGGGCCAGCCTCCGTGCCCACTCGTTCATAGTTGCACCTCTACAAGTTTGATGATCTCTCGATTGCCCAGGCCGGCGCGGCGCGCTTCGCTGACCAGCCTGCGGGCGAGTTCGACGTGGCGGGTATTCGACTTGGCGTCGGCGGCCACCGTCGTGCCCCGGCCCCGGCGGACTTCCAGCAAGCCTTCATCGCGCAACGTCTGGAACGCCCGGAGGACGGTGTGCATGTTCACTTTCAGACCCGCGGCCAGGTCGCGGGCCGGGGGCAGCTTCTCGTTTCCCGCCAGCTCCCCGGTGGCGATCCCGTGACGGATCTGACCGGCCAGCTGTTCGTGAAGGGGTTGGGGAGACTGTGCGTCGATCCTCCAGAGCATAGTTCTATTATAACTAGAACTATACCGATTGCAATCTCGACAGGCAGATCCTGTGTCAGGCCTGTCGGGCGGTGGCTTCAGTTGCCCTGCTGGCCGTCCTCGGATGTCTCCGGAGGCTCGATGTCTGCGGCGCCGCGCAGGGCGGCCAGTTCCTCGGCCACCAGGCGCACTATCAGGTCGTCCAGGGACAGTTCCTCGTAGTCGCGCTGGTCGATGTCGGTGGAGGCGCCGGTGGCGCGGCCCCCGGCGCCGTAGGTGAGGAACACGTAGCGGGCGCCGGTGAACTGCGCGAGCTGGCGGAACACGAACTCTGCCTGATCGTCGGTGCCGGAAGACGACACCGGGAAGATCTTGATGCCCCGCCGGGCCGCGTCGCGCATCGAGTCGGTGTAAGGCACCGGGACCTGCCGGAGTATCTGCGGGGGCGCGTCGGCCACCAGGAAGACCAGCTGTACCGCCTCGGAGGCCCAGCGCCACGACGGTCGCGCCAGGGCGTCCGCGAGCGCCTCGTCGAGGGCTTCGGGATAGTCGCCGCCGTCGTAGGCCACGACCGCCGAGAGGGCCTCGGAGAAGTCCCCGATGTCGGGGGTGAAGTCGAACGTCCGGGTGAGGAACTCGTCGCCCTCGTCCCGGTACAGGGTCATGCCCAGGCGCACGTCCACCTCACCGGGGATCCGGTGGATGCGGTGGGCCACCTCGTCGATGGTGATCTTGAGCTGGTATATCTCGTCCTCCATCGAGCCGGTGGCGTCGAGCAGGAACAGGACGTCTAGGGCGACGGTCTCGCCGGCCACGGTGGGCAGGGAGGTCTCGAGGGCGACGCTCTCGCCTCGCTCGGCTGTCGTGCTCGCTCCTCCGGCTGACACGGCGAACGGCCCGTCACCTGCCGCATAGGCCTCCGGGTGGAAGCGGACGGTGCCGTCGGCGGTGGTCCGCAGGCTCACCTCCACCTGGTTCGCGGCCACCACGACCTCGGCGCCTGCCGCCGGAAGGCCGCCGTCGCCGGTAACCGTCACCACTATGCGTCCCGCGGGGTCGAGATCGCGCACCGGGATGCCGAGGCCGAAGAAGCGGGCGCGGTAGGCCAGGTAGTCCTCGAAGCGCTCGTTGTCGTCGATCGACCCGCCCGTGAGCCTCGTCTGGGGTTGTTCCGACTCGTGGACCACCTCATCCGGTTCGTGGACAATCTCATCTTCCGCGGCAGCCGTCGCGGTGGCGGCCGCCGTCGTGGCGGGGGCCCCGGTGGTCGCAGTCTCCGAAGCGGGAGCCGCGGCGGCGGTCTCCTCAACCGCTATCTCGGCAGCCTCGACCGCCATCTCCGCTTCCGCCATCGCTGCCTCCGCGAGGTCTGCCTCGTCGCCGGCGCTCCAGTCGGGCTCACCCTCGGTCCATCCATCGTCGGTGCTCGGAGCGGTATAGCTCTCGGCTGATGGTGTGGGTTCGGGTTCGGGCTCCGGATCGACCGACGGCCGCGGAGTTGTCTCCATAGGGGCAACGGTTGTCGTAATGGTGGTGTCGGCGCTTTCGGAGCTGCAGGCGCCCGCCAGGACGGTGACGACCGCCAGCAGCACGGTCAGGGTTCGGGTGGGGGCATGTGTGGTCTTCATGGTCCTATGACGACGCCGGCCCCCTCCGAGGTTCCCGGCCCCGCCGGATCCCCGCGGATCCCGGGTATGGCACCGTTCCCCGGACCACCGGCACCGGATCCGAATCCCCGGAGCCCGGTGCTCCCGCCTCGCCGGACTGGCCGGATGCCGGTGGTGATATGCGCTAAACCGGGAATCGATGCTGCGCATAACCGGGAATCGCGGCCGAGCAGCAGCATCGGCTCGTGCCACCGGAGAGGTGAGTCGGTACCGGCAGATGGTCGGATTGGTCCCGGGCGTGCGTTAGCCTCGTTCGCTAGATGAGTTGTGGAATCGTGCGCCCCTGCCGCTGTCAGGCCGGGACGCGTCCAGGGGGTTGTTGAGTGCTGGGGCGTCTCACCGACTTCGCCTCCAGCCGCCGTGGCAAGTGGGTGACGGTCGCCATCTGGGTGATCGTGGCCGGCGCTCTGATATCGCAGCTCCCCCGGCTGGACGAGGCCAACGAGAACGAGGCGGCGTTGTTCCTGCCCAGGGACGCCGAGGCGACCCGCGCCTTCCGGTTCGCCCAGGAGCGTTTCCCGGCGGCGGGCACGCCGGTCCTGGTGGTCTTCTCGCAACCGGAGGGTCTGGGGCCTCCCGCCTACGAGGCGGCCGCTGACCTGGCCGGCTGGCTGTCGGGCCCGGAGGCGCCGGACAATGTGGGCCAGGTGCTCAGCCCCGACCCGGTCATGGGTCAGCGGTTCGGCCTGGTGTCACCCGACAACACCGTCATGTACGTGTTCGCGGAGGTGGCCGGCGAACCCGCCGACCCGGCCTTCGGTGACACGGTCGAGGCCATCAGGGACCGCTCGGCCTCGTTCGGCATCAG
The DNA here is from genome assembly GCF_965221825.1 of Candidatus Spongiisocius sp. Taxonomy (GTDB): domain Bacteria; phylum Actinomycetota; class Acidimicrobiia; order Spongiisociales; family Spongiisociaceae; genus Spongiisocius. The sequence goes on from NZ_OZ244917.1 coordinate 2,474,559, forward strand.
CGGCGTGGAGGTGGCCGCCGGGGGACCCGGCGGCCTCATAGTCGACCTGATCGGGGTGTTCGCGACGATCGATACCCTGCTGCTAGTGGTGACGGTCGCCCTGGTGCTGGTGTTGCTGATCATCATCTACCGCTCCCCGGTCATGGCCACGATCCCGCTGCTGGGGGTGGGCCTGGTCTTCCAGATGGCAGGCGCCATAGCCGCCTGGTATGCGATCCGCTACGGGATACCGGTCTCCGGGCAGACGACCGGCATCATGACCGTGGTCCTCTTCGGCACGGGCACCGACTACGTGCTCTTCGTGTCGGCGCGGTTCCGGGAGGAGCTGACCCGCCACGAGGATCGGCACGAGGCGATGCGAAGGACCATGCGCGGCGTGGGCGGCGCGGTCGCCTCGGCGGGCATGACGATCCTGGTCGCCTGCGCGGCGCTCTGGCTGGCATCGCTGCGTTCCTATCAGGCATTGGGCCCCGTCATCGCTCTCGCCGTGGCATTGATGATGCTGGCCGCTGTCACCCTCATCCCGGCGGCATTGACGATCATCGGGAGGCGCGCCTTCTGGCCCCGCCAGCCCCGGTTCGAGGCCGACGAGCCGGCGCGGGCCGACTGGCGGCGCAGCGTGTACGGCCGGGTCGGAGCGGTCGTCGTCCGGAGACCGGGCCTGACCCTGGCCGTGACGTGCGCCGGCCTGGCCGTGCTGGTGGCGGGACTGGCTCCGTATCGCGCCAACTACGACCAGTTGGAGAGCCTGCCGCAGAATGCGGAGTCGGTCCGCAGCTTCGAGCTGCTGCGAGGCGGGTTCCCCGGTGGCGAGCTGTCTCCGACCCAGCTCTACGTCGACCTGCCCTCCGGCGCGGGCGTGCTGGATCCCTCCACCATCGACAAGCTCGACGCCCTCACGCTCGGACTCGCCGGCCATCCGGCCGTGGCGGACATCTCCGGTCCGAGCCGGCCATTCGGCGCGGAGGGCCCGGAGGCATCCCAGCTGCCGCCGGGAAGCGGGATGCGGTTCGTGTCCGCCGACGGGGGAGCGGCCCGCATCGAGATAGTGCTCGAGGCGAGACCGTTCTCCGAAGAGGCCCTCGACGCCCTGCCCGGCCTGCGCTCCGCCGCCCGCGAGCAAGCCGCCGCGGCGGGTCTGCCCGCCGCGAGCGTGCTGATCGGCGGGGACACGGCGGAGGCCTACGACACCAGGACGGCGGGCAACCGGGACTCGCTCGTGGTGCTCCCGCTCATCCTCCTGGCCATAGGCATGGTCCTGGCATTGCTGCTGCGCTCGCTGATCGCTCCCATCTACCTGATGGCCACCATCGCCTTCACCTACTTCGCGACGCTGGGGCTCGTGACGGTGGTGTTCATCGTCCTGGTGGGTCACGCCGGGATCGGTCCGGCGGTCCCGTTCTACCTGTTCGTGTTCCTCAACGCCCTGAGCGTCGACTACAACATCTACCTGATGTCGCGCATCCGCGAGGAGGCGCGGAAGGCCCCGCTCGGAGAGGCGACCCGCCACGCCCTGGCCCGCACCGGGCCGGTCATCACCTCGGCGGGGATCATCCTCGCCGGCACCTTCTCCGCCCTGATGACCCTGCCCCTCCAGGATCTGCTGCAGCTCGGATTCGGGGTGGCGATAGGAGTGCTGATGGACACGTTCATCACCCGCACCCTGATAGTCCCGTCGCTGGTATCCCTGCTCGGCCGCTGGAACTGGTGGCCCACCCGCCTCACACCGTCGCCGTGAGAGACAGCCGCCTCTAGGGGAAAGGCTTCCGCCGGCGTATGGATGACGAGCATGGTTTCTGCTCCCCGGTGATGGATCAACGACCTCGACAACGTGAACAACTGACCTGAATCCACCACATACCACGGGCCTACAGGTGTCATTCATGAGGGGTCGTTCACTACTCCCAGGACGCGTGTGAGGATTGGACCATGCCGCACCCATGGCGGTGGCCTCTCTGTAGAATTGGTGCTGGCGGACGGGTCCATGCCCCGCAGACAGGTTCGGTAGGGATGTCCGCCACCCGCCGTGTCGCTGGCCGGGGATCGCCGCAGCCTGATGGGCTGATCGGTGTCATAGACCCGGGTACTCGGCTCGATGAACTGCCGGCGCAGCGTCGGTGTATGGAGAGCTGAACACGCACAGCGAAGGATGAGTGTGAACATATGGTGAAATCCGGAGAGACAGCCACATCGCTGCCCTCGCAGGGTTGCCCGGGTCGTGCCCGGGCCCGCGAGGCGACAGGGTCGGTCGCGACATGACCGTTGTGAGCGACGGCGAACGCCTGCGGGCTGAAAACGAGACTCTGCGGGCTCGCCTCTCCAGCTTGACCGATGCAATCCTGCGGATCAGCGAGGATCTCGACCTCGACACCGTCCTCCAGGAGGTCACGGACGGTGCCGGGTCGCTTACCGAGGCGCGCTACACGGCGCTCACCACCTATGACGAGTCGGGCGACATACGGGACTTGCTGATCTCCGGTCTGGGCGCCGAGCAAACCGAGCAGATGCTGGGGTACTCGATGGGCCCGGCCGTTCTCGCATATCTCAGGGAGCTCAGGGAGCCCCTGAGGACCCGGGATTTCGTAGCTCACGCCGACGCGGCCGGCTTCCCCGACTTCCCGGTCAAGATAGGGGCGTTTCTGAGTGCGCAGATCCGGGTCCGTGACCGCCTCGTGGGAAACATCTACATAGGGGAGAAGGTAACCGGCGGCGAGTTCACTCGTGATGACGAGGAGACGCTGCGGATGTTCGCCTCGCAGGCAGCGCTGGCCATAACCAACGCGCACCGTTACGGCGAGGAGCAGCAGACCAAGGCCGATCTCGAGGCCCTGGTCAACACATCGCCGGTGGGGGTGCTGGTCCTCGATGCTGCCACCCGTGATGTGGTGAAGATCAACGACGAGGCATGCCGGCTCATCGGCATCGGATCCGGTGATGACGAGGACCTCGCACGCGCCCTCGACGAAGTCGAGTTCCGGCGCCTGGACGGAGCGGTGGTGTCGCCCGACGAGGTCCCCCACGAACGGTCGGCGCGCACCGGCGAGACCGTCCGGGCCGAGGAGTTGGTGCTCGGCTCCCCCTCCGGCGACCGGGTGACCACCCTTATCAACAGCACGCCGATCCGCTCCGAGGGCGACCAGCTTGCCACGGTGGTGGTCACCATCCAGGACATCACGCCGCTGGAGGAACTGGAGCGGCTGCGTACCGACTTCCTGGGGATGGTAAGCCACGAGCTCAGGACGCCTTTGACCTCGATCAAGGGTTCCGCCGCCACCGTGCTGGGCGCCAGGTCGCCGCTCGACCCGGCCGAGACACGCCAGTTCTTCCGCATCATCGAGGAACAGGCCGACCACATGCGGGACCTGATCAACAATCTGCTGGACCTGACCCGCATCGAGGCCGGGACCCTTTCGGTGGTCGCCGAGCCGACCGATGTCGCGGCTCTGATCGAGCAGGCGAGGAATGCCTTCCTCAGCGGCGGCTACCGCAACAACATCGAGATCGACGTGGCGCCCAACCTGCCGCGAGTCGCCGCGGACGGCCAACGGATCATCCAGGTCCTCCACAATCTGTTCTCCAACGCGTCCAAGTACTCCCGAGATTGGTCTCCGATCCGGGTGACGTCCCGGCGGGAGGACACTCACGTCGTGACGTCGGTGGCCGACGAAGGCAGGGGTATCGCAGGCGAGGACCTACCACACCTGTTCACCAAGTTCTCGCGGATCGAGGCGGGTGGAGAGCACCGGGTCGGCGGTCATGGCCTCGGCCTTGCCATCTGCCGGGGCATCGTGGAAGCCCACGGAGGCCGGATCTGGGCGGAGAGCGACGGGGACGGGAAAGGTACCCGGTTCATCTTCACCATCCCCGCCGTCAACGGAGCCATCCCCGACAGGTCGTACGACTCCGCCGATGGACCGACGGAGTCCGAGGACGGGCGTCGGGCGCGCGAGCGTATTCTGGTGGTGGACGACGATCCCCAGATACTGCGCTACGTACGCAACACCCTCTCCGAGGCCGGATACAGACCGGTGGTCACCGGCGATGTGGACGAGGTGAGCAGCCTGCTGGAGTCGGAGAGGCCCCAACTCGTGCTGGTGAATCTGGTCCTGCCGGGAATCGACGGATTCGAGTTGTTGAGACGCATCCGGACCGACTCCCACGTCCCGGTCATCGTCCTCTCGGGGCGCGGAGGGGGCCAGGACATCGCCAAGGCATTCGAGTTGGGCGTAGCAGACTATGTGGTGAAACCGTTCTCGCCTGCGGAGCTCGTGGCCCGGATAGGGGCCACGCTGCGCCAGGCGGCGGCCTACCCGCATGGCGGGCTCGAGCCGTACACCTGCGGCGACCTGGTCATCAACCACTTGGAGCGCTCGGTGACCGTGGCCGGCAAACCCGTGCGCCTCACACCCACCGAGTACAAGCTGCTGTTCGAACTCTCGCGGTTCCCCGGACGGGTGCTGACCCACGACCAGCTGCTGAACAGTGTGTGGAGCGAGGACCGCCCGGCCGATCAGCGCCTGCTCCGCTCGTTCGTCAAGAACGTGCGCCAAAAGCTGGGCGACGATGCCAGGAACCCCTCATACATCTTCACCCAGTCGGGCGTCGGATACCGCCTTTCCAAGGCCTAAAGGGGCGGTCCATGGCCCGGGCTCGGGCGACCGACCGCTCGGGCGCGGAGGTGGTGGGTGCAGCGCCGGCAGGGGGCCACGCCCACGGACGCCCGGCGCCACATTACGATGCTTGTCACCTCATACCCCCGGACGGAAGGCGTTGGACGGATGTTCCGCAGCCGGTTGGGACCCGCGCTTCGACCAGCCCTGCTCGCCGTTCTGGCGAGTGTTCTCTGGATGGGGTGTTCGGGTGGCGAGGACGATGAGTACGCGGTCGGCGCCACGCCCGACGCGGGGGCGGTGCCGGTCGCCGTGCCGGAGTTGTCGGATGTGGCTCGTCTCGGCGCCGAGTTGTTCGCCGCCAGTTGCTCGGAATGCCACGGATCCACTGCCGGAGGGTCGTCGCAGGGCCCGCCGCTGGTGGACAAGATATACGAGCCTGGCCATCACGCAGACTTCAGTTTCCACCGCGCTGTCAACCAGGGATCGCCCCAACACCACTGGAACTTCGGCGACATGGAGCCCGTGCCCGGCCTGTCACCCGAGGAGGTGGACCAGGTCATCTGCTACGTACGGGAGCTGCAGTACGCCAACGGGATCTTCACCGATCCGGCGGGTCTGGCGGTCTGCCAGGCCTGAGGCCGGTCCGGATCGGGCGACATCGGGCCGCAGTCCGGTGACGCCGGCCGTGGACGGGTGGCCCGCTTGCTGACGGATCGTGCCAGCATTCGTCGGGTGCTCCGGCGGATGCTGCTCACGGTGGTCCTGGTGGGTCTGGTTCCCGCCCTGGCCGCCGGTGCCCAGAGTGGTGATGGGTTCGTCTTCGAGGGTGCGGGCTGGGGCCACGGTGTCGGCATGAGCCACTGGGGCGCCTACGGGCAGGCGCTCGCCCATCCGGCGAAGCCGGGCGAGGACATCGCCGCCTACTACTTCCCCGGTTCGGCGCCGGCGACCATGCGGGATCTCTCCCTGCCCAACGACCTGCTGTACACGCTGAAGAACCCGCTGTGGATCAATCTGAGGTCCCAGGTCACGCTGCTGGAGTTCACCGCCGTAGGAGGCCCGCTCGAGCTGTGTCTCGCAGACGACGGTGCGGGTCCGTGCCCGAAGCCGGAGCATCCACAGGCGGGGGAGCGGTGGGAGTTCCGCCGTATCGCCCGCGGCGAGTGCGGCTTCTTCCAGGGGGGTGAGTTGCGGGGGACGGCAGGTGATTGCCGGGCCTCCATCTCGTGGCCCGACGCCGATGGGGTCCGGCTCCGCCACGGTGAGAGCAGAGCCAAGCTGTGCGCATCCCGCACCAACGAGATCTGCGAGTACCGGCACGGGGAACTGAAGATACGGGACGACCCCGTGGAGGTGGGTTTCCACGTGGTCCTGGCGATCGGGATGGAGGACTACCTCAGAGGGGTTGCGGAGGTGCTGGACCACTGGGAGGCGCCGGGGGTGAACGAGGCCCAGGCCGTCGCGTCCCGCTCGTACGCGGCCTACAAGTTCTTCGAGTGGGAGACCGGGCCGCGCCCGGCCGATCCCGACGAAGACCCGGGAATCAGCGCCGCCCGCAAGGACAGATGCTGGTGCCATCTCTACGACAACACCAGGGACTTCAATTACATCGGCTGGGCCAAGGAGACCCGATCCAACGGGCAGCCCTGGCTCGACGGGGTGGAGGCGACCAGGGGTCGGGTGCTCACCTACTTCGGTGACGAGTGGGAGAAGTTCACCAAGGCGGGGATCATCCAGTCCTTCTTCTCCGCCTCGTCCGGCGGGTTCACCCGCAGCAACGTGTACGGGTTCTTCACCGAGTGGAACGGTAATCCGCCGTCCCAACGTGAATGGCCCTACCTGGCGCCGGTCGCGGACCCCTGGGACATCGACCCGGCGGTGGGCAACCCGAACGCCTCCTGGGAGCGCCGGGTGAGCGCCTCGACTCTGGCGGGCCTGCTGGGCTGGGAGGAGGTGACCGAGGCGGCCCTGGTGTCGACGGAGTCCGTGTCCTCGCCCACCCGGGTCATGTTCCGCGGCGTCCGCGACGGGAAGCCCGTGTCGACCACGGTCGCCGGGGACTGGCTACGCACCGGCCTGGGACTCAAGTCCTCCGTCATCACGGCGATCGACGGCGTGGCGCCGCCTCCGGTCGATGAACCTGAGGACCCCGGCGCATCCCCCGACCCGGACTACTTCGACGACGACGACGGCGGCGTGCACGAGCCTTCGATCAACCGGTTGGCGGCTGCGGGCGTTCTCGACGGCACCGAATGTGGTGAGCGGCGCATCTGTCCTAGAGCGCCGGTCAGGCGTTGGGAGATGGCGGTGTGGGTGGTCCGTGTGCTCGGCGAGGTGTCCTCAGACGCCGGCTCCCGGTTCGCGGATATGGATGCCGATTCCTGGTGGGCGAGCTACGTGGAGCGCCTGGCGGAGCTCGAGGTGACCAAGGGATGCGGTACGGATCCACTGCGCTACTGCCCCCAGGACCCGGTCACGCGGTCGCAGATGGCCAGCTTCCTGGTGCGGGCCTTCGATCTGGACGCTGCGGCGCCGGCCGGATTCGCCGACACCGCGGGCAACACCCACGAGCCCGACATCGATGCGCTGGCGGCGGTCGAGATCACGGTTGGTTGCGATACCGATCCCCTGCGCTACTGCCCGAACGATCCGGTCACGAAAGGGCAGATGGCCAGCTTCCTGGTGCGGGCTCTCGATCTCCGGTCTGGGTCGACCGGTGGCGTCTGAGAGTCCGGGATCGCGCTCGGTCCGGTGGCGTCCGAAGCCGGGCGTGCGGGCTATTCGGACTCCGCGATCGTCACCGAGTTGATCGTCACGTCGGTCAGGGGGCGGTCGTTGCGGCCGGTCGGGACCTTCTGCATGGCGTCCACCACGTCCAGGCCGTCGGTCACCTTGCCGAACAGCGAGTACAGCGGCGGCAGGCGGGTGCCGTCGGAGCCGCTGATGATGAAGAACTGGCTGCCGTTCGTGTTGGGCCCCGAGTTGGCCATGGCCAGCGAGCCCAGCTCGTAGCGGCCGGGTTCGGGAAGCTCGTCGCGGAAGCGGTAGCCGGGGCCGCCCCGGCCCGTGCCGGTGGGGTCGCCGCCCTGGCAGACGAAGCCCTTGATGATGCGATGGAAGATCACGCCCTCGTAGTAGTGGTAGCGGGCGAGAAACACGAAGTTGTTGACGGTGAGGGGCGCAGCGGCGGCGTCCAGGGCGATGGTGATCGATCCCATCGACGTGTCCATCACCGCGGTGTAGGACTTGGCGGCGTCGATGCACATCGGCGGAGGCTTCGGGAACTGGCGCTGGACCGGGCTTGATCCATCCGCGGCGGGGCAGGGTATGTCGGACACGGGTGGGCTCCTCAACGTTGGTCTGGGCGGAAAAGGCCGGGTAACCCTAACCGCGATAAGTCCGGGAGCTCCACCACCTCTATTCTGGCCCTGCGAATCGGTCGAGGAGAGCGGCGAATGGTTGACCCAATCGAGTTCCCCGTGGAAGGGAGACCGGCGGCGCAAAGTGCCCCCAGCGACAGCAAGGCCAGTTGGAAGGAGAGTGTCCGGAAAGCCGTGCCAAGCGACGCCGCGTTTCTCGGAGATCGTCCGCTCCGCGTCCGGATCGACTTCTACCTCAGCGGGAAGCCCCCCGTAACAAGCTCCCTGACGTCGACAACATGATCCCCCCGATCCTCAACGCTCTTGAGGGATCCCGCGACGACAGAGGATCTCTCTACGCCGACGACAATACGATCGAAGAAATACGCGCCCGCAGGATCGATCGGGACGAACGCGAGCCCGACCGCGACGAAGCGTCCAACAAGCTACGGCGCGCATTGGACCGGTGGGATGAATTCGTGCTCATAAGAGTGGCACCCGCTCGCTGATGGCCGCCAATAGGGACCTTCCCGCCGGTGCGGAGTTGGTGATCATCGGCGCCGGGATCGTGGGCGCGTCCACGGCGTTCTGGGCGGCCCGGGCCGGGATGTCGCCGGTGGTTCTCGAGGCCCGGCCGGTTCCCGCTTCGCTCACCACTCCGGCCTCCACCGGGGCCTTCCGGCTGCAGTTCGACAACCGGGAGGAGACCGAGCTGGTGCGGGAGACGGTCGACCTGATCCTGAACTTCTCGGAGATCGCCGGCCAGGACGCGGCGCCGCTGGCGATCAGGCAGCCGGGGTACCTCTGGGCGACCACGTCCGAGGACAGGGCTGCGGAGCAGGGCCGGCTGGTGGCCCGTCAGCATTCCTGGGGGCAGACCGACATCGAGATCCTGGATGGGGACGAGGCCAGGCGCAGGTTCCCCTACCTGAGCCCTGAGGTGGTGAGTGCACGCTACCGGGCGGATGACGGCTTCGCTGACCCCAGGCCCCTGACCCTCGGGCTGTTACGGGCGTCGGGCGCCCCTCTCCACGTTTCGTGCCGGGTGGTGTCGCTCCGGGAGCATCCCTCGGGAGGCTTCGAAGTCGGCACTAATAGGGGTCATCTCCGGGCCGAGCAGGTGGTGATAGCCGCCGGACCCTTCACCGCCGAGTTGGCCGCTCTCCTCGGGGTGGCATTGCCGTTGGAGGTGAAGCCCCGCCACAAGGTGGTGGTGCCCGACCTGGCGCGGGTGCCGCCCGACGCTCCCATGACCATCGATGACGACACGGGCACGCACTGGCGTCCCGCCCTGGCGGGCGCCGCGTTGCTGGACGCCGCGCCTCGTGGGCCGGGGAGGGAGCCCGTGGAGGATGTCCCTCCCAGCTCCGGCATGGCGTTCAGGGTGCTGGATCCCTCCAGTCCGGACGCGGCCGCCCGGGTCAGTCCTTTCTGGGGCGAGGCCTGGAATCAGGGAGAGCTCTCCTGGATGGTCCACTCGGGACAGTACGTGATGAGTCCCGACCACCGCCCCCTGATCGGGCAGGCTTCCATCGCTGGTCTGTGGGTCAACAGCGGCTACTCGGGGCACGGCATAATGTGCTCCCCGGCGGGGGGCCGCATCCTGGCCGACCTGATCACCGGCCGGCTGGAGGATTCCCCCTTCGCCCTCGACCGGACCTTCGTGAAGCGGAGCCTGGACCAGATCTAGGCCTGATATCCGGCAGCTTCGTGCCATGACGGCCCGAACTTAATGCACCAGGCACCACCAGCGGTGCCCTGTTCCTCAGGTTGGTGGCGCCGCTGGTGGTGCGGTGTTCCTCGAGTTCCGGCGGTCACCCCCGGTGCACGGGTTTGCGCCCATCTCGGACAGGCTCAGGCGAGGTCATCCAGTAGCTGCTCGACGAGGTCCTCGGCATAGGGGGCGGCTTCGGTCAGGCGGTTGCCGAACCTGTCGAGGAGCATGAAGTCGGAGGTGCTGTTCATTCCGTAGTGATCCCAGGCGTCGCGTGACTCGCTCCAGAGCGCCGTGAACATCACACCCTTGGTGACCACGAATTCCTGCGCCGCCTCGAGGGTGCCGATACCGCCTACTCCGATCACGGTAAGGCGGTTGGAGTTCTGCCGAGCGAACCGCTCGATGGCCGGGGCTTCCTCCCGGCACGTCTCTCAGAACGGGGACCAGAACCAGAACATCAAGGGCTTCTCGCCCTTGACGACTGATCGCAGGCTGACCAGATCTCCGGTGGCCGCGTCGAACATCTCGATGTCGGGCACGTCACCGGAGATCGCCACCGTGGTCGTGGTCGTCGCCGGTGCCTCAGTGGTGGTCGTCGTGGGGGACGCTTCCGTCGTGGTGGTCGTCGCCGGTGCCTCGGTGGTGGTCGTGGTCGGCGCTTCGGTGGTGGTGGTCGTTGCGGTCTCGGCTGCCGCGGTCGTGGTGGTGGACGGCTCGGTGGTGGCGGGCGTCTCATCGGAGGTCACATCGGCCGCGGTGGATGAGGTGGTCGCCGAGGTGGTAGAAGCGGTCTCGGGTTCGGTGGCGGCGAGCGAGGTGGTGGTGGTGGTACCGGGTGGCTGGGAAGTGCTCCGGACGGTCGCCTCCGTACGCCCTACGGTGGTGGTCGGGCTGTCCGTGGGCGGGCTGGTGGCGGTACCGGTGGCGTCTCCGCCGCAGGCCATGACCGCGCCTGCGACGAGCGCCATAGCTATGACCGATGGGATCAGCCGCAAGTCCGTTCCGGTACGTGGATGAGCAGTGTCCGTTCCAGGATACCCCGCTGCTAGGGATAGCCACCGGCTAGGTTTCGAAGACTTGGGAATCGAGCATCGACTTGGTCGAGCGCCCGCCGGCAACGATCTGGAGGATGGACATGAGAGAAGCGATACATAGTCCGGGGGTGTCCCGAATGGTCATGGCGGGGCTGGTGGCGCTCATCGTGCTGGCCCTGGTCAGCGCACCCGCGCTCCTGCCCTCGGCGCGCGCGGAAGATGGCGACGGCGGCGCGTCGGCCACGCCCGCCGAGGTCAAGGAGGAGCTGACCGAGCTGGCGGTGGAGGGCGTCGGCAGGCGCAGCGTCAGCTACGACGGAGCCTTCGGCCGGTTCACGGTGAGCGTGTTGCGTGACTCGCTCATCACCGCGGTTTCGGACGGGAACCGGTCGGTCCAGGCCATCGCTGACGCGGTCGCCGAGAACTGCACGAAGACGGAGCCCGAGGGCGCGGATCACACGACGCCGCCGACCTGCATCTCCCCGAACGGACTGCAGACGGTGGGCATCCGCATCGAGGAGGAGTTCGACTGGACCGAACAGGGCCGGGTATCGCGCGGCTTCCGCTACGAGAACCGGCTGTCGATCGCCATCCGCGGCACGGGGTTCGCCGGCGGGCTGGTCGATATGGTCATCACGAGCGGGGGAGACAACGTCCGCTTCGACGGGTTGGACTTCACCGTCTCCCGCCGCGCCGAGTTCGAGCGGCTTGCCCTGCTCGATGCCATCGACGATGCCCAGGCGATCGCCCGGGCCATCGCCGGACACATGGGTTACGAGATCGTGCGGATCGTCAGGATCACCCCGGGTGCCGGATTCGATCCCTACGCAGTCGAGAGGTTCTCGGGGGACGATTCGCCGGCGGCGGAGGCGGCATCGGAGCCCACGCCCGTGTTCGGAGGCGCCGAGGTGGTTACATCCCGGGTCTCGATGGTCTTCGAGCTACGACCCAAGTCATAGCGGTCTTCGAGCGCCGCCGGTAGGTGGGAACGGGTCGGACTACTCCTGGATCACGGTGCGGGCTTGTTCCCGCACGTAGGAGCGCATGTACCAGGGGCCGCCGCTGCCGGCTCCCGAGGTGCCCGAGCCCTTCCAGCCGCCGAAGGGCTGGATGTCCGGCCACGCCCCGGTGGTGGACCCGGCCCGGCGGTTGGCGTAGACCACTCCGGCCTGGATGCGCTGGAAGAACCGGTTCACCTCCTCGTCGCTGCCGGCGAATACTCCGGCGGTGAGCCCGAAGACGGTGTCGTTGGCCTTGTCGATGCCTTCGTCCAGGGAGTCCACCGGAGTCACGGCCACGAAGGGCACGAACAGTTCCTTCTCCCAGATCCAGGTCTCCTCCGGCGCGGTCACGACGGTGGGCTGGACGAAGTTTCCCCGCTCCAGGTCCCCGTCCGTCACGACCTCGCCGCCGGAAAGGATCTCGCCCCCCGCTTCCTTCACGGCGTCCACCGCCGACCGGAAGCGGTCGACCGCGTCCCGGTCGATGACGGGTCCCACGAAGGTGTCGCGCCGGCGCGGGTCGCCGACTTGTAGCTCGCCGGTCTTGCCGGCGAGCAGGTTGACGAACTCCTGGTAGGCGGGCCTTTCCACGTAGACGCGGGAGTTGGCCGAGCACTTCTGCCCCGACAGGCCGAAGGCGGCCCTCATCACCCCCTCCGCGGCCAGTTCGAGGTCGGCGCTGGCCGTGACCACGGCCGGGTTCTTCCCGCCCATCTCGCATACCACCGGCTTGGGACGGCCGGCGGCCACCGTCCGGTAGAGGTACATGCCTACGTCATAGGAGCCGGTGAACGTGACCCCGTCCACGTGATCGTGATGGGCGAGCCGGTCCCCGGCCTCGTCGCCGCCGGTCACCACCTGCAGGGCGCCGGTGGGCAACCCGGCCCGGTAGTAGATGTCGGCAAGCAGCAGCGATCCCAGGGCGCCGGTGTTGGACGGCTTGAGGACCACGGTGTTGCCGGTAAGGAGCGCTGCCGATGTGGGGCTGGCCACCAGCGCCATCGGGAAGTTGAAGGGGGAGATGATCGCCCACACTCCCCAGGGGCGCAGTACCGAATGGTTGGTGTCCCCCACCCCGTACTGGCCCATGGCCGTTTCCATTCCCCCGGCCTCGTCCAGGCGGTCGCAGTAGTAGTTGGCGAAGGCGACCGCCTCGGATACGTCCCCCAGCGCCTCGAGCCGGTTTTTCCCGATCTCGAGGCTCAGGAAGCCGGCCAGGACAGGGGTCTCCTCGTCCAGGATGTCGGCCGCCCGCCGGATGATGGCCACCCGCTCCTGCCAGGGCGTCGCCTCCCACTGGGGTTGGAAGGCGCGGGCCGCCGCCACGGCATCGTCCACATCGTCATCGGAAGCCTGGGAGTAGACACCCACCACCAGTTCGGAGTCGATAGGGGAACGTTCGGTGTAGGTCTCGGCGGTGTACCGCTTCTCGCCGTCGATCAGCAGCGGGTGCGTCTGCCCGATCTGATCGCTCGCGGCGGCGAGACCCTCCTCGTAGGCCTGATGGAGTGCCGGGTCGTCCGCCGACATCGTGGCATAGGTGATCTTTCCCATGGTGTATTTTCCTTTGAGCGAATAGCCGGAGAGGGAGCCCCGAAAATCTAGCATGCGCCGCCTCGATCCCAATTCCGCCGGATGACATTCGCCCGCCGCGTGCGCGTGGTCGACTCCCACACGGCCGGGGAGCCCACCAGGGTGGTGGTAGGAGGCTTCCCGGAGCTGGCGGGCCCCTCCCTGCCGGAGAAGGAAGCGGACCTCCTGGCTGACCATGCCGACCTGATCAGGTTGCTGGTCGGCGAGCCGCGGGGCCACGCGCCCTGGCATGCCGTCCTGCCGCTGCCGCCGCTCCATCCCGATGCCGACCTATCCGTATTGATCCTCTCCGCCCTCGGATCCCTCACCATGTGCGGGCACGCCCTGATCGGCACGGTCACCACCCTCCTGGAGACGGAGCGGATCCCGGCTCGGGAACCGGCTACCGAGGTGGTGGTGGAGACCTTGAGCGGCCTGGTCAGGGCCGAGGCGCGGGTGGACGGGGGGAAGGTCCGCTCGGTGAGGTTCCGGGGAGTGCCGTCCTGGGTGGCGGTCACCGGGCTGGAGGTGGAGGTCGGCGGCCGGACCTTCTGTGTGGACATCGCATTCGGCGGGATCTGGTTCGCCCTGGTGAGGGTGGAGCAGACCGGTGTGCCGATCGCGGTGGAGTCGGTGCCCGGCCTCGTGGCGCTCAGCCACCGGATCCGGCTGGAGGTCAACCGGGTGCTCGGCGAGCGTACCGGCCGGCCGCCGGGAACGCCGGGACGGGTCGACCAACTGCTCTATGTGGGACCGCCGTCGAGCCCTGGAGCGGACGGGCAGAACCTGGCCACCTCCACGGGTCTGGGTTTCGACCGCTCCCCCTGCGGGACCGGGTGCTGCGCCCGCATGGCCTGGCACTTCGCGAGGGGGGAACTGGCCGTGGGGGACACCTTCGTCCACGAGAGCGTCCTCAACACGATGTTCACCGGCACGATCCAGGCCGAGACGGAGGTTGCCGGACGCCGGGCGATCATCCCCACGATCACCGGTTCCGCCTACCTCACCGGCTTCAACGAGCTGGTCCTCGACAGCGACGACCCCCTGGGCGCCGGGTTCCTCCTCCCCGCCGCCGGTGGCGACTAGCTGCCCGCTGCCGGGCCCTGACCCGCTGCCTACCACCCCCTGCTGTCAGAGTCCTGAGCCTGGCCGCGTGCCGCGCCCCGGAGCACTCCTGCGTGACGCGGGCCTGAAGCCCCGACAAGGGGGTTGAACTTGTCACAGACCCGTCGCATACTGTCCGGCAGTCACAAGCACCACCGGTCGGCTGCTATGGACGTCCAGCGGACCGGAGTCGGGATCAATCCGGGAGCGCCCCGGCCGGGGATGGCGGGAACGCGCCCGGATCGAAGGAGGTGGTGGCTGGGGGATGGGCCCGCTGGGGAGGGGCGTGTCCCGCCGTTTTTCGCGTTCTTACTCGGGTGCTCGGAGTGTTTCCGGCTGTGTTTTCGCGTTCTTCGGGCTGGGCGCCGGGCTCTGTGTAATCGACGCCGGAAGATGACGCCGCGAGTCCGGTCAGATGACCGCGGTTTCCGGAAGGACCTGCCCGGTCTCGAAGCGTTCCATGTCGAATGGGGACAGGTCGAAGGTCGGTTCGGAGCCGAGGACCAGCTCCGAGAGGTGTTCTCCCACCACCGGTCCCTGCTGGAATCCGTGCCCGCTGAAACCGGTGGCGTAATGCAGCCGGTCTATCCCCGGAGCGGTACCGATGATGGCGTTGTTGTCGGGGGTCACGGCGTAGTACCCCCACCAGTTGTGGGTCACTTCCATCTCGATCAGGGCCGGCGCCCGGTTGATGACGGCCGGCGCCAGGTCCTCGATCGTCTGCGCCCTCCCGCCCATGGCCAGTCCCTTCGCCTCCCGGTGGAAGTAGAAGCCGGTGGCGAAGTCGATCACCAGCGGCAACCGGAGCGGGAAGGGGTCCGAGCCCCTGGTCAGCCAGATGTGGCGCTTGACCGGCCGCACCGGCATGCGGATACCGAGCGGCGCCGCCAGCCGGGGGCTCCACACCCCTGCGGTCAGCACCACTTCGGGGGCCGAGACGAACCCGTCCGCGGTGGACACCCCCCGTATCCGCCCGTTCGACATGACGATCGTGGTCACCTCACAACCCTGGACGATGGCGGCGCCGTGGCGGGAGGCGGCCCGTGCGTAGCCGAGCGCCACCGACTCCGGCGTACATGTGCCGTCCCAAGGGCAGAAGGTGGCCGCTGCCACGTCGTGTGTGCGGATTCCCGGCACCATGTCGAGCGCAGCCTCGGCGGTGATCAGTTCCGACGGAACCCCGAGCGACCTCTGCAGGGATACCGCACGGCTGAAGGTGTCCACCTCGGATTCGCGGAGCAGGAACAGGTAGCCGTGCTGCTTGAGATCGATGCCGGTCCCGAACTCAGCTTCGAACCTCTCGAGCCGGCGGATGTTCTCGACTGCCATCCGGACGTTCAGTTCGTCCGAGAACTGCGCCCGGAAGCCGCCGGCGGCCTTTCCGGTGGAGCCGGAACCTATCGTGTCCCGCTCCAGCACGACAACCTTCACCCCTGCGGCAGCCAGGTGGTAGGCGGCGGATGTGCCCATGATGCCGCCACCGATGACCACCACCGCGGCGGATGAAGGAAGTTCTGCCATATCCGCTCCGGGTCCATGGGTGCGCCGCCCGGCGCTCCTCGGCGCCTGACCGCAGACGGTACCGGGGTCCATCGGTCATCGCAGGTCTTGCGGAGAGGTGGTTCCGGTCAGCTCCCGGTGGCGTCGGGCGGTAGTGCTCTGTTCCTGAGGCTCGTGGCACCGCTTGTGGTGCCCTGTTCCTGAGGTTCCTCGCACCGTCTGCGGTGCTCTCAGCCTCAAGTATCGAATAGCACCGGAACAAGGGGGTTGAACTTGTCACAGGCCCGCCGCATACTGTCCGGTAGTCACAAGCACCCCCGGTTCTCAGCTATTCGACGTCGAGGGGACCGGAGTTGGGATCAATTCGGGAGCGGACCCCCGTCGGGGGATGACGGGTCGCGTTCGGACCGAAGGAGGTGGTGGCTGGGGGATGGGCCCGCCGGGAGGGGCGTGTTCCGGCGTTTTTCGCGTTCTCCGATGGCGCGGGATCATGGCGCGGGATCGCGGTACCGAACCATCGGAAGGGATGGCGTCCGCCGAGATCCTCAACAGGCATCCGGCGACTACTGGACAGACGGGCCCATCGCCTCCTGGTACCAGGCCTTGATAGCGGCCACCGTGTGCTCGCTGTTGAGTCCCATGTCAGGATCGATGACCAGGGGTCCCGGGCGGTATCCCCGGCTGGACAGGCCACATTGCACCGAACGCATCAGCGCCAGATCCTCCGCCACGGTGGTGCGGGCATCCTCGTCCGCCACGCGGGCCACGGTCGGCGAATCTTCACCGTCGAGGCTGAACCACTCCCGGAAGAACGGGGTCCGGTCCACCGACGCGGGCCGCCAGCAGAAGGTATTGAGCACCGGCCCCGGGTAGACCTGGAACGAGAAGAGCGGCCACAGGTAGAAGGACCGGTAGTCGGCGGCGTGCGGGGAGGCCTCGTAGTCGATCTCGTAGTACTGGTCGGGGGAGCTCTCGGCGCGGTGCTGCAGGGATTGGCCGACCGGCCGGATGGTGTATGTCTCGGGCAGCACCACTCCCTTGGAGAAGGACGGATGAGCCGACCGGCAGTGGTAGCACTCGTTGTAGTTCTCGACCGCCACCTTCCAGTTCGACTCGGCTGTGAACCACCGGCGTTCGAGCGGCCGCATCCGCTCGATGGAGGGCAGGAACTCTCCGAGCGCTTCCCGGACGCCGGGATAGGTCACGTCCATGGGGCTCGCGTCGCGGTCCAGGTTCACGAAGAGGAAGCCCCAGAGGTCCTCGGTCAACACCTCGGTGAGGCATATCCCACCGGGATCGAATCCGGGCCTGCCCTGCGCGTGGGGGGCATGGTCGAGACGGCCGTCCAGCCGGTAGGTCCACAGATGGTACGGGCAGACCAGCTTGGGACGGACACCGCTCCCGTCGAGCAGGCGGTGGCCCCGATGCATGCATACGTTGTAGAAGGTGCGGATCGTCCCTTCCGGGTCCTTGACCGCGAACAAGGACTCGCCGGCGATCTCGAAGGTGACGTAGCTGCCCGGCCGGTCGAGATCCGACACGTGGCATCCGTACTGCCAGGTCGATGACAGGACCCTGCGCTGCTCGAGACCGAACAGCTCGGCGTCCAGGTACACGAACGGTTCCATGCCGCGCTGCGGTCGGATGTAGGGGGAGCAGTCAGTGGCTTCCACGGTCCGGCCTCCAGTAGACGCCCAGATCGTATCTGCGCTTATGCATCAGGTCTATGGCCGCCACCACGTCCGGCGGGGCATCGGCAACGATGAAGGAGACCAGAGTCTCGAGCGCGGCGGCGGCCGCCAGCGTGGAGGGGAAGAACTGGGGTGTGGCGCTCGGGGCGAGGATGAGATGGTCGGCGCCGGGAGCGATTGGAGAGCCGTGGCTGTCGGTGATGGCCACGACCCGGGCACCCTGGCGGCGGGCCGCATCCGTCGCATCGACGACTTCAGTCCGGTAGGGGGCGAAGGTCATCGCCACCACCACGTCGGCGGGTCCGGCCTTCACGATGCCGTCCATCGGAACGTTCCCGTCACCGGGGACCGCCACCACATTGTCCACAGCCATCCCGGCCAGATACACGAAGTTGTGAGCCAGGGCGTAGTTGGCGCCCACCCCGATCACGTAGGTGCGCCGGGAACAGACGATGTGATCGGCGATCGCTCGTAGCTCCGGGGCGGAGGTGACGCCGAACATCCGCTCCACATTCCGGAGCGTGACGTCAGCTATCTCGGCGTACAGGTCGGGGAGCCCATCGTCGGCCATCGACTGCAGGGACACGGCGCGGTCGCGGAACGGGCTGCGCGACCTCATTTCGATCCGGAAACGCTCCCGGAAGTCGTCGAATCCCTCGAAGCCCAGTGCGCGGGCCATGCGGACCAGGGTGTTCGGATGCACGTCGGCCAGGCCGGCCAGCTCCCGCACGGTTGCGAACCCGACCTCGTCGGGATGGTCGAGCACGAATGCGGTCGCCTTGCGGACCTGCGGCGCCATGTCCCCGATGGCCGAACCCATGTCTTGCAAGAGGGTGCCTAGCCCGGCGTCGGGGGTTGGTACAAGTGTACGATTCATCATGTAAGCTCATACAAGTGTACCAGACAGGCCCTGCGGCACGTTGCCACCGCCGGGCGCCCCCACCACCCTTCGCCATCGATCCGCTGGGCGTAGGGCCGCTGCAAGATGGCTGACGCCCGGGTGATCATCATCGGAGGGGGGATCATGGGTACCTCCCTCCTGTACCACCTGGCTGTCGAGGGCTGGGCGGACTGCCTCCTGCTGGAGAAGGGCGAGCTGGCCTCCGGATCGACCTGGCACGCGGCCGGCCAGATCACCCATTCCACCTCGAGCTATGGCCTGGCGTGGATGACACGGTACGGGACCCGCAAGTACGCGGAGTTGGAAGCGGAGACCGGCCGGTCGGTCAGCTGGCACCAGCCGGGCTCGCTGCGCCTGGCCGTGCGGGACGAAGAGATGGACTGGTTGCGCTACACGGTGTCGGTGGGTCGCGGGATCGGCAACCGCATGGAGGTTGTCTCCACGGGACGGATCGCCGAACTCCATCCGTTCTGCAACCTCGACGGCGTCCTCGGGGCCCTCCACACGCCGGACGACGGCCATGTGGATCCCGCCGGGGCGGTGTTCGCCTTCGCGGAGGGCGCCCGCCGGAGGGGCGCCTCCATCAGGCGCAACACCAGGGTCACCGGAACCGTCCCACTCCCCGGCGGC
The DNA here is from genome assembly GCF_965221825.1 of Candidatus Spongiisocius sp. Taxonomy (GTDB): domain Bacteria; phylum Actinomycetota; class Acidimicrobiia; order Spongiisociales; family Spongiisociaceae; genus Spongiisocius. Next base: position 2,493,681 of record NZ_OZ244917.1, read on the forward strand.
CGCTGGAGGGTGGAGACCGAGGGCGGATCCTACGTTTGCGACCAGTTGGTAAACGCCTCCGGCACCTACGCCCGGCAGGTGGCGGCATGGGCAGGACCGGCGGTGGACCTGCCTGTGATACCCATGACCCACCAGTACTTCGTCACGGAGGAGGTTCCGGCCTTCGCCGGTCTGGACGGAGAGCTGCCGGTTCTACGGGAGGACACGCATGTGTCCGGGTACATCCGGATGGAGCGCCGGGCTGGGCTCATCGGCATCTACGAGAAGGCGGATCCGCGTTCGGTGTGGGAGGACGGTACGCCGTGGGATGCGGACCATCACCTCTTCCCCCCGGAGTACGACCGGGTGGCGCCATGGCTCGAGGCCGCCTTCGAACGGGTCCCGGTCCTTGCCGACGCAGGCATCGTCAAGGAGGTCCACGGAGCGATCACCCATCCTCCCGACGGCAACATGTTGCTGGGCCCGGCGCCGGGTCTCATCAACTACTGGTACTGCACGGGAGTGCAGGTGGGCATCTCCTGGGGTCCCGGGGCGACCCGCCAGCTGGCCATCTGGATGGTGCGGGGCGCTCCGGCCATCAACCTGCGGGCCTTCGATCCGTCCCGGTTCGGCCACTTCGCCACGCCGGAGTACAACCGGGTCAAGGCCCACGAGGACTACCTGCTCCGTCACGAGGTCCCGTTTCCCGATCTCGACCGTCCCGCCGGACGTCCGCACAAGACCTCTGCGCTCCACGGCCGGATGGCGCGGCGAGGAGCGGTGTTCGAGGAGGTCTTCGGATGGGAGAGACCTCGCTGGTTCGCCCCCGACGGGGAGGTGGCCCGGCATCATCACTCCTTCCGGAGGGCTCGCTGGTTCGGGACGGTCGCCGGCGAGGTGCTGGCCGTGCGGGAAGGGGCGGGGGTGGCCGACCTGACTGCCTTTTCCAAGTTCGAGATCGCCGGCCCCGACGCGGCCGCCTTCCTGGACCGCCTCTCGCCGAGCCGGCTCCCCCAGGTGGGCAGGATCGGGCTGATGTACATGCTCACGGATCACGGGATGGTGGAGGCCGAGTTCACCGCCGCCCGCCTGGCCGAGGACCGCTTCTACCTGGTGGGCGCGGCGGTCGGGGAGCTGCGATTCCTCGACTGGATGCGTCACCACGTCCTCGACGGCCGGGAGGGTCGGGGGCTCGGTCCCGACGGCCCGGAACGGGTCAGCATCACCAACCGTTCGGCCGGTCTCGGAGTGCTGGCCGTGGCCGGACCCGGAAGCCGGGAAGTGCTGCAACCGCTCACCGGCGCCGACCTGTCCAACGAGGGCGGAGGATGGCTGTCGGCGCGTTCGATCGACATCGGCGAAGTCCGGACCCTGGCGCTCCGCCTGTCGTTCACCGGAGAACTCGGATGGGAACTCCACATGGCGATGGAGGACCTTCCGGCCGTGTTCGACGCCGTTGCCCGCTCGGGCGCGTCGCATGGTACGGGTGTGTTCGGATCCGAGGCCCTCAACTCGATGCGCATGGAGAAGGCCTACCGGGTCTCGGCCGACATGACCCAGGAGGTGACCGCGTACGAGGCCGGCCTGATGAGGTACGTCGATCAGGCCAAGAAGGCCTACATCGGCTACGAGGCCCTGGCCGCCAACCGGGAGATGCCGCGCTGGAAGCTAGCTTTGCTGGATGTGAATGCCACGGATGCGGATCCACTCGGCGGGGAGGGTGTCTTCATGGAAGGTCGGCGGGTCGGGGTGGTGACCACCACCGGCTACGGACACACCACGGGCCGTAGCCTGGCTTGGGCATACGTGGATCCGGGCCTGGACGTCCCGGGAACGGCCCTGGAGGTGGCAGTGCTGGGTAGTCCGACCCGGGCCACGGTTCTGGACGGTCCCGTCTGGGATCCGGAAGCGATCCGGCCGCGCCGATGAGCACCCGGCACGGACTCCCGGCCGATCCGGCCCGCGCCGAGTCGTTCCTGCCCGCCGGAGCACTGGGCGCCAACGCGAACGTGGTAGGTCCCCGTTTCGCCGTGGCCTCGGCGTCGGGCCCGTACATAACCGATACCGATGGCAACCGGTATCTCGACTACGTGACCGGTGCGGGTGCGCTGATCCTGGGCCACCAGCACCCGGCCGTCGTGGAGGCGGTTGTCAGGCAGGCCGGGCGCACCATGCACCAGTACGGCGCTCTGACCGATGTGGCGATCGAGTTGGCGTCCCAGCTGGTGGATGCGATCCCGTGCGCCGAGCGCATAGTCTTCGCGACCACCGGCTCCGAGGCCACCGCCTACTCGATGCGCCTGGCCCGGGCGGTCACCGGCCGTGACCTGATAGTGAAGTTCGAAGGAGGGTTCCACGGCAACCACGACTACGCCGGGATCGCGGTCGCCTCCCCGACCACGGCCGATTACCCGACCGGAAAGCCGTTCACCGCCGGGACTCCGGGACCGGTGCGGGACACCATGCTGGTGGTCCCCTACAACGACCTCGAAGCCCTCGAGCGGCTGGTGACCCCCGTGCTGGACCGGGTGGCGGGAATCATCGCCGAGCCCGTCCAGCGGATCATCCCGCCCCTGCCCGGATTCCTCGAAGGGCTGCGGCGCTTCTGCGACCGGCACGGGCTGCTGCTGATATTCGACGAGGTGGTTACCGGATTCCGGCTGTCCTACCAGGGCGCCCAGGGCTACTTCGGCGTGACACCGGACCTGGCGGCCTTCGGCAAGATCATCGGGGGAGGGGGTACGCTGTCATGCGTGGCCGGGCGGGCCGACCTCATCGACCGGACCAGCCCGAGGTTGAAGGGAACGCCTCGCTTCGTCTACACATCGGGCACGTTCCATGGCAACCCCCTGGCCGCAGCTGCCGGGCTGGCCACCCTCGAGCTACTCCGAAGGCCGGGCTTCTACGAGGATCTGGCGGATCGCACCCGGCGCCTGTCCCGCCATCTGACCGATGTACTCGAGGCCCACGGCCGCAGGGCCATGGTGGCGGCGGCCGGGTCCCTGTGGCAGATCCTCCACATCGACCGGCCTCCGGAGCGCTACGCCGACCTCCTGTCCTCCGACCAGGAGGCCAACCGCCGCCTCGACCGGGCGCTCCTCGCCAACGGGATCAACGTGATACCCGGACTACGGCGCTTCGTGAGCCCGGTCCATTCGGACGAGCACTTCGAGATGACCGCCCGCGCCCTGGACCGGGCCTGCCATGAACTGGCCGGAACCCGGGACCGGGCCTGCGGGCCGGGATGAGGGGCGGCCGATGATCCCGGAACCGTGGACGACATGAGAACCGGCGGGAAGAGCTCATGAGGATCGTCCGCATAGCCGCGTTCGGAATGACGCTGCCGTTGCGGCGACCCTACGAACTCCAGGGTGGGCGGCTCCGCTTCGAGCAGCTCGATTCGACGATGGTCAGGATCGACACCGACGAAGGAGTGTCCGGCTGGGGCGAGGCGTGCCCGTGGGGATCGACCTACCTTCCCGCTTTCCCGAAGGGAATTCGCGCCGGCATCGACGAGCTCGGGCCCACCCTGATCGGACAGGACCCTCGCCGCACCGACGTGGTCAACTCCGTGATGGACACCGCCCTGCCGGGGCATCCCTACGTGAAGTCGGCCATCGACATCGCCTGCTGGGACATCCTCGGGAAGGCCACCGGACTGCCGGTCTGCGAACTGCTCGGAGGCCGCCAGCCCGGCGATGTAACCATCCAGTCCTCCATCCCGACCGCCGACCCCCCAGAGATGTTGCGAACCATCGAGCGCTTCGACGCCAAGGGCTACACCGTCCACTCGGCCAAGGTCGGATCGAACGTGGCGGAGGACATCGAGCGGATCCGGTACCTGGCGGAGCGCATGCCGGCGGGGAGTTCCCTGACCATCGACGCCAACCGCTCCTGGATTCCGGACCAGGCCATCCGGGTCATGCAGGCTACGGAGGGGGTCGACGCCTACTTCGAGCAACCGTGCGCGACCTACGGCGAGTGCCTCCAAGTGCGGCGCGCCACCCGCCAACCCATCCTCCTCGACGAGATCATCCATACCTACGCCGACCTGCTCCGGGCCCACCAGGACCGGGCCTGCGAGGGGATCGGGCTGAAGCTCAACCGGGTAGGCGGGCTGACCAAGGCCAGGCGGATCCGCGACTTCTGCGTGCAGACCGGCATGAGGATGAACATCGAGGACACCGGCGGGACCGCTCTCGCCGACACCGCGGCGGTCCATCTTGCCCAAGCCACCCCGGCCCGTTACCAGCGGGGCACCTGGTTCTGCCACGACATGATCACGGTGGATCCGATCATCGGAGGAGCGCGCAACCTCGGCGGCGTCACCCGCGCTCCAGAAGCCCCCGGTCTCGGCGCCGAACCCGATCGCGAGGCACTGGGAAGGCCGTTGCTGGTGGTTGGCTAGCAGGGTGCTGAAAAGGACGGGGACAGGCGGCCTGTGATGCTCTGACCTGGGGTGTTATTACCGGATTCCGGGCCAACTGGACATCTTTCCGTACCCTCCTGGCAGGCGCAGAAAGGAGGGAGATAGTTTCGCCCGCGATGCTTCTACCGGGGGTTTCGTTGCCGACCATCGGGCCAACTGCCCGTCTTCCATCATCCCCCTGGTTGTGCCGGGTCTCGAGAAAGAACGCGAAAATCGCGGCGACCCGGCCCCGCCCGCCGGGCCCTCCCCCACCGCCACCACCATGGTTCGAGCGCGTCCTCCCATGCCCCCGGACGGGGCCGCTCGACAAATATGTTCCCTCTCACGGCCCGGTCGACGTCGTAGCTGAGCCGCAGGTGCTTACGGTTACCAAACAACATAAAGCGTGGGCGTGACACGAACAACCCCCTTGTGCGGATGGGTCCAGCAAGCGGGGGGTCGGGGGACAGGCACCTCCCTGGCGCTGACCTCGGGATTCCTCAGGGCGAGTCACCAGCGAGCGGGGACCTCAGGATTCAGGACCTCGTTGGGATACCGGCCCTGGCCTCCTCGGCAACCGGGCGGCGACTCAGTGCTAGGCGGGTGCGGGCAATGTGCCGAGGAGCTCGATCAGGTCTACTACCCGGCTGGAGTATCCCCACTCGTTGTCGTACCAGGACACGACCTTGACCAGCCGTTCCCCGAGCACCTCGGTCCCGCCGGCGTCGAAGATGGAGGAGTGGGCGTTCCCGATTATGTCGGATGACACCAGCGGTTCCTCCGAATACTGCAGGACGTTCCGCATCGGGCCGCGGGCTGCGCGGCGCATCGCTCCGTTCACGGCTCCGGCGTCCACTTCGGTTGAGAGCTCGGCCACCAGCTCCACGAGGGATCCGTCGGGCACGGGTACCCGCATGGCCATCCCGTCCAGCTTTCCGGAGACGGCCGGCAGCACCGTCCCGACCGCCCGGGCGGCGCCGGTCGAGGTCGGGATTATGTTCTCGGTCGCCGCTCTCGAACGGCGCAGGTCCTTGTGGGGCACGTCGGCCAGCCGCTGGTCGTTCGTGTAGGCGTGGACGGTGGTCATGACACCCCGCACGATGCCGAACTCGTCGTCGAGCACCTTGGCGACCGGGGCCAGGCAGTTGGTGGTGCAGGATGCGTTCGAGATGATCCGGTCCGTGGCCTCGACATCGCCCTCGTTGACGCCGAGCACGACGGTGGAGTCGATGGGGTCCTTGGCGGGCACCGTGAGCAGGACTCTTCCGGCGCCGGCCTCCAGGTGCTGCTCGAGCAGGTCCCTGGTACGGAAGGCCCCCGTGGATTCGATCACCACGTCCACCTCGAGATCGCGCCAGGGCAGGGCCGCCGGGGAGGTCTCCCGCACCATCAGGATGTGGTGACCGCCCACGGTCATCCTCCCGTCCCGCACCGTCACCCTGTTCTCCAGGGTGCCCATCACCGAGTCGCGCCGGAGCAGGTAGGCGAGGACCTCGTGGTCGGCCAGATCGTTGATCGCCACCACCTCGATGGGGGAGGAGGGGCGGCTGAGAATGATCCGCAGGACTGCTCTCCCGATCCGGCCGAAGCCGTTGATGGCAACCCTCGTGGTCATGTCACGCCCCTCCGGAGTGGTACCGGCGGAGCAGTTCGACGATGCGGGCCGCATAGCCCCACCCGGTGTCGAACCAGACGATCGTCTTCAACAGGTTGCCCCCGATCACCATCGTGGACAGGCTGTCGAAGATCCCCGAGTAGGTGGACCCCCGCACGTCACTCGACACGATCGGGTCGTCCGTGAAGCCGAAAACACCCTGATAGCCGGTGCGGCATGCCTCCCTTACCGCCTCGTTCACCTGGGTCGCGGTGGCTGAGGTCCGGAGGCGGGTCACCGCGTCGACGGTCGATCCGTCGTCGACGGGGACGTTGAGGGCCTTGGAGGAGATGCGCCCTGCCAGATGGGGGAAGACGCCGGAGAGGATGTCGTCGGTGTTGCTGGTGACCGGGATGATGTTCTCGCCCGCCGCCCGGCTGGCCCTGAAACCGCCGCTCGGCACGTCGCCGAGCCGGGCGCGGTTGGTGTAGGCGTGAATGGTGGTGAAGAACATCTGGTCGATCCCGAAGTGCCGGTCGAGTATCCGGATCAGCGGGGCCATCGCGTTCGAAGTATTGGAACCTGTCGCCACCACCGGCGGGCCGTCTTCCAGTACTTCGTCCGTGACGCCGCTCAGCAGCAGTGGGAGATCGCCGGGCTCCTCCGGTGTCGAGGCGAGGATCACCCTCCTGGCCCCGGCGTCCAGATGCCGGTTGCACCATGCGGCCGTACGGAACTTGCCCGTGGCCTGTACGACCGTCTCCACCCCGAGCGCAGCCCAGTCCACGTCTCCCGGCTCGGCCCCGTTGATCAGCGGGATGCGCGAGGCTCCGACGACCAGGGCGCCGTCCTCGAGCGACACCGACTCGGGGAAGGGGCCGTAGATCGAGTCGTACTTGAGCAGGTATGCCAGCGCTTCCGGGTCCGCGATGTCGACGATCGCGGCCACGCGGGTCTCCCCGTCACGGCTGATCTGGCGGAACACGTTGCGCCCGATCCGGCCGAATCCCATAAGGCCGATCGTCACCCGGCCACTCCGTTCTTCGACAGCCAGTGGAGTGTAGGCCCGTGCGGTCGGCAAAGTCGCGCCGCCGGCACGAAGAACCTCGCCCTAAGGCTCAGGCCGGTCTGATCGCCCGGCCCCGGCGGGCGGATTCGTAGAGGGCTTCCATCACCGCGGTGGTGCGGCGACCCTCCCGCCCGTCCACGAGTGGTGGGCGACCCTCGGCGACCGCCGCCACGAAGTCTTCCATCTGGAGGTGGTGCAGGCTGGAGTCGGCGAAGCCGGCCTGGGTCAGCGTGTCTCCCCGGTCCACCGGCCCGGCCTTCATCAGCGCCTCGATCTCCGGCGGAGGACCTCCGGGCACATCCCATCGGTCCAGCCGGTCATCGACCAGACGCACCGTTCCCTCGGTGCCCCGGACGGTGAGGTAGCGAGGCTGCGGAGGCACGGCGGCGGTGGTGCTCAGCAGGGTGGCCAGGGCGCCGCCGGCGAACCGGAGCACCCCTACGGTGATGTCCTCCACCTCGATCCGGTGCAGCGGCGAGGTGCTGTAGAAGGCCAGCGCCTCCTCCACGTCACCCAGCATCCACAGCATCAGGTCCAGCGTGTGGCTGGTCTGGGTGACCAGTGACCCGCCCCCCTCGGACTCCCACTTGCCCCGCCATTCACCGGAGTCGTAGTAGGGCTGGTCCCGGAAGAACAGCCCGCTGCATTCCGCCATGAGGGGCCGGCCGATCAGGCCGCCGGTGACCGCATCTTTCATCCGGCGGGCGGTATCCAGGAAGCGGTACATGTAGATGCAACCCAGCGTCACCCCGGCCTGGTGACAGGCCTCGATCATCCGGTCTGCGTCCGCCACGGTGGCGGCGATGGGCTTCTCGGTGAGCACGTGCAGGCCCCGGGACGCAGCCTCCACAGCCATCCGGGCGTGGTCGCCGGTGGGGGAGGCCAGGCAGACCGCGTCGATGTCGGCCCGGATCAGGTCGCGCCAATCGGTGTGGACCTCGGTCACTCCGTATCCGGAACCGAAGTCGGACGCATTCCGCCGGTTGCGGGAGCAGACCGCCACCAGTTCGGCGCCCCCGGGCCGTCCGGCAAGTGCGCCGGCGAAGAGGTGGCCGCCACCGCCGGTACCGATCAGACCGAACCGGAGGCTCACGCCGGAGGAAGGGAGGAGGTCGAGCGAAGGAGGGAGGCCCTCAACATCGACCGTAGTATACGCCCGCAGCGTCCCGAGAAAGGCAGTGCCGATGCGCCGAGTCCCGACCACCGCGGCGGCCGGAGCGGAGCTGGTCCCCCTCTTCCGGGACCATCTGGAGCTGTGCAAGGTACAGCCGGGCGAGACGGTGCTCGGGTTCACCGACACCATGAGCAACCAGGTGTACAGCATCGCGCTGGCGGCGGCGGCGCGAGTGCTGGGCGCCGACTACTTCCAGATCGTGGTGGCCGCCGACGAGAGCTGGATGAAATCACGGGCGATCGTCGATGCCTGGAAGGGATCCGACCTGGTGGTGGTGACCGCCACCACCGAGTGGATCTACAGCGACGCCCACAACGAGGCCCTCGACGCCGGGGCGCGCACGCTGATGCTCCTGGAGCCGGAGGACATGCTCCGCCGCATGTTCCCCATCCCCGAGATCCGGCGCCGGGCGGAGGTCAGCGAAGCATTGCTGGCGGCCGGGACCACCTTGCACATCGAGTCCGAGGCCGGAACCGATCTCACTCTGAGCTACGAGGGGCGCCCGGCGATGACCCAGTACGGGTACACCGACACGCCGGGACGCTGGGATCACTGGCCTTCGGGCCAGGTCGTGGTGGCGCCGCTGGAGCACTCGGCGGAGGGCACCCTGGTGCTGGACGAGGGCGACTGCCTGCTCAACCTGGGCCGCTACGTCATGTCCCCCGTCACGATGGAGCTCCGGGAGGGGAGCATCGTCTCCATCGAGGGAGGAACCGACGCCCGGCTCGCCCGGGATCACTTCGAGTCGCCTAGGGACAAGCGCTCCTACGGCGTGTCCCACATCGGGTGGGGATACGAGCACCGGGCCAACTGGAGCGCCCTCGGTCTCCGCTTCTGGGAGTCGGGTGGTGTGATGGACACCGAGAGCTACTACGGCAACATGCTCATCGCGTTCGGCGCCAACTTCGTGAGAATCCTCAAGGGGGAGAACCGGGCTCCGTTCCACTTCGACATCCCCACCCGCAACCACTCCATCTGGGTGGACGACCGCCAGATCATCGACCGGGGGAGCTTCGTCATTCCCGAGCTCCGACTCGACTACCAGGAAGGACCCAGCGAATGACCAGCCTCGTAATCCGCAACTCCGAACTGCTCGACTGCACCGGCGCCGACCCCCGGGCGGGCATGGACGTGGCCGTGTCGGAATCGCTGGTCAGCGGGATCGGGCCCGGAGCGGGGAGCTCGCCGGATCAGGTGATCGACGCCACCGGGCTGACCCTGATGCCGGGTCTCACCGATGCCCATGTCCACATGGGCCTGGTGTCGTCGGCGGGCGATGTGGGCGACCTGCCCTGGATCGACTACGTGTTCACGGTGCGCGGGGTCATCGAGAACACCCTCCAGGAGGGCTTCACCACCGTCCGGGACGCGGGGGGTCTGGACCCGCACTGGGCCCGGCTGGTGGAACGGGGCGAGATCGACGGTCCCCGCATCCTTCCGTCGGGGTCGGTGCTCTCCCAGACCGGCGGCCACGGGGACCTGAGGCACGCTCATCACCACGCCCACCCTCGCGGCAGCATTCCGGGCCTGTCGGCCACCCCCGAGGTGGTGGACGGTCCCGACCAGGTGCGCAGGGCGGCCCGCGAGCAGCTTCGCAAGGGCGCCACGCAGGTGAAGGTGTTCGGGTCGGGCGGGGTATTGTCGCCGACCGATCCCTTCGACAGCCTCCAGTTCAGCCACGAGGAGCTCCGGGCCGCGGTGGAGGCGGCCACCGACTGGCACACCTACGTGCTGGCCCACTGCCACACCTCTGACGCCATCCGACGGGCACTGGCGGCCGGTATCCGCTCCATCGAGCACGCCAGCATCCTGGACGAGGACGCCGCCCGCCGGATCGTGAGCTCCGATGCCTTCGCGGTGGTGACCCTGGCGGTCAAGTACGACCTGCTGGAGAACCCGGAGCGGGCCGGGCTCACCCCGTCCCAGCTGGCCAAGCTCCAGGCGGTGGAGTCGGAGGTGGGCCGGAGCATCGAGATAATGGGGGAGACCGGGGTCCGGGTCGGTTCCGGGTCCGACATCGTCGGTCCGCTCCAGGACAGGCGGGGCCGGGAGCTGCCCAACAAGGCCAGGTTCATGGGCGCTGCGGAAGCCATCGCCACCGCGACCAGGGTGAACGCCCGGATCTTCTACATGGAGGACCGGATCGGCACCGTGGAGGTCGGCAAGGAGGCGGACCTGATCCTGGTGGAGGGCCGGCCGCTCGACGAGATCGGGGCGCTGGCCGACCCCGACCGGATCGTGGCGGTCATCAAGGGGGGCCGTGTCTACAAGGACACCCAGGGACGTTGCTCGTCCGCCTAGCCCTCGGATTTCCGGCGGCGGCGACCGGCCGGTGGCTTGATGGCGCCGCCTGAACGACAGATGGTGCCGATCCCAGGCGGGGAGTTTCTGATGGGATCCGACCGGCACTACCCGGAGGAGCGCCCGGCCCGCATGGTGCGGGTGGACCCGTTCCGGATCGATGCCCGCCCGGTGACCAACCGCATGTTCATGGAGTTCGTCACCGACACCGGCTACATGACCTTCGCCGAGCGACCTCCCGACCCGGCCCTTTACCCGGGAGCTCGACCGCAGGACCTGGTGCCGGGTTCGCTGGTGTTCGGCATGACGGAAGGACCCGTGGACCTGCGGGACTTCCGCAACTGGTGGGCCTGGACGCCCGCCGCTGATTGGAAGCGGCCGCTGGGGCCCGGATCTTCCCTGGACGGTCTGGAGGATCATCCCGTGGTCCATGTCGCCTATCCCGACGCGGTCGCCTTCGCCCGCTGGGCCGGCAGGCGCCTTCCGTCCGAGGCCGAGTGGGAGTATGCCGCCCGGGGCGGTCTCGAGGGCGCCGAGTTCGCGTGGGGGGATCAGGACGTCCAAGAGACCGCGCCGCTGGCCAATACGTGGCAGGGCGTGTTCCCCCACGAGAACACGGAGCTGGACGGCTGGACGCGGACCAGCCCGGTCGGCTCCTACGCCCCCAACGGCTACGGCCTGTCCGACATGATCGGCAACGTCTGGGAGTGGACTTCCACCCGCTACAGAGAGGCGACCCCGACGGCCGGATCACGATGCTGCGGCCCGCCCAGGAGCAAGCAACCCGCGCCGAGCCGGGAGCCCGGCCCCTTCCCCGCCCGTACCATCAAGGGAGGATCCCACCTGTGCACGATCCAGTACTGTTTCCGCTACCGCCCTGCCGCCCGCCAGCGCCAGACCATCGACACCTCCGCCAGCCACCTGGGTTTCCGCTGCGCCTCGCCCCTCTGAACCCACCCCCCCGGCCCGCCCGCTCCGGCGAACCTCAGGTTCTGGGCGCAGTATGCGGTGTTCTCTGCCTCAAGTTCAAAAGTCGCGAAAAACCGGTGCTCCGCACCGGGCCCCGCCCCCGCCGCCACCACCCGGGTTGGAGCGTGGTCGGCCATGCCCGGCTGGGTGCCGGGGATCGGCTGTCGCTCCATATGCCTCTATATGTTCCCTTGGGCCGGCCGTTCCGATCGGTCTCACCTCATCGGCCGGTGCTGGTGCTTGGCATTGGCCAACGTATGGTGGGGGTGTGACAGATTCGGGCGCTCGCTACGAGAACGCGAAAAACTCTTCGGCCTTCTCCCAGAGTCGGGGCGTTGGCTCAGCCGGGGGTGGTCGGGTGGGCGAGCACCGAGCGTGGGGCGCCGGCACGTCCGCCCAAGTTGATGCGTTCGGCTACGTCGGCGGCTTCCTGGCCGGCGGCGTAGAGGTCTCGCGGCCGGACGGCGTCGCCGATGGTGTAGATGTCGGCCGCCGGCCCGGCCCGCATTAGCTCGTCCGAGAGCTCCGAGACGGGGCGCCGGCCGCCGATCACGACCGATCCCACCTCCAGCCGGCTCTCCTTGCCCCGGCTCTGGAACACCACGCAGTCGCCGGTGACCGACTCCGCGGTGGCTTCCCGGTGGATGGTGACCCCCTCGTCCGCCTCCAACTCCATCTCCACCAGCAACCCGGTGAAGGCGCCGTCCGCGGCGAGGGATGCTCCGGCTTCGATGATGTGTACACGGACACCGGAGCGGCGAAGGTGCTGCGCCACCGAGCAGGCTACGAAGTCACCGCCGATCATGGCCACATCGGGCTCCCACTCGTCCAGCGGGCGTTCCAGTGCGGAGAAGACGTCGAAGACCGGGACGGTGGGGTCCTGCGTGCCGGCCCATAGGTGGCCTCCTTGTGCGCCGGTCGCTACCACCACCGCATCGGGATCGGCCCCGGAGATCTCGGGCACCCCTACCCGGTGGCCGGTCTCGATCCTCACCCCGAGTTCGTCGAGCTCAAGGGCCAGCCAGTCGACCAGGTTTCCGTAGTCGGGCAGGGCCCGGCGCAGGTAGTGCAGCTGGCCGCCGAGCCGCTCGGTCGCCTCGCACAGGTGGACCTCGTGTCCGCGGAGGCCGAGGAAGCGGGCGGCGTGCATGCCCGCCACCCCGCCGCCGACGACCATGACGCGTAACCGCTCCGGCGATGCTGGGAAAGAGTCCCGGGAGAGCTCGAAGGTGCTGGCGGGGTTGGCGGCGCAACCGGCCGGCGTGCGGGCCACCGTCAGGTTGGCGCAGGTATTGCAACTCATGCACGGCAGGATCCGGTCGGCCCGTCCCTCGGTCAGCTTGCGGGCGTAGTCGGGGTCGGCGTGGAAGGCTCGGGCCAGGGTGACGTACTCGAAACCCTCCCGCTCCATCACCCGGTCGGCGAACACCGGGTCGTTCATGCGCTGCGCCACGCTCACGGGGACCCGGTCACCCACCGCCCGGCGGATCGCCGCGGCCTCCCCGACGAAGCCGCCCTTGGGCGCCTCGGGTCCCTGGAAGATCTTCGACATCGACTCGTAGGTGCCTCCCGCCACGTCTATCAGGTCGATCCCGGCATCGGCGAGCATGACCGCGAAGCGGGCCGACTCATCCGCCTCCAGACCACCCTCCACGTATTCGGCCGCCGACATCCGGTAGCCGACCGGGTAATCCGGCCCGACCACCCGCCGGACCGCGGCGAGCACCTCCAGGGGGAAGCGGGCCCGGTTGGCGAGGGACCCCCCGTAGCCGTCGGTGCGCCCGTTCGATTGCGGGGATAGGAACTGCCCGAGCAGGTAACCGTGCGCGCCGTGGAGATGGATCATGTCGACGCCCGCCGCCAGGCATCGCTCGGCGGCCCGAGCGAAGTCAGCTATCACCCGGCGGATGTCGGCCCCGGTCATACGGCGGGGGACCGTTCCGGGATCCATGAAGGTGGAGGGAATCGCCGAGGGGGCGATCGGCCGGCGATGGTGGGCGGTGATGGAGGCCTGGCGACCCCCGTGATGGAGCTCCATGGCCAGCTTGGCGCCGTGCGCCTGGATCTCCTCGGCCATCCGGGTGAGGGCCGGAACGACGTGATCCCCGTGGCACCCCACCTGGTAGGGGTTTCCTCGACCCTCCGGCGACACGTAGGTCGACTCGAGCTGGATCAGCGCCGCCCCGCCCATCGCACGCCGCCGGGCGTAGGCGATGTACCGCTCGTTCAGCGATCCGTCGGGGTTGGCCAGCGACTTCTCCATCGGGCCGACGATGATCCGGTTGCGCATGTACATCCGGTTGATGTACCCGGGCCGCAGCAGGTTCTCGAAGCTCACGAGCAACCCTCCTCGGGCTCGACTACCCGGCGGTCGGGCATCGAGCCGGTACCGGATCGACCGCGGCAACCAGCGCCTCGGCGAACTCCCGGTCGTTGATGTGGTGGTCCATCCTCACCAACGATACGGGGGAGCCGGGCGGGAGCCCCGACTCGACACCCTCGGCGAAGGCCTCCACGCATCCGGGGTCGTGGAAGGGGCCTCCCTCGACATCGAGCTGCGAGACGCCCTTCATCGGCACCAGGACCGAGGTGGCCGCTCCAGGGATCCCGAGGCGTTCCGCCACCGTCCGGCCCAGCCGGTAGTTCTCCTCGGGGGTGGTGCGGACGAGGGTGACCAGGTCGTTGTGCGCCACGTGGGGGCGGTTCCGGAAGCGCTCCGGCAGGTCTGCCAGGGGGCCCAGGCAGATCATGTCGATCGCTCCCGGAGCCATGGCCTGCGGGACGCCGGAGCGGGATGCGGCGGTGAGACGGTCGGACCCTGCCGGCCACAGACCCCCGAACAGCTCGTCGGTCACCTCGCTGATGGTCACGTCGATGGCCGACGAGACCAGGCCCTGGCTCACGAACGACTCGAAGGACCGGCCACCGGTGCCGTTGGCGTGGAACACCAGGGGCTCGAGGCCGCGATCCGCCAGGAACTCGCGGCAGTGGGCCACGCAGGGGTTGGTGACACCGTACATGGTCAGCGCGACCGAGTTCTCAGGCGCGCCTACCGGGTGGGCTCCGCCCGCCCGCAGGAGCGCCGCCGCCACATGGGCAAGCCGGCCGATCATGCTCCGCAGAATCCGGTTGTCCCCCTCGATGTCGAGGACGGGGTAGAGCATGGTCACGTCGGCACCCTGGACCAGCGCCCTGGTCTCGCCGGCCACCGAGGTCGCCATCAGGACCTTCGGGATGCCGATGGGGACGACGGGCGCCAGTGCGGAGAACGCCGCGGCCGCGTTGGAGCCGCCCATGCAGACCAGCGCTCCCACCTCACGCCGATCCACCAACTGCCGGAGGATGCGGGCCGCACCCCGGGTCATGGCCGATACCGCTCCCGCCCTGCCCAGCGGAGGGAGCTCTTCGAGGGCGTGTCCGGCCGCTTCCGCCACGGCCTCGGCGGGATGGTCGCAGCCGTGGTCGCCGCCGAAGACGCCGGTGTCGATGGTGATGGGAGGGGCGTCGAGGCTACGAAGCTCCTCCACCAGCAGTTCGAGCGGCTCGGCCTTGGTGTCGAACGTACCCGCTAGGACGATTCTGCTCATAGCCGGCTGTCCACGTTCGGCACTCCTCGGGCAGGCCCGGGCGGGCTCAGATGGTCACGCTCTTGAAGGAGCGGACGGTGGTTTCGATGGCCACCTCGGTCGGCAGGCGCTCCATCGTGGAGGCGCCCACGAACCCGTAGCAGCCCGACCCGCGCATCACCGTAGCGACTTCTTCGGGACCCTCCAGCGGCCCTCCGTGCAGCACCACGATGATGTCGGGATTGATCGCCTCGGAGATCTCCCTGGTCTCGATGGCCTGGCTGATGCAGGTATCGAGGGACATCGTGAAGGAGTCGGTGGCGCCGATACTGCCGCCGGTGGTGAGGCCGAGGTGGGCGACCATCACGTCCACTCCCGCCTCGGCGAAAGCGGCCGCCTCGTGAGCCTCGTAGCAGTAGGACATGGTGAAGATGCCGAGTTCCGAAGCCGTACGCAGCATCTCGACCTCCCGGTTCAGGCCGAAACCGGTGGCCTCCAGGCTCTCCCTCCAGCGCCCGTCCGTGTAGCCGATAGACGGGAAGTTGATCACTCCGGAGAAGCCCATCGCCTCGAGCCCGACCAGGAACCGGTCCATGACCCGGGTGGGGTCGGTGCCGTTCACCCCTGCGATCACGGGCGTGTCCTTGACCACGGGCAGAACCTCCCGCTCCCCCATCTCCACGACGATGGCGTTGGCGTCCCCGATCGGCAGCAGGCCGGCGTTGGACCCGTGACCGGCCATCCGGTACTTGCCGGAGTTGTAGATGAGGATGAGGTCGGCGCCACCGGCCTCGGCGAACTTGGCGGATATTCCCGTACCGGCGCCGGCCCCGATGATCGGACTCCCGCTCGCCAGGCTCTCCCGGAGCCGCCCCAAGACCTGATCCCTCGTGAACATCCGGTTCCGCTCCTCTCGTTCAGTCGACCATCAGCAGGCCGCCGTTGACGTGGATGGTCTGGCCGGTGACGTATGCCCCGGCATCCGACGCCAGGAAGATGGCGGGTCCCACCAGATCCTCGGCCACTTCCATCCGGCCCAGCGGGATGTATTTCTCGTACTCGAACAGGTAGTCGCGGTGGTGGGCGTGCATGGGTGTGTCGACCGCGCCGGGAGCGATCGCGTTGACCCGGACGCCGTGCGGCGCCACGTCCTGGGCCGCCGCCCTGCTCAACGACTGCAGGGCCGCCTTGGCCGAGCAGTAGTCGACCCCGCCTCCGTCCTGGTTGAACACTGAGGCCCGAGACGACCAGGAGCTACCGATGTTGATGACGCTGCCCCGCCCGGCGCTAACCATTTCCCGGAGCACCGCCCGCATGATCCGCATGGGCGCCCGCAGGTTGACCCCGTACATCCGGTCCCACTCCTCGTCGGTGATCCCGATGATGTCGGCGTACCCCATGATCCCGGCGTTGTTGACCAGCACGTCGATCCGCCCGCTCAGGTTCTTGGCAGCGGCGACGATCCGTTCGGGGGTGTCGGGTGCGGTGACATCGGCCACCACCGTCGCCACCTCGTGACCGATCTCTCCGATCTCCGCCGCGGTCGCCTCCAGCACGGCGCCGTTGAGGTCCACCAGCACCAGATCGCTGCCGGCATGGGCTAAGCCGGTGGCCAGCGCCTTGCCGATACCCTGGCCGGCTCCGGTGACGATGCTGCAATAGCCGCTCAGGTCGAACAGGTTCCTGGAGATGTCGGGAAACGGGAGGCTCAAACTTCGCGACCCTTCGTCACGCCGATAGGGGATGCGGCGATATCCTAGTGTGCCCGGCCCCAGGTTCTTCGTGCTTGGTGCCCTCGTGGCGGCTGCCGGCCGGTTGGAAGCCCTTGACTCTCGACACCGGCCATCCGACAAGGGGGTTGAACGTGTCACAGCGTCGTTGTATGTTGTTAGATAACTGTAATCACCGGCGGTCCATCTGCGACGTCGACCCGGACCGTGTGAGGGATCAAATCGTTCGAGGCAGCCCCATCCCGGGGTGGGCGGGACGCGCCTCGAACCAAGGTGGTGGCGGTGGGGGTGGGCCCTTCGGGCGTCGCCCGCTCGCCGCGATTTTCGCGTTCTTCCCCGTCCGGATTGCTAGGCTTCGTGGCCCGTCGAGATCGGATTGCAGGATGAAGGAAGAGATCACCATCACCAACCCGGCGGGTCTCCACGCCCGCCCGGCCGCCGAATTCGTCAAGCGGGCGAAGGCGTCGCCCTCGAACATATCTGTTACCGCCAACGACAAGACCGTCAACGCCAAGAGCATGCTCGGGATCCTCAAGCTGGGTGCCACGCTGGGCACCACGGTCGCGATCGAGGTGGACGGGGACGACGCCGACGAAGTGCTGGCCGACTTCAGGGAACTGCTGTCGGAAGAGGGCTGAGCGACCGGCTGGAGTCCTGCCCGGGCAGGAGCGAGTTCACACCCCTTCGAGTATCCGTCTCACCTCGGCGGCGTCGGCCGCCCGCAGGCATTGGGCGGCCAGTTCCCGGCACTCATCGAGCCGTAGGGCGCGGACGCGCTCCTTGATGGTGGGCACTGACGGGATGGCCACCGAGAGTTCCGTGACGCCCAGGCCGATCAGGATCGGGGTGGCCACGGGGTCCCCGGCCATCTCCCCACACACGCCTACCCAGCGGCCGTGGGCGGCGGCTGCGGAGGCGGTCTCGCCGATAAGCCGCAGCACGGCGGGGTCCAGATGGTCGGCCCGATCGGCCACCTCCCGGTTGGTCCGGTCCACCGCAAGCGTGTACTGGGTTAGGTCGTTGGTGCCGATGGAGAAGAAGTCGATATGGGGGGCCAGGCGGGAGGCGATCAGAGCGGCGGACGGTATCTCGATCATGATCCCGACCTGGTAGTCCTCGGCGAAGGGCAGGCCGTCCGAGACCAGCGACCGCTCCGCTTCGACCAGCGCCGACCGGAAGGCCATGAGGTCGGCCATGCCCGACACCATGGGCGCCATGATCGCCAGGCGTCCCCCGGTTCCCGCCCGCAGCAGCGCCCGTAACTGGTCGCGCATCATGTCGGGGCGGGCCAGCGTGAGCCGGATGCCGCGGAGGCCCAGGAACGGGTTGAGTTCCTCGCCGATCTCGATCCCGGGGACCTGCTTGTCCCCTCCCACATCGAGGGTGCGAACCACCACGAGATGGTCGCCGAGGGCGGAGAGCACCGTGCGGTAGGCCTCGTACTGCTCCTCCTCGGAGATCGGGCGGGTGCGGTCGAGGAACAGGAACTCGGTGCGGAACAGGCCCACCCCCTCGGCGCCGACTTCCGCGGCCCGCGCGGCGTCCGTGTCCGAGCCGATGTTGGCCGCCACCTCGATCCGGGTCCCGTCCGTGGTCAGGGCCGGTTGCTGCGACCGGTCGGCGGCGCTCGCCCTCGCTCTCTCCTGTTCCTCCCGGCGTTCCCGGAGCGTCCGGATCACGCTCTCGGTGGGATCCACGTAGACCTGGCCGGTCTCACCGTCGAGGGCGATCATGGCTCCGGGTTCGAGGGCCGGCAGGTCGACTCCCACCACCGCCGGAAGACCCATGCCCCTGGCGAAGACCGCGATGTGGGAGGTAGCGCTCCCTTCCTCCGTGCAAAGGCCGAGGGCCATCCCCGGAGGGATGGTGGCTGTCTCGGAGGGGAAGAAGTCCCGTGACACCAGCACCGACGGGGCTTCCAAGCCGTCCCAGGTCTCGAGGGGTAGCCCCAGCACGGACCTGAGCAGCTGCGTGCCGACGTCGCGAACGTCGGCGCCGCGGGCGGCGAGGTATTCGTCATCGAGCGACTCCAGCATGGTCGCCGACTCCTCGGTCACCTCGGACACGGCCGCCTCGGCGCACACGGACTCCGATTCGATACGGTCGCGGATCTCCCCGGTGAACTCGGGATCCTCCAACAACAGGAGGTGAGCCCCGATGACCTCCGCCTCGTCCGAACCCTCTCCGTGGGCCGCCGCCAGGTCGGACAGCCTGGTCCGTACGGAGTCCTCGGCACGGATGAGCCGTTCCACTTCGGCTGCGGGATCTTCCACCCGGCGGCGCGTGATGTCGGGCAGCTGCGAGACGTGGAGGTGGGCGGGACCGATGGCAATGCCTGGCGAGGCGCCGATCCCGGTGCGCTCGATCACGGCGACGGTTCCAGGGTTCTCACTTCCATACAGGTCTCACGGTAGCCGTTCGGATGGGTTCGGCTCGCCCAGAGTGTGCAGAAACTGCTGGTGGATACGTCCGTTGCTGGCGACCACGAACCCCCCGGAGGGACCGACCGACCGGCCGGACCGGTCGCTCACCGTCCCGCCGGCCTCCGTCACGAGGAGCGTGCCCGCTCCCATGTCCCAGGGCGCCAGGTCCTCCTCCCAGTATCCGTCCATCCGTCCGCTCGCCACCATGCACATGTCGAGGGAGGCAGCACCCAGGCGCCTGACGCCCTGGACCGTGCCCAGGACCCGGCGGAAGCGGGTGTCGCAGATCTCGATCCGTTCCCGGCGCCCGTAGGGGAAACCGGTGACGATCAAGGCCTGGCCGAAGTCCTCCAGGGGGCTCACCGCGATGGGAGTTCCGTTGATGTGGGCGCCGCCTCCGGCCACCGCCGTGTACTCGTCTCCGGTGGTCACGTCCACCACCACCCCGACTGACGGGGCGTTGTCGATCCAGAGCGCCACCGAAACGCTGATCCAAGGGAAGCCGTGGACGAAGTTGGTGGTGCCGTCCAGGGGATCGACCAACCACACCCGTCCTTCCTCGGGCAACAGCCCGCCCCGTTCCTCGCCCACGACCGGATCTCGGGGACGGCGCCGGGAGATCACGTCGAGGATGGCCGTTTCCGAGCGGTGATCCACCTCGGTGACAGGGTCGGCGTCAGCCTTGAATCGAACCTCCACCTGCCGGTCCAGGCCGGATGCCACCTCCGCCGCCCCGGCGTGGGCCGCCTCCAGGGCTACGGGCAGATCGGCCGCGGGCACGATCCGAAGAGAGCTAGCGGCGCGGGAGGTCGGCGGCCTTCAGGAGGGCGCCGTTGTGGTCAAGGATGCCGATCTTGGTGCCGATGGTGGCCGGATTGGCAGCGAAGAGATCGCCGCGGTTGATCACCAGGAACCTGTAGCCGTGGACGGACCGCAGCCGCTTGACGGTCTTCTTGATCTGTTTGCGGTCGGCGGCGATCCCCAAGGCGCCCTTGGAACAGATCAGGTCGGCCTGGCCGGACGGATCCGGCTCCGCGGCGAACTTGGCAACCATCGCCTCGCTCAACTGTTCGTGGGTCATGGCCATTTCATCCTCGCCGGTCGCGCAACGATCAATATAGACCGCCATCCCGGCTTCCTGGATCGCGGTTCGGTTCGTCTTCGTTGACCTCGGCCGGCCACATGGCCCGTCCCAGCCGATCCTCCACCGAAAAGAGCGCCGGCACGGAGGGGACATATCACATCTCTTGTTTATGTCACATCACGGTTTTATGGTGTTGTACAACCAAAAGCACCTGCGGTTCGAGCCAGACGTCGGCCCGGACCGCCGAGGGAACATGAATTGTCGAGACGGCCCCCGGCCGCTAGGAGGACGCGCTCGACTCCAAGGTGGCGGCGGAGGGGGAGGGCCCGCCGGGGGCGGTGGGTGTCGCCGGGCAGCGATTTTCGCGTTCTTCTGCGGGGGCCTCGGGGTCCGTCCCGGGGTCAGGCTCCGGATCGACCGGCGGGTTATCCGTCGATTCGCTGCTCGAGCATCCTCAGGAGGGGACCGTCCGCAGGGTCGAGGCCGACGACGGATTGCCACCCGCCACCGGCAAGGGCATCGAGCAGCTTGTCGATCCCGGGCACGCCGGGGTCGTCCAGCGAGAGTCCGGCGACGATGGCGTCGCACAGAGCTCCGGTGGGGAGACCCATCCGCGCCGCCTCTCGCGCCGGGCCAACCAGCCGCTCGTCCGGTCCCAGCTTCAGGAGCGGGTTGCGCGCCACGCGGCGGACCGGGTCGGTGAGGGCGCCGCCTGCGAACCTCTCCAGGTTGGATCGCCCATACCCGGACAACTCCGCGTCGCTGCGGTGGCCGAACTCGGTCGCCAGCACCCCGGCCATGGTCCCGACCATCTCGTCGAGGCGGGTCCGGATCGTAGGGTCGGAGACGGCCTCGGCGATGGAGTCGTGCCCGACTGCCAGGCCCAGGAAGGCCGCCCCGGCATGCAGCCCGTTGACCAGCCAGAGCTTTTTCTTGCGGTGGAGCACCAGGTCGGGTACCAGTTCGAAGCCTTCGACCCCGGGCGGTTCCCCGACCCAAGCCTCCTCGGCGATCTTGAAGTCGAACGCCGACTCCACCTCTACGGTCAGCCCCTCGCCGGTCGAGCCGGGCACCAGCCGGTCCACCATGGTCTCCGGGAAGCCCACTCCGGGAGGGACGGCACTCGATGCGCCCGATATGTGGTCCCGTAGCAGTGCGGTGTTGGGGTCGGAGTTCTCGCAGGCCAGGACGTTGCCGACCCTGCTGCCGTCCTTGCGCAGCGCGGCCGCGATCACGGGAGCGACCTTGCCGAGCGCTCCGGAGCCCACCGCGGTGCACACCAGATCGGCCGAAGCGGTGGCGCGCACAGCCCGATCCGTGTCGGTCCCGCTGACCGCGCTCACCCGGCCGATCGTCTCCGTGGAGCGGCCCCCGTGACCCACCTCCACGACCCGGTACGAGCCCTCACGGTTCAGGAGATCGACCAGTTCCTGGGAGATGTCGACGAAGACCACTTCCCACCCGGCGCGCCCGAACAGCCATCCGATCAGGCCGCGCCCGATGTTGCCGGCGCCGAATACCGTGACCCGCCGGCCGGTCATCCTTCGGGAGCGGCCAGGGTCTCCCGGACGAAGGCTTCGTCGGTGGTGACCGCCAGCCGTTCGCAGAGCTCCTCGTCGTCAAGAACCTCGGCGAGGTGCGACATGACGGCCAGGTGCTCGTCTCCCACCGCTGCCAGCCCGAACACGAGGTAGGCGACATCGTCCTCGTCGCCCCACGGCACTCCGTCGGGGTACTGGGCAAGAACGAGGGCGGTTCGTTTGATGAGACCCCGGTCCTCGTAGGTGCAGTGGGGGAGCGCGATCCCGTTGCCCAGGTAGGTCGATATCACGCCTTCGCGGGCCAGCATCGACTCCCCGTACCCGGCCTCCACGGAGCCCAGGTCGAACAACATCCCGGACACCTGCTCGATTGCTTCTTCACGGGTGCCTTCCCGCCTGCCCAGGGTGATTGCCTCGACCGAGGCTACCGACTCCATGCCAACCTCCTGTCCGCTCTCATACCCCTTCGACATCCGTACCGGCGGAGAGGTCTGCGACCAGTTTGACCAGGGCCGGGTCGTTCAGGAATGAACGGAACGCGACCACAGCCGCCGAGGGTGCGACCTGCTTGACACGAGAGGCCAGGCCGGCGTGGGTGACCACGACATCCGCGCCGGATGGGATGTCGTGGACCGGCGAGTGGGAGACCTTGATATCGAGCTTGGCCTTCTTGATCTTCTTCTTGAGGAAGTTCGTGACCATGAGGCTCGAACCCATGCCCGCCTCGCATGCCAGGACGATCCAGCGGACATCCGCGGCCGCTTTCGTAACTGAACTCATGTTGATGATCCTTCGGGTAGGAGAAGGGAAGAGCCTCCCGGGGGAGGCTCTTCCAACTCTAGGTGTTCGGCTGTTCAGGCGCCGGTGGGAATACCGGGCATCGTGCCGATCATGTCCTCGGTTCCCTCTCGCTCCTTGACCGGGGATATCCGCAGCAGGAGCGTGCCCACCACGAAGGCTGCGGCCGCCGCGGCCGCCACCCCTAGGAGGACGCCGAAGTGCTGTCCTCTCGGTATCACCGCCAGGTAGGCGAAGATCGAACCGGGCGAAGGCGTTGCGGTCAACCCCGCGTCGAATATCACGAAGATGATGTCGGCGAGGATGCCTCCGGCCCACACGGACAGGATCATGATCGGGTGCATGAGGATGTACGGGAAGTAGACCTCATGGATACCACCGAAGAAGTGGATCACGATGGCGCCGGGCGCTGACAGCTTGGCCAGTCCCTTACCGGCGAACCAGTAGGCCAGTAGCAGTCCCAGGCCGGGTCCGGGGTTCGTCTCAAGGAGGAAATAGATCGAGCGCCCGGTTTCCGCCGTATCGGCGACACCGAGCGGGCCTAGGACCCCGTGATTGATGGCGTTGTTCAGGAACAACACCTTCCCGACTTCTATGGGTATGTCCGCCAGCGGTAGCAATCCGGCGTCCGTGACCCACTCGACCAGGTTCCCGAAGACGGTTGCGACAAAGGCCATGATCGGACCGATGATCAACTTGCCGAGGATGGCCAGGATGAAGCCCAGGATTCCGGCTGAGAAGTTGTTGTAGAGCATCTCGAACCCGACCGGGACCTTGTCCTGGAAGGACTCGTCTATCTTCATGATGATCCAGGCGGCCAGGGGTCCGACCAGCATGGCGCCGAGGAACTGGGGCGGGTCGCCGGTGGCGCCGCTTGCCAGTTCGAAGTCTGCTCCGATGACGATTCCCATCGTGGCGATGGCGCCCATCACGCCTCCCCGATGGCCATATACCATCTTGCCGCCTGTGAACCCGATCAGTACGGGCAGCAGGTAGACAATGATGGGACCTACCAGTTCGGAAAGACTCTCATTGGGTGTCCATCCGGTGGGAATGAAAAAGGCGGTGATCAGTCCCCACGCGAGAATCGCGCCTATGTTGGGGATGACCATGCCCGCCATGAAACCACCGAATTTCTGTAGCTGAGTAAGCATCCGGCCTCCTCGGATTTAGCTGGCTACTCCGGCCATCCTAGAGAGCGGTCATACGGCTGACAAACGTTATCTGCACCGGATGACTAGTTGGGATGGTGAGGGCTATCCCCATACCGGCCCCGGTGTCACGAGTGAGCGAGTTCCCGGTACGCGGCGGCCAGGGAGGTGAAGCTGATGGCCAGGGCCGGCGTACCGAGGACCCACAGCGCAATGATCCCGGCCGGTCCCGGGCCCCATGCGGCGAGGGCGGCCATCCCGGGAGTGAACAGCGCGGCGCAAACGAAAACCACTCCCAGGAGCCGGATACGGTTGCCGCTCGTCAATTGGGAACTTCGCGCCAGGGCCTGGAACCCGCTCGCCCTTCGTTCCACTATCAGGAACGGGTAGAGGCTGTAGATCATCAGCACCATGATGCCCGGCACGATGAAGAACAGGGTTCCCACCGCCACGGTCAGGAAGAAAACCGCTGAGGACCTCACGAAGCCGTCGCGCACCCACCAGTCCTCCTGCGGCGGCTTCCTCCGGTTGCCTGGCGAAACGGTGGCCAGGGCGGTGCGGGAGATGGGCCAGGCAGCGTAACCGGCCACCACCAGCGCCAGGATCCAGAGGGCCAGGTTCGTCCAGTAGCTGTCGATGGCCAGCTGGACCACGAGCACCCCGGCGGGCACGGCCATCAGGACGGCCGCGCGTACCGTCAGGGCGCCCGCGCCGGCGCGGAATCCGGCGAGACCTCTTGTAAGCACCTTTCCGACGGGCAGCGGGGGAATGTTGGACGGGCGCACGGTTTCCTATCGAGGTGGGGTGACGGACCAGGCTAGCCGCAGCCGGGTAGCGGTCGGCGTAGAGAGGCGTGGAGAGATGTCCGGACTCAGGACGGCGGGCGTGCCGAACGCTTCCCGACCGGTGTGGCGGTCCCGTCTGCCTCCACCTTGACTCCGTAGACCTCTTCGGCCTGCTCTGCCGAGACGTAGCCGTCGAGGACGTCCTCGCGCACCAGCTCCATGGGGCGATCCAGAGGGTCCCCCCAACCCCCGCCACCGGCGGAGAGGTTGCGGAACCGTTCCCCCGGTTGCATGGTGAACCGTTCCATCCGGGCCCGGTGGGCCCTCTCCGTGTCCGGCCACACGATCATG
Organism: Candidatus Spongiisocius sp.; assembly: GCF_965221825.1. Lineage (GTDB taxonomy): Bacteria > Actinomycetota > Acidimicrobiia > Spongiisociales > Spongiisociaceae > Spongiisocius. The sequence goes on from NZ_OZ244917.1 coordinate 2,518,604, forward strand.
GCGTTGGTTTCCGGCTCGTGCCCGCCCTTGAGCGCCCAAGGCTTGGTCTTGGTCTTCTTCTTCATTGACAGCATTTCTCCGGTGGCCAGGAACTTCACCTCGCGACAGATGCCCAGGCCTCCCCGCCACTTTCCTGCGCCGGCCGAATCCTGGCGGAGTTCGAGGCGCTCGTGGAAGATCGGAGACTTGTGTTCCAGGACCTCCATCGAGGTGTTCCGGACCGCCGTAGTGGAGGGATGCTGCAGGGCGGTCGCCCCGTCGTGGTGCGGCGTGGCGCCCCAGCCGATTCCCTCGTTGTTGCTGACCGCGTACATCTCCCCGGTCTCCGGATGGGTGCCCACCGCCATGAATCCCGGCTCGTCGGAGCCGGAGGAGGCGTTGATCTGGTCCATCCCCTGCGCCAGAGCCTTGTTGATCAACTCGAAGGCCGCCATCCCCGTCCACAGCGTGAAGGTCGCCGCCGGGTAGACGGCATGGAAGAGGTTCCCGGGCGGGCACTCGACGGTGAGCGGCTCGAAGTGGCCGTGGTTGGCGGGAGTGTCGGGGGTGGTGAGCGACTTGAAGACCGACTTGGCCAGGCTGCTGGTCTTCCCGAACGGCATGTTGACCGGCCCCGGCACGGAGTCATCAGAGTCGCCGTAGTCGACGATGAAGCGCTCTCCATCGATGGTGACCGTCACCGCCATCCTGATCAGGTCATGGGAGATGCCGTCGTCGTCCAGCCAGTCATGGGCCGACCACCGCCCGTCGGGCATGGCCCGCACCGCCTCAGCCGCTGTCTGCGCGCCGTGCTCGATGATCCGGTCGATCGCCGCGTCGACGTTGGCCGGGCCGAACTTCTCCCAGATCTGGTGCAGGCGCCGCTCCCCCACCCGCAAGGCGGAGATCTGGGCGTGGAAGTCCCCGATGATGGTCTCGGGCATCCGGGAGTTGTATCGCAGGATGGCCATGATCTGCTGATCTATCTTCCCCCGGCGGATCAGCTTCACACCGGGCATTATCAGGCCCTCCTGGTGCATCGACGTGGAGTCCAGCACGTAGCCGGGATCCTTGGCGCCCAGGTCCATCCAGTGGGCCCGCACCGCCAGGTAGGCGTCGGGAAGCTCGCTCCCCTCGCAGAAGACCGGGGCGAACAGCATGGCGTCGGAGACATGGGCCCCGCTCCAGTAGGGATAGTTGATCATCACCACGTCGCCGGGGTGTAGGTTCTCGACCCCCACTTTCTCCACGCCCTTGTGGATGGCGTAGTCGTTGGCGCCGAGGAAGGTGAGGATCCCCGTCGACTCCGAGATCAACCGGCGGTGGCGGTCGTACATGGAGATGCCGAAGTCGAGCACTTCGTAGATAACCGGGTTGAAGGCGGTCCTCACCAGCGTGCGCCGCATCTGTTCGGAGGTGGAGTTTAGGTAGTGGCGGATCACCTCGACGGTGGCACCGTCCAAGGCCTGGGCGCCGCTCATCTCAACGCCCGTTCTTGCGAGCGAACCACCAGTGGTCTGTCTGTGAAACGGGGCCTTAGCATGCGCCGCCAGGGGCGTTCCTCGCAAGGCCCGTCCGACGAAGGCGTACCCGCAGCGGTACGTCGAGGAGGCGGAACGTAGCGAGGGGCGTCGATGGCAAGCATGCTAAGGCAAGTTGTTTTGCAGACAGACCACCAGGTTGCCCCAGGGATCGGGGACCGCGGTCTGGTCGCCGTGGATGATGGTCACCGAGGTCGGCTCCCGGATGATCGCCGGGCCTTCGATCTCCACGCCGGCCTCCAGCATGCTCCGCTCGTGGATGGGGAACGGGCGACGCTCCCTGGTGGCGAAGTCGAAGGCGTGGCGCTCGCTGACCCGGCTCACGACGCCGCCTGCGTCGACAGCACGGCTCGCGCCCAGAAGGGCGGACGGCTTCTCCAGACGGCCGATCGCCCTGACCCGGGCAGTGAGGATCTGGACCTCTTCCTCGAGCCGGTGACCGTAGCGCTCCACGTGCCTGCGATGGAACCGGTCGATCACCGAGTCCGTGTCGTCGGCCTCCCGCAGGTCGACCGACAGAGTGTGCTCCTGGCCGTTGTAACGCAGGTCCAGGCGTCTCAGCAGTACCCGGTTCTCCGGCGGCACGGACTGGGCGTCGAGCACCTGGTCGGCCTGGCCCTCCAGTTGCGCGAACACGCCCTCCACCTGTGCCAGGGCGGCGTCGTCCAGCATGGTCAGCACCGTCTGGCCCAAGTCGTACTCCAGGTCCGACATCAGCATCCCCCACGCGGAGAAGACCGCGGGGGCGGCAGGCACCACCACCTCGGGCAACTCCATCTCCCTGGCGAGAAGCGGCGCCAGCATCGGCCCCGCCCCGCCGAAAGCCACCAGCGAGAACTCTCGGGGATCGAGCCCCCTCTCCACGGTGATCTCCCGGATGGCGCCCACCGTGCGGGCCAGGAGCACGTCGAAGACCGAAGCGGCAGCCCGCTGGGTGGACATGCCGAGCGGCTCGGCCAGCTTCTCCGTGACACCCCGAACCGCCGCGGCCTCGTCCAGCCTCATCTGGCCGCCCAGGAACTCGTCAGCCGCCAGGTATCCGAGGCACAGGGAGGCATCGGTCACGGTCGGTTCGGTGTTGCCCCGCCCGTAGCAGATCGGTCCGGGGACCGCGCCGGCGCTATGGGGGCCGACTCTCAGCAGGCCCTTGTCCATCCAGGCGATGGAGCCGCCTCCTGCCCCGATGGTGCGGATGTCGAACACCGGGATCCGGATGGGAAGGCTCTCGATCTCGGCCTCGTAGACCTCGGTGGGGGCGCCGTCCACGATCACGCAGGCGTCGAGGCTGGTCCCGCCCACGTCGAAGGAGATGAGGGAGGAGCGGCCGGTGGCCTCTCCCAGGCTGATCGTCCCGGCGATGCCCCCCGCCGGACCGGAGAAGACGGTCAGGAGGGGCGACACCCGGGCGATCTCCGAGGTCATAGCTCCGCCGGCGGAACGCATGATCAGGAATGAACCGTCGAAACCGCCGTCGCGGAGCCGGTCCTCCAGGTCGGTGAGGTACCTGCCGAGTATGGGACGGATGTAGGCGTCGGTCACCGCGGTGGAGGTCCGCTCGTACTCGCGGTACTCCCTCACCAGGTCGACCGACACCGAGACCGACAGGTCCGGGAAGGCCTTGGTCAGAATGCTCTTGGCGGCCTCCTCGTGCTCGCTGTTGGCGTAGGAGTGGAGGAAGCAGACCGCCACCGACTCCACTCCGCGCTCCGAGAGGAGGCGGCCCGCTTCGATCACCGCGCCGTGGTCCAGTTCCTCCACCACCTTGCCGCGGTGGTCGATCCGCCCGGGTACCCCGACCGTGTGGCGGCGCTTGACGAGAAGTTCCGGCCGCCGGTAGCGGAAGTCGTACATCGAGCCCCGGGGCAGATCACCGCGGGCGATCTCGAAGATGTCCCGGAACCCGGCGTTGGTGATGATCCCGGTGACGGAGCCCTTGCGCTCCAGGATGGCGTTGAGCCCCAGGGTGGTGCCGTGGGTGTACACCGAGGCCTCCTCCAGGGAGGCGCCGGTGGCGCGGGTGGCGGTGATCACACCGTCCGCGGGGGCGGCAGGAGTCGTGGGGGACTTGCGCACCGTGATCTTCCCGCTCTGCTCGTCGTAGGCGATGGCGTCGACGAAGGTCCCGCCGATGTCCACCGCCAAGCGGTATCTGCGTTCGGTCATGCTCAACTTCGGAGAGGGGTCGTTGCGGTCAGGCGGCCGGCCGGTCGTCCCGCACCACGCGGCCGGACTGCATGACGAAGGAGATCTCTCGCATCGCCGCTACGTCGGAAAGCGGGTTCTCTTCGACGGCGACCAGGTCGGCGACCTTGCCCTCGTCGATGGTACCGATCTCGGACTCCATTCCCAAGAGCCGGGCGGCATTGGAGGTGGCGCCGGCGAGAGCAAGTTGCGGGCGCAGCCCGGCGCCCTCCATGAGCCCCATCTCGTACACGGCCACGCTGGTGCCGTCGATGGGGTCACCGGGCGGGTAATCGGTCCCGTTGACCATCGTCACCCCGGCGGCCACGGCGCGGCGGATGCTGGCCAGGTGGGTGGGATGCACCTCGAGGGAGGTCTCGATCTGGAAGTCCTCGAACCCCTTCCATTGCATCCATTCCTGCGAGCTGGTCACGCACAGGGTGGGGGTGAGGAACACATTCTCCGCCGCCATCCGGCCGGCCGTCTCCTCATCGAGGTCGTAGGCGTGCTCGAAGGAGCGGATGCCGGCGTCCAGCGCCCAGTTGATGGCCAGCGACGAGGCGGCGTGGGCCACCACGTAGGTGTCACGGGCGGAGGCGGCGTCGACGGTGGCCCGCATCTCGGCCTGATTCATCTGCGGCTTGTCGAAGGTCTCCCCCAGGTTGGCGATCCCTCCGGTGATGAACACCTTGATGTGGGCGCAGCCGGCGTCGAGTTCGGCGAGGGCCGCCTCCCGGAAGGCCTCAGGCCCGTCGGCGATCACGCTGCCCTGGCCTACGCCGTGCCCTCCGGGAACGGAGATCGCCCGCCCGGCCCCCACGATCCGTGGCACGTCGGCCCATCCCGCCCGCGCGGCCTCGGCCAGCAGCAGGTCGGCCCGGTTCAGCTCATGGACGCAGCGGATGGTGGTGATCCCCGCCCGGAGCGCATCCTGTGCCCGCCCGTAGGCCCGCAGCACGGTGAGCCCGGGGTTCTCGTCCTCGTCGGTGTCGGAGAACGGGTAGACGACCGATAGGTGGGTGTGGACAGAGATCAGACCCGGGACGAGGTAACGGCCACCGAGGCTGATCCGCTCGCCGGTGCCCGGTTGCTTGCTGATGGCGCCGATCTTCCCGTCCGAGATCTGGACGCTCACCCCGTCCTGTATCTCGCCGGTGACGACATCCACCACCCGTGCATCGGTCAGCCACATCGTCGGCCTCCTTGTTCAACTCCTCCGGCAACGTTTCCGGGGCATCACATTAGGACGGGGCGGTACACAGGAGTCCGCTCCGGAGCCGCCGCTGGCTGATCAAAGCTATGAGGGTTGGTAGCTGGAGTGTGGAAAGGTAGTGCTCGATCCCGCCGGCATCGCTGTGGTCCTCGCCGGGCTCGTAGGCCCTGAAGTCCGCAGCGCGTCGTCGGGATAGGTCGCGGTCGGCGTCACATCTGGTCAGATGAACCACCTGATTGTGCGGTTCTGCCGGCTCGCTGGCTGCACGTTCCTCCGGGATAGCTCGCGGTCAATGTAACACCCGGTGAGATGAACCACCTTACTTTGTCATACGTTAAAGCTACACTGGGACGTGCTTGAGGAGGAGCACGGCGTGGCCATCACCGTCACTCGGGAAGAGATCATCGGCATGCTGGAGGGGGCGGCCAATGACGTCGGGCTCGGTCTGCGCGGGTTCTACGAGCTTGGGAAGGAAGATCGCCTCGACGAGCCGCTACTGCGGGACCTGTGGCTGATCTGGGGCGACGTTCTCACCGAGGACGACCTCCCCCACAGAGCTTGAGCGGACCGCCGAGCGAGGCCCGATGAGTTCCGCCGGCCCCTCATCGACCTGATCCATGTGGTGTGTCGGCGGGGTAGCGTCGGGTTTGATGCGGGTGTTGCTCATCACCAACGACTATCCGCCCCGGCCGGGGGGGATCCAGCAGTACCTATCCAACCTGGTAGGTCACTCTTCGGCCCGGATCCGGGTGCTGGCCCCGGCCCACCCGGATGCTCCGAATGAGCCCCATGTGGTCCGGTCCGGATGGGGTTTCATGTGGCCCACCCGCCGGGTGCGAGACTGGATCGCCGGGCAGGTCGAGGAGTCCGAGCCCGATGTGCTGCTGTTCGGTGCGCCCCATCCGCTCGCCCAACTCGGCCCTCGCCTGAGCCGGACGTTCGGGCTTCCCTACGTGGTGATGGCGCACGGTGCGGAGGTGACCCTGCCGGGAGCCGTCCCCGGCCTTCGCCATCTGCTGGGCCGGACCTTTCGCCGGGCCGCCAGGGTGCTGACGGTGTCCCGGTACACGGCGCGCCGCGTGGAGCGGATGGGCGCCACCCGGACCACGGTGCTGGGAGCCGGGGTGGACCTGGACACCTTCCGTCCGCGGGCTTCCGCGCCGGCCCGTGACCGGCCGGTGATCGGGTGCATATCGCGGCTGGTGCCGCGCAAGGGACATCTGCGGGTGCTGGTGGCCGCCGAGCGGCTCAGCGCCGCCGGCACCCCCGTGTCAGTGCTCCTGGTCGGGCAGGGCCGGCTGGAAGGCCGGATCCGCAACCGCGCCGCCCGGGCCTCGGTTCCCGTCGAGGTCGTAACCGATGCCACCTGGGAGGAGCTTCCCGATCTCTACCGGTCGTGCGACGTGTTCGTGATGCCGGCCCGATCCCGGTGGCTCGGCCTGGAGATCGAAGGGCTGGGCATCGTCTACCTGGAGGCTTCTGCAACCGGGCTCCCGGTGGTCGCCGGCACGTCGGGCGGTGCTCCCGAGACGGTGGTGCCGGGGGTGACAGGCTACGTGGCCGCCACGATCGGCCGGATCGTGGAGGCTGTCGGACTGGCTCTCCAGCAGCGCCCGGAGATGGGCGCGGCGGCCCGCGCCCACGCGGAGCGGCACTTCTCGTGGGAAGCGGTGGCCGGGCGTCTTGATTCCGCCCTTCGCGAGGTCGTGGACGGCCTCTGATCACCGGCGCATTCCGCGGCCGGGATCGAGTCGCTGACTACCGTTCATACGGAACCGGAGACAAGGGAGGGAAGTATCGATGCGGGCCATCGTGATATCCGAGTTGGGTGGTCCCGAGGTACTGGCGCCGGCAGAGATCGAGGACCCCGCCCCAGGTCCGGACGATGCCGTCGTCGAGGTCACCGCGGCCGGGTTGAACTTCATAGACACCTACCACCGCAGCGGTCTCTACCCCGTCGAGCTTCCCTTCACACCCGGGCTCGAAGCCGCCGGAACGGTCATCTCGGTCGGCCGGAACGTCACCGAGGTGGCGGTGGGAGACCGGGTGGCGTGGGGAACCGTCGCGGGAGCGTACGCCGAGCGAGCCAGGGTGCCGGCCGATCAGCTGGTTCCGGTCCCCGACGGCGTGTCGGCGGACCAGGCCGCCGCGCTGATGATCCAAGGTCTCACCGCCCATTACCTGGCGGTCGACACCTACCCCCTGGAGCCTGGGTCGGCCTGCCTGATCCATGCCGGAGCCGGAGGGGTCGGCCTGCTGCTCACCCAGATCGCCAAGCGGCTGGGCGCCACGGTCTACACGACGGTGGGAACCGAGGCCAAGGCCGAGCTGTCCAGGGCGGCGGGCGCCGACCATGTGATCGTTTACACCCGGGAGGACTTCGCGAAACGGGTGGAGGAGATCGGGGGTCCCAGGCCGCTTGACGTTGTCTACGACGGAGTCGGGAAGGCGACCGTCCCCGCCGGGCTGGGCCTGCTCCGTCCGTTCGGGCTGATGGTGGCGTTCGGCAACGCCTCCGGAGCGGTGGATCCCATCGACCCGCTGGATCTCACCGCCAACGGCTCGATCTTCTTCACCAGGCCGACCCTGTTCCACCATGTCGCCACCCGCCGGGCCCTGCTGTCCCGGAGCGAGGAGCTGTTCGCCTGGGTGGCCGGCGGGATGGACGTGCGGATCGGGGCGCGGTACCCGCTCGAGTCGGCCGCCGACGCCCACCGGGCGCTCGAAGGGCGAGCCACCACCGGCAAGGTGCTCATCGAGCCATGAGGCGCGGCGGGGGGTGGGCGCGACGGGTAGCCACCGGCCTGGTGCTGGCCGGGCTGGTTGGCGGCTGCTCGACCGGCGCCCCGCCCGCGGCGGTGCCGGACACTCCATCCACCTCCGAACCGGCCGTTCCGTCCACCCGGCCCGCGGACCCGGAACCCGCGGCGGCGTCCTCCCCACCGACGACAGCGACGGCAGCCGTCACCGAGCCGGCTGAGGTGGAGGCGGAGCCGCCCGCTCCCGAGCCGGTCGTCGAGGAGCCGGAGGAGGCCGTCGAACCTGAGGCCGCCCAGCCGGAGGGGGAGCCCGTCACGGCCGACCCGGCGGTGCCGGTGGAACCCGATGCCGAACCCGAGGTGGAGATGGTGCCCGAGGAGACCGAGCCGGTCGTAGAGGAATCGCCCGCAACAGCCACCTCGGACACCCCCGAGCCGGAGGACCCTGTAGCCACACCGGTGCCGACCGGCCGGATCATCGAGTTCCCTCACGGTGAGAACCTGATCACCATCCCCGGTACGGTCGGCCCCGGGGACCGCCAGGCATACGTCATCGAGGCGGTGGCCGACATCCGGTACACGTTCACGCTCGGAGCTCCCACCGGCGTGTGGCTGGACGCCGGGCTGGGCGAGGACGTATCCGGCCTACCGGGAGAGCGGCCGAGACGAGCCGCCCTGGTCCTGCCGGCGAACATGACCTGGCTGCTGGAGGTGGTCTCGACCGCCGAGGAGCCGGCCGACTTCGAGATCACCGCCACGGTGCGCTCCCTCGACCGCGGGCCGGTACCCCCTGGTCCGGTGGTCTACCTGACCTTCGACGACGGTCCCCATCCGGTGCATACCACCGAGGTGCTCGACGTGCTGCGGCGCTACGGCGTGCGCGCCACCTTCTTCGTGGTCGGGGCGATGGTCCAACGCTTCCCCCACCTCCTGAACCGGGTGCTACTCGAGGGTCACACGGTGGCCAACCACACCTGGAACCACGAGAACCTGGCGAAGCTGTCCGGCGAGGCCATAGACCGGACCCTCGAACGGACCCAGGACATCCTCGGCGCCAACGCCACCGCCTGCATGCGCCCGCCCTACGGGGCGCTTGACGATCTCGTACGGCAACGGTCCGAGGAGCGCGGCCTGGATGTCATCATGTGGAGCGCCAGCGCCAACGACTGGCTCGACCTGACTGCGGAGATGATCGCCGAGCGGATAGTGGCGGGCTCGGTCGATGGCGGCATCATCCTGATGCACGACGGAGGCGGTGACCGTTCCCGCACCGTGCAGGGCCTGGACATCGCCCTCCAGCAACTGTCGGGTCAGGGCATCCGCTTCGAGCCCATCTGCGCCCGGTAGCGTCATCGCCCGGCGGCCTCCGCTTGGACTCGATCTCCCCAAGCGGGTTCGGCCGCATGACCGACGTCCAACCGGCCATGACGTCCGGCCCGGCCATCGCCCGACGGTACGGGGGGTTGAAACTGTCACACCCTCGTCGTAAGTTGTTGGATACCGTAATTACCAAGCGGCCGGACCCGACGTCGACCGGGCCGCGAGAGGGATCAATCGTGCGAGGCCGCCCGTCGAGGGCATAGCGGGCCGCGTCTCGGACCAAGGTGGTGGCGGAGGGGGAGGGCCCGCAGGGTGGGGTCCGGGGTGGCGATTTTCGCGTTCTGATGTCGAGGAGCGACGGTCGGGTAGGACGTTGGCGCCTGGCCCCTAAGTCGCGCCGGCCACCAGCAGGGGGATCTCGACCTCGCGGGGGTCCAGGCCGCCGTGGTATCCCACCATGCGCCTGTCCATGTGGCCCGGAAGCAGCACTCGGCCCGCGCCGGCCAGGAAGGCGCCGTCCGGCCTGACCTGCCGGGCCGCATCCTTTGCCGGATCGCCCGGCGGTCCCCACCAGGACTCGATCTCCCTTAGGGGGTACCAGGTGGCGGGGATCTCGGCGCCCAGGGCGGCGATCCGCTCGGCCGGGCCCCGGACGTAGAGGGAGCGGGGATCGCCGTAAAGCGTCAGATCAGGATGATGCCTCCTCCGGATGCGGCGCTTGCCGGCCTTCCGGATGGAGACCAGCCCGTGATCCGCCGTGCCCACCATCCCGATATGCGGGGGAAGCAGGGCGGAGAGGAGTTCCCAGGCATCGGCGATCCGGCCGAGAGCATTTGCGTAGGACTCGCTCTCGAACCCCTCCATGTGAGCTGAGATGTCCACGTCCGGGAAGTAGGCGAACACCAGGCGCTCCGGAACCCGGGCCAGGTCCACCAACGCCTGGACGAAGTCGGTCATGCTGTCCACGCCTTCGAAGCGGCAACCCCGGTACAGGACGCGGGTGAGGGGAGTGTCCGAGTAGCCGCGTGGCTGCACGGTGAGGGGCTCGATGCCTGCGGCCGCCAGCCGTTCCCACAGGTTGGGGGCCGGGATGAGCCGCCGGTCGGGGACCACTGAGCTACCGGTGCTGTCCACCCACCGCAGGACGTTGACCGGATGGGAATGGCCGTCCAGCAGCATGAAGTGCCCGATCACGCCGTGCCGGCTCGGCGGGAGCCCGCTCGCCACGGTGGCGAGGCTGACCGTGGTGGTGGTCGGGAAGGGAGCGTCCAGCGTGCCCTGCCGGGCCGCTGCCAGGGACGACGCCGCGCGGTGACCGAGTTGGTGGGCGCCGAGACCGTCGATCATCAGCAGCACGTAACTGGCCGCTTCGGGGATCCGGTCGGACAGGTGGGGATGGAGACGGGCCGAGGGCGCCGACCCGGTCAGCCGCCATTCCAGTTCGGCGACAAGATTGGGCAGGGAGGCTCCCGAGTAGTCCGGGATCCGAAGTCCGGAGGTCTCAGGCACGGTTGCAGGGCGGGATCGAGCTTCAGCTCGAGGCGGCGTACCAGAGCCGGTGGCCTTCCACGGCGAACATGACCGGTAGTACGGTGTCGATCAGGTGCCAGATGGTCCAGTTGTCGTTGTGTCCCCACGCAGCCTCGAACCAGTTGGGCAGGAAGGCCAGAGTCAGCAGGATCGTGCCGTAGAACATCACCCTGGCCGAGAGCCACGGGCGCATGTTCGTCGAGTCCTCTCCTTCGTGGCGCCGCTTTCTCCGCGTCGTGGTCACCAGCATCAACGCCAAGCCGATCGCCATGAACCAGTCGAGCACCTGCCACACGCCCAGTGCGCCGCTGCTTCTCTCACCTCCGGAGTCGTACCCGTACAGTGGGAAGGCCACGAACTGGATCCCCACTACAAGGGCCACCAATCCCAGATAGGCGCCGATCAATCGGTTCACCACCATCGCAGACCCTTCTCCTCGCAGCCACAGGCCGACCGTCCCGGCGGGCCGGCTAAGCCATGTGGCAACGATACCCGTCCGGCCAGGCGGCCCCAGGTGTTGGAAGCACGCCCCGGTTGCCTGCACAAGGCGATGGTGTCCGTCCCGTCGAACTAGGAAGTCGGCCGCCGACCCTAACCGGAGGTGGCGCGCCTGAGGCGTATGGCCTCCAGGGCGAAGAGGATCGGCAGGGCGGTGTTGATGGCATACCAGACCAGCCCGACCTCTCCCTGCTCGAAGATCGCCGCGACCCAGTTGGGCGCGAACGCCACCGTCACCAGAACCGCGAGGTAGAACTTCGCATTCGCCCCGATCCACGGGCGGAGGTCGGTCGCTGTCTCGGCATCGAGCCGACGCTTCTCGCGGTACGTGGTGAACAGCATGGCAGCCAATCCCAAGGCCATGAACCAGTTGAGTACATGCCACACCGTGTTGGCGCCGCCGGCGGCCGTGCCGTCGGACTCGTATCCGTACACCGGAAACATCACGGACTGAGCCACGGTCACCAGGGCGACCAGCGCCAGGTAGATGCTGATGGCTCGCTCGGTTCTCACTTTCTGATCTCCTTTCACCGGCCCGGAGGGAGGAAGAGAACGGGCTTGCCGACCGCCTCTCGCCGTCTCCTGGAACCTTAGGTTCGCCTGCGGCGCGGCAGGTCGTCTCCGGGCAGGCCGGCGAGCGGGTGGAATTCAATCGAGGGAGCCATGGGCGTATACTCGGACGGCCTTCGAGTGGGTGACGGCCTGACCTCGCTCCACTCGGAGCATTGGGGCGATACAGCATCCCCACTGGCCGGAGTAGGGCGACCAAGGCGACGGGTGGAACGACCGTGAGCGAATACTTCCAGGACTACGTCGCGGTGGCCGCTTTCGCCGCATTCGGAGTTCTGCTGGTGGCTCTCACGCTGGGGATCACGTACCTGGTGCGGCCCTCCAACCCCACCCGGGAGAAGGTCGCCACCTACGAGTGCGGCGTCGACGCGGTCGGGGAGGGCTGGAACCAGACCTTCGTCCGCTACTACATCTTCGGCCTGCTGTTCGTGCTCTTCGACGTCGAGGCGGTCTTCATCTTTCCGTGGGCGATCATGTCGGAGGAACTCGGCATGCCGGGGGTGATCGCCATCACCGTCTTCATCCTGACCCTCCTCGAGGGGCTCCTTTACGCGGTGCGCAAAGGGGTGCTCCGGTGGGAGTAGTCGCCGAGCGCTTCGGGGGCCTGAAGCCGGTTTCGTGGTTGCTCAACTGGTCCCGCCGCTATTCCCTCTGGCTCTTCCAGTTCGGCCTGGCCTGCTGCGCCATCGAACTGATGGCCGCCTCCGGACCCCGCTACGACTTCATGCGCTTCGGGATCATCCCTTTGCCGGCCTCGCCGCGGCAGGCCGACCTGATGGTGGTGGCCGGAACCGTCACCGACAAGATGGCCCCGGCCATCAAGCGCCTCTACGAGCAGATGCCTGAGCCCAAGTACGTGATATCGATGGGTTCGTGCTCCAACTGCGGCGGTCCCTACTGGGATTCCTACTCGGTCACCAAGGGGGTCGATCAGATCATTCCGGTGGACGTATACGTGCCCGGATGCCCGCCCCGGCCGGAGGCTCTGATGGACGGGATCGTCCTACTGCAGGAAAAGATCAAGAACGAGGACGTGCGCGACAAGTGGAAGCAACGTGACCGCCAACCCGTCTGAGAACGGCTCCGCCGAGGCCGGCTCCGCGCTCGAGGAGTTCGCCGATCGGGTGGCCGGAGCCGTGGGTGGCCGGGCCGAGGTGGCCCACGGAACCGCCAAGGTGCGGGTGACGCCCTCGGCCTGGAAGGACGCCCTGACCGTTACCTCGGGTGAACTGGGCCTGGTATTCCTGTCCTGGCTGTCCGCCATCGATTGGACGAACGACGTGGCGGTGGGGAACGAGCCGGACGAGCCGGTGGAGGAGCGCTACGAGCTGCTGTGCGCGGTCTCCGACCTGTCGGACGGCAACCTGGTCATGATCTCGACCGACCTCGACCACGACTCCCCGTCCATCGAGAGCGTGGCCGATGTCTATCCGGGGGCCAACTGGCACGAGCGGGAGGCCGCCGAGATGTTCGGCATCGACTTCGTGGGCCATCCGGACCTCACCAAGCTCTACCTGCCCGACTCGTTCGAGGGCTACCCGCTCCGCAAGGACTTCCCGTTGTTGAGCCGGGAGGTGAAGCCCTGGCCGGGCAAGGTCGATGTCGAGGACATGCCCGAGAACGGGGCCGGCCCGTCCACCGAGAACCCGAATCGCTGATGGAACGCACGCTCGCTCATCACCTGTCCGAGGCATCCGTCTCCGTCGAGCTGGAGACCGAGGGCATGACCCTCAACATCGGTCCCCAGCACCCCTCGACCCACGGCGTCCTGCGCCTGGTGGCGACGGTCGACGGCGAGCGGGCCACCAACGTCCGCCCGGTGATCGGGTACATGCACCGGGGCTACGAGAAGCTGTCGGAGGTTCGCACCTACCCCCAGATAATCACCATCATCAACCGGATCGACTGGGTGTCGGGGTTCGCCAACGAGGTCCCGTTCGTGGTTGCCGCCGAGCGCCTGATGGGCGTGGAGGCCCCGCCCCGGGCGCAGTGGATCAGGCTGGTGCTGACCGAGATGGCGCGGATCTCGTCCCACCTGGTGTTCATGGCCTCCTACCCGCTGGAGCTGGGCGCCGCCACGCCGCTCTTCTTCGCCCTCCGGGAACGGGAGAGGGTGCTGGACCTGCTGGAGTCGGTCACCGGAGGCCGCTTCCACCCCAACTTCAACCGGCTCGGGGGGGTCAAGCCCGTCTACGCGGCCGGGCCGACCACCAAGAAGGCCGGCATGGACATACCTTCCGGCTTCCTGGCCGAGACCAGGGACGCCATGACGAAGGTGCTCGCCACGTGCGACGAGATCGAGAACCTGGTGGCGGGCAACGAGGTGTTCCTGGCCCGCACCAAGGGCGTTGGGGTGATGCCGGTGGACGTGGCGGCTTCCTACGGGGTCTCGGGGCCCAACCTGCGGGCCTCGGGCGCCGGGTTCGACCTGAGGAAGGTGTCGGACTACCTGCCTTACGACGATTTCGACTTCGACATCCCTGTGGGCCGCAACGGTGACTGCTGGGACCGGTGGTGGGTCCGCCTCCAGGAGATCCGCCAGTCGGCCCGCATCATCACCCAGGCCATAGACGGCCTCCCGTCGAGTCCGCTCCAGGCGAAGGTGCCCCGCATCATCAAGGTCCCGGCCGGCGAGACCTACGTGCGGGCCGAGAACCCTAAGGGCGAGATGGGCTACCACCTGGTGTCCCTCGGCGGTCTCGGGCCCTACCGTCTCAAGATCCGCTCCGCCTCGTTCTCCAACCTGTCGATCCTGCCGTGGATCCTGGAGAACGCCCTGGTCCCCGACTTCATCGCCATCATGGGGTCGCTGGACTTCGTGCTCGGAGATGTCGACCGATGACCTTCGAGCTGACCTTCTGGTGGTTGCTGGCCATCAAGCTGGCGGTGGCGGCGGCGGTCGTTCCCGTCATCGGCATGGTGATCGGCTACGCCGAGATGAAGCTCTCCGCCCACATGCAGAGCCGGGTGGGCCCCTACTTCGCCGGCGGGCGGTTCGGATGGGCCCAGCTGATCGCCGACGGGGTGAAGTTCATCCAGAAGGAGGACATCATCCCCGAAGAGGCGGATCGCCCCGTCTTCAAATGGGCGCCCGCCCTGGTGATGCTGGGGACGATGGCACTGCTGGTGATCGTGCCCATCCACCCTTCATCCCGGTACGGGATCGTGCGCGACCTGGAGGTCGGGATCTTCTATGCCCTGGCCATCTCGTCGGTCAGCACCATCGGCGTGCTCATGGCCGGATGGTCGTCGGCCAACAAGTACTCGATGATCGGAGGGCTCCGGGCCGCCGGCCAGTTGATCGCCTACGAGCTGCCGCTGGTGCTCGCCACGGTCGGGGTGGTGATCCAGGCGGGAACGATGTCGATGCAGGGCATCGTGTCGGCGCAGCTGGCCCAGGGCTGGCCGTTTCTTCTGACCCAGTTCATCGGCTTCGCCATCTTCATGATCGCCACCCTCGCCGAGCTCACCCGCCTCCCGTTCGACATGCCGATCGCCGAATCGGAGCTGGTGATGGGCTACGTTACCGAGTACTCGGGATTCCGCTTCCTGTTCTTCTTCCTGGCCGAGTTCGCCAACATGTTCTCGATGTCGGTGATCGCCGCCACTCTGTTCCTGGGCGGCTACGGCTTCTGGGGCATCAACCCCGAGACCCTGCTGTCGCCGATCATCCTCTTCGCCAAGGTCGGGATCCTGGTCTTCCTGATGATCTGGCTGCGGTGGACCCTTCCCAGACTGAGGGAGGATCAGCTCCAGACACTGGCCTGGAAGTGGTTGATTCCGATCTCGATCGTGAACATCATCGTGACCGCGGTACTGAAGGTGGTGCTATAGATGAAACTCCCACGTTTGCCCTCTCTGACCGAGCTGCCCAGGATCGGCATGCTGTCCGGCATGCGGGTCACATTCACCACAATGCTCCGGACCTGGGCCTTCAACCTGTCCGGAGGCAGGTTCGGCCTGCGGTCCACGGTCAACTATCCCAAGGTCAAGGAGACCCCCGTTCCTCGCGCCCGGGGGGTCATCGCCCTCGAGCAGGATGCCTGCACGGTGTGCATGCTGTGCGCCCGCTCCTGCCCCGACTGGTGTATCTACATCGAGGGTCACAAGGAGGTCAAGCCACCGACCCGGCCCGGCGGGAGACCTCGGGCCCGGGCCACCCTGGACCGCTTCGACATCGACTACGCCCTCTGCATGTACTGCGGCATCTGCGTGGAGGTCTGCCCGTTCGACGCCCTGTTCTGGACTCCGGAGTACGAGTACTCGGAGTACGACATGGGGCCGATGATGCACGACATGGACCGGCTCCAGGACTGGATGGAGACGGTGCCCAAGGGCCTGGGAGCCCAATCGTGACCCAGGCGCCGACCTGCGATCGCCGATCGGGAGGACGGGTCGGGTGACCTTCTCCGAGTGGATCGCCGAGCCCGTCAACTGGGCTTTCCTCGCCATGGCGATCCCCATGGTGATAGCGGCGCTACGGGTGGTGACCAGCCGCAACGTGGTCCACGCCGCCCTGTTCCTCGTCCTGGCCCTGGCCGCCTCCGCCGGGCTGTTCATCCTCCTGTCGGCCGAGTTCGTGGCCTGGGTGCTGGTCCTGGTCTACATCGGGGCGGTGGTGGTGCTCTTCCTGTTCGGAATCATGATCACCAGGGCTCCGATCGGGCGGGAGACCAACCTCAGCCACGACACCAGGTGGCCTGCGGCGGTCGCCGCGCTCGGCGTGTTCGCGGTGACGTTCTGGCTCATCAACGCGGTCACCGAGCAGATGGGCGGATTCGGGGACCCGCTCCCCGCGGTGGGCCGGGCGACCGCCACCGGGATTCTCGGCGAGGGGTTCATCAACCGCTATCTGATCCCCTTCGAGGCGGTCGGCTTCGTCCTGCTGGCCGCGCTGATCGGCGGGATCACGCTGGCGCGCAAGGACCTCACCCCCGCCGAGGAGGAGGAGGGGGCACGAGTATGAGCCCGATCCGACGGAGCCCGGCATGGTCCTGAGCCAGTTCCTGATCCTCGGAGCGCTCCTGTTCTCCATCGGCGTGTACGGCCTGCTGTCGCGCCGTAACGCTGTAACCGTTCTCCTGGCGGTGGAGCTGATGCTGGCGGCGGTGAACATCAACCTCATCGCTTTCGAGGCCTTCTGGAACACGGCCGCCGCCCACGGCCAGATCTTCGCCATCTTCGTCATCACCATCGCCGCCGCCGAGGTCGGGATCGGCCTGGCCATCATCCTCCTGGTGTTCCGCAACCGCGCCTCGGGCAACATCGACCAACTGGATCTGATGCGATGGTGAGCGCAGCGGCCTCGGCACCCTTGATCCTGGCCGCCGGGGACGGCGCGGCCGACCTGTCGTCCGGCGGGTTCTTCGCCGCGACCGCCTGGATCATGCTGGTGCTGCCCTTCGCGGCGTTCCTGGCCATCATCCTGGTGGGCAAGCGCATGAAGGGCCTGGGCGCCGAGCTGGCCATCGGCGCCATGGGCGTCAACCTGGTGTGGGCCAGCGTTCTGTTCGTCCAGAACATGGCCGGAGGCATCTACCGCGAGGTGAACCTGACCATCGCGGAGATCGGCACCCTCGGGATCACCGACCGCAACCTGGCCTTCGAGCTGGGGTTCGTGGTGGACGGCCTCTCCATCATGATGTATTGGGTCGTGGCCTTCGTGGGCTTCCTGGTCTTCGTCTACGCCCACGGGTACATGAAGGGCGACATCCGGGTGCCGTGGTTCTTCGCCTCCCTCTCGCTATTCGCCGGCTCCATGCTGGTGCTGGTGGGCGCGCCCAACCTGATCCAGCTGATCATCGGCTGGGAGGGTGTCGGGCTGGCCAGCTACCTGCTGATCGGTCACTACTGGGAGCAGAAGGAGAACAGCGACGCGGCGGTCAAGGCCTTCATGACCAACAAGGTGGCCGACGTGGGCCTGATCCTCGGGACGATCCTCCTGGCGCCCGCGCTGGGCAGCTTCCGCTTCTCCGAGCTCAGCGTGGCGGCCGATGCCCACAGCGAGCTGCTGGGAGGGGTGGCGGTGGCCGGCGCCCTGCTGCTCTTCTTCGGGGCCATGGGCAAGTCGGCCCAGTTCCCCCTGCATGTGTGGCTGCCTGACGCCATGGCCGGCCCCACCCCGGTCTCGGCGCTCATGCACGCCGCCACCATGGTCACCGCCGGCATCTACCTGATGGCCCGGACCTTCCCCCTCTACCACCAGATGGCGACCGAGGCCCGTCCGTGGATGGTGACGATCGCGGTGATCACCCTGTTCGTGCTGGGCTTCCTGGCGCTGGTCGCCGATGATCTGAAGCGGGTTCTGGCCTATTCCACGGTGTCCCAGCTGGGCTACATGATGGCGGCGGTCGCCGCCGGCGGCTACACGGCCGGGCTGTTCCACCTGTTCACGCATGCTTTCTTCAAGGCCCTGCTGTTCCTGGGGGCGGGCTCGGTGATCCACGCCGTCCACTCCAACAACATGAGCGACATGGGAGGTCTGCGCAAGGAGATGCCGGTCACTTTCTGGACCTTCGTGGTCGGGTCGATCTCGCTGGCCGGGGTGATCCCGCTGGCCGGGTTCTGGTCGAAGGACGAGATCCTCGCCACTCTCGGCCACGAGGGGTACACCGCCTTCATGTGGGTGGCGATCCTGGGAGCGTTCGTCACCGCGTTCTACATGACCCGAGCCGTCGCCCTCACCTTCTTCGGCACCTACAAAGGTGATGGCCATCCCCACGAGTCCCCTCGCGTCATGACCTGGCCGCTGGTGGCCCTGGCGGTCCCCAGCGTCATCGCCGGCCTGCTCAACATCCCCGGAGTCTCATGGGGTCCGATCCGCAACTTCACCGACTGGGTGGGCGCCCGTATCGTCCCCATGGGCGACTACCACCCCAAGGCGATCGAATGGGATCTGGCCGCCTACGGTCTGATCGCGGCGGTGGCCGGCATTGTGCTGGGTTGGAGGCTGTTCTCGCCGGAGGCGGAGACCCAGGCGGCGCGCGACAGGCTGGAGGTCCCGGTGCTCTACCCGCTGCTGCGCCGCAAGTACTACATCGACGACCTCTACATGAAGGGCGTGGTCAACCCGATCAAGGGTCCGCTGGCCCGGGCCGTCGACTGGGTGAACGGCTACGTCATCGACGCGGCCATCAACGGCGCCGGCGCGATGACCGCCTGGCTGGGGGGGCTGGTCTACGGCCGCCTGGACCAGCAGGGCATCGACCTGTTACTCAACGCCGCCGCGGGCGGAACGAGAGGAGCAGGCGGGAAGCTGCGACTTCTACAGAGCGGCAAGGTGCAGCAATACGCAGGAGCCTTCGTGGTGGGCGCCCTCCTGCTGGTGGTGGCATTCGTGCTGGCCACATAGACGGCAACGTACCCGAGAGAAGACAGAGGAAGGACGAGCGACATGGCATGGTTTGAATCCGCGGGGCTCAGCCTCATCGTGTTCCTGCCCGCAGCGGGCGCGCTAGCCCTGTTCGCCCTGCCCAAGGCCCGGGAGGACGCCCAGAAGTGGCTCGCCCTGCTCACCACCGGCCTGACCGCGGCGCTGGCCGTTGCGGTGGCCGCATACTTCAACTACGGGAGCTCGGAGAAGTTCCAGTTCGAAGTCTCCGAGAGCTGGATCCCGGCCATCGGCGCCCGCTACCACATCGGCATCGACGGCATCAGCCTGCCGCTCCTGGTCCTGTCGGCGGTGGTGACCGTGCTGGCGGTCATCTACTCGTGGGATCACTGGGAGGAGCCTCGCAACGTCCGGGGCTTCCTCGCCCTGATACTGCTCCTGGCCACCGGCATGAACGGCACGTTCGTGGCCCTCGACCTGGTGCTCTTCTTCATCTTCTTCGAGCTGGTCCTCCTGCCCATGTACTTCATGATCGGGATCTGGGGGGACAGCGCCAAGCGCCGCATCCCGGTGCTGGGCCGCACGGTGACGATGCGGCTCTACGCGGCCATCAAGTTCTTCCTGTTCACCCTGTTCGGCTCGGCCTTCATGTTGCTGGGCTTCCTCGCCCTCTACTTCCGGTCCGGCGACTTTCTCGGTGACAACACCTTCGACATCCCGACCCTGATAGCGCTCGGGTCGCAGAACGCCTTCGGGAGCGGCACCTTCGCCTTCCTGGTGTTCGGGGCGATGTTCCTGGGCTTCGCGGTGAAGGTGCCCATGTGGCCCTTCCACACCTGGCTACCCGACGCCCACACGGCCGCGCCCACGGTCGGCTCGGTGCTCCTGGCGGCGATCCTGCTGAAGCTCGGATCCTATGCCTTCCTGCGGATCAGCATCCCGATCCTCCCCGACATGGCCCGGGAATGGGCGCCCTTCATCGGGCTCTTGGCGGTGATCGGCATCATCTACGGCTCCCTGGCCTGCCTTGCCCAGACCGATGTGAAGCGCCTGATCGCCTTCTCCTCGGTCGGGCACATGGGCTTCGTCATGCTGGGCATCGCCACCATGACCGATGTGGGCTTCAACGCCTCGCTGATCGGCATGGTCGCCCATGGCCTGATCACCGGCCTCCTCTTCTTCCTGGCCGGCTCGATGCATCACCGCTACCACACCCGTGAGATCGCCCGCCTCGGAGGCAACCAGAAGCTCATGCCCTGGATGGGGGGCATCTTCGCCTTCACCGCCATGGCCTCGCTGGGACTGCCGGGCCTGGCCGGGTTCTGGGGCGAGTTCATGTCGCTCCTGGGCGCCTACCGTCCCCTGGCCGGGCTCAGCCTCAGCCAGTTCCAGACCTACATGGTGATCGGCGCCATCGGAACCGTCCTCACCGCCGGGTACATGCTGTGGATGCTCCAGAGGGTCAACCTGGGCGAGCCCAAGGCCGAGTGGTCCGACCACGAGTTCCACGATGTCGGGACCACCGAGTGGCTGGCCTGGGCGCCGCTGATCGTGGCCATCGTGGCCATCGGCGTCTACCCGCGGATCGTCCTGGGGGCCACTACCGACGCCGTGGTCAACCTGGCCCGGACCGCCTTCGGAGGCTGATGGATGGACCTCGACTACCACGCGCTCGCGCCTGAACTGGTCGTAGCCGCCACAATCCTGGTGGTGCTGGGGCTCGACGTGGCGCTGCCGCGTCCCCGCAAGTACTGGACCGCCTTCGCCGGAGTACTCGGCCTGGCGCTGGCGGCGGTACCGCTCCTGACGCTGGCGTTCGGTGACGGTCCCGAGACCCGCTCGATGCTGGGCGGAGCGTACGTGGTGGACGGGTTCGCCCTGGTCCTCAAGGCGGTGTTCATCGTGGGCGGCTACCTGGTGCTGCTGATGTCGGTGTCCTACATCGAGAGCGACCGCTACTACCAGGGCGAGTACTACCTGCTGATGCTCACCTCGATCCTGGGCTCGCTGGTGATGGCATCATCCCGCGACCTGATCACCCTGTTCGTAGGCCTCGAGCTGGTCACCGGGCCCCTGTTCCTGCTGGCCGGATGGCGCAAGGGCGACGCCAAATCCAATGAGGCTTCGCTGAAGTTCTTCATCCTCGGGGTCCTGTCCACCGCCATACTGCTGTACGGCATGTCCTTCATGTACGGACTGACCGGCTCGGTCACCTTCGAGGGCATCAGGGAGGCCGCGCCCGATCTGCTCGACAGCGGGGCCTTCCGGCTGGCGGTGCTCTTCACCTTGGTGGGCTTCGGCTTCAAGGTGACGGCGGTGCCCTTCCATTTCTGGGCGCCGGACACCTACGAGGGCGCTCCCACGCCCGTCACCGCCTACCTGTCGGTGGGTTCGAAGGCGGCCGGCTTCGTCGGCTTGCTGCTGCTCTGCTACAAGGCCCTTCCCTCGGTGACCGAGATCTGGGGGCCCGCCCTCTGGGTGCTGGCCGCGCTGTCGATGACGCTGGGCAACCTGACCGCTCTGCGCCAGGACAACGTGGTGCGCATGCTGGCCTACTCCTCGATCGCCCAGGGGGGCTTCATCCTGGTCCCGTTCGCGGCCGCGGCGGTGACCAACGATCCTGCGGTGATCCAGGAGGCGGCGTCAGCGACCATCGTCTACGTGATCATCTACGCCTTCATGAACCTGGGGGCCTTCGGAGTGGTGATCGCGGGCGCCCGCCGGACCGGCAGCACCATGATCGACGACTGGGCCGGGATGTGGCGCTACGCCCCGCGCCTGGCGGTGCTTGGCGCCATGTTCTTCTTCTCGCTCGCCGGGATACCGCCCCTGGCCGGCTGGTACGCCAAGTTCGCCATGTTCCTTTCGATCCTGCGCCCCGGCAACGCCTGGACCACCACCCTGGCGGTGATCGCGGCGGTCAACGCGGTGATCGCCCTGGTCTATTACGCCCGGATCGGCAAGACCATGTGGATGGATCACGTCCCAGAGGGCGCCGACCGGTCCGCGGTGGCCACCCGCCCGCTCACCGGTTCGCTGGCCCTGGCCCTGGGCATCTCGGCGCTGTTCGTGGTGTTGGCCGGCATCCTCCCCTTCGAGTTCGCCGGAGTCTTCGCCGACCTGGCCAAGGTGGTTACCACCGGCATCTGATTACATACCACCTTCCAATTCAGAGGGGGTGGTGTATACTGTGCTTATGAAGCGTATACAGCTCTACATGGATGACGATCTCGACGATGCTCTGTCGGCGGAGGCCTTCCGTCTGGGGACTTCGAGATCAGCGCTGGTTCGCCATGCGGTGAGGCTCGCGCTACGGACCGACTCCAGTGGTCCCGGCGACCCGGTCGACGAGTTGATCGGCTGGGTTGATGTCGAGCCGGAAGACGACATCGACTCGGTCATTTACAGCCTTGACGGTTAGATTCGCAGATACATCCTTCTGGATCGGTTTCCAGGTTCCCCGGGACCGGAGACACACCGATGCGGTCCAACTGTGGCAGCAGGGCCGGAGCCCGGTGCGTACCTCGAACCTGGTCATCGGCGAAACATGGACCTGGTTGAGAAGACGGGCCGGTCACGGTGCCGCTGTTCGCTTCGTTGAGGTTGTGCAAGGCTCGAAGCGGGTATCGGTCGCCGTGGTGGATGAGAGTATCGACGAGAGAGCCTGGGGATGGTTGCGCCGCCACGACGAGCGGTCTTATTCCTATGTCGACGCTACGAGCTTCGAGATAATGCGCCGCGAACGGATTAGGGAGGCGCTGGCGTTCGATGGCGACTTCAGTTCAGCGGGTTTCGTGGAGGCCAGGCCGCATCCTTAGCTTCGCGCGGCCAAGCACAGGCCATCCCCGATCAGAAGCGTTGCCAGGGAGATGCCCGCCTCGATGCTTGAATGGGCACGACCGAGGGAGGCGCCCATCCCCACTCTTTATCCGTCCAGGTTGTGATCGCCTGTAACACGATGCCGGAAGCAGCCCGGGCGTTTGATGTCTCCGCTTCGACTTCTCCCGCCGTTTCCGGTGATGGGCTGACATGACTCCCGAAGGCATCCTGGTAGTGGTCATCCTCGTCGGGATCGTGGCGCTGTTCGTCTCCGAGAAGTACCCCCTGGACATCGTCGCCATGCTGGGGCTGGGAGTGCTGCTGGCTCTCGGTCTGGTCACCCTCCAGGAGGGATTCTCCGGCTTCAGCAACCCCGCCACCCTGACCGTGGCCTGCATGTTCGTCCTGGGCGCCGGACTGCAGAAGACCGGCGCCACCGCAGCGGTGGGTCGGCTCATGGTGCGATTCAGCCGGAACCACTACACGGCTCTGGTGGTCATCATGGTCACGATCACCATCATGTCCGCCTTCGTGAACAACACGGCCGCGGTGGCGGTGTTCATTCCCCTGGTGACCCTCCTCGCCAGCCGTCGACGGATATCAGCCTCCAAGCTCCTGATCCCCCTCTCCTATGCCTCCCAGTTCGGCGGGGTGTGCACCCTGATCGGTACTTCGACCAACCTCCTGGTCAGCTCCATCTCCGAGGAGGCCGGGTATGGATCGTTCAGCATGTTCGAGTTCACCCGGATGGGGCTGATCCTCTTCGTGGCGGGGGTTGCCTTCTTCCTGGTCTTCGGGCGGTGGCTGTTGCCCGACCGCCAGGTGGGGGAACTGGCAGCCGCGTATCACCTGGGCGAGTACGTGACGGAACTGAGGGTCCGGCACAATTCCCCGCTGGTGGGCAAGTCGGTGCTCGACAGCCGCCTCGGCGAGGACCACGACATAACGGTCTTGCGGGTCCTCGATGCGGGCGAGGAAGGATGGGCTCCCCTCCGCCGGGTCATCCAGCCCGAGGACGTGCTGCTCGTGCATTGTTCCCTGCCGGACCTGATACGGCTCCGCGGCACGATGGGGCTGCGGATCGACGCCGACTTCACGTTGCGCGACGAGGCCCTCCAGACCGAGGACCTTCGCCTCGTCCAAGTCCTGGTAGCACCTGATTCGGCACTGAAAGGGCGCACGCTCAAGGACCTGGACTTCCGGAACCGCCATAAGGCGCTGGTGCTGGCCATGCAGCGAAAGGGCGAGACCATCAACGACAAGCTCAGGTCGATCAAGCTCGACGTGGGTGACTCCTTGCTGGTACAGGCGCAGGAGGCGGCGATACGGGAGATGCGCGACAGCAGCGACTTCATCGTTCTCAACGAGGTGCCAGGCTCCGTCCTTCGGCGCAAGGCCCCGCTGGCAATCGGGATACTCGTGGCGGTGGTGGGTCTGGCAGCTTTCGATGTCCTGCCGATCCTGGCGGCCGCACTGATCGGTTGTGTCGCCCTGGTGATGACCCGCATTCTCCGCCCCGAGGAGGTCTACCACGCCATCAACTGGCAGGTCATCTTCCTGCTGGCCGGCGTGCTCCCTCTGGGCATCGCCATGCATACCAGCGGAGCAGCGGGAGTGATGGCCGAGTACGCGGTTGGATTGGTGGGGGACATGGGACCCGTGGCCGTCCTGGCTGCCATCTACCTGCTGGCCGCCCTCATGACCGAGACCATGAGCAACGCGGCGGCGGCGGTGCTGCTGGCGCCGATAGCCATCTCCACGGCGGAGCAGATCGGAGTGGATCCGCGGCCGTTCCTGATGGCGATCACCTTCGCCGCTTCCACCGGGTTCTCCACCCCGGTCGGCTACCAGACCAACACCATGATCTACAACGCCGGGGGATACCGGTACGGAGACTTCCTGCGCGCCGGGATGCCGCTCAACATCCTCTTCTGCATCCTGTCCGTCATCTTCATCCCCCGCCTGTGGGCATTCTGACGTACCCATGGCGCCGAGGGCGGACGCGCCATCCGTCGAACTCCCCTAACACCCCGGACCTCCTCGTGGTGGCGGCCGGCGTCCGCCCGCTTGAGTTCGGCGGAGTCCTTGCCGACGTTCGTAACAGCGGGCATCTGATGTCCAAGAACGGGCCTTGTCATGAAAAGGCGCTCGTCGGTGCTTGAATAGGGGACGACGAGGAGACACCCTTCAGCATTCTTGATCCATCCCGGTTCAGAGATCCGCTCTACACGATGGCGGAAGCGGCCCGGATCGTTGATGTACCCGCTTCAACGTTCCGCACGTGGGCGCGCGGGCGGCTGGTGAAACCGCAAGAGGGCGCGGAAGCCTACGGAGGCCCGATCATCACGAGCATGAAGCTCCCACCTCGGTCCAAGCTCCGATCCATCCCCTTTGTCGGGCTTACCGAAGCCATGGTCTTGGTGGCCATACGCAAGAGTGGGGTTCCGATGCAGCGGATTCGACCTGCGCTTGAGGAATTAAAGAAGGGATTGGGCATTCAGCATGCTTTGGCTTCGAAAAGGCTCTACACCGATGGTGCAGAATTGCTTTTCGACTACTCGGCGAGCCATCCCGATTCGCAAGTTGCCCGTGTAACGCGACAACTGGTTGTTGTTCGGAACAACCAGCACGTGTTTTCCGACATCATTGAGGAGTACTTACAGAGATTCGAGTATGCCGGAGACGGCTATGTGAGGCTCATCCGGGTACCCGGATATGAGCAGGCCGAGGTTGTCGTCGATCCGTACCGCTCGGCTGGTGCTCCTATCTTCGTAAGGGGAGGGTGCCGCGTTAAGGATGTCCTATATCGATACCACTCCGGTGAGACGGTGCGGGAGCTAACTATGGAGTTCGGTGTGCCGGCAGCCCATGTGGAGGACGCGATCCGTGTCGCATCCCGAAGGGCTGCCTAGGATCTTTCTCGACCGAAGCCTCGGATCCCTCCAGGTGCCGAGACTGCTGCGCGAGTCTGGCTTGGACCTGATAACGATGGTTGAACATTATGGAACAGCGGACCAGACGGTCGCAGATCCAGAGTGGCTTGAACTCGTCGGTGCTAACGACTGGGTTGCCTTTACCAAGGACGAGGGGATTCGGTTCCAAGCTAGCAATCGTGAAGCCTTGATTGAACACAAGGTTCGTTGCCTCTATCTCGCGAGGCAGGATCTCGCTGCGAGCGAAATGGCAGCGAGGTTTCTGGACAATCTGCCTGCCATCGCTAGAGCCTGTATCCGACCCGGACCCTTCATGATTGCCATCTATCCGAGCGAAATTCGGAAGATGCCGATCAGAGGTGTCCCCGAGTCAGATGGCTGATCGCACAGGCTGGATAGTTGTTGGGGTTGGTGAGCCCTCGGCGAGCCGTCGTGGGACGCGGGTGGGGCTGTTGATCCTTCGAGTGGGGCTTCGTATGGATGAGGTGGCCGCGTGAGGGTTGTCGGGATCTACAACGCGGACGGCGGGCTGGCGGGTGAACTGCGCTACGCCGCGGACAAGGTCCTGGGCCGGAGCGACTGCGGTCTCTGCGAATTGACCCACGGTTGGAACGCCTTCGGGAAGCGGTCGTGGCGCGAGGCCTGCCGGGCTAGCTCCGTGCCGATCGAGTTGATCCACCGGGACGTGGCGACCGAGTCACAGCTGGCCGCGGCCGGGTCCCTACCGGCAGTGCTGGTGGGGGATGAGGGAACCTGGCGCCTGGCCGCCGATCGGGAGTTGATCGCGACCCTGCGCAAGGATCCGGCCGGGTTCCTGGACCACCTCGAGATAGAACTCCGCAGGAATACGGAGTAGGAAGATCACGGCCTGACCGCCAGTACCTCGGTGTTGAGGAATGCCCAGAAGGCGTTCGGCTGGCCGGTCCAGCGCCGGAAGGCGGCGGATATCTCGACCAGTTCGGCGCGTGTCGCCAACCCGTTCCTGGTCGCGTGGTCGGCGAAGTCGCTCTCGATGACACGCAGCTCCCACAGGCCGCCCCAGGCGAGGCGTCCGTCAGGAGAGGCGTAGGTCGTGGTCCGTGTTGTTACGACCGGGTCGGCGAACCCCGCCCTCATTACCCAGGACAGGAGGAAGCGCCCTGCGTCGGCCTCGCCGCCGTTGGCCGCCGTCACCTCGTGATACAACTCGTGCCACCGCACGAGAGCCGGATCCGTGGGGAAGAACGCCATCGTCCCGTAGTCGGCGTCGCGTACCGCGAGCAGTCCCCCGGCCTTGAGGACCCGGCGAGCTTCTCGCAATGCCCGGACGGGTTCGGCGAGATGCTGGAGCAACTGGTGGGCGTAGACCACATCAAAGTAGCCATCCCTCCAGGGGAGGTCATAGGCCGAACCGAGCCGGAAGGTCGCATTGTCGATCCCGTGGTCCTTCACCAGGCTGCGACCCGCATCCACCATCTCCTCGGAGGCGTCCAGGCCGATCACCCGCCCTACCCGTCGGGCCACCCCGGCAGTTATCGTCCCCGGCCCCGAACCCATGTCGAGCACCACCGCATCAGCACGCAAGTGCGGCAGCAGGAAGGCGGCACACTCCTCGGCCGTACGCTGGGCATAGGTGCTCACGATGGCCTCGTGGTACCCGTGGGTATACCGTTCGCTCTCAGGCCTCTCGATCATCACCTCCCCCGGAGAATCCTCGCCCAGAGGTTACTTCTCGGCGTACGGCAGCACGTCAGCCACCCAGCATCCCGATCGCTTTGTCGATTCTCCTCCGCCGTGTCTCGGGGCGTCTCGCCTCGTTGATCCATTCCAGGTACCCGCGCCGGTGGCTCGGGGGTAGCTTGCGGTATGCGATGCCGGCATCCGGATGCGCTTCGAGCGCGGCGGCGAGATCGTCCGGTGTCTCCATGGTTCCCGTATCCACACCGGGAGGCTAGGGGTTGGTGAGGTTCTCGGGGGGAGTTGGTATGCCGACCGGAAAGGAAGCCTCCCTAGTAGCCGGGCTTTGGTGTATCACGCGTGATACACTGGCGCTATGGCTGAGGTTTCTATCCGCCAGCTCCGTAACCACGGGGGCACGGTCGTGGATCGCGTGCAGGCGGGTGAGCGCCTGACCGTGACCCGGTCCGGCCGTCCGGTGGCGGAACTCCGCCCACTGACACGTAGAGGGCCGGACCCGGCAACGCTGCTGTCGCGGTGGCGCAACTTACCCCGGATCGACCCGGATGCTCTCCGGCACGATATCGATCGGAATGTCGACCCGTCCCTATGACCTCTGTTGAGCGCGGTCCGGGAATCCTCGACACGAGCACCGTGATCCTGCTGCCCGGCATTACAGATTCCGGGACGCTGCCGTCCCAGCCCATGATCACCGCGATAACCCTTGCCGAGCTCTCCGCGGGTCCTCTGGTTGCTCCTACCGAGGCGGAGGGAGCCCGTCGCCAAGCATATCTACAGCAGGCCGAAGCCGACTTCGACGCGATTCCCTTCGACCAGGCGGCCGCGAGGGCGTTCGGCCGGGTCGCCTCTGACCTCCGCCGAGCCGGCCGGAAGACTTCGGCCCGCGCCTACGACGCCTTGATCGCCGCCACCGCGATCGCCAACGGGCTTCCGCTCTACACCGCCAATCCGGATGATTTCGCGTCTATCGAGGGCTTGGAGGTGATTCCGGTCCCGCACCCTTACCGTTCCTGAACCACGCCACCCTGCCGCAGTCTGGTCAGGAGTTCCGAGGTCAGCGCGCCGGGGGTGCGTAGATCAGGCCGCCTTCGGTCCAGCGGGCGTTGACAGAGCCGGTTCGGTCGAAGCCGAGCGGGCCCAGGTTCCGGGTGTAGATCTCGTCGTAGTTCCCGACCTGCCGGATCGCCTGCGCGAAGGCGTCCGGCGCGAGACCCATCTTGGTCTGGAGCTCGTCCTCGCCGACGCCGAGCAAGCGGCCCGCCTCGGGATCGGGCGGGTCGGCGACCATGTCGTCGATGTTGGTGGAGGTGATCCCCTTCTCGTCGGCGATGATCAGCGCGTAGACCGTCCAGTTGATGATGTCGGCCCACTGGCTGTCGTTCTGCCGGTACATGGGACTGAGCGGCTCCTTTGAGATCGGCGACCTCGGGAAGATGATCCACTCGTCCTCCCCGATCTCGCCGGTTCCCAGCGCCGCGTAACGCTCACCGAAGAGGCGCGATCCGTCAGACGTCACGATGTCGCACGAACCTCCCCGGAACAGCTCCATGGCCTCCGGGGTGCCTTCCACTGTCACCAGCTCGATGTCTGCGCCGATCTCACGAGCGCCTTCGGTGATGTTCTTCTCGGTGGTCGTGCCCGCGTTGGAGCAGATGCGGGCGCCATCGATGTCGGCCAGCGTCGACGCGTCGGTGAACCCGAGTTCGGCCTTGCCCATGATCAACTGGCCGTCATAGAAGGTGGTGGGACCGAAGTCGCCGCCGAGTTCGGTGTCGCGGCTCTGGGTCCAGGTCGTGGTGCGGAACAGCACGTCGACTCCGCCCGATGCCAGCACCGTGAACCGTTCCGCGGAAGTCGTGCCGACGAACTCGACGGCGCCGGCGTCGCCGAGAACCGCCGCGGCCAGGGCACGGCAGAAGTCGGCATCGAAGCCCGTGAAGGATCCGTCCTCCTGAGGTTCGGCGAAGCCGATGGCGCTGTCGGTCACGCCGCAACGCAAGGCCCCACGGTCCCGGATCCGGGACAGGGTCCCTCCGGCGGACGGCGTGGCCACCGTGACTTCCGCGTCGGCCGTGATTTCCTCGACCCCCGACGTGACTACGGCCTCGCCGGGTGTGGTCGTGGCTTCCTCGCCTCCCCCGCACGCGGCCAACGTAAGGGCCAGCACGCAGAGGAGCGGAACGCTCCGTTGTATCACTGCCCGGAAGCTTCTCCCCCTCATGTACCGACCCCCATGCCTGAACCGGAGGCGATCATACCGATGCATCTGGTGGTGGGTCGGGTTGTGAGCGGCGACTGATCGTGCTGCCGGTTTGCCAGATTGCCGGAACGGCCTGGCATCGTCAGCAGGATCACAGCTGGTACTTGAGCAGAATGAGCGTCATAACGTGCGCGAATTGAACCACGTATCGTATGCAGATTGAAGAGTATCCCACCGCGCGATCTTGTCCCCTCCAAAGCGCTCGCCATGTTTCGGCGGCGGGATGATCCCACTTAACGTCGGACTCCGCATGCCCGCAGAGCCCTGGCCGTTCCCACCTAACCTGCCCGGATGAACACCGATTGCTACCGCTTCCCACGCGTGGTGTTGCTCCTTTTCATCGGCGCGCAGGCGATGGGGATCGGGATATCTCGTTTCTGGCCGACATCCAGGATCGGCCGGCGCAAGCGGTTACGACCCCCGAACCCGCACTCGCCAGCGGAGGTTCAACTGGGGCTCGGACTGCTCGGCCGGCCCGCTTCGACAGTTAGATCACTCCTATCGGAGACGAGGCGACTGGTGGCCTCTTCAATGATGCTTCTGCCGCCGTGTGCTATGTCAAAGGACGGTCCTTCGACCATGGCACAGATCGATTCGACATCACCGGGAGGAGACAAACGTTGCTTGGCGATGTCGGGCATGTGATCGGGAGGATTGGTGTCTGTTCTCATGGCAACATCGTAACGACAGGGCCGGGGCGGCGTTTGGGAGGGTGGCTACGCTGGGCCGTGTCGCAACTCACGGATGACCTATGAGCCTTCCCATCACTGACGGGCTGTTGGTGGTGGTCAAGGACGACTGCGAGACGTGCCATCTGGTGGTGCCGGTGCTGGGTGAGCTTGCCGAGGGGGAGGAGTTCCTGGCGGTGGTCTCCCAGGACCGGGCCGGGTTTCCGGAGGGATTCGAGGTGGTCCACGACCGGGAACTGGACATCTCGTGGCATCTCGGCACCGAGACGACTCCCACCGTCTACCGGATCGAGGGCGGCGAGGCGGTCGACGAACAGCCCGGGTGGGACCGGGACGGATGGGAGCGGGTGACCGGGCTGACCGATCTGGGGGCCGGCCTTCCCGAACACCGGCCCGGATGCGGATCCGACACGATGCTCCCCGACACCTACCAGCGCCTTCTCGGGCGCCATTCGCCCTACCCCCTGTCGTCGCGGCGGGTCGAGTTGGGGACCGCCGAGGACCCGTTCGAAGCCGCCTTCGCCCGGGGATGGACGGACGGCCTTCCGGTCGTTCCTCCGACCGAGGAGCGCGTAGCGAGGATGCTGGAGGGCACCGATCTGGCTCCCAACCACGTGCTCTGTACCCTCGCGCCCGATCTCGCCGAATGCACCGTGGAGAAGGTGGCGATCAACGCGGTGATGGCCGGTTGCCGGCCCGAATACCTGCCGGTGGTGCTGGCGGCGATGGAGGCGGCGGCCGGTCGCGGTTTCAACATCCACGGGGTGTCGGCCACCACCTATTTCTCCGGGCCGGTACTGATCGTCAACGGGCCGGTGCGGGGGCGGATCGGGATGAATTCGGGGGTCAACGTGCTCGGTCAGGGCAACCGGGCCAACCTCACCATCGGGCGAGCCCTCAACCTGGTGGTCCGTAACGTGGGCGGCGCCCGCCCCGGCGGCGTGGATCAGGCGACTTTCGGCAGCCCGAGCAAGCTCTCGTTCTGCTTCCCGGAGGACGAGGAGGGCTCCCCCTGGGAGTCTCTGGCCACAGAAAGGGGCTTCTCGGCCGAGGAGTCCACGGTCACGCTCTTCGCCGCGCACGGACCGATCGAGGTGGTCGACCAGAAGTCCCGTGCCCCCGAATCGCTCGCCACTACCTTCGCGCTGCAGCTGCGGATGGTCGCGCACCCGAAGCTGGCGGGAATGCCTGAAGCGATCGTCGTCGTCTCTCCCGAGCATGCGCGGCTCTTCCGGCGGGCGGGATGGACGAAGGACCGTCTGCGCGAGGAGCTCCAATCGCTGCTCAGGCTCCCCACCGCGGAGATGGTGGCCGGAGCCGGCGGGACGGCCGAAGGCATCCCGGCCTGGCTGGCGGACCGGCAGGAGGAGATCCCGAAATTCGGCCCCGAGGGTCTGTGGTTCGTCCACGCGGGCGGGGGCGCCGGAGGGTTCTCGGCGATAATCTCGGGCTGGATCGGTGGCAGGGCCAGCTCGGAGATGACCACCGTGGCGATCGACTAGTTAGGGGTGACAGATGACACTATTGCTCGACCCGACGAGCGAGAGAGCCACCGGGGAGCGGCCGCTGAGCACCCGTCCCGCCGGCCTGGCGGGCAGCACGGTCGCCTTGCTGGACATCTCCAAGCCTCGCGGTGACGTGTTCATCCAGAGGCTGGACGAACTGCTGACCGGGATGGGGGTGGCAGTGCGGCACTACCGCAAGCCCACCTTCTCCAAGCCGGCGCCGCTCGACCTGCGCCGCCAGATCGCCGCCGAGTGCGGAGCGGTGATCGAAGCCCTGGCCGACTGAGGCTCCTGCGCGTCGTGCAGTGTGCATGACATAGTGGATCTGGAAGACCTGGGCTTGCCGGGCGTCTTCGTGGCCTCGGACCGCTTCGCGCATGCGGCCGACGCCCAGGGCCGGGCCCTGGGGATGCACCCCCGGCGGGTGCTCACGGTCCATCCGATCCAGCAGCGCACCGACGAGGAGATGCGGGCTCTCGCCGAAGCGGCCCTTCCTGAGATCCTCGACGCGTTGACGGCCGGACAACACTCCTAGGGTCGCTGCTCCCCGGAGCACGCGTAAGGGGACGAGGTGGCGGTACTGGTCATCAACTGCGGCAGCTCGTCGATCAAGTACAAGCTGTACGGGCGGGCGGCAGACAACCTCCTCGCGGGCGGCATCATCGAAGGGGTCGGTGGGGAACGGCCCCGACACCTCCACCCCCTGGGTGATCAGGAGTTCGAAGCAGAGCCGGAGGTCGGCGACTACCGGCAGGGGGTGGCTGCGATCGTTAAGGCTCTCGCTGAGTGGGGAAATCCACCGCCGATCAGCGACCCGGCCGAGATCGCCGGGGTGGGCCACCGGGTCGTGCATGGAGGCGACCGTTTCTCCGAGTCCGTGGTGATCGACAGCTCGGTCATCGAGGCAGTCGAGTCCCTGGGCGCGCTGGCCCCGCTCCACAACCCGGCCAACCTGGCGGGAATCCGGGCCGCGCGCGAGCTCCTGCCGGGAGCGGTCGGGGTGGCGGTGTTCGACACCGCTTACTTCACCACGCTCCCTCCCCACGCCTACCGGTACGCGGTGCCCGAGCACTGGTGGCGGGACTTCGGGGTGAGGCGTTACGGGTTCCACGGGATCAGCCACCGGTACCTGGCAGAGCGAGCAGCCCGGTTGCTCGGCAACCCCCGGCCCAACCTGGTGACCCTCCATCTCGGCGCCGGAGCCTCGGCATGCGCGATCCGGGACGGGAAGGCGGTGGACACGTCCATGGGTATGACGCCGTTGGAGGGGCTCGTCATGGGAACCAGGAGCGGCGACATCGATCCGGCGGTGGTGTTCCACCTCATGGAGGCGGGTGTGCCCGCATCCGAGATCCGGCGAGGTCTGCTCCGCGAAGGGGGCTTGCTCGGCCTGAGCGGGATATCGTCCGACTTCCGCCTGGTTGCCGGCCGCGCCCGTGCCGGCGACCGAGCCGCCGCCCTGGCGGTGGAGGTCTTCGCCCACCGGGTCCGCCGGTATCTGGGCGCATTCATGGTGCAGGTCGCGCCGTGCGACGGAGTGATCTTCTCCGGCGGCATCGGGCAGAACAGCCACGAGGTCCGCAGTCTGGTCCTCAGCGGTCTGGAGACGCTGGGTCTGGTCGTGGATCCCTCCCGTAACCGTGGCGAGGGGGAGAGGCGGATCTCCACGGACGGAAGTTCCACGGACATATGGGTGATCCCCACCGACGAGGAGTCCCTGATAGCTACGGACACCGCCCGTCTCGTCAGCGCCCACCAGTCCTGAGAGGGGCCTCCGAGCGCCGGATCAGCTCGCGGAGGTCGCTCCCAATCCGTGCTCGGCGGTCCATGCATCGAACTCCTCGAGCAGCGACCGGCGCAGGGCGGGTTCGCACAGGGCGGCGTTGAAGCCGTTGCGGGCGATCCGCACGAGGTCCTCGGGGCCGTAACCGAACTCGTCGGCCAGGAGGCGGTACTCGTCGTTCAGCGTGGCGCCGAACAGGGGAGGGCCGTCGCTGTTCAGGGTGAGGGTCAGTCCCATCCCGTCGAGATGGGGGAACGGGTGCAGGGCGATGCGTTCGCACGCGCGGGTTCGCAGGTTGCTGGTGGGGCACACCTCGAGCGGTATGGCCCGGTCCGCCAGCACCGCCAGCAGGTGTGGGTCCCTGATCGCTCCTATGCCGTGACCGATGCGGTCCGCTCCCAGCGTCTCGACCGACCCCCGGACATGGTCCGCGGCCCACGATTCGAGGGACTCCCCGGCGTGAGGCACGCTTCGAAGGCCGGCTTGTCTGGCCTGGCCGAATGCATGAGCGAAGGGTTCGGGCGGAGCCCCATCCTCGTCGCCTCCGATCCCCAGCCCGACCACCCCGTGCTCCATCCCGGCGAGGGCGTAGCGGAGGGTTGTCTCGGCGGGCGCCGGGTCGTATGACCCGCCCGGGCCCGTGAAGCAGAAGTTCCTAGCGATGTCGAACACCCACCGGATCTCGACACCGAAGTCCTCCTGGACGCTCCGCCGCCCCTCCTCCAGACCGTCGAGGATGTCCCGGAAGGCGAGCCCCTTGTCGAATATGTGGGTGTGGTTGTACGGGGAGACGGTCAGCTCGCGGTAGCGGATGTTCTGCACGGCCATGTCGGCGCCGGCCTGGTAGGTGACCAGGGCAAAGTCGTCGGGCGTCCGGATCAGGTTCTGGATGGCCTTGATCACCCGTATGAAGTCGGCGAAGTTCCGGAACTCGAACCACTCGGAGAGGCGGTCCGGATCGGTGGTGGGAAGGGTGTGGGCGAGGTCGTGCCGCCCGGCCAGCTCGACGGCGGTGGACGGCTGCGTGGTCGACTCGAGGTGAATATGCAGCTCGGCCTTGGGCATCTCCGCAATCAAGCGGTCCAGGTCGGGGGCCGCCGCTCGCTCGCTCAACGCCTCACGCCACCTACGGAGCGGAGTGCTCCGCGTCGTACCTGACGACCGCCTCCAGGGCGATGGCGATCGCGTTCTCCCAGGCATCCACGAGACGCCGGTTGCCGTGTTCCCCGCGGTCGTAGTCGAAGTCGGCCTCCACCAGGCTCCCGGACACGCCGCACACCATCGCCGCATGGGCTCCGCGAAGCTGCGCCACAGTGAGGATGGCCGAGCTCTCCATCTCGATGTTCAGCAGTCCGAGCCTCGCATGGCGCTCGATCCACTCGGGCGTCTCCGCGTAGAAGGCGTCGTCACAGACGCCCAGGCCGATGTGCAGGCCGAAGCCCGCCTGCTCCCGCCGCTCGCGGGCCGCCTCGATGAGGGCGTGGACCAGGAAATGGTCGGCCACTGCCGGGTAGGTATCCGGTACGTAGGCCCGGGACGTCCCGTCATTGCGCAGCACCCCGGTATTGATGACGATGTCTCCCGTCCTGATTCCGGGCTGGATGCCGGCGGTGCTGCCCACCCGGATGAGGTGGGTGGCGCCGGCGTTCACCAGCTCTTCGGCGGCGATGGAGGCGGAGGGGCATCCGACACCGGTGGACATGGCGCTGATCTCGATGCCCCGGTACCTGCCGGTGATCGTCCGGAACTCCCGGCTATCCGCCACCGGTCCGACATCGTCGAGATGGTTTGCGATCCGGTCGACCCGGGCCGGGTCCCCCGGCAGGAGCACGTAGCGGCCCACCTCTCCACGCCTGATCCGGGTGGCGTACTGCCGGGCATCCTTGTCGACGGCCGACTTGTCGAAAGTGCCCATGGGTGGTCTATGCCTTCGCCGTGCCCGGTTCCGGTCACACGCTCGGACGGCGTCCAAGCACGAATACGGTAACGAGAGCAACTAGCTCAATAGAGCCAAGCACAAGACCTGGGACGGTATGACCTTCAATGATTAACCGATAGGCAATAATTCCAAAGATTATTGTGATGATGAAACCAGCAGTTAACCCGGCGAACGATCGTAAGGAGTCATGCTTCAGAGTCTCCTGGTCCAGTCTCTGAATGTGGGCTGTATTGGACTCAGCCATCGCAACGATACGATCAGCAAGCCCTGGCAACACCCCCTCATACTGGCTAAGCACTTCAGGTGGAGGAAGCGGACCGATAAACCGGACAGCCTCAAACTCTTGGAAAGCCAGATCTTTATCGCCGGGTGGTTGGATGTCCGCTTGAGAGCTCTCGTCGGGTACCAGGTCACCGTCGCCGACGGAGCCATTCATCAAATCGCCCGCCCGCTACGCGAGTGTGCTTCAGGCTGATGGTGTCCGATCGCTTCCCGCAGGGCATCTCCCACAGCCTGCCAACTACGTGCCATCATCGCAGCGGCAGCCTTCTGAGGGTCCGACGGCGACTTGTACCGGGGACCGAGGATACCGGTGAAGTCGAAGATCGATGCTATCCCGCACAGGTATGGTGACCAGTTCTTGGGGCGGGAACGGCGTAGACGGTCAAGAGCGTTCATGCTGGGCTGGGCTCCTGGTCGCTTGCTCGGTTGCACAATACCTTGATTGCCGAAGCTGGGTGCTCGGATGGATCACTTGATCGGTACGGCGGAACGCCGCATATGGTAGTCATCCTTTCACAATGTAGAAGCATGATTTTTCGCGAGTTTGAACTTGTGGTCGATCGACGCCGCGGTTTGTCCAGCAGGGCGACTGGTTAGGCGCCGCGGGCAGCATGGCGGTCGGTGCGTACACAGATTATCGGCACGTTACTACCCGTTTCCGCAGGCCGTCCTGTACCTTGGCGAGTGACCGGGTGGGTCGGGCTCCTGATCACCGACCAGCAACCGGCCGGCAACCGGCCCGGACCGGTCAGCTCATCCTCGATGCCGGCGGACTGCTCATCTCGTACAATCCCGGGGTCATGACTACTCCCAACGTGGATAGCGGCGCCTCGAGCCTGACGCTGACCCACTGGGGCGCGTACGAGATCGAGACCTCAGGCGGTGAGATCCGGGCGGTTCGGCCGTTCGCGCACGATCCCGATCCGTCTCCGATAGGCAGTTCGCTGGCCGACGTCGGGCAGTGCCGGGTCGGCAGGCCGTCGGTCAGGGAGAGCTGGCTGGAGTCTGGCCCGGGAGCCTCCACGCATCTGCGCGGCCGGGAGCGCTTCGTGGAGGTCGGTTGGGATCAGGCCCTCGACCTGGTAGCCGGTGAGCTCGACCGGGTTCGGGACGAGCACGGCAACCAGGCCATCTACGCCGGTTCCTACGGCTGGGCCAGCGCAGGGCGCTTCCACCATGCCCAGAGCCAGCTCCACCGCTTCCTCAACTCCATCGGCGGCTACACCTACTCGGTCAACACCTACAGCCTGGCGGCGGCCGAGGTCATCCTTCCGCACGTGGTCGGGACCCGGTGGTGGGCGCTCGAGAAGGTCCACACCTCGTGGGACGTGATCGCCGCCGAGACCGATCTTATGGTGGCCTTCGGAGGCATTCCGGTGAAGAACAGCCAGGTGGACTACGGCGGGGTGGGGCGCCACGAGGTTACGGGCTGGTTGCGGAAGTGCGCCGAGCGGGGCGCCCGCTTCGTGAACGTGTCGCCCATCGACGACGATGTCGTCGACTATGTGGACCCGGAATGGGTCCCGATCCGGCCAGGGACTGACGTCGCCCTGATGCTGGCCCTCATCCACACCCTGATCGAGGAAGACTCCTACGATCGCGACTTCGTCGTGCGGTACTGCGTGGGCTGGGAAACCCTGGCCGCCTACATCACCGGCGACACCGACGGGATCCCCAAGGACCCGGAATGGGCTGGCCCCATAACCACAATCCCGCCGGACCGGATCCGATCGCTGGCCAGGTCGCTGGTGGCCGGGCGCACCATGATCAACGCCAGCTGGTCGCTCCAGCGGGCACACCATGGCGAGCACGCCATCTGGGCGGCCATCGCCCTCGCGGCCGCCATCGGGCAGATCGGCCTCCCCGGCGGCGGCTTCGGCATCGGCTACGGGGCGGTGGCGGCCCTCGGCAGCGGCTTCGACAAGGCGTGGCTTCCCCGCTTCAAGCCGGGGCGGCCTGTCGCCGACTCATTCATCCCGGTAGCCCGGATTGCCGACATGCTGGCCGGACCGGGGGAGGAGTACGAGTACGACGGCCATACCCGCACCTATCCCGACATCCGCCTTGTCTACTGGGCGGGCGGCAACCCCTTCCATCACCACCAGGACCTCAACCGCCTACGCCGGGCCTGGCAGCGTCCCGAGACGGTGATCGTCCACGAGCCCTTCTGGACCGCCACCGCCAAGCATGCCGACATCGTGCTGCCCACCACCACCGCCCTGGAGCGGAACGACATCGGCGGCAAGCCCAACGACCCGTATTTCTTCGCTATGAAGAAGGTCATCGAGCCGGTAGGCGGGGCCAGGGACGACCACGACATTCTCGGCGCCCTGGCCGCCCGCCTCGGTACCGGGGATGCCTTCTCGGAGGGCCGGACCGCTGACGGCTGGGTGCGGTTCCTGTACGAGGAATACCGGCGGAGCGAACCGGGAAGCCCCACCTTCGAGGAGTTCTGGCAGGCCGGTTTCATCGACCGCGGGTTGGGGGGCGGGGAGCCGAAGCGCGTGTTGTTGGAGGAGTTTCGCGAGGACCCAGACCGGTACCCGCTCCCGACGCCGTCCGGCCGGATCGAGCTCTACTCCGAACGGATCGCCGGTTTCGGCTACGAGGACTGCCCGCCGCATCCGGCCTGGATGCCTCCCGGCGAGTGGCTGGGAGGAGCGACCGGCGAGGCCGATCTGCACCTGATCTCCAACCAGCCCTCCACCCGGCTCCACAGCCAACTGGACCACGGCTCGAACAGCCGTGGAGCGAAGGTCGCCGGCCTGGAGCGGCTACGGATGCATCCTGACGACGCCGCCCGGCGGGGCATCGAGGACGGCGACGTGGTCCGTGTCTTCAACGAGCGGGGCGCCTGCCTGGCCGGGGTGACCATTACCGACCGGATCCGGCGCCGGGTGGTCCAGCTGGCGACCGGGGCCTGGTACGCGCCGGGCGCCGGAAACGACCTGGAGGGCACCTGCCTGCACGGTAACCCCAACGTGCTCACCGCCGATGTCGGGACCTCGAGCCTGGCCCAGGGACCCTCCGCCCAGACCTGCCTGGTGCGGGTGGAGCGGTGGCCGGGAGCGGCCCCGGCCCATCACGCCTTCGACCCTCCCGGGATCCTGACCGTAGACCGGTGAATCGAGCGGTACCGGGGAGAAAGCAGAGGAGGTTGCCTCCTCCCCGGCCTCCTATCCCGCGATGAACTCCTCGAGGGCCTCGCGGGCGACCCCATCCCGCATCTGGCGGGGCGGGGACTTCATGAAGTAGGCGCTGGCCTCGTAGAGCGGGCCGGCGATACCTCGGTCCAGGCCGATCTTGGCGCAGCGCACGGCGTCGATCACCACCCCGGCCGAGTTGGGGCTGTCCCACACCTCCAGCTTCACCTCGGCGTTGAGGGGGGTGTTCCCGAAGGCGGTTCCCTCGAGGCGGATGTGCGCCCACTTGCGGTCGGTGAGCCACGGAACGTGATCCGAGGGGCCCACATGGATGTCGTCTACGGGAAGCCGGGCCTCCATCTGGCTGGTGACCGCCTTGGTCTTGGACTCCTTCTTCGAGACGAGGCGGCTCCGCTCCAGCATGTTGAGGAAGTCGGTGTTCCCGCCGAAATTGAGTTGGTAGGTCCGGTCCACCTTCACTCCGCGGTCCTGGAAGAGGTTGACGAGAGTGCGGTGCAGGATGGTGGCGCCGACCTGCGACTTGATGTCGTCGCCCACGATCGGCAGTCCGGCCCGGCGGAAGCGTTCCGCCCATTCCTCGGTGCGGGCGATGAACACCGGGATGCAGTTGACGAAGGCGCAGCCGGCCTCCAGGGCTTGACGGGCGTAGAACTCGGTGGCGTGCTGCGATCCGACCGGGAGGTAGGAGACCACCACGTCGGCGCGGGCCCTGCGCAGCTCCTCGGCCACATCGACCTCGGCGGCCGCCGATTCCTCCACCACGCCGGTCAGGTAGGCGCCGATGCCGTCGAGGGTCGGCCCGCGTTGCACGGTGACATCGAGATGGGGGACATCGGCGAAGGCGATGGTGTTGTTCTCGCCCGCCAAGATCGCCTTGGACAGGTCCTGGCCCACCTTGTGGGCATCCACATCGAACGCGGCCACGAACCGGATGTCGTCGATGCCGTAGTCGCCGAGCACCGGATGCATCAGGCCCGGAATGGTCTCATCCGCGGCGGCGTCGCGGTAGAACTCGACACCTTGGACCAGCGATGACGCACAGTTCCCCACCCCGACGATCGCTACCCGTATCTCGTCCACTCTTGACATCCTCTCGGTTCGGATGGGCCGAGTCTGGCTCCTGTATCTATTCAGTCAAATAGATAAGGCTGCTACAATACATCGAAGATACTTATGGATATTGCGCCGTTGAACTTCAGGAGCCTCTACTACCTCCAAGCGGTGGACCGCTACGGGACGTTCACCGAGGCGGCCTGGGAGCTGGGAATCAGCCAACCGGCCCTCTCCCATTCGCTGGCTGAGCTCTCCAAGCGGCTCGGAGTACCCCTGTTCAGGAAGGACGGCCGGAGAAGGGTGTTGACCAAGGCCGGGCAGCGGGTGGTGCGCTACGCGGACCAGGTGATCGGCCAGACCAGTGACCTGGTTCGATGGCTGGACAGCTGGCAGCGCGGAGAGGTCGGTTCGATCAGAGTGGGGTTGATCGACACCGTCGGTCTCTACACCCTCCCGTCGGGCCTGTCCCGCTGGCAGCGGGAGTTGCCGGCCATCGATCTCCAACTGGTGGTGGCCGAGTCGGAGGAGATCCTGTCGATGCTCGACCGCTACGAGGTGGACCTGGCCCTGGTGGTCGGTCCGGCCGGTTCCCGCTACAACTCGGAAGCCATCGCCACCGAGAGGATGCATGTCTACTCCTGGCCGGATGACCCGGACGGCTCCTCGATGTCAGGCTCGGAGGTCGCCACGCCTGCGGGCTGGGCGCTCTACCCGGCCGCCTCTCGCACCCGGCTGCTCATCGACCAGGGCCTGGCGCAACTGGGCATCCACCCCGAGGTTGCTCTCGAGTCGGCTCACCCCACCGTGCTCCGCCAGATGGCGGTCCTCGGTTATGCCCGGACCGTGCTTCCCCGGCAGGTGGCGACGGCTGGGGAGGACTCCGACCTGCGGGAAGGACCGCTGGTCGCGCTGCGGCTGATCGAGGCGGTCTGGAGGTCCGGCGAAGATCTCGACCCGCGGGCGGCGCGCCTGATCGAACTCGTGAAAGAGGAGAACCCGGACGGCGAGAGATGAGCCTGAGGCACAGGGCACCGTATATGGTGTTCTCTGCCTCAAGAACGCACCGAGGCCCCGGACTCGCGAAAAACCGGTGCTCCGCACCGGGCCCCGCCCCCGCCGCCACCCAACCTGTTGGAGCGTGGTCGGCCATGCCCGGCTGGGTGCCGGGAGTCGGCTGTCGCTCCATGAGCCTCGTATGTTCCCTCGGGCCGGCCGCTCCGATCGGTTGCTCACTCATCGGCCGGTACGGGTGCTTGGCGATAGGCAACGTATAGCGCGGGTGTGACAGTTTCAAGCCCTTTCCGGAGGAACGCGAAAAAAAAGTTGCCTGTCCGGGAAGGCCGGTGAGCGGTGGCGGGTCATGGTCCGCGGTATCGGGAATCATGGGGCGCACAAACGGGTCGGCTCGCGGGGGAGCCGACACCCCAGGTGGCTAGCCGCCGGTGGTGAGGTCCAGGAGCCGGGCGAAGCGCTTGCGGGCGGCGATCAGGGCGATCAGGGTTACCAGGAAGGGGAGGGCATCGGTGATCTGGACCGGCAGGCCGTTGCCCTGGAGCCGGAACCCGAGGCCCTCGGCGAAGGCGAAGAGCAGGCTGGCGCCGAACACGGCGAACGGGTGGGCCCGTCCGAGCATGACCGCCACCACCGCCACCCAGCCTCGCCCGCTTGACATGTTCTCGGCGAACTGCACCACGTTGCCGAGAGCCAGCTGGGCGCCCGCCAGGCCGGACAGCACGCCGGAGGCGATCACAGCCCCGTACTTGTAGGCGGTCGGGCTCACCCCGAGGGACTCGGCCGCCAGGGGACGCTCTCCCACCCCGCGCAGGCGCAGCCCGACGGGAGTGCGGAACAGGGCCAGCCAGAGGATGGGCACCAGCAGGAAGGCCACGTAACCCAGGATGGTCTGGTTGAACAGGACCGGCCCGACCCAGGGGATGTCGGCCAGTCCGGGGATGGCCAGCCGGTCCAGCCCGTCGATGCGTTCGTGCTGGAACACCCCCCGCACCCCGAAGATCTGCGGAAGGAGGAAGCCGGTCAGGCCGATCGCCATCAGGTTCAGGGCGATGCCGAGCACGATGGGGTCGCCCCGCCTGCTCACCGCGCCGAAGGCCAGCATGAGCGACACCAGCACCCCGGCGCCCACCGCGAAGAGCACTCCCATGCCGCTGTATACGGCCAGGTAGGAGCCGGCCACCGCCGCGAAGGCGCCGGACAGCATCATCCCTTCCATGGCGATCTGGAACACCCCGGCCCGCTCGCAGATCATCCCTCCGAGCGCGGCCAGCAGGATGGGGATCATGGCTCGGACCACCGAGTCGAAGAGGGCGGCGTCGAAGAGCTGGTCGAACATCTTCTAGACCTCTCCGACTCCGGCCGGTTCGGTCTCGCCGACCGTTACATCCCGGCCGGTACGTCGCTTGAACCAGGTGAAGGTGAGCCGGCTGGCCACCGCCACGATCACCAGGGCCTGGAGCACCTGGGCCAGGCGCCACGAGACATCGGCGTTGCGCTGCATGGCCAGTCCGCCGATCTGGAGGCCCGAGAAGAGCAGGCCGGCCGCCAGGATCAGGAGGGGGTGGTTGTTGGCCAGGAGCGCCACCAGGAGCCCGGTCCAGGCCAGCCCGCTCAGCACCAGCTCCCCGTCGATGTAGCGATAGGCGTCGCCCAGGATCATGTGGGTGCCGATCACGCCGCCGATGGCGCCGGCCACCACCATCACGTAGACCGTCTGGCGCTCCACCTGGATCCCGCCGTAGCGGGCGAAGCGCGCGTTCAGGCCGGCCATCCGGGTCTCGTAGCCCGACACGCTGCGGCTGTACACCACCCAGATGACGATGACCAGGATCACCACCAGCACCAGGGAATAGCTCACCCCGCCGAACAGGGGCATCTTGGGCATGCGGGCCGTGGCGGGTACCTGCTCGGTGGACGTGAGGGTCACGCTGTCGTCCAGCAGCCGGAACCGCACCAGGTAGCCGGTGATGGCGCGGGCCACGTAGTTGAGCAGCAGGCTGGTGATCAGGATGGGGAGCCGCAGGCGGGTCTGTCCCAGGGCCGGCAGCACGGCCCAGAGGGCCCCGGCGAGGCCGCCCACCACCATGGCCACCGGGACGACCAGCTGGCCCGGTCCCGGCATGTAGATGGCCACGACGGTCCCGGCGAGGCCGCCCACCACCATCTGGCCCTCGCCGCCCAGGTTGATCACGCCCGAGCGGAAGGCCACCGACACGGCCAGGGCCATCCCGACGATCGGTATCGCCCTGCTCAGGGTGTTGCGCAGCCCGGAGCCGGCGGTCGCGCCGTCGAACATCTCCCGGTAGGCGAACCAGGGGTCCCCGCCGGTCAGCCAGACGATCACCCAGCCCAGGGCGAAGGCGAGAACCAGCGAGAACAGGGCCGGATGCCCCGCCACGTTCCCGATCCTCGAGCCGAGGCCGGACGGCGCGGTCAGCCGCTGGTCAGCCAACGGGAACTTCCTCGTGGGCGCCGGTCATGTAGTAGCCGACGTCGGCTTCCTCGACCTCCGCCGGATCCAGTTCGGCCACGATCCGACCGTCGAACATCACCAGGATACGGGTGCTCAGAGCCAGTATCTCGGACAGCTCGGCGGACACGAGCAGCACGGCGCCGCCCCCGTCGCGGAAGGCGATCAGGCGATCGTGGATGAACTCGATGGCGGCGATGTCGACGCCTCTGGTGGGCTGCTCCGCGATGAGCAGGGGGGCGCCATGGGACATCTCCCGGGCCACCACCACCTTCTGGAGGTTCCCTCCGGAGAGGGTCGACACCGGGGAGTTGATGGGCCCCGACCGGATGCCGTAGGTCTCGATCAGGCGCCTGGCGTGGTCCCGTACCGCCTTGAGGTCGAACCATCCCTTGCGCTGGAAGCCGTCCCTTCCCTGGTGGCCCAGCAACAGGTTGTTCGAAACCGTGGCCAGGTGGCTGGTGCCCACCCCGTGCCGATCCTCGGGTATGTAGGCCATCCCGGCCAGGCGGTGCGCCGAGACCTCGGCCGTGGTGATGTCCTCCCCGTTCAGATGGATGGCGCCCTCACGAAGCTCCCGGAGGCCGGTCACGGCCTCGATGAGATCGCTCTGGCCGTTGCCGGCGATACCGGCCACGCCCACGATCTCACCCGACCGCACCTCCAGCGACACGTTCCTGACCGTCTCCCGCCCGTGCTGGCCCGTCACGGTGAGGCCGTCCACGGAAAGCACCGTGCCTCCCGCCTCGTGGGCGACCGCCCGGCGGTCCAGGTCGACCTGCCGTCCGGTCATGTGCCGGGCTATCTCGGTGGGATTGGTCTCGGCGGTGACGAGATGCGCCACCGACCGGCCGTCCCGGAGCACGGTCACCCGGTCGGAGACGGCCATCACCTCGCCGAGCTTGTGGGTGATGAACAGGATGGTGCGCCCGGCATCGCGCAGGCGCCGGATGATCTCGAAGAGCTTGTCCCGCTCCTGGGGGGTCAGCACGGCGGTGGGCTCATCGAGGATCAGGATCCGGGCATCCCGGTAGAGGGCTTTGAGGATCTCCACCCGCTGCAGCACCCCTACCGGCAGCGTCTCCACCGCGGCCCGCGGGTCGACCGCCAGACCGTACCGCTCGGCCAGGGCGCCCACCCGCTCCACGGCGGCCGCCCGGTCGATCATGCCCCGCCGGGTCGGCTCCTCCCGGAACACCACGTTGTCGGCAACGCTCAGCGTGGGGAAGAGCCGGAAGGCCTGGTGGACCATTCCGAGCCCCGCCCGGATGGCCTCGAGCGCCGAGG
Organism: Candidatus Spongiisocius sp.; assembly: GCF_965221825.1. Classification (GTDB taxonomy): domain Bacteria; phylum Actinomycetota; class Acidimicrobiia; order Spongiisociales; family Spongiisociaceae; genus Spongiisocius. The sequence continues at coordinate 2,563,400 of NZ_OZ244917.1, forward strand.
TGAACCCGGCCGGTTCGCCGTTGACCAGGATCTCCCCGGAGTCGGCCGGGTACAGGCCGAACAGGATCGACATCAGCGTGGTCTTGCCGGCGCCGTTCTCACCCACGACCGCGTGGATGTGTCCGGCCTCCACGTCCATGTCGACGGCGTCGTTCGCCAGGACGCCGGGGAAGCTCTTGGTTATGCCCCGGAACTCGAGTACCAGGCTCATTTCAGTTGGTGTTCAGCACCCTCCTCGATCAGCCGAACAGCGGATCCGTCACCACGATCGAGCCGTCGATGATGCCCGCGGCGACCCTCTCCACCTCGGCGACGATGTCCGGATGATCGGCGATCACGCACTCGCTGGTGGCGAGGTCGGGGTGGAGGGCCATCACGCCGGTGCCGCCCTCGGCCAGACCGAAGTCGACCATCGGTCCCGCGGTACCGGCCAGCACCTGCTCGATGAGCTGGTCTACGACCGCGTCCACGAGCTTCATGTTGTTGTCGACGATGTATCCGGGGGCGTCCGGACACTGGTTGATATCGACGCCGTAGGACAGGAAACCGGCCTCGACGGCCGCTTCGAACACGCCGCCGTTGGAACCGGCGCCCACGGCAAAGATGTGGTCGGGCCCCTGCGCGGCCAGCGAGAGCGCCAACTCCTTGGCCCGAGCCGGGTCGGAGAACGGGTTGTCGCCGGCGATGAACACCGCCGAGTTCTCGATCGAGGGATCCACCGACTGGGCGCCCACCCAGAAGCTCTCCCACCAGCGCTTGAAGAAGGGGATGTCGAGGGCTACCACGGAGCCGATCTGCTTGGCCTCCGACAGGTGGCCGGCCATCACGCCCAGCAGGTAGGCGCCTTCATGCTCGCGGAACACTCCGCAGTGGAGGTTGGGGGCCGGTTCATCGGGGCAGGAGTCGATGAGGATGAACTGCTGGTCCGGGTTGGCCTTGGAGTACTCGTCCGCCATCTCCGTCAGCGTGAAGGTGGTGAGCACGATCACGTCCGGGGCCTCGTCGATGGCCGCCTCTATGTTGGCCCGCCGGGTGGTGTCGTCCACCGATTCGAAGGTCTTCCAGGTGCCTCCGTGGCGCTCCGCCGCCCTCTGCGTGCCCACCTCGCCCAGTATCAGGAAGCTGTTGACGCCCATCGGGTTGGGGGTCACGTAGATCAGGCTGATCGGGTCCTCGGGCGCCATCGTGGTGGTCGGCGCGGCTGTCGTGTCGGGCGCGGCTGTGGTGGCGGGCGCGGCGGTCGTCGTGGTCGCTTCGTCGCCGGAATCTCCGCAGGCGGCGCCCACTACGGCCAGTGCCAGTACCAGTACCAGCGTCTTCAAGGGCCTGGTCATAAGGTTCTCCCTCCTCCGAGCGGACCTACCGCTCGCGTGTCTGTCATCGTGCTGAGTTCTCGGCTGCCGGCCGGCGAAGCTCGCCGAGCGGCACCGACCGGAGGCTATCACCCCGGTCGAGCCTGACCACCCGTCGATCGGTGACAATCGCGGTGATCAGGGCATGCGGCGTGATGTCGAAGGCGGGGTTGGCGGCGTCGGTGTCCGCCGGGGCGGTGGGGTGATCACCGACGGACACCACTTCGGTGGCGTCTCGATCCTCGATGGGTATGGCGTCGCCCCCCGGGGTGTCCATGTCAACGGTCGACTCCGGGGCGACCACGATGAAGGGGACCCCGGCATACCGGGCGCCGAGGGCCAGGGAGAAGGTCCCGATCTTGTTGGCCGTGTCCCCGTTGGCGGCTACCCGGTCGGCGCCCGTGAGCACCACGTCGGCTTGGCGCCGGGCCAGCATGAAGTTGGCGGCCGAGTCGACCAGGAGCCGGTGGGGAGCGCCCATGCGGGCCAGCTCCCAGGCGGTGAGCCGGGCGCCCTGGAGGAGGGGCCGGGTCTCGAGGGCGAGCGCCTCCGCCAGCGTGCCCCGCTCGTGGAGGGTCTGGATCACCGCCAGTGCGGTACCGCGCTCGATGGTCGCCAGTCCACCGGTGTTGCAGATCGTCATCGCCCGGGCCGTCGCCCGTTCGGTCAGCAGTTCCGCCACTAGGTCGGCCCCGTACTCTCCCATGGACACGGATGCGGCGATCTCCTCGTCGCGGATGGCGAGGGCCTCGGCCAGCACCCGGTCCAGGCCCTGTCCGGCGAGCGGGGCCACCCTGTCCACCATCCGGGCCAGGTTCACCGCGGTGGGCCGGGCTTCCCGCAGGGAGCGGATCGCGCGGTCGAGGTCGGGTCCGGAGGTTCCGTGGGCCTGGACGGCCAGCGCCACCCCGAGGGCCCCGGCCACTCCTATGGCGGGAGCGCCCCGCACCGACAGGCGGCGGATGGCGGCCACCATGTCGGGGACCGATTCGATCCGCATCACCTCGTAACGGTCGGGGAGCCTGGTCTGGTCGACCATCGAGACCCCGCCGTCGATCCAGTCCAGCGGGCGGTTACCGAGTTGTTCCATGACCTTTATGCTACAGGTGGTCTGTGTGCGGAATGGCGGTGTGGTATGGCCACCAGAGCACGCCGGGTTGTTTCGCAGACAGACCACCGCGACCCCCACACCGACCGGGAGCGAGCTGATGGACCGCTACCACGCCGACCTGCTGATAACCATGTCCGGGGACGGGACCCCCATCCCGGCAGGGGTGGTGGATGTGGAGGCGGGCCGGGTGGTCTGGGCCGGCGCCGCTTCGGAGGCGCCCGACCGGGCCGGGGCGTCCGTACATCGGATCGACGGCATCCTGATGCCCGGATTCGTCAACCTCCACGCCCATACCCCGATGATCCTGCTGCGGGGCGCCGGAGAGGGCCTGCCGGTGGATCGGTGGCTCCACGAGGTCATGTGGCCCCGGGAGGGGCGCCTGACCCCGGACGACGTGCGGGTGGGAATGCTGATGGGCGCCGCCGAACTCCTCTCCAACGGCGTCACCACCTCGTCGGAGATGTACTTCTTCGGGGATGCGGTCGCTCGGGGGGCTGCCGAGGCGGGGCTCCGGTGCGTGGTGGCCGCTCCGGTGATCGAGGACGCCCAGCTGGGCCTGATGGGCACCTGGCAGGACCAGCTTGAGGAGATGGTCGCCACCCGGGACAGGTGGGCGTCGAACGAGCTGATAGAGGTGGGCCTGGGTCCCCACGCCCCCTGGTCGGTGTCGAGGGAATGCCTGGAAGAGGTGACCCGGATCGCCCGCGAGCAGGACATGCTGGTTCACATCCACGTGGCCGAGCAGGAATGGGAGGACGCGGCGGTGCGCGAGCTGTCCGGTGGCCTGTCGGCGCCCGCCTACCTGGAGTCGCTCGGCATGCTGGAGGCCAGGACGCTGGCCGCCCACGGGGTGTGGTTGTCGGATGAGGACATGGAGATCTTCGGCCGCCACGGGGTGGGAGTGGCGCATTGCCCTTGTTCCAACTCCAAGCACGGCTCGGGCCTGGCGAGGGTCCACGCGATGATCGGGGCCGGGATCAAGGTGGGGATCGCCACCGACGGTCCTGCCTCCCACCACCGGCTGGACCTGTTCGAGGAGATGCGTACCGCCATCCGCCTGGCCCGGATCGACCGGGGAGATGCCGCCTTCTTCTCTCCCCACGAGGCGCTCCACATGACCACGGCCGGGGCCGCCGACGCCATCGGGCGCTCCGACCTGGGCCGGATCGAGCCCGGTTCCCGGGCCGACATGGTGCAGCTGCCGCCTTCGGAGTCGGCCCTGCATCCGGTGGTGCCGGACGAGGACGATCCGGTGTCGCGCCTGGTGTGGTCGGGGTCGCCCCGGGCCGTCCGCTCGGTATGGGTAGGTGGGGAGCAGGTGGTCGCCGAGGGCCGGGTGCTCACGGTGGACGTCGGCGAAGTGAGGGCGGAGGTAACCGAGCGCGCCCGGCGGCTGGCCGAGTGACCGGCGCCGAAGTAGCCGAACTGCTGGGTCTGGCGCCTTTGCCTTCCGAGGGAGGTAGGTGGGCACAGACCTGGCGGGACGAGAACGGCACCGCCATCTACTACCTGATGCAGCCCGGCGACTTCTCGGCCCTGCATCGTCTTGACGGGCCGGAGCTCTGGCACCACTACGCGGGCCATCCGGTGGAGATGCTCCTTCTCGAACCCGGTGGAGGAGCGAGACGGTTCCTGCTCGGGGACGACCTGGCCGCGGGGGAGCGTCCGTTCGTGGCGGTTCCCCGGGGAGTGTGGATGGGCGCCGGAACCACCGGAGACTGGTCGCTGGTGGGAACTACCATGGCGCCGCCCTACCGCGAGGAGGGATTCGAATTGGGTAGCTTCACCGAACTGGTCGGCCTGTACCCGGACGCCGCCGACCTCATCGCCCGCTATGTCAGGGAATAGCTCCGCCGCGCAGGCTTCGGATCGCTTGCGGGCGCCTGCCGAGTTGATCGGCCTGGACGGCCGGGTGGTGGTGGTCACCGGCGCCGGGGGCAACATCGGGGCCGGCATCGCAACCAGGATGGCAGCGGCCGGCGCCACCGTGGTCTCCCACACGAGGTCGTCGCCGGCCGAGCCCATCACCGGCCGCTCGGGACGGCCCGGCCTGGTGGTGACCGCCGACCTGACCGAGGCCGGTGCCCCCCGACACCTCGTCGACGCGACCCTGGAACGCTACGGGCGGCTGGACGGCTTGGTCAACAACGCCGCCATCCAGACCGTGGCCGGCTTCGACGAACTGACCGATCGCGAGTGGTCGGAGATGATCGACACCAACCTCACCGCCACCCACCGGCTGACCCGGGCCGCCGCGGCCGCGATGGCTGCCCAGGAATCGGGAGGGGCGATCGTCCACATCGCCTCCATAGAGGGGAGCTACCCGGCGCCCGGGCACGGTCACTACTCCGTCTCCAAGGCCGGGATGATCATGCATGCCCGGGCCGCGGCGCAGACCTACGGGAGCGCGGGAGTTCGGGTCAACGTGGTCTCTCCCGGCCTGATCTCCCGCCCCGGCATCGAGGATGCCTGGCCCGAAGGGGTCGGGCGCTGGGGGAAGGCCTGCCCGCTGGGGCGCCTCGGCACCCCCGAGGACATCGGTGACGCCTGCGTGTTCCTCTGCTCCGACCTGGCCCGATGGATCACCGGCGCCGAGTTGGTGGTGGACGGCGGCGTGATGAGTAATCCCCCCTGGTGAGGCCGATCCGATGAGCACGACCGGCCTGGAGGGGCGTGCCTACCTGGTGACCGGAGCGGCAGGCGGGATCGGGGAGGGGATCGCCCGAGCCATCCTCGAAGCAGGCGGGATGGTGGCGCTGGTGGATATCGACCTCGAGGGCGCCAGAGCGACGGCCGGCCGGGTCGGGTCGGCCGGGACATCGGCCGCCGCTTTCCGGGCCGACGTGTCCGACGCGGGCGAGGTCGAACGGGCGGTGGAGGCAGCAGTGACGCGCTTCGGTCGCATCGACGGCGCGGTCAACAACGCCGGGGTGGTGACGCTCGACGACGCCTGGGATGCGACCGGCCCCGATTGGAACCGCCAACTGGAGATCAACGTCACGGGGTCGTTCCTGGTCGCCCAGGCTGTAGGGAAGCGGCTCAAGGCCTCCGGCGGGGGCAGCATCGTCAACGTGTCGTCCAACTGCGGCAAGGTGGGCTACCGCAACATGGCTGCCTACAACGCTTCCAAGTCGGCAGTCCTGGGCCTCACCCGGTCCCTGTCCATGGAGTGGGCCGAACACGGCATCAACGTCAACGCGGTCTGCCCGGGCGGGGTCGACACGCCCATGCTGGCGGGGGTGGCCGAGTGGCTCTCGCCCCGGCTCGACATCCCCGCCGATGAGCTCCTGGGATCGATGGGCCCGGCGCAATTGGGCAGGCGCATCGCACCGGTTGAGGTGGGCCGGGTGATCGCCTTCCTGCTGTCGGACGCGGCGCACATAATCCGGGGCCAGGCGATCAACGTGGATGGCGGCGACACCTGGTATTGACGGCTCGTCCGGCCTCGATCCGCCGGCGGGAAGGGCGGTACAGTTGAACTCCATGGCAGACGCTCTCACAGCCGTGGCGCGGGTGCGGGCCGTTCCCGGGTCGGAGGAGATCGTGCGGGACGCGCTCATCGCGATGGTCGCGCCCACCCGTGAGGAAGAGGGTTGCCTCGACTACCGGCTTCATGCGGTCGACGGCGATCCCGGCCTCTTCTGCTTCGTCGCCCTCTGGCGTAGCGAAGCCGACCTCGACGCCCATCTCGACGAACCCCACATCGCCGATGGTCTGGCCGCCATCGCGGACCATACCGAGCATGTGGTGGTCAGCCGGATGACCCGCATCGCCTGACGGCCGACCGACCCGGCCGAAGCTGTGACCGTATATATGGTCACAGTTGGCTGGTGTTTACCGGATCGTCGTGGCCGCCGCGCTCGGTGGTGGGTTCCGGTTGGCAACCGCCGATTCTCGGATACGGGACTGGGCTAACCGAACCGGCCGCTTGGGGCTGTTCGCCTCGGTCACACAGAGATCCTTTTCGACAATGCGTTGCAACAGTTGCAGCTGCCTGATTTTCCCGGACAGGACGTAGAGCAGGGTTTTCTACGTCCCCTTGTTTTCGATCAGGCCGGCGACCTCCCGAGCGGTGAGTCATCGGTGGGGGATCCACGGACGGTCCTTACCAGGCGCGATAGGAGGGATGGTCGCCCGCCCCGTCTCTAGAGGTCCCTTCTGCCGCAGAGATTCCGTTTACCGCACCGGCCGGTAGCCGTGTTCATATGATTATTCATGCATCTATATCCCTATTTGACACGTTAGCCACATGCAAGATCTTTGATTCAGGTTCGCAAAACTGTATGATCCGATGTTCATGGACATGTTTCATATGACGCTGCCGGTCCTCCTCGCGCACGGGGGCGTTGTGCGGGCGATAACCGGACCATGCCTTAGGGCTGGAGGCCGCGGACCCTCCGGGGGGGGGGTATGGGACTCGGGGCCACGGCTTCGCTGGGCGCGGAGGGCGACCGGACGCGGCACTGCCGCGCCTGGGGCAGTTCAGCGACGTAACACTTTGGGACGAGCGGAACGTAGATGGCCACCGGCCGGTGTCTAAACCGTGTTGCGTCTGCGGGAGCGGTGTTGCTCCTCGCCGGCGCGCCGCCCGTGCAGGCGCAGGACAGCCTGTCAAGGTTGGTGAGCGATCATGGACAACTCCGGCGCGGGTCCGGGACCGTCGGCGCGGTTACATGCGAGTTGACGGCGCTGCCGGGGCCGTCGTCGGTGGCTGTCGCGGAGAACGACTACGGGCGGGTGGCCACCTATACGGCCTCCTTCGAGGAGGGCTACCGGCCGTGGTGGAGCGTGGTCGGCCCGGACGCGGCGCACTTCGATATTGGCGCCCCGCCGGGGGTGCTGCGGTTCCGCACCGGGCCTGAGGCGCCGGGCCGCTTCGGCGAGGCGGCCGACTACGAGAACCCTCGCGACGAAGGCGGCGACAACACCTATGAGGTGACGGTGGTGGCCGCCGCCCCCGGCGGGGTCTGCGTCGCCCAGGCCGTGTCCGTGGAGGTGACGGTCGCCGACGTCGACGAGCCGGGCGCGGTCGGCTTCTCGACCGCCCGTCCCCGTGTCGGCGAGGCTCTTGCTGCGACGCTGCACGATCCCGACACGCCGGCGGCGGTGTCGTGGGTCTGGGAGCGCTCAGCGGGCCCCAACACGTGGGCGGCGATCGAGGGAGCGACGGAGGCTTCCTACACGCCGGTGGCGGCGGATGCGGGGGAGTTCTTGCGGGTCACGGCCCGCTACCGCGACCGCCACGGCGCTGCCAAGACCGCTGTGGCGGGGCTGCACCACGTGGTGGTGGCCGACCTGTTGTCGTCACTGACCGTCTCCACCGAGGACTCAACCGCTCGTTCGGACCCGTGGGCGGGGTGGCGCGGCCAGCGGCCGGGATTCGACGGCCGCACTTTGCATTACTCGGTGGGCTGCGGCGACGCCGACACGATGACGTTGCGGTTCGCGGCGGCCGATGCCGCGAGCCGTCTGGCGGTGGACGGCATCGCGTACGCGAACCCGGGGGCGGGCCGGCCGGTCACCGCGCAGGTCCCGGTGGGCGGCCGCAGCGAGGTGACCGTGTCGGTCGCCGGCGAGCAGGGGGCTGTGACGCGCTATGTGGTGCACTGCCTGCACGAGGACATGGCGCCGTTCACCGCCGAGCGGTCGCCGGGCGCGACCGAGCAGCTGCTGTTGGCGGCGGTCGGCTCGGACCTGCTGATCCTCGACGCGAACGGGGTGCCGCGCCGGATCATCGACGTCGGCCCCGCCCAGGCCGGGCCGTATTTCCGGTTCTATCCCGACGTGGGCGGCGAGCACCGCTACTCGTACTCCGTCCGCGACCCCAACGCCGGCTTCAGCGGCGTCCACGTCGTGCTCGACGAGAACCTCGAAGCCCTCGACGAGGTGACCACCGCGGCGCCGCTGCTCGATACCGGCACCCACGACTTCGGGGTGCTGCGCGACGGCGGCTACCTGCTCTTGGCCGCCCAGCCGGCCACCCGCGACTACAGCCACCTGACCTTCGCGGACGTCAACGGGGAGCCGTTCGGCACCGAGACCTGGTCGATGGACTCTGCCATCCAGATCCTCACGGCCCACCGCGAGGCGCTGCTGACGTGGAACTCGTTCGACCACATCGCGCTGGAGGACTGCACCCAGCACTGGTTCCCGCCCGCCAACCCCCGCTGGGCGCACCTCAACTCGGTCGGCATCCACCACGGCGTGCTGGTGGCGTCGTTCCGGGGCTGCAACCAGGTGCTGGGCATCGACCCCGACACCGGGCAGGTGATCTGGCGGGTCGGGCACACCAACCAACACGAGCCGGGCTTCGCGTCGCCGCCGCCCGACCCCGCTCCCTTGGCGATCGTCGGCGACCCCCAGGGGCAGTTCTGCGGCCAGCACGCCGCCCATCTCACCGCCGCAGGGCGCCTGCTGCTGTTCGACAACGGCGCTGCGTGCTCGCGCAACCCCTGGACCGGGCAGAACCCGCTGCGTCCCGACCGCACCTACAGCCGCGCGGTGGAGTACCGCCTCGACCTCGACCACGGCGAGGCCGTCTACGTGCGCGAGCACTCCCTGGGCGGCACACAGGACCGCATCGGCTGGCTGCTGGGCCACGTCGAGCCGCTCGAGGGCGGCGACTGGCTGATCAGCTGGGGCTCGGAACGCCTCGGCGCGCCTGCGGGTCCGCCCTATCCGGTGAACGACACCGCCACCGCCACCCAGGCCGACCCGGCCACCGGTGCCGAGTTGCTCACCTTGCGCTGGCAGGTCCCGCTCACCCACGACGTGCGCGTCACCGCCATGCCCGCCTGGGCCCTCGCCCGCCAACCCCAAACGCCCCGCGTCCCGCCGCCCGCCGCCGCGCTCCCCGCCGCCGCCCAAGCCCACGAACCCAGCACCGCCCAGCCGGCCGCCGCTGCACACCCGCAGCCGGCGGACCCCCGCCCACCAGGAGACCCGACGCCATGAACACCCCGGCCCCCACCCAAGGACCTGACGCCTCGGCGTCCCGCCGTGCCCGCAGCCGCCTGTGGGCGGCGCTGGCGGCCGTCGCGGTGGCGGCGTCGGCGCTGACCCTCGCAGGACCCGCCGCCCCGCCCGCCGAGGCCCAGACCCCGCAGACGCTGGCCAGCAACCTGGGCCAGACGACCTCTAACAGTTCCGATTTCGCTAGCTATGTAGGTGGCCAGATGTTCACGACGGGCAGCAACTCCGGGGGCTACACGCTGTCGAGCATCGATCTGTCGATGGCGGCTGCGCTGGACACCGCAGCGCGCGGAAAGGTCCGGGTGGAGCTGTGGTCGAGCTCGGCGACCGTAGACAACACCTACAGTGTCTACTCACCGGATTCCAAGATCACCGACCTCACAGTCCCGGCGACTGTGGCGGCGGGCACAGTGTCATTCGCGCCCTCCGCGAGCACGACCCTGATGGCGAATACTCGCTACTTCGTCGTCTATTACACGACCGACGCCACCACCGCGACCCTCAACAAGACAACATCGACCACCTTGGACTCCGGCGCTGCGACGGGCTGGACCATCGCACAAGAAGAGGTGTGGAAGAGTGGACATAACCCATCGGAAACCGGTGCCTGGATAACAAGTCCCTACACAGATCCACTCACCAAGATCGCGGTGAAGGGCACCCCGGTCGCGCCGGTGGGGCCGGTGACGCTGGTGAGCAACAGCGGCGAGGACCGTGATGGCGCTATTGCTACGGGTGCGTTCGGTTCTTTCGCTCAGGGGTTCACGACCGGCAGCAGCAGCGGGGGGTACACGCTGTCGAGCATCGTTCTGCACGGTGATTCGGCGAATTCCGCTGCGCTGTGGGGCAAGATCAATGCGGAGCTGTGGTCGGCTACCTCTGCGGGCGCGCCGGACGCGAAGCTGGAGGGCGGGGATCTGGTCGTTCCGAGTTCGGCTACGGCTGGCGATGCGTCGTTGACTGCGCCTGCGAGCACCACGCTCGCTGCGTCCACGAAGTACTTCGTGGTGGTGTGGTCCGACGGCAACGCCCAGTTATCAACGCGGACGACTGAAGGCGACGACGAGGACGCCGGGTCGGCTGCGGGGTGGAGCATCGACAACGGCTACTACTCAAGCGGGGCAAGTGATCCGAACAACCCCGGAGTTTTCGGTTGGACGGCCTCGGCCGAGGGTGAATCGGTGCTGTTGACGGTGAAGGGCTCTGCGGCGGGGTCGGGGACGCCTCCGGCGGTGTCCGACGATGCGGATCTGTCGGCGCTGGAGGTGAACACGAGCACGGACAATTTGGACTTCAACACGGCGCTGACGCTGTCGCCGTCGATCTTCAACGCGGCCACGACGGAGTACACGGCGTCGGTGGCGAACGCGGTGACGCACCTGAAGGTGACCCCGACGGTGTCCGACACCGGCAAGGCCACGGTGAAGGCGGGCAAGCAGGGCACGACGCTGGCGGCGGTGACCGACGAGTCGAAGTCGGATGCGATCGCGCTGGCGGTGGGCGAGAACGTGATCGAGGTGGAGGTGACCGCCGAGGACGGCACGACGACCAAGACGTACACGCTGACGGTGACGCGGGCGGTGCCGTCGGTGGGGTTGTCGGCGCCGGTGTCGGTGGTCGAGGGCGAGAGTGTGGAGATCACGGCGACGTTGTCGTCGGCGTTGGGGTCGAATGTGTCGATCCCGGTGTTGGTGGAGGTTGGGTCGGCTGAGTCGGGCGATGTGGGGTCGCTGACGTCGATCTCGATCACGGCGGGCATGACGACGGGCACGGTCACCACCGCGGAGGACGATTCCGAGCGTGATGATGAGACGTTCACGGTGGAGCTGGACACGGCGAACCTGCCGTCGTCGGTGACCGCGGACGCGACGGCGTCGGAGGTCGAGGTGACGATCCACGACGACGATCCGCATCCCGCGCCGTCGGTCCAGACGGTCACTCGCCTGAAGGACACGCTTCTTGTCGCATGGAACATTGCGGCGGGGACAGTCAAGTCCTATGACGTGCACTACACGACGGCGCCCTCGTCGGGCAACGGGGCGGTGATCGACGGCGCGGCGGTGCAGACCGGCCAGAACCCGTCAGCCTCGGCGGGATGGGTCGCAGCGGATGCCTCTGGGCACTTCCACGTGAGTTCTGGCAGAGGCTTGTACCTGGGCGGCTTGACTGAGGACGCGGCGCACCGGGTGCGGGTGCGGGCGGTGGGCAGCGTGACGGCGGGGGGCTGGGGGCACGGGTCGGGGACGCCTGCCAAGCTGGTGCCGATCAATACGTGCGTGAAGGTGGGCGGCCCTCTCGATGGCAAGCCGACGATCTCGCTGTCATCGGATAAGCCGAACGGGGAGTACACCGGCAGCCGTGATCAGACCCGGCGGGTGACCAATCCTGTGACGGCGTGGCCGGCCCGTAAAGCGTTCCAGGACGATGTGCCCTCGGGGGCCAGACCCCTTAGTGCCGGCTACGGCGGGTACGACGGCGGTCCGTGCGGCGCCGGGGTTGTGGACCTGGTGCCCGGCGCGGTCTATCAGGTGCGGTTTCATGCGATCAATGCGTTTTCCACTGCGGTCGACAAGTCGACCGACCCGATCGAGGTGACGGTCTGGGACGTGCCGGGCACGCCGACGGCGGCGGCGGCTGCGTCGGGCACTGCGGCGGGCGAGCTGGACGTGACCTGGACCGCGCCCGCCAGCACGGGCTTCGCCGGCATCGACGGCAACGAAGACGGCGATTACAACGACGCGGCCGACAGCAGCCCCGCCACGATCACCGGCTATCAGGTGCAGTATCGGGTCAAGGACACCGGCAGCGGTCAGCCGGGCGCGTGGAGCGCTGCACAGTCCGCCACCGCGTCGCCGCACACCTTGTCGGGCCTGACCGCGTCGGAGGAGTACGAGGTGCAGGTGCGGGCGCTGAACGGCATCGACCCGGGCAGTGCGTGGTCGGCTGCGGCGTCGGGCACCGCGAAGGAAACGCCGACGGAGCCGACGGTGTCGCTGTCGGCGACGAGTCCGGTGACCGAGGGCGCCTCGGTGACGGTGACGGCGACGCTGTCGGAGGCGCTGGGCTCGGCGGTGACGATCCCGGTGACGCTGTCGGGCAACGCCTCTGACCGGGGCACGCTGACGAGCATCCCGGTGTCCGCGAACGCCACGACCGGCACCGCCACGATCACGACGGAGGACGACTCGCTGGTGGAGGCCGCCGAGACTTTCACGGTGACGCTGGGGACGCCGCCGTCGGGGCTGGCGGCGGGCACGCCGTCTTCGGTGACGGTGACGATCAACGACAACGACACGGCGGCCGCGCCCACGGGCCTGTCGGCTTCGGGCGACGCGGGGCTGAACCTGAGCTGGACGGCGCCGGCCGGGGTGCTGTCGGGCTATGACGTGCACTACACCTCCGCCACGATGGGGAACGTCGCGAATGATGCGGCAGTGGGCAGCGATGTGACGACGGCGTGGGTGGCGGTGAGCCGCACCGGCGTCGTGGCGTCACAGGAGATCACGGGCCTGGACAACGGCACCGCCTACCGGGTGCGCGTGCGCGCGGTGAGCAGCGCCGGGAACGGCGCCTGGGCCTTCGCCACGGGCACCCCCGAGGCCACAGTCCTGCCGACGGTGTCGCTGTCGGCGACGAGTCCGGTGACCGAGGGCGCCTCGGTGACGGTGACGGCGACGCTGTCGGAGGCGCTGGGCTCGGCGGTGACGATCCCGGTGACGCTGTCGGGCAACGCCTCTGACCGGGGCACGCTGACGAGCATCCCGGTGTCCGCGAACGCCACGACCGGCACCGCCACGATCACGACGGAGGACGACTCGCTGGTGGAGGCCTCCGAGACTTTCACGGTGACGCTGGGGACGCCGCCGTCAGGGCTGGCGGCGGGCACGCCGTCTTCGGTGACGGTGACGATCAACGACAACGACACGGCGGCCGCGCCGACGGGCCTGACGCCGGTCAAGGGCGACGCGAGGCTGAACCTCACCTGGACGGCTCCGGACGGGGTGCTGTCGGGCTATGACGTGCACTACACCTCCGCGGCGGCGGCGGACGTCGTGAACGACGCGGCGGTGGACACCAACACCGCGAACGTGGCGACGGCGTGGGTGCCGGCCACCCACACCGGCACGGTCGCGTCGGCGGCGATCACGGGCCTGGACAACGGCACCGCCTACCGGGTGCGCGTGCGCGCGGTGAGCAGCGCCGGGAACGGCGCCTGGGCCTTCGGCACGGGCACCCCCGACGCGCAGGTGATCACGCTGACCAGCAGCGACGCCGACGGCACGGTGGCCGAGTCCGACAGCGCGACGGCGCGGGAGGTGACGCTGACGGCGACGCTGCCCTCGGCGGCGCCGGCGGGCGGGGTGACGGTGACGCTGAGCCGCGCGACCGGCTCGACGGCGTCGGCGGACGACTACATGCTCTCGTCGACGACGATCTCGATCGCCCAGGGCGGCACGGCGGGGTCGGTCACGCTCACGATCACCGACGACGACGTGGACGAGGACACCGAGACGCTGGTGCTGTCGGCGGCCCACACGGCGGCGACGCCGCTGTACTCGGCGGGGTCCCTGACGATCACGATCACCGACGACGACACCGCCGGGGTGACGGTCAGCGAGACGGCGCGCACGGTGGAGGTGGGCGAGACGACGACCTACACGGTCAAGCTCAACTCGAAGCCGACCGCGAGTGTGACGATCACGGCGACGAGCGACACCACCACCAGGGCGACGGTGTCGCCCGCCACGCGGACCTTCACGACCTCCAACTGGAGCACCGCGCAGACGTTCACGGTGCGGGGCGTGGCGGTGGGCGACCTCGACATCGACCACGCGGCGACCTCCTCGGACACCAACTACGGCTCGTCGCTGTCGATCGACGACGTGGACGTGACGGTCAACGCCTCGACGAAGACGTTCAAGATCACCGGGACGAAGACGGCCAACGAGGGAACGAGCGCCGACCTCACGGTGACGCTGGGGCGCGCTGCGCCCATGAACGGCATCGCCTTCAACGTCTCCTACAACTACTCGGGCAGCACGGCCACGGCCGCCGACACGGGCACCACGCCCACGACGGTGACGGTCGCCCAGGGGGACATGACGGTGATGCTGCGCGTGCCCATCGCCCAGGACACGCTGGTGGAGGGCGAGGAGACGTTCACGGTCACGATCTCGACCACCGCCAGCGGCTGGGCGAAGACGGGGTCCGGCAAGGACGTGTCGACGATCACGATCACCGACGACGAGGCGGCCGCGGCGAAGATCGCCTTCGGGACGAACGCCGCCGCGACGACGAAGCACACGGCCTCGGTGGCGGAGAACGTCACGGGCGGCACGCTGACCGTGCCCGTCACGATCAGCGCCCTGCCCCAGTCCGCCACGACCTTCACGGTCGAGGTGCTGGCGGCGGGCACGGCCGCGGAGGGCGGCGACTTCAGCATCGGCACGAAGACGGTGCGCTTCGCCACGAGCGGCTCCGACACCGCCCTCTCCAAGAACGTGACGGTGACGATCACGAACGACGCGAAGGTCGAGCACGCCGAGACGATCGAGCTGCGCATCGCAGCGGCGGACAGCCCCGTCAACGACCTGGGCGACCACTACACGCGGCACAGCGCGGGCTCGACGGCGGCGGTCACGATCACCGACGACGAGGCGCCGCTGGCGAAGATCGCCTTCGGCTCGGACGCGGCCTCGGAGGTGAAGTACACGGCCTCGCCGGCGGAGAACGTCGCGGGCGGCACGCTGAACGTGCCGGTCAGGATCAGCCACCTGCCGGACGCGCCCACGACGTTCACGGTGGAGGTGCTCTCGGCGGGCACGGCCAGCGAGTACGCCAGCGCCCAGAACCCCGGCGACTTCCGTATCGCCACCAAGACCGTCCGGTTCGCCGCGAACAGCTCCGACACCGCCGTGAGCAAGAACGTGGCGGTCGCGATCGAGAACGACGCGCTGGTCGAGGAGGACCAGACGATCGAGCTGCGCATCGTGGCCGCGGACAGCCCGGTCAACGACCTCGGCGACTACTACACACGGCACGCCAGCGGGTCGACGGGGACCGTGACGATCGCCGACGACGAGCGGCCCAAGGCGAAGATCGCGTTCGGCAACAACGCGGCGTCGACGGCGAAGCAGACGACGCTGGCGGGCGAGGACACCGCGGGCACCGTGTCGGTGCCGGTGACGGTGAACTTTTTGCCCGAGGAGTCCACGACGTTCACCGTGGCAGTGTCGGGCACCGCCACAGACACCGACGACTACAGCGTCGCGCCGACCACGCTCACGTTCACCAGCTCGAGCGCGTCGACCCAGAACGTCAACGTCACCGTCGTCGACGACGACTTGGTGGAGAACGACCAGACCGTCGAATTGGACATCGACTCGGGCACCGGCATGTTCACCCACTACGCCCGCCACGCCCAGGGCCGGCTGGCGGCGGTGGTCATCCAGGACGAGGACCGCGACGAGGCGAAGGTCGCCCTGCGCCAGCTCACCGCTGAGAGCAGGTCGTCCTTCCCGGTCACCGAGGACAACCTCCCAGACGGCGGCTTTGATCTGTGGATGGTGCTGCATGTGAGCCACGCCGCGGACAGCGATCTGGCGTTCACCCTGGAGGTGGTGGAGGCGGGCACGACCGCGCGCGACAGCGACGACCCCGACAACCCGGCGGGCAACCCCAAGGACTGGGAGTTCCTCGAGACGCCCGAGATGCAGACCCCTGCGAACAGCGTCGGGGCGACGTTCGTGATCGCCGCGGGGTCCAAGGGGGAGGTCCAGCCGGTGCTGCGCGTGTTCGACGACGACGTGGAGGAGGACTTCGAGACGATCGAGGTGCGCATCAAACCGGCCGACACCACGCCCGACGATCTGGGCGACTACTACGAGCGGTTCACCAAGACCGTCACCGTCGGCGGCGTGCAGACCCAGGTGGATCTGTCCACCGCGCTGGTGGAGATCACCAGCGGCGACGAGGTCAGCTCGGTGAGCTTGTCGGTGGATCGTGCGGCGGACGGGCGGGGGTTCACTGAGGTGCTCGAGGGCGCGGCTGTGACCGTGACGGCGACGTCGGACATTCCGGTGGGCCCCGATGGGTGGCGGGTCGCGTTGGAGAACACGGTCATCTCGCGGCCGCCGTGGGGCGGCACGTTCGGCGCGGTGGCGCAGCTGTGCCAGAGCACGGGCCAGCATCCGGCGTTCGCGTGCCCGAATGACTACGGGCTGCCCGGGGCGTTCACGATCCCTGAGGGGCACACGACTGCGACGGCGACGCTGCGGCTGAGCTCGGACAGCCGCGTCGAGCGCAACGAGGAGCGGATCGCGCTGGTGGGCACCGCCACGCGGCGGACGCGGTCGCTGGAGACCGCCGCTTTGGACCTGCGCGTCAACGAGTCCACCGCGGGCATCCGCATCGACCCCGCCGCCCTCGACCTCGTCCCCGACGAGGAGGCGACCTACACGGTCGTTCTGCGCGGCGCCGCCGCGCCCACACACGACGTCACCGTCACCGTCGCGAGCAGCGACACGGACAAGGCGACGGTGTCGCCGGCGTCGCTGACGTTCACCAGCACGAACTGGGACGACCCCCAGACCGTCACCGTGACCGCCGTCGCGGCGGGATCGGTGACAGTCGGCCATGCGGCGGAGTCCGACGACACGGCCTATGACCTGTCCCAGCTCGCGTCGGTCGCGGTCACGGTGAACGCGCCGACGATGACGTTCGAGATCGCTCCGGAGGTCGCCGCAGGCCGCGAGGGCGACACCGTGGAGCTCACGATCACGCTGGGCGCGGTCGCGCCCAACGGCGGCCTCAGCTTCGCGATCGACCGGTCCCGCACCCATGACCTCGTCTACCTCGAAGGCACCCCGCCCCAGCGCGACGACGAAGAGGGCCGCGCCGACCCCACAGCGGACCTCACGTCGCCCGCGACGACGGTCACCGTCGCGGCGGGCAAGCGCACCGCGACCATCACCGAGGCCCTCGCCGCCGACGACCTGCTCGAGGGCGTCGAGCACTACTACGTGGTGGTGTCCACCAGCACCAGCGGCTGGTCGGCTGCGGCGCGGACCCATCCGCAGGGCACCCGCACGTGCGCGCAGGACGCGGCGTGCGCCCGGGTGCAGGTCAGCGACCCCGGCCCACCCACCATCGCCTTCGGCGCCGCCGCCGATGCCGCCGCCGCCCACACCGACAGCGCCTCAGAGGGGGCGGGCACCATCGAGGTGCCGGTGACGGTCAGCGCGCTGCCGGGCACCGCCACGACGTTGGACATCGAGATCACCGGCGGCACCGCCGCAGAAGGGACCGACTACACCATCGCGACGAAATCGGTGACGTTCGGGCCCAACACCGGCACCACCGTGAACGTGACGATCGCCATCACCGACGACGACGACATCGAGGGCGCGGAGACTATCGAGCTCGAGATCGCCCCCGCCGGCACCAGCGGCAGCCTCGCGGACCGCTACGAGCGCCACCCTGCAGGGTCCCGAGCCACGATCACCATCGCCGACGACGACGCCGGCGTCATCGTCAGCGACACCGCGCTGGCCGTGCAGGTGGGCCGCACCCGCACCTACACGATCAGCCTCGCAGGCGCGCAGCCTTCTGCGGACGTCACCGTCACCCCGACCAGCGACGACGCCACGATCGCGACCGTGTCAGGCCCGCTGACGTTCACCGCCGAGAACTGGGACCTGCCCCAGACCGTCACGGTCACCGGCGCAGCCGAGGGCACCGCCGCGATCGCCCACGCGGTCGCCAGCACCGACCCCAACTGGCCCGCCGCCCTCGAAATCGACGACATCGCGGTCACTGTGGCCGACAAGCCCGCAGTCACCCTGTCGGCGTCGCCCAACGCCGTCAACGAGGGCGGCACGGTGACCCTCACCGCCACCCTGTCCGAGGCCCACACCGCCGCGGTGGTGATCCCCCTGGTCGCGAACCCGGCCGGCACCGACCCCGCCGAGCCCGGCGACTACACCGCGCCGGCCAACATCACCATCCGCGCCAACGCGACCACGGGCACCGCCCGCCTGGTCACCCGCCGCGACACAGACACCGACGACGACAAGGTGACCGTCACCTTCGGCGACCTGCCCCCAGCAGTCATCGCCGGCACCCCCGACGAGGTCACGATCACCATCACCGACACCGGCACCACCGGACCCACCGGACCCACCGGACCCACCGGCCCCACTGGCCCCACCGGGCCGAGCGGGCTCAGCGGCCCCGGCGGCGGAGGCGGCGGCGGCGCAGAGGAGGCCGCACGCGGACCCTTCGCCGACGTCGACCCCGGCAGCGTCCACGCCGGCAGCATCGAAGCCCTCTACACCGCCGGGATCACCACGGGCTGTGGTGTTGAGCCGTTGCGGTTCTGCCCCGACGAGGGGGTCACTCGGGCACAGATGGCGACATTCTTGGTTCGGGCGCTCAAGCTCGAGGCCCCCGACGATCCCGCCGTCTTCGCCGACGTCGGCTCTGCTGGATCCCACGCGCCCAACGTCGCGGCCCTCCACGCCGCCGGGATCACCACGGGCTGTGGTGTTGAGCCGTTGCGGTTCTGCCCCGACGAGGGGGTCACTCGGGCACAGATGGCGACATTCTTGGTTCGGGCGCTCAAGCTCGAGGTCCCCGACGATCCCGCCGTCTTCGCCGACGTCGACCCAGGCAGCGTCCACGCCCGCAGCATTGCGGCCCTCTACGCCGCCGGGATCACCACGGGCTGTAGCGCCGAGCCGTTGCGGTTCTGCCCGGACGAGGTGGTCACTCGGGCACAGATGGCCACATTCTTGGTTCGGGCGCTCAAACTGTCGCCCGCAGAGCCCGCCGCCGGATAACCCTACGTTGCCCCCAAGCCGGACGTCGCTCTCTCAGCGGCCGCCGCCTCGGCCCGGCACACGCCGCTGAGCGCGGTGGGCAGCCGGGTCGGCGGGCTGGTGGGGATCAACCGCGGCGCCATCACGGCGGCCTATGCCACCGGCGCGGTCGCTTCGAACGGCAACCCCGCGGCGCGGCTGCCGGGTCACTTCGTCGGCGGGCTGGTCGGCGAGAACAGCGGATCGATCACTGCGAGCTATGCCACCGGCGCGGCGTCGGCGGGCTTCGAGCGAAGCGGGCTGGTGGGGCGCGCCGGCGGGGCGGCCCGGGTGAGCGGCAGCTATTGGGATGCTTCGGCCTCGGGCACGTCGCTCAGCGCCGGGGGCGTTGCCCAGTCCACCGCGCAACTCCGGACGCCCACCGGCTACACCGGCATCTACGCCGACTGGAACGTCGACCTCGACGCGGACGGCAACGCGGACGACCCGTGGGATTTCGGAGCTTGCAACCAGTATGCGTGGCTCAAATCTGCGGGCGCCCGCCCCGACACCGGCCAACCGGCCCCGGTCACCGCCACCTACTCCATCACCGCCCAGGCGTCAGCAGTCGAGGGCAGCGCCGCAACCCTCACCATCACCTTGAGCGAGGCCGCGCCCTCCGGCGGGGTGCAGTTCGCGATGACCGCCGGCTTCGACGCCACCGCCACCGCCACCGCCACCGCCACCGCCACCGCCACCGCAGACGACGTGGGCGCCATCACCTCGCCGGTGACCGTGCCATCGGGCGCCACGACTGCGTCGGTGACGGTGCCCACCGCGGACGACGCCCTTACCGAAGGCGACGAGACCCTCACGGTGACCGCCGCGTCCACCACTGCATGCTGGGTGCCCTCCGGCGCCGGCCAGGACACAGCCACCGTCACCATCACCGATGACGACGTTCCCGGCATCACCGTGACCGCTGCCGATCCGGTCAGCGTCAACGAAGGCGGTTCGGCGACCTACACCGTGGTGCTCGACACCCAGCCCACCGAGAGCGTGACCATCACCGCCACCAGCAGCGACACCGACGCAGCGAGCGTGTCGCCGGCATCGCACATCTTCACCACCGGCAACTGGAATACGGCTGCGACCTTCACCGTGACCGGCGAAGCCGACGACGACACCGAGGACGAGAGCGTCTCCATCTCCCACCGCATCACCCGCTCGGGCGCGGAATACCAAACCGTGCTGGTGGACACGGTGAGGGTCGCCGTAACCGACACCACCCCGCCACCACAGCAGCAGAACGCGGACGAGCTGCCGGGCCCGCCGACGGGCCTCACCCTGTCATCGAGCGCCCCGGACGAGGTGACGGTGAGCTGGCAGCCCCCCGCAACGGGAGGCGCCCCCGTCCGCTACATCGTGCATCTGCGCCCCCAGGGAGGCAGCGGCAAGGGCAAGACCAAGACGCCGAAAGCCAAGAAGACGTCGGTGACCTTCAGCGGGCTGACCCCCGGCGAGACCTACAAGGTGTGGGTGCGGGCCCGCAATGAGGCCGGCAAGGGAGAACGCGTCCACGCCACCGTCACCTTGCACTTGCCCGCCCGCTAGCTGCGGGTCGGCTTCCCGACGACTCCGCCCGACCGCCGGACAGAGGGTCCATAATTTCATTGAACTGTACGCTATTCAATAGATATAGCGGTAACAATCTATTATTTTCAGAACAAAATGTGTACTCTATCCCGGAAACCGGGTTCAGTTAGCGTGGCCGTCGGAGGGGCCATGCCCGATTCCAACTGTCCGTCCCCCAGAGCTCGACGGTTCGTGATCTCGCCTACGTTTCCCCGTGGGGCATGTGGTAGCCGACGCGTGGCTCGGTGAAGATGTAGCTGGGGTTGTTGGCGGAGTCGCCCAGCTTGCGGCGGAGCCGTTTGATGACGTCGCGGACCAGCCAGGAGTCGCCTACTCTCTGGGGTCCCCAGATCCGGTGCAGCAGCACGTTGTGGGCCAGTATCCGGGGGGCGTGGGCGGCTAGTTCGTAGAGCACGGCGTATTCGGTGGCTGTCAGTTCCACCGGCTCCCCGGCCACCGCCACCCGCCGCCGGGCGTAGTCGATGCTGAGGCCGCCGGCCTTGTAGGGCGCGGGCGGCTCGCTCTTGAGGGGTTCCATCCGCCTCCGTAGGGCCGCCCTGACCCTTGCGGTCAGTTCCGTGGGCGAGAAGGGCTTGACTATGTAGTCGGCTGCGCCCATGTCGAATGCCCTGGCGGCGGTTTCGTCGTGGCCGTACGCGGACAGGAACACGACGGGGACGTCCACTTTGGTTTGGATGTCGTTCATCACGTCGATGCCGTCCCGGTCCGGCAGTACCAGGTCGAGCAGGACGAGGTGGGGTCTCTCCTCGGCCATGAGGCGGGGGATGTCGGCGGGGTCGCCGGTTGCGACAGCCGCGTACCCCGCCCCGGTGAGGGTGTCGCGTATGTAGTACAGCGCTTGGAGGTCGTCGTCCACGATCAGGACGCGGACCTGGTGGTGCGCTGCCGGACGCGACTTCGGGGCGCCCGCCGCGGAGGCGGTCGTCGGGGGCTCCGCCGCCGGCACGGTGAAGGTGAACAGCGGCCCCAGCCCCGGCCCGTCGCTCTCGGCCCAGATGCGGCCTCCGTGGGCCTCCACGATGCCCTTGCAGATGGCGAGCCCCAGGCCCCGCCCTACGGCGCCGGATGCGGCGAGGCCGGATGCCGGCTGCGCGCCGCGGGACCGCGGGAAAATGCGGAACAGCTCCGGCATCGGCTTTGCGGATAAGTCCCGGGACTGGTCCGTGACCGAGACCGCGACCTGGACTCCGTCCGTGGCCGCGGCCACCAGAATCGGTGACCCATCGGGCGAGTTCGCGGCGGCGTTGAACAGCAGGTTGCTCAGCACCTGGGCGATACGGCGGCGGTCGGCCATCACAAGCGGCAGGTCCTCGGCCAACTCCACATCCAGGGGGTTGGTGGCGCCTCCGGCGACGAACCTGGCGTTGGCGTCATCCACCAGCACGTTCACATCGACGGTCCCCGGGGCGACCGGCAGGGTGCCCGTGTTGATGCGGGCGACGTCTAGCAGGTCGCCGATCAGGTGCTGCATCTGGTCCGACTGGTCGCGGATGATGCGCAGGAACTGCGTCACCTCGACGGGATCCAGCCCGCCGGTGGACTCCGCCAGCGCGGCGACCGCTCCCCTTATCGCCGCGAGGGGGGTGCGGAGCTCATGGCTCACCATGGTCAGGAACTCGGCCCGCAGCCGCTCCTGGTCCTGAAGCGGCGTCATGTCCTGCAATGTGATGACGAAGGACACCAGCGTGCCGTCGGCGGAGCGGATCGGGGTCGCGTTGAGCAAGACGTCGACGCTGCGCCCGTCGGGAACCCGCAGCACGATCTCCTCGGCCCTGACCGTCTCACCGGCCGACAGCACCTCGGTCAGCGGCAACTCCTGAAGGGACACCTCCCGGCCGTCGGACCGCACGCAGGTCACCACATCCAGGAGGCCTTCCAGCGGCTGGTCGACGTCGCGGAGGCCCTCCACGATGCGCCTGGTCTCCCGGTTGAGCGACACCAGTTCTCCGGTCAAGGCGTCGAAGACGGCAACGCCCACCGGCGAGGTGTTCACCAGCGTCTCCAGGTCGGCCCTGGCCCGCTGCTCGTTGCGGTGCCTGCGGGCGTTGGCGATGACCAGCGCCGCCTGGGACGCGAACATCACCAGGCTCTCCTCGTCGGCGCGGGTGAACTCCTCTGCGCCGTCCTTGGCGCCCACGAAGACCTGGCCCAACCGCTCGCCCCGGAAAAACATCGGCGCCGCCAGGAAGCTGAACCTCTCCACCGGCAGCGGGATGCTGAACCCGGCGAAACCCAGTGACCTGACGTGTTTCACCAGATCCGCCACCCTCAGCGGTTCGGGGGTCTCGGTCAACGACTCGAAAATCTGGTACCGGTCCGGGGTGAGCCACAACTGCTCGGCCTCCCCGGTGGTGAACCCCGATGCCAGAAAGTCCTGGACCCCACCCCCGCGGTCGAGAAGAGTCATCACCCCATAGCGGGCGGACGTAAGGTGTCGGGCGGAGTCGAGGACCCCCTGGAGCACCGTGTCGAAGTCCAGGCTCTCGTTGATGCGTACGCTGGCCTCGCTCAGCCTCGACAGCCGCTCCCGAAGCGCCTCGAGTTCCCGATCCCGCTGGTCTGGCCGGTCCACAGCATCCCTCCTCGCTCCGGCCCGCCCTGGCTATGCGCGGCCCTACCGCTTCGAACCATAGACGATCATATATCGATTCATAGAGAACCGTAGGGGATGGGCGATTCGGCAACCGGTCCCGGCCTCTAATCTTGCCCCTGGAGGGCCCGGGAGATTCTTATGGAAGACAGGTGGGAAGACGCTGAGGCGGCGGCATTCGAGGGGCCCCTGGGCGAGTGCGTCTACGGCTCCCGCCTGCTGGGGAGCGATCCGTTCCTCGTGCTGCACGGCGGCGGCAACACATCCGTGAAGGCGCCGTTTCGCGACATAACCGGGCGCACCATCGACGCCCTCTATGTCAAGGGCTCGGGGTGGGATCTGGCCACCATCGAGGCGCCGGGGTTCACGCCCCTTCCCATCGACCGGCTCCATGACCTGCTGTCGCTCGACCGGCTCTCCGACCCGGACATGATGCGGGAGCTGTCAGCCGCCCGCCTCGACCCGGCCGCCCCGCAGCCTTCGGTGGAGACCCTGCTGCACGCCTTCCTGCCCTACCCGGCCGTCCAGCACAGCCATGCGGACGTGATCGTCACCCTCACCAACCTGGCCAATGGGGAGGAGCGCATCAGGGAGGTGTTCGGGAGAGACGTGCTGGTCGTGCCCTACGTCATGCCCGGCTTCGACCTGGCCCGGTTGGTGGTGGAGATCTGGCGCGATCAGCACCATGCGGGCGCCATCGGGATGGTGTTGCTCAACCATGGCCTGTTCACCCACGGCGCCACCACCAGGGAGGCTTACGGCCGCCATGTCGAGTTGATAACCAGGGCCGAGGAATGGCTCGCCGCTCGCGCTCCGGCGGCGCCCGCCCGGGCTCCGGCGGCTCTCCCCCCGGCAGCGCCCGTTGCGCTGGCGCGGCTCCGCAACCGCATCTCGGCCGAGGCGGGCAGGCCGATGATCATGACCCGCCATACCGACGCCGCCGCAGCCCGATTCGTGGGCCGGTCCGACCTGGAGAGCCTGGCGACCCGGGGCCCGCTCACTCCCGACCACGTCATCCGCACCAAGCGGGTTCCCATGGTGGGCGCCGATGTGGACGCCTACGTGGACGGTTATCGTCGCTACTTCGAGGAGAACCGGCGCCGCGCCCGGACCGAGCTGACCATGCTCGATCCGGCGCCCCGGGTGGTGGTGGACCCGGAGTTGGGCCTGCTGACCGTGGGTGAGACCGCCAAGGCCTCTGGGATCGCCGCCGACATCTACCACCACACCATGGCCGTCCTGGAACGCTCCGAGGACCATCTGGGCGGGTACGTGGCGCTGGAAGCGGGCCATCTGTTCGACTGCGAGTACTGGGATCTCGAGCAGGCCAAGCTGCGCCGCGCCGGCCGCCCCCCGGAGTTCGCCGGCATGGTGGCGGTGGTGACCGGAGCGGCTTCGGGTATCGGCCGGGCCTGTGCTTCGGCCCTCCTGTCGAAGGGGTGCGCGGTGGTCGGTCTTGACCGTGACGGGGCGGTCGAGGGCGCCTTCGACGGCCCGGCCTGGCTGGGGATGGCGGTTGACGTGACTGACGGTCCGGCCCAGCAGGCGGCGATCGAGGCGGCGGTGGAGCGGTTCGGCGGCATCGACATCGTCGTGCCGGCGGCCGGGGTGTTCGGTGCGGCCCAGCCGGTCAGCGAGCTCGACCAGGACCTGTGGCGGGCGACGATGTCGGTCAACGCGGACGCCGTGGCCACTCTCCTCGCCGCGGTCCATCCCTTCCTGGCCTGCTCGCCGGCGGGGGGCCGGGTGGTGGTGATCGCGTCCAAGAACGTTCCAGCGCCGGGCCGCGCCGCCGCCGCCTACTCCGCCTCCAAGGCGGCCGTCACCCAACTCGCCCGGGTGGCGGCCCTCGAGTGGGCTGATGACGGCATCCGGGTCAACCTCGTCCACCCCGACGGTGTGTTCGACACGGGTCTCTGGAACGAGGACCTGATCGCCGAGCGGGCTGCCGCCTACGGGCTCACAGAGGGGGAGTACCGGGCCCGGAACCTCCTGTCCGCCGAGGTGACCTCGGCCGCCGTTGCCAGGGTGGTGACCGAACTCTGCGGGGACGCCTTCGCCGTGACCACAGGAGCGCAGATCCCCGTGGACGGCGGCAACGAACGGGTCGTCTGACCCCAACAGGGCACGCTCTCTCGCAAGTTTGACCTGATGTAGAGAGAAGCACCCGCAGATCGGTAGACTCTAGAGTTACCTATATCGCGCAATTCGCTGCTCCTATGATCCGAGATGCCGGGTAAGCTACCTGTTGTTACATATCTCTCACACTGGAGCCGCCGTGACTCCCCACGAAATAGGTGCCGAGATCCGCGCCAGGCGCAAGCTGTTGCGGCTCACCCAAGAGGATGTGGCGGATCTGGCGGGGGTGAACCGGCGGTTGGTATCAGAGGTGGAACGGGGCATGGTCTCCGTCACCCTCCGCAACCTGATCGCGATCTGCAGCGCCGTGGGTCTCGACCTCGTGTCACAGCCCCGATATCCGGAGAGCACGCCGTGATAGCCGACCTCACCGAGATCAGGGCGGTCGATGGCGCCGACGTTTATAAGGGAGATGTCCACGCCGGACGGCTCAGGCGGATGGGCGATCATGTCGAGTTCTCCTACGACGGGAGCTATCGCCGCGAAGGAGGTCCAGCAGTGGCCTCCACCCTGCCTGTCCGGAACGAGCCATACATAACTGCGGGCGGCGCCGTTCCGGCCTTCTTCGCCGGCTTGCTACCGGAGGGCGCTCGCCTACATGCGATCGTGCAGGGCGCCAAGATCTCCGCCGACGACGAAATGTCCATGCTGCTGGCGGTGGCCGGTGACGCCGTCGGGGATGTGACGGTCGTTCCGGTAGGGGAGCGTCCGCGCGATCCGGGTGAGTCCACGGGGGTTCAGGATCCCGGCGCGGTCTCGTTCGCAGATATGTTCCGCCGCTCGATCTCCACTGTTGACCCGCAATTCGATACGGCTCTCCCGGGGGTGCAGGACAAGCTGTCGGATTCGCTTATCTCGTTTCCGGTGGCGGCCGGGGGTGGGCCCGCCATCCTGAAACTCTCCCCGCGGCGCTATCCGAGACTGGTGGAGAACGAGGCGTTCTTTCTGGGCATGGCGGCGTCGTGCGGGTTCCGGGTACCGCCCTTTCGGATAGTTCACGACCGACGAGGGGTCTCTGGTCTGCTGGTGGAGCGTTTCGATCGGGTGGTCCGGTCCGGCGGGGTGGGGCGGATCGCGCAGGAGGACGCCTGCCAGTTGTCCGGACGGTGGCCCGCTGACAAGTATCGCCTGTCGATGCGTTCCGTGGTCGGGCGGGTGGCCTCGCTGGTCTCCGCGCCGGCGGCCGCCGTCCTTGAGTTGGTTCGCCTGACCGCCTTCTCGTACCTCATAGTCAATGGCGATATGCACGCCAAGAACATCAGCGTGCGCTGGCTCCCGTCCGAGCGGATCGTGGAGCTCACGCCGGTATACGACCTGGTATCCACTCGTCCCTACCCCCTGGACCACCTGCTCGCCCTTCATGTAGACGGTCGCAGGAATCGCATCCGTGGAGGTGACCTGGTCCGCTTCGCCGAGTCATTCGGAATACCGCCCCGGCTTACCCGCCGCAAGCTCCTAGAAATCTGTGACAGAGCCACCAGTTGGATCGACCGTGTGGGAGAGATCGGGTTCGACCCGGGAACGACCGGAAAGCTCCAGCAGGACATGGTGGCCCGGGCGGAGGAACTCCGGTAGCTAGCCTCGGACATCGACGGGATCGTTATGTCGATACGGGTTCACGCAAGTGCCCACAACCGGTCTTCGGCGAGCGGTTGAAGCCACCTGCGGGATGGGCGGACAGTCGAGGAGGTGCTTGTATGGCCGAACTAACCCCGATCCTCCGGGTGGATCCGGATGAGATGCCCGACCGGGCGCTGGTGATGGGTGATCCCGCCCGGGCCGAGTTGGCCTCCCGGCACCTCGAGGATCGCCGTCAGCTGGGCAGCTTCCGGGAGTACGTGACGTACGGCGGGACCCACAAGGGCGTCGAGGTGGCCGTGGCGTCTCACGGGGTGGGTTCGCCGGGAGCGGTCATCGTGTTCGAGGAATTGAGCCGCGCCGGCGTCCGCCGGATCATCCGGACCGGAACCTGCGGGGGTCTTGCCGCCGAGGTCCAGGACGGCGATCTGGTGATCGTCACCGGCGCCATCCGCGCCGACGGCGTCACCGACTCCATGGTTCCCGCGCCCTTCCCCGCCCTCGCTTCGGTTGACGTGGTAACCGCAATCCGCCGGGCGGTGGCCTCCACCGGGCACCGTTCCCACGAAGGCGTGGTGCTCACCCACTCGCTGTTCTATCCCGGCGACGTGCTCGGAAGCGATCTGGAGTTCTGGCACCGGGCGGGCGCCATAGCGGTCGAGATGGAGTGCGCCGCCCTGTTCGTCAGCGGCTCGCTCAACTCGGTGACCACCGGGGCCGTGCTGGCGGCGGACGGCAATCCCTTGCACAGGGAGGAGGGGGGCTACGATCCCCACCGCCAGGTGGTCTACGACTCGGTGGAGGCGATGATCGGCATCGGATTGGACGCCCTCATCGACGGCTGACCGGCTGTCCGGTCCGCGGAAACGAGGTGGTCATGGGTGATCTGTACGAGCGTCTGACCGAGGCGGCCGAGGTCCTCAACCGGCTCACCGGACGTGACGGCCACGATGTGGTGGCGGTGCTCGGCTCCGGTCTCGGCGGCTATCCCGACACCCTCGACGGAGCGGTGGCGGTGCCCTACTCGGAGATACCGGGCTTCCCGCGACCATCGGCGCCGGGCCACTCCGGCACGGCCTACTCCCTCGAGATGGGCGGCAACCGGGTGTTGCTGTACTCGGGCCGAGTCCATCACTACGAGGGCTACAGCCCCGCCGAGATCGTCTTCCCCGTGCGGGCGGCCATCATGTCGGGCGCCCGCAAGGTGGTGCTCACCAACGCCTCGGGTGGATGCACGTCCGGCATCGATCCGGGCGACCTCGTACTCCTGACCGACCATATCAACCTGTCCGGTCTCGGTCCCTTGCGGGGAGACAACGATGAGCGCCTCGGCACCCGGTTCCCCGACATGACCGACGTGTACTCGCCGGCGCTCCGCCGGAAAGCCACCGAAGCCGCCGCCTCGGTGGGGATTTCCCTGCATGAAGGCGTATATATGTGGTGGCGCGGGCCGATGTTCGAGACCCCGGCCGAGATCAGGATGGCCATCACGCTGGGCGCCGACCTGATCGGGATGTCGACCGTGCCCGAAGCCATCGCCGCCCGCCACATGGGTGCGGAAGTGCTGGGGATTTCGCTGTGCACCAACCGGGCCGCCGGGCTGGCCGGCCGCAAGATCACCGGCGAGGAGGTCATCGAGACCGCCGGCCGGGCGGCGGGAAGGCTCCGGGCCCTCTTCGACTCCCTCCTCCCGAGGCTGTAGCGGGTTGGCGGTGAAGGTGTCGATGGTGAGCAGGGCACGCCGACTTGTTTGGTGTAGACAGACCACTAGCACCCTGTTTCGGGAAAAGAACGCGAAAAACGCGGCGAGCAGGCTCCGCCCGCTGGGCCCTCCCCCACCGCCACCACCTTGGTTCGAGACGCGTCCTGCCCTACCCCCGGCGGGGCCGCCTCGACGAAATGATTCCCTAACGCGGTCCGGTCGACGTCAGAGCCAGACCGTTGGTACTTGCGGTTACCCAACAATCTACATCGGGGGTGTGACAAGTCAACCCCCTTGTTGCCGGATCGAAAGGCCCCGCGCTAACGCGCCATCGTTCGGCAGCCTGCTGAAGTGGGGCCGTCCGGCAAAGTGACTCGGGGTGGGCTCAAGGAGCGGATCCGACGCTTGATCCGCCGTGAGGGGCCGATCCCGTTCGACCGCTTCATGGAGATGGCGCTCTACGACCCCGACGGCGGGTACTTCGGCTCGGGGCCGCTGCGGTCTCGGGCCGAGGGGGACTTCCTGACCAGTCCCGAGACGAGCGGCGAGTTCGGCGCCACGCTCGCCCGCTTCGTGGAGAAGGAGTTCCGGCGCCTGGGGAGGCCCGCCGGCTTCACCCTGCTGGAGGTGGGGGCCGGGTCGGGCACGCTGCTCTCGCCGCTGCTCGGGGCGCTGGATTGGGCGCCCCGGACCGTGGCGGTGGAGGTCTCTCCCGCCGCCCGCCAGACCCTACGGCAGGCACTTCCGGGCGTCGAGGTCGTGGCGGACGATCGGGCATTGGACCCGTTCAGCGGAGTGGTCATCGCCAACGAGGTCCTGGACAACCTGCCCGTCGCGGTTGCGGTGCGGACCGGGGACGGGGGCTGGGCGGAGCGCCGGGTCTGGTGCGAAGGCGCAGATCTGGTGCTGGTGGAGGCGCCGGTCCGTTCCGACGTGCTGGCCTGGCTGGAGGCGCACGCCGCCGATGTTCCCGCGGGCGGGGTGGTGGAGTGCCAGCCGGCTGCTAGCAACTGGATGGGACGGATGATCGATCTGCTCGACGCCGGTGCGGTCGTGGTCATCGACTACGGGGACACTTCGGAAGGACTCCTGCCCCGCCGCCGCAGGGGCGGGACGCTGCGGACCTACCGCGCCCATCACCTCTCCCAGCATCCGCTCGACGAACCGGGTTCGATGGACATAACCGCCGACGTCGACTTCTCGGCCCTGGCCGCGGTCGCCGCAGCCCGGGGAATGCGGTACCGGCTGTACCGCCAGGACGATTTCCTGTCCGAGCTGGGGCTGGATGGCAGGAGGGCGGAGCTCCGGCAACGGGAACTGGCGGAGGCGCGGGGTGGCGACCCGATGGAGCGGCTCCGGCTCCGGTCGAGGGTGAAGGAGATCGAGACCCTGCTCCACCCGCGGGGCTTCGGCGACTTCCGGGTGCTGGTGGCCACCCGGTAGGTGCCGGAGCCCCGTTATCATCCTGACCACCATGAACAACCTGAAGACGGTCGCGTTGTTGAGCCTGATGAGCGCGCTGGTGTGGATGCTCGGATGGCTCCTGTTCGGCGGATCCCAGGGCCTGTACATAGGGCTGGGGTTCGCCCTGGTGCTGAATGTCGGCGCCTATTTCTTCTCCGCCAAGCTGGCCCTGGCCATGAGCCGGGCCCGACCCGTGACCGAGAAGGAGCTGCCCAAGGTCTACGGCATGGTGCGCCGCCTGGCCGCCGTGTCGAACATGCCCGAGCCCTCCATCCACCTGATCGACTCGGCCCAGCCCAACGCCTTCGCCACCGGCCGCAATCCCAAGAACGCGGCTGTGGCCGTCACCACGGGCATCCTCGAGATCATGAAGGACGACGAGCTCGAAGGCGTGATCGCCCACGAGCTTTCCCACGTCCGCAACCGCGACATCCTGATCTCGTCGATCGCCGCCATGCTGGCCGCCGCCCTTTCCATCTTCGCCCGGTTGGCTTTCTGGTTCGGTGGCGGCCGGAACCGCAATAACAACGCCATTGGCATGGTGATAGCGCTGGCTGCGCTGATACTCGCTCCGCTGGCGGGCATGGTCATCCGCATGGCGATCTCGAGGGCCCGCGAGTACCAGGCCGATCGCTCGGGCGCCGAGATGACCGGCCAGCCGCTCAGCCTGGCGCGAGCCCTGGACAAGATCGGAACCGCCTCGGGACGGATCCCGATGGACGTCAACCCGGCGGTGAGCCAGCTGTTCATCGCCGACCCGCTCAAGGCGTTCGGCCGGAGGCGCCCTCCCGGAGCCGGAGGGCTGTTCTCGACCCATCCGCCCATCGAGGAGAGGATCCGCCGGCTGGAGAACATGTACTACCGCATCTGAACCAACCGGTGCTGCGGGGCCGGCCAGGACGGTATCCTGTTTCCACCGGGCCTCGAAGGGACTACCATTCGCCCGCTAACCCGGGTAGGCGCTCGCCACCCGATTGCCGGGATGCCCGAGCGGCCAAAGGGAGCAGACTGTAAATCTGCCGGCGATGCCTTCGGAGGTTCGAATCCTTCTCCCGGCACCAGCGCGGACGTGAACCGTCCGTCCAAATCAGGCCCCCTTAGCTCAGTAGGCCAGAGCGCCTCCATGGTAAGGAGGAGGTCTCCGGTTCGAATCCGGAAGGGGGCTCGGCAGGCGGATGAACCTCGGTTCGTCCCTGCCCGATGCCAGGCGGCGTAGCTCAGTCGGTAAGAGCGCTCGACTCATAATCGAGAGGTCGGCAGTTCAAGTCTGCCCGCCGCTACGAGCGGTCGGTCGTCCTGTGGAGGATGGCCGGCCCGCCGGACGTATGTACCAGTCTGCGACACGAGGAGAGGATCATTATGGCTAAGGAGCGTTTTGTGCGGGTGAAGCCGCATGTGAATGTTGGGACGATGGGTCATATTGATCATGGTAAGACGACTTTGACTGCTGCGATTACTCGGGTGTTGGCTGAGCGGGTTGAGGGTAATGTGTTTACGGTGTTTGATGATATTGATAAGGCGCCTGAGGAGCGTGAGCGTGGTATTACTATTGCTATTGCTCATGTGGAGTATGAGTCGGAGTTGCGTCATTATGCGCATGTGGATATGCCGGGTCATGCGGATTACATCAAGAATATGATTACGGGTGCGGCTCAGGTGGATGGGGCTGTGTTGGTGGTGTCGGCTGCTGATGGTCCTATGCCTCAGACGAGGGAGCATGTGTTGTTGGCCCGTCAGGTGGGGGTTCCTTGTGTGGTGGTGGCTTTGAATAAGGTTGATTTGGTTGATGATGAGGAGTTGTTGGAGTTGGTTGAGTTGGAGGTTCGGGAGTTGTTGGATGATTATGGTTTTCCTGGGGATGATGTTCCGGTGGTTCGGGTGTCTGCTTTGGCTGCTTTGGAGGGGGACGCGGAGGCGGCTGCGGGTGTGTTGGAGTTGGTTTCGGCGGTGGATGAGTATGTGCCGGTTCCTGACCGTCCGGTGGATCGCCCGTTTTTGATGCCTATTGAGGATGTGTTTTCGATTACTGGTCGGGGGACGGTGGTTACGGGCAAGGTTGAGGCTGGGATGGTTCGGGTTGGTGATCCGGTTGAGGTGGTGGGTATTCGGGAGACTCGGCGTACGGTGGCTACGGGGGTGGAGATGTTCCGCAAGCTCTTGGATGAGGGCATGGCCGGCGACAATGTCGGGGTGCTACTCAGGGGGGTTGGTAAGACGGAGGTGGAGCGGGGTCAGGTGTTGGCGACTCCGGGGTCTATTACGCCTCATACCGACTTCGAGGCGCAGGTGTATGTGTTGACCAAGGACGAGGGGGGGCGGCATAACCCGTTCTTTTCGGGTTATCAGCCGCAGTTCTACTTCCGTACCACCGACGTGACGGGCAAGGTCACCCTCCCTGATGGGGTGGAGATGGTCATGCCAGGCGATAACACCACCATGACAGTCCAGTTGGGGTCGGCGATCGCGATGGACGAAGGCCTGCGCTTCGCGATCCGAGAAGGCGGACGCACCGTAGGGGCAGGCACCGTCACCAAAATCATCCGATAACAACAACACCAGAACGGGAGACCGGACAGCGGGAGGGCCGCCATGGCCAAGAAAAAAGGAAGTCGCATCAAGATCACCCTTGAATGCACCGAGGCGAGGGCCGAAGGGAAGCCCCCGTCGCGCTACATCACCACCAAGAACCGGACCAACACCACGGGACGGCTAGAGCTCAGGAAGTACAACCCCTTTCTCCGGCGCCACACCCTGCATCGCGAAACCCGCTAGAGCGGCCCGGCCATGGAAGTGGTGACGGGCCTGGGGAACCTGGCCGGCCGCACGTACGGTCCGTCGCGGTTCCGGGTCAGCCGGGCCCAGGTAGCCGCGTTCGTGGCGGCATCCGGCGACGACCCGGAGCGCTGGCACACCCACGCGCCACCCTCGTTCGCGGGCGCCGTTCTCTTCAAGGTGGCTACCTCCTTCCTGCGCGACCCGGAGGTGGCGTCGCATGCCCGCCTGCTCATCCACGGTGAGCAGACCTTCACCTGGCGCCGGCCCTGGCGGATCGGCGACGCCCTGACCATCTCGGCCCGGGTCGATCGTCTCCGGGAGCGGGCCGGCACCGCCTTCGTCAACTTCGGCGCCGAAGTCGCCGACTCCGCGGACCGGACGGTCCTGTCCTCCCGTTCGTTGTTCCTCATGTCCCCCGAGACTCCGCCCGGCGGTACGGCCGCGGAGCGTTCCGAGCCGTCGGCGGAGGCGCGCCGGGCCAACGCCGTTCCCCGGGCGGAGTCCCTGCCCGCGGTCGGCGAGTCCCTGACGCCCCTGGCCAAGTCGGTCTCCCGGACGGACCTGGTGCGGTACGCCGCCGCCAGCGAGGACTTCAACCCGGTCCACTGGGACCACATCCGGGCGGTCGAGTCCGGAGTGGGAGGTGTCATCTGCCACGGTCTGCTGATGGCCGCCTGGGCTACCCAGCCGGCCGCAGCCTCGTCGTCCCGGCCCCGTCCACTGGCGAGGGCCCGTTTCCGGTTCCGGCGGCCCCTGTATCCCGACCAGGCTGCCCTGGTCACCACCACGGTGAAGTCTCGGGATGAGCGGCGGACCGTCCTCAATTCGAGAGTCTCGTCAGAGGCGGGGGATCACGTCTCGGCTAGCATCGAGATGCAGACGGACGACGGAGGCGGGTAGGAGGGTGCGGGACCACCGGTTGGAACCCGACGTGAACGAGTTGGTGGACCGGTCGCGAGAAGGTGACCAGGCCGCCTTCGGAGAGCTTGCCCGGCTCCATCAACACGAGGTCTACACCCTGGCGGTCCGGTTGACAGGTGATCGAACCCTGGCCGCCGATGTCACCCAGGAGGCGCTGATCCGGGCGTGGCGGGCCATCGGGCGTTTCCGGGGCGACTCGAGCTTCTCAACCTGGCTCTACCGGATAACCGCCAACGTCGCCTGGACGCTCAAGGGGCGCGCAGCCCGCCAGCGCACCTACCAGCTCGATGCGATGATCTTCCAGCCGCAGGCGGACGACCGCACCAATCCCGAGGTGGCGGGGGAGCGGACCGAGTTGCGCGCCCGGCTCGGGGCGGCGCTCGCAGAACTGGGGCGATCCCAGCGCACGGTGGTGATCCTGAAGGACGTCTACGGCTGGTCGCACAAGGAGATCTCCGACGCGCTGTCGATTTCCGTGACCGCCTCCAAGGTACGGCTGCACCGCGCCCATCTCCGGCTGCGGGAACTGTTGAAGGAGGCGAGTTGAGCCGCCTGGTAGACCGCGCCGGCCTCGATCGCGTCCCGCGGGTCGCCACCTGCGGTCTCACCCGGCTGGTCCTCCATGGGGCCGAGTCGGGCGGGATCGAACTGCCTCCGGTGATGGAGCGACATCGCAGCGGCTGCCTGTCCTGCCAGGCCGCCACCGCTCGCCAGCGGAGGATGCTGTCCGAGTTGGGCGCGTTGCGAACCGAGGTCGAGCCGGTGCCCTACGACATGACGGCGGGCCTGGAATATCCGGTCGAGGTGGATGCCGACCATCCCTCGGCGCCGCGCCGCTCCAGCCGGAGAACCACTACCGCAGTGGCATCGGCCGTGTCGATCGCCGCCATAGGGGTGGTGGTACTGGCCCGCCGGATGAGGTCGCCGAATATCCGGAAGCCGGCCTAGGGGACTGGTCCGCGGCCTCCGGCGACCCCACCGGGTCGTGACGTGTTTACACTAGGATGGACCTGTTCGTATACTCCCTGCGGCAGCCGAGGGGCGTAGCTCGAAATTGGTTAGAGCGCCGGTCTCCAAAACCGGAGGTTGGGGGTTCGAGTCCCTCCGCCCCTGCTCGACTCGTTCACTGCGATCCTCGTCGCAGTACCTAACAAGAAAAGGCAGCTAGAAGATGAACCGCGAGATGCGTCGCATGGCCGAGCGGGAAGAGCGGCGCAACAAACAGCAGGGCGACCGGCGCCGCACGCAGATCCCGGGTTCGCCGGGCGGCGACGGGTCGGTGACGGGCCGCTGGGCCCGGCTGGTCCAGTTCCTCCGCGAGGTGCGGGTGGAGTTGAGCCGGGTCAACTGGCCCAACCGCCGGCAGATGATCGCGTTCACGACCGTGACCGTCATCACGACCAGCGTCCTAACGGGTTACGTATTCCTGGTGGACCTGGCCCTCAGCCGGTCGGTGCTGGCCGGGATCAGAGCTTTGACAGGTTGAAGATGGCGGAACGGTCAGCAACGCAGCAGGATGGCGCTCCCGCCGAGTCGGCGGCCGGCGAGGAGTCCTCGTTCGGATCCCTGGGAACGGCGTTTCTGAACGCCGGTTTCCTGACTGATGGATCCCGTGACGAGACCGAGCCGGAACCCGCCGAGGAGGTTCCCAGCCCGGAGGTGACGGACCCACCGGCCGGCGCCGAGCCCGAGCCCGAGCCCGAGCCGGAGCCGGAGGCGGCGACTACCAAGACTCCGCCGACCGCAGCCCGGCCTGACGACACCCAGGAACTGGTCCTGGAGGTCGAGGAGGAGGATCCGATCAGCCCGTTCGACAAGCGCGGATCCTGGTACGTGATCCATGCCTATTCGGGTCACGAGAAGAAGGTTCGCGCCAACCTCGACACCCTCAAGACCTCTCAGCACCTGGAAGGCAGCATCTTCGAGGTGGTCATCCCCACCGAAAAGGTGGTCGAGATCAAGGGGGGCCGCAAGGTGGAGGTGGAGCGGCGCATGTTCCCCGGCTACCTCCTGATCCGGATGTATGACGACACCGACACCTTCAACGTGGTGAGGAACACTCCTGGAGTCACCTCGTTCGTAGGTAGCGGGATGGGAGGCGGATTCCAGCCCACCCCGCTGTCGCGCCGTGAGGTGGAGCGTTTTCTGGGTCTCAAGAGGGAGTCGGCCAAGAAGGCCCCGAGGTTCCGCCCGGCCTGGGACATCGGAGAGACGGTGCGGGTGTCCAAGGGTCCCTTCGCCGATTTCAACGGTGTGGTCGAGAACATAAATCTCGACCAGCAGAAGGTCACCGTGCTGGTCGAGATCTTCGGCCGGGACACGCCGATGGAACTGGATTTCGAGGACATTCAGAAGCAGTAGCAACTCCGCCGACTGTCCGGCCCGAGCCGGACCGCCAAAAAGACGATGCGAAGGACAGATCACCTATGGGCAGAAAACGGGTCAAGGTCATTCTGAAGGTTCAGATCCCGGCCGGCGAGGCGAGCCCGGCGCCGCCGGTCGGACCAGCCCTGGGCCAGTACGGCATCAACATCATGGAGTTCGTCAAGTCGTACAACGATGCCACCCGGGCCCAGGTGGGCACGATCGTTCCGGCCGAGATCACCATCTACACCGACCGGTCGTTCAGTTTCGTCACCAAGTCGCCGCCCACGGCCGTGCTGCTCCGGCAGGCGGCTCGGGTGGAGAAGGGGTCGCCGGAGCCGCACCGGGAGAAGGTCGCCACCCTGTCCGGGGACCAGATCAGGCGGATCGCCGAGACCAAGCTTCCCGATCTGAACACCAGCGACATCGAGGCGGCCATGAAGATCGTGGCCGGCACCGCCCGGTCGATGGGGATTATCGTCGCCGACTGACCAGGCCCCCTCGTCGCAAGGAGCGGGGGCCGGGACAACCTACAGCGCGCGTTCACGCAATGCGCGGTCGTTTGTTGTCGCGGGTCCCGTGGTTGGTCTGTGACGCGGCGGTGGGATGAGGCGTCGATGGCGGTCCAGAGCACGCCGACCGCCGCACAGAACAACCACGAACAAATACCGATGGGAGAGCCACCGCAGGGCGGCTCGCTACGACCACAAGGAGGAAACCCTATGGCTCACAGGGGCAAGCGCTACGACCGGCTGTCCGCCAGCTACGACAAGTACCAGGATTACGAACCGCTCGAGGCGGTGCGGATGGTCAAGGCCACCGCTGCTGCCCGCTTCGACGAGACCATCGAAGCGGTGATGAAGCTGGGAATCGACCCCCGCCGGGCCGACCAGCTGGTGCGGGGCACCGTGGTGTTGCCGCATGGAACGGGCAAGGCGGTTCGTGTCGGCGTGTTCGCGGTCGGTGACCTGGCAACCGAAGCCGAGGCGGCGGGCGCCGAGATCGTCGGTGGCGACGAACTGATCGCGTCCATCGCCTCGGGCGGGGAGATCGGCTTCGACGTGGCGATCGCCTCACCGGACATGATGCCGAAGGTGGGTCGCCTCGGAAGGATCCTGGGTCCCCGGGGCTTGATGCCCAACCCGAAGGCCGGAACCATCACCCGAGACCTGGCGAGGACGATCGGCGAGTTCAAGGCCGGCAAGATCGAGTACCGCAACGATCGCTACGGCAACGTGGCCGCTCCCATCGGCAAGGCTTCCTTTAACGAAGCCCTCCTCCACGAGAACCTGATCGCCCTGGTCTCCGAGGTGCTGCGGGTGAAGCCTGCTGCTTCCAAGGGCACCTATCTCAAGGGGTTGTCGATATCCTCGACCATGGGTCCCGGAATCAGGGTGGACGTGACGAAGGCGGACCGCCTCTCGGCCGTGGCCTCCTAGCAGGAGGAACCAGCCACCCCCCACGATCCGGGCCCGCCGGTCGGTCGTCGACCGGCAGGCTCAGGTTCAGGGCGCCGTATATGGCGTTGTGCGCATCGAGAATGCTAAGCCGGTTGGCTTTGGTCGGAACCTGAAGTGCGGGGCGCCGTATATGGCGTTGTGCGCATCGAGAATGCCCAGCGGGGCCGAGGTCGCGAAAAACCGGTGCTCCGCGCCGGGCCCTCCCCCGCCGCCGCCACCGTTGGTTCGGAGCGTGGTCGGCCATGCCCGGCCGGGGCCGGGTAACACGGCGGTTCGCTCCACGAAGCCTCGTATGTTCCCTCCGGGCCGGCCGAACCGATCGGTGAGACGCATCAGCCGGTATAGGTGCTTGGCGATAGGCAACCTATAGCGGCGGTGTGACAGTTTGCTACCCCCTTACGTGGGAACGCCGGTGATGGTCCTCGCGAGGGTTGGTCCGCCACGCCGGGACAGCCTGCGTTCAGCTGCTTTGGTGCCGGGCCGGAGCACCCGCTACAATGTCCCAGGTTCCCGGTTCCGGCCGGGAATGTTTGGCCGTAGACAGCCGGTACCCGTCACGGGTGTAAAGCAATCCGGGAGGATTCGCCTGCCGAGGTCGGATCGGGGCATTCGTCTCGTTTCCTCCTTGCTGTCCCTGCGCCCGTAGGGCGCGCGGCCTGGCACCAGCAAAGTCGCGGCCGACCCGCGACCCGCAATCCAGCGGAGGAACTCATGCCACGACCCGACAAGGTCCAGGCTGTCGAAGACATCAAGGGTTACTTCTCGGCCTCGTCCTCTTCGTTCCTGACCGAGTACCGCAGCCTGCCGGTAGCGGCCCAGCAGGAACTTCGCCGGACCCTCAGGGAAGCCGGGGCGAGATACCGGGTTCTGAAGATGACGCTCACCAAGCGAGCCCTGCACGATCTGGGCCACGAAGACCTCGACGAGTGGCTCACGGGACCGACCGCCGTGGCCTTCGTCGAAGACGATCCGGTTCTGGCGGCCAAGGCACTGGTCGCCTTCAGCCGGGACAACGAGGGCCTGGTCATCAAGGCCGGCATGCTCGACGGCCGGTACATCGGGGCCGAACAGGTAGCGCGCCTGGCCACCCTGGACAGCCGGGACGTCCTGCTCTCCAAAGTCGCCGGGGCCTTCAACGCGCCCCTGGCCAGAGGCGCCTCGCTGCTGGGTTCCTTCACGAGGAATGCAGCCTCGATGTTCTCGCAGTTGCTCGAAAAAAAGGAAGAGGAATAAGGCCGGACCCGGGCGCGACTTCGCTGCGGGCTGAGGCCGAACGAACGGAATCTAGGAGGATGGCAATGGCCACGATGACTACTGAAGAACTGTTGGGTGTGTTCGAGGGGATGACGGTCCTCGAACTCAAGGAGTTCCTCGATGCCTTCGAGGAGCACTTCGACGTGACCGCGGCAGCGCCGATGGCGATGGCCGTCGCGGCCGGGGACGGCGCCGGCGCCGAGGAGGCCGCCGAGGAGCAGACCGAGTTCGACGTGGTGCTCACCGGATCTGGCGACAAGAAGATCCAGGTCATCAAGGAAGTCCGGGCCATGACCAGTCTCGGGCTCAAGGAGGCCAAGGCCGTTGTGGACGGGCTTCCCAGCACAGTCCTCGAGGCGGTCTCCAAGGAGGAGGCAGGCGCCGCCAAGGAGAAGATCGAGGCGGTCGGAGGCTCCGTAGAGATCCGCTAGAAGGGCGAGCGGCCGCATCCGGTCGGCCTGATGGGCGTATACCCGGGTCGGTGGACACCGGGCCCGGGGTGCCCAAGTCCTCCTACTACACCGAGGTGCGGTCCGGGTTCCGGCAGGAAATGGTTGACGGCTGCTCCGGCCTCCCGTTAACATCACCACGAAGTGGACGGCATCGCCCGTAGGGTGCAGCGACGGGAGCCCGTCGATAGGAGTTGACTCCGGCCTAAGGCTTATGGTTTTAGGTCGGCTTCGTCGCGTGCTAAACTTCCGGCTTGCTGTGCCCTATGGTGTCGGGAGAGCGCGCGTACTTCACACATTCCGCCTTGTGGTGACCGATATTCGGGAGAGCACGGTGATCGTTCGTGTCCGTAGTGGCGTTGTATCACGGATGAATCGGGTCAAGTGAGTCGAGCTGGCCGGTGGTTGTCGGCCAGGTGTCTATTAGGAGGAAGCTTTGGCCATAGCCCGCGCTGCTGATCGTCTGTCATTCTCCAAGATTCCAGAGGTCAGCCCCCTGCCCGACCTCATCGCGGTCCAGCGTGAGTCCTTCAACTGGTTCCTCGAGCAAGGCCTCAGCCGCATCTTCCGCCAGCTGTCGCCCATCGAGGACTTCGGCGGGCAGCTGGCTCTCGACCTGAGCGACCACTACTTCGGCGATCCGCTGATGACCGAGGAGGAGGCGAAGGAGCGGGACACGAGCTACTCCAAGCCCCTGCACGTGATCGCCCGGTTCGTGAACCGCAACACCGGGGAGATCAAGGAACAGAGGGTCTTCCTCGGCGACTTCCCGATGATGACCCGCAACGGCACGTTCATCATCAACGGCACCGAGCGGGTCGTGGTGAGCCAGCTGGTGCGGTCCCCCGGCGTGTACTTCGACCACTCGGTGGACAAGGCATCCGACAAGGATGTCTACGGCGCCAAGGTGATACCGGGCCAGGGCGCCTGGATGCAGTTCGACATCGACAAGCGCGAGACGGTCGGCGTGCGGGTGGATCGCAAGCGGCGCCAGTACATCACGTCGTTCGTGAGGGCGCTGGGCATCGCCGAGACCGATGACGAGATACTCCGCCTGTTCCACGACGCCGAGGTCATCGCCAACACCCTGGAGAAGGATCCGGTGCCCGATGTCGACGAGGCGATGCTCGACTTCTACCGGAAGCAGCGCCCCGGCGAGCCGACCACCCTGGACTCGGCCAAAGGCCTGATCGGCTCGATCTTCTTCAACACGAAGCGTTACGACCTCACGGAGGTGGGCCGCTACAAGGTCAACCAGAAGTTCGAGAACCCGGATGGACACTCATCCGAGAACGGTCTCTTCACCCCCGACGACTTCATCGACACCATCCGCTACCTGATCCACCTCCAGCAACGCAAAGAGACCATCACCACCCGGGCCGGCAACGAGGTGGCGGTCCGGACCGACGACACGGACCACTTCGGCAACCGCCGGGTGAGGACGGTCGGGGAGCTGGTCCAGAACCAGATCCGGGTGGGTCTGAGCCGGATGGAACGCCAGGTCAGGGAGCGGATGTCCACCCAGGATCCGGACTCCATCACGCCCACCTCCCTCATCAACATCCGGCCTGTGGTGGGTTCTATCAAGGAGTTCTTCGGATCCAGCCAGCTGAGCCAGTTCATGGACCAGCCCAACCCGCTGGCCGGGCTCACCCATCGGAGGCGCCTGTCGGCGCTGGGTCCGGGCGGCGTGTCGCGGGAGCGGGCGGGCTTCGAGGTCCGGGACGTCCATCCGTCCCACTACGGGCGCATGTGCCCCATCGAGACCCCGGAAGGTCCCAACATCGGGTTGATCGGGTCCCTCGCCAGCTATGCCCGGGTCAATCGGTTCGGCTTTATCGAGACCCCCTACCGCGAGGTCAAGGACGGTCAGGTGACCGATGTCACCAAGCACCTGACCGCCTCGGAGGAGGAACGTTACGTGATCGCCCAGGCCAACTCGGAGTTGAACCTGGACGGCACCTTCGTACGGGACCGGGTCCTGGTGCGCCGGGCCGGCGGGGAGATCGACCGGGTGCCGCCCAGGGACGTCGACTTCATGGACATCTCGCCCAAGCAGATCGTCTCGGTGGCCACCTCCCTGATCCCGTTCCTCGAGCACGACGACGCCAACCGGGCGCTCATGGGCTCCAACATGCAACGCCAGGCGGTCCCCCTGCTCCGGTCAGAGGCGCCTCTGGTGGGCACGGGAGTGGAGGCCCGGGCGGCCCAGGACTCCGGTGATCTGATCACCTCCGAGGTCGCGGGCGTGGTGACCTCCGTCAACGGTGACGAGATCGTCATCACCGAGACCGGCGCCGATGAGGAGCACCGCTACCGGCTCCGCAAGTTCGAGCGCTCCAACCAGGGCACCTCGATCAACCAGAAGCCGGTGGTGGATGTGGGCGATGAGGTGTCGGCGGGGACCGTGATCGCCGATGGGCCCTCCACCGAGGCGGGAGAGCTGGCGCTGGGCAAGAACCTGCTGGCCGCCTTCATGCCATGGAAGGGCCACAACTTCGAGGACGCCATAGTCCTCAGCGAGCGCCTGGTGAAGAACGACGTGCTGACCTCGATCCACATCGAGGAGTACGAGGTCGACGCTCGCGACACCAAGCTGGGCGCCGAGGAGATCACCCGCGATATTCCGAACGTGGCCGAGGAGGTACTCAAGGACCTCGACGACGAGGGCGTTATCCGCGTGGGCGCCAATGTGGGTCCCGGCGACTACCTGGTCGGCAAGGTGACTCCCAAGGGCGAGACCGAGATGACTCCCGAGGAGCGCCTGCTAAGGGCCATCTTCGGCGAGAAGGCCCGCGAGGTCAGGGACTCCTCCCTCAAGGTTCCCCACGGCGAGTCCGGCAAGGTGATCGATGTGCGGGTCTACCGGCGGGCGGAGGGCTTCGACGATCTCCAGCCCGGGGTCAACGAGCTGGTGCGGGTGTACGTGGCCAGCCAGCGAAAGATCTCCGAGGGGGACAAGCTCGCCGGCCGGCACGGCAACAAGGGCGTGATCGCCAAGATCCTCCCGGAGGAGGACATGCCCTTCCTCGAGGATGGGACCCCCATCGACATCGTGCTGTCGCCGCTGGGCGTTCCATCCCGGATGAACCTGGGCCAGGTGCTGGAGACCCATCTCGGCTGGGCCGCTGCACAGGGCTGGCGCCCTTTCAAGAGCGATACCCCGGCGGCGGAAGGCAGGCCGCCCCGATCTCGTGTGGCCACGCCCGTGTTCGACGGCGCCCGCCAGAGCGAGATACGCGACGTCATCGCCAACAGCCTCCCCAACCGGGACGGGTTGCGCCTGGTGGGGAACGACGGTAAGGCGGTCCTCTACGACGGGCGGAGCGGGCGGCCCTTCGATACGACCATCACGGTGGGATTCCTCTACATCCTCAAGCTGGTCCACCTGGTGGACGACAAGCTCCATGCCCGTTCGACCGGCCCCTACTCGATGATCACCCAGCAGCCGTTGGGGGGCAAGGCGCAATTCGGCGGCCAGCGCTTCGGAGAGATGGAGGTGTGGGCCCTCGAGGCCTACGGCGCCGCCTACGCCCTCCAGGAGCTGCTGACCATCAAGTCGGACGATGTCCTGGGCCGGGTCAAGGTCTACGAGTCGATAGTGAAGGGCGACAACATACCCGAACCGGGGATCCCGGAATCCTTCAAGGTGCTAATCAAAGAGATGCAGAGCCTGTGTCTCAACGTAGAGCTGCTGTCGGCGGGAGAGGAAGTCCAGTTCAGAGACCTGGACGAGGACCTCTATCGCACGTCGGAGTCGCTCGGAATCGATCTGTCGCGTCCGGAGCGCAGGGAAGAAGGTTGACAAGCGTGGATTGGGGTCAAACACCTGACCGGTTCAGTAGGTACGGGAGCTTCCAGGCTTCCTCCGGCGCGCCCTCGAGGGATGTGTTCGACGAGCTCAAGATCGGCTTGGCCTCGCCCGAACAGATCCGTTCCTGGTCGTTCGGAGAGGTGAAGAAGCCGGAGACCATCAACTACCGGACTCTCAAGCCGGAGAAGGAGGGTCTGTTCGACGAGCGCATCTTCGGTCCCCAGAAGGACTGGGAGTGCGCCTGCGGCAAGTACAAGCGCATCCGTTACCGGGGCATCACCTGCGAGAAGTGCAACGTGGAGGTCACCCGGAGCAAGGTGCGCCGGGAGCGCATGGGCCATATCGAGTTGGCCGCTCCGGTCACCCACATCTGGTTCTTCAAGGGTGTTCCCTCCCGCCTCGGCTACCTGCTCGACATGTCGCCCAAGGAACTAGAGAAGGTCATCTACTTCGCCTCATACGTGGTCACCGAGCTCGACGAGAGGAGG
Organism: Candidatus Spongiisocius sp.; assembly: GCF_965221825.1. Taxonomy (GTDB): domain Bacteria; phylum Actinomycetota; class Acidimicrobiia; order Spongiisociales; family Spongiisociaceae; genus Spongiisocius. The sequence goes on from NZ_OZ244917.1 coordinate 2,607,286, forward strand.
CGTCTCTCCGATCTGCCCGATCTCGAGACCGAGATGGAGACCGCCATCGAGCTTGAGCAGGAGGACTTCGACGAGTGGCGGGAGGCCCGTCTCCAGCGGCACGAGGAAGAGATCCGGCGCATGGAGGAGGGGGGCGCCAAGCCCCAGGAGATCACGCAACGGCGCCGCGAGGTCGAACGTGAGGTCACGGACCGCGAGTACAGGTGCGAGCGGGAGTGCGAGCTCTACCGGGAGGCCTTCGAGACCTTCCGCAGCCTGAAGCCCAAGACGCTGGTGGAGTCGGAGCAGCTGTGGCGGATGCTCTACGACCAGTATTCGGACTACTTCTCCGGAGGCATGGGCGCCGAGGCGGTCAAGGCACTGCTGAGGCGGATCGACCTGGATGCCGAGATGGCCATGCTCAAGGAGAACCTGGTCGCCACATCTGCCCAGCGCCGCCACCGGGCGACCCAGCGGATCAAGGTGGTCAAGCCGTTCTGGGAGGGCAGGCACGCTCCCCGGAGCATGATCGTGGAGTCGGTGCCGGTGATCCCGCCCGATCTCCGACCGATGGTCCAGCTGGACGGCGGTCGGTTCGCCACCTCGGATCTGAACGATCTCTACCGGCGGGTCATCAACCGCAACAACCGGCTGAAGCGACTCCTCGACCTGAACGCTCCCGAGATCATCGTCAACAACGAGAAGCGCATGCTCCAGGAGGCGGTGGACGCCCTGTTCGACAACGGTCGGCGGGGCAAGGCCGTCACGGGCCAGGGCAACCGGCCTCTCAAGTCCCTGACCGACATGCTGAAGGGCAAGCAGGGCCGGTTCCGCCAGAACCTGCTGGGCAAGCGGGTGGACTACTCCGGTCGCTCGGTGATCGTGGTGGGACCGCAGCTCAGGCTCCATCAGTGCGGCCTGCCCAAGGTGATGGCCCTGGAGTTGTTCAAGCCCTTCGTCATGAAGCGGCTGGTCGACCGGGACATCGCCCAGAACATCAAGTCCGCCAAGCGCATGGTGGAGCGCCGCCGTCCCCAGGTCTGGGACGTGCTCAAGGAAGTGATCCAGGAGCACCCGGTGCTGCTCAACCGCGCTCCCACGCTGCACAGGTTGGGTATCCAGGCCTTCGAACCGATCCTGGTCGAGGGCAAGGCCATCCAGATACACCCCCTGGTGTGCGAGGCGTTCAACGCCGACTTCGATGGAGACCAGATGGCAGTGCACCTGCCGCTGTCAGCCGAGGCTCAGGCCGAGGCGCGGATCCTGATGCTCTCCACCAACAACGTCCTCTCGCCGGCCAGCGGTCACCCGATCGTGGCGCCGTCCCAGGACATGGTGATCGGTATCTACTACCTGTCCGAGAAGGTGGAGGACGCCAAGGGGGCCGGCCGGGTGTTCGCCGACCCGGACGAGGCCCTGATGGCCTACGACCTTGGCGAGATATCCCTGCACGCCCCGATCAAGCTGCGCCTGGGCGAGATCGCCGGTGATCCGGAGCTGCATGCCGAGCTCAAGGACTTCATCCCGAACCTCATCACCGAGACGCCGGCGGACGGTAGCGCGCTTTTCGAGACCACTCTCGGACGGACCCTGCTCAACCAGGCCATGCCTCCGGACTTCCCCATCCTCGATGCGGTCGTGCTGAAGGGCGACCTCAAGGTGCTGATCGCCGAGATCATCGAGCGGTACGGGAAGAACGTGGTCCAGCGGACCCTGGACGGGCTAAAGGAGTTGGGATTCGATTACTCGACCAGGTCCGGGCTGACCATGGGACTCCGGGACGTCCGGGCGCCTGGTGACAAGCAGAAGATCCTCAACCGGCACCAGAAGCGGGCCGACGATGTCGATCGCCAGTACCAGCGGGGCGTCATGACCCAGGCCGAGCTCAATCAGGAGTTGATCGAGATATGGACCGAGGCCACCGAAGAAGTGACCGCCTCCATGGAGAAGACCCTGGCCAGCGACCCCTTCAACCCGATCGACATGATGGTGAAATCGGGCGCCCGGGGGAACAGGATGCAGGTTCGCCAGATCGCCGGTATGCGTGGCCTGGTGGCCAACCCGAAGGGTGACATCATCCCCCGTCCGATCAAGGCCAACTTCCTGGAGGGCCTGACCGTGCTGGAGTACTTCATCTCCACCCACGGCGCCCGGAAGGGCCTGGCCGACACCGCGCTCCGAACGGCGGACTCGGGCTACCTGACCCGCCGCCTGGTCGACGTGTCACAGGAGATCATCGTCCAGGAGGAGGAATCGGAGGATCGGGGCATTCGCATTCCCATCAGGCTCTTGGAGGGCAACGAGTGGCAGCTGATCCGCAACCTGCGGAATCGCGTCTACGGACGGGTACTGGTCGACGACGTGCTGGTGGACGGCGAGCCCGTGGTCACCAAGGACGGGCGCGAGTTGGTGGCCGGAGAGGTCCTCGACCGCTACGCGATGGTGGCCCTGGAGGCCGCATCGGAGGTCCGGAGCGTGCGGGTGCGCTCGCCCCTGACCGACGAGATAACCCACGGAATAAGCCAGGCCTCATACGGACTGAGCATGGCTACCGGCCGGATGGTCGAGCCCGGCGAGGCGGTCGGGATCATGGCCGCCCAGTCGATCGGCGAGCCGGGAACGCAGTTGACCATGCGTACGTTCCACACCGGCGGAGTGGCCGGATTGGACATCACCCACGGCCTTCCCAGGGTGGTCGAGCTCTTCGAGGCCCGTTCCCCCAAGGGGAAGGCGGTGCTCTCCGAGGTCGGTGGCATGATCCGGATCGAGGAAACGGATGAGGGCGGACGGGCCATCGTGGTCGAGTCCTCGGAAGGCGAGACGCAGTACGAGGTTTCCCGCCGAGCCCGCCTGACGGTTCGCAACGGCCAGGAGATCCCGCCGGGTACTCCCCTGACGGAGGGTCCGCTCGATCCCAAGCAAGTGCTCGAGATCCAGGGAGTCAGGGCCTGCCAGCAGTACCTGGTACAGCAGGTCCAGGAGGTCTACCGGAGCCAGGGTGTGGATATCCACGACAAGCACATCGAGATGATCGTGCGGCAGATGTTGCGCCGTGTCCGGATTGCCAGCGCGAACGACTCGGACTTCCTGCCTCTCCAACTGGTCGACCAGGGAGAGTTTCGCGAGGAGAACCGCCGCCTGGTGGCTGACGGCAAGCACCCGGCCGAGGGGCGGCCCGAGTTGATGGGGATAACCAAGGCATCCCTGGCTACGGATTCGTGGCTGTCGGCAGCCTCGTTCCAGGAGACGACCCGGGTACTCACCGAGGCGGCCATCAACGGTCGCTCGGACCACCTGCGGGGCCTCAAGGAGAACGTGATCATCGGCAAGCTGATTCCGGCGGGCACGGGAGCGACCCGTTACCAGTCCATCCAGCCGGATCTTCCGGAGGCAAGCGTGCTCCCCTCGAACCTCGGCGCCGACTGGCTGGCATCCCTCCAGATGCCTGGCGAGGAGGGCGAGCCGAACGGGGAACTCGCCGAGCACGGGGACACGGGCGCCGGGGTCGGCTTCCGCGAACCCGAAGACAGTCTCGTCTCCAGCGATCCGGCGCCTGCGCCGTCGACGGTCGAGTGACCTGAGGGGCCGCGCCTGTACCAGTGGCTTGTAGTGGCCAGTGGCCGGTTGCCAGTGGCCGGTTTGCGACCTTGAGAGGTAGTCGAGTTCCTCCGGCCCCCGGGCCTGGTGTCTTGCTCCTAACAGTCCCGTGTTACAACACTCACTGACCACTGACCACTGACCACTGACCACTGACCACTGACCACTGACCACTGACCACTGACCACTACGGGCTGTCCCTCAGTCCGGTTGGTCCCGGCTCAGTTCCGGTGGCCTGACGTCCTGGGCCCGGTCCATGGCCGCGACGAGGACCGCGTCTCCGGTATCCACCACGATCACCCCGTCGAGGCCGACTACCAGGACGGGCCGCTCCCCGGCGGAGACGTAGCTGGACGACACCGAGCGCACCTCGGCGGGCCCGGTCACCATGTTCCCTTCCTGGTCACGGCTTGCCATTTCCCAGAGAGCGGCCCATGACCCCAGGTCGGACCACCCCGCCTCGAGGGGCACCATGGCGCCGTGGCGGGTGTGCTCCATCACGATCCGGTCTATGGAGCCTTCCGGACAGGCCGAGAACGCCTGGCTGTCCAGCACGACCGGGCCATTGTCGCTCTCGTCGCCGAGCGCGGCCCGGACCTGGTGGATCATGCCGGGACTCGCCGACCGCAGCTCGTCCACGAAGGTACCGGCCCGGAACAGGAACATGCCGGAGTTCCATGAGTAGCGTCCCGAATCGAGGTAGCGGCGGGCGGTGGGACGGTCGGGCTTCTCCCGGAACGAGGCGATCCGGATCACACCCGGGATGCCGGCGACAGCAGGCCCGTGCTCGATGTAGCCGTATCCGGTCTCGGGCCGGTCCGGCGCAACCCCGAAGGTGACCAGCCAGCCGGCGCGGGCGGCTTCCACGGCTCGCTCCACCGCCTCCACGAACGCCTCGGTGTCCTCGATGGCATGGTCGGCGGGGAGCACCAGCAGCAGGTCATCCACCGCGGAGAGCAGCGCCGCGGCGGCCGCGGCAGGGGCTGTGCTGCGCCCCACCGGCTCCAGCACTCCTCTGAAGCCGCTCACCCCGATCTCGGCCAGATGATCCGATACGGGCGGGTACAGGTCCTCACCGCACACGATGATCGGGTCCGCCGCCTCCGCGAGGCGGCCGGCGCGCAGGACGGTTTGCTGCAACATCGAATGTCCACCTGTCACTCGGGCCAGAGGCTTGGGATGCTCCGGCCGTGACAGCGGCCACAGCCGGGTGCCCGATCCTCCCGCCAGGATTACCGGTCTGAGCATCTCGCCCTACCCGCAGCGGGCCGCGTGGACCCGGTTGGCGAAGCGATCGGTCATGCCCGCCACGTAGTCGACCGCCCTACGCAGGGGAGAATCGGACAGCCGCGCGGAGCCCGGTATCTCGGAAGGATGGGCCTCGTAGTAGCGGACCAGGTCCTGGACCACTCCCATGGCGCGCCTCCGTAGCGGCTGTCCTTCGGCGCGAAGGTAGACCCGCTGGAACATGAAGTTCCGCAGATCGTCCATGGCCTCGGCCACGTCGGGCGCCATCCGGACCCTGCCGGCGCTGATCGAGCCGTCGACCACCGCATGCACCATCGCGGTCACCCAGCGGCCGTGCTGGTCGCCGAGCAGGGCTTGCGCCCGGAAGGGCAGATCCCGGTAGCGGATGATCTCGGCCCTCATGGCATCGATGGGATCGTGGCTCAGGTAGGCGATCCGATCGGCGTAGCGGCACAGGGCCCCCTCCGGGGTGGCGGGTCCCTCCTCGACTCGCCACGGGTGGGCGCGGATGCCGTCCCGCGTCTCCCAGGTGAGGTTGAGCGGCTCGATCACCGACAGGACCCGCACGGAGTGATCGGCATGAACCCAACCCTCGTCGAGGATCTCGTCGAGGGCGTCCTCCCCGGTATGACCGAAAGGGGCGTGCCCGATGTCGTGACCCAGGCAGATGGCCTCGGTCAAGGACTCGTTCAGGCCGAGCGCCACCGCCATCGAGCGGCCGATCTGGGCGACCTGGAGCGTGTGGGTGAGCCTGGTGACGAAGTGGTCGTTGCCGGGGTCGATGAACACCTGGGTCTTGCGAGCCAGCCGCCGGAAGGCGTTGGAGTGGACGATGCGGTCGCGGTCCCGTTCGTATGAGGTGCGCAGCGGGTCCGGTTCCTCAGGCCTTTCCCGGCCCTTGGACTCGCTCGCCTTGGTGGCGGCGGGTGCCAGCCGTTGGAATTCGAATCTCTCTCGAGTCTCGCGAGCAACGTGCAGGAAGGGTTCCGCATGGACGACCACGCTCCGACGATAGCGAGGCCGCCCTGGTTGCCGGCCCGGTACGGAGGAGTACGCTTCCGGCGATGGACTACCAAGCGCTCTACCGCAAGTACCGGCCGCAGCGCTTCGACCAGGTCATCGGCCAGGACCATGTCACCGTGACCCTGGCCCGGGAAATTGCCGAGGGCCGGGTGGCCCACGCCTACCTGTTCACCGGTCCCAGGGGCACGGGCAAGACCACGACCGCCCGCCTGCTGGCCATGGCCCTGAACTGTCCCGACCGGAGTTCGGACAGCGAACCGTGCGGCGCCTGCCCGTCCTGCTCCGGTGTGGCGTCATCCGTCTCCATGGACGTGATGGAACTCGATGCCGCCTCCCATAACAAGGTGGAGGACATAAGGGATCTCAAGGCCGGCGTGTCCACGGTGGCGTCGGTGGGGGGCGCCCGGCGGGTGTTCATCCTCGACGAAGCCCACATGCTCACCAAGTCGGCCGCCAACGCCCTGCTCAAGACCCTGGAGGAGCCGCCCGATCACGTGCATTTCGTTCTGGCCACCACCGAGCCCTACCGGTTGCTCGACACGGTCCGTTCCCGGAGCCAGCGGTTCGACTTCCACCTCGTGCCCACGGACACGCTGACCAGCCACCTGAGGGGGATCGCCGAGGCCGAGGGATTCGAGGCCACTGACGGCGCTCTGCTGGCGGTGGCTCGGCGAGCCGCCGGGTCGGTCCGGGACTCGTTGAGCCTCCTGGAGCAGGTGGCCGCCCGCGACGGTACCGTCACGGAGGAAGGCGTCCAGGCGGCTCTCGGGGTGGCAGGACCCGAGTCGCTCATGAAGCTGGTGGATGCGGTTGCGGACGAGGCGCCGGCCGCGGCCCTCGAGCTGGTGGCTCACCTGTCGGCCGGCGGAGTCGACCTGCGGCGCTTTGCCGGCGATGTCCTGGGGTTCTTCCGGGGGGTCTTTCTCGCCCACTACAGCTCCAACCTGAAGGATCTCACCGACGAGCCGCCCGATGTGATCGAGCGCTGGCGGGAGGTGGCGGGCCGGATCCCGCCCGCGTCGGTGACGAGGTCGATCGACCTGCTGGGAGAGGCGCTGGTCAAGCTCAGGGAGGGCCGGGACGAGCGCATGATGCTGGAGTTGGCGGTCCTGAGGCTATCCCGCCCGGAGCTGGATGACCGCCCGGAGGCACTGCTACGGCGGATCGAGCGGCTCGAGAAGGGCCGACCGGCCGCGCCCGCCCGCGCCACGACGGCCGCCACCCCCCGGGCCGCCCCGGTCGCCGATCAGGCTGAACCCCCGGCCGCGCCCACCCGCGCCACTCCCCGGGCCGTCCCGGTCGCCGATGGGGCCGAACCTCCGGCCCCTGCACCTGCGGCGCCATCGGCGTCCGTTCCGGCGTCTGCCCCGCCATCCGATCGGCCACTCACCTATGGGGACCTCGACCGAGTCTGGCCACAACTCAAGAACACGGTGATCGAAGAGGTCGGTTCCAGGACGGGGGCCTACTTCCGCGACGTCGTCCCGGGGGGAGTGGAAGGATCCACACTGGTGCTGTCCGTCCCGTACGAGTTCCACCACCGGGCTCTCTCATCCGACAACGAGTTGGCCGCGCTGCTCGCTCGGGTGGCGGGAGACCTGCTCGCCCGGCCGGTGACCATCAAACTGAGGCTCGATGTCGCAGAGCCCGAGGGGGGGAGCGGCCGTGGTCGCGACCCGGCCCCGCCCCTACCGGATCCGGCGCCCGAGCCCGAACCGGAGCCGCCCGCTCCGGCCGAGCCGACCAGCGCAGCCCGAGAGCCTGCCCCGCCGGAGGTTGACCCGGCGGCGGCGATGCAGCAGGCGGAACTGCTGCTCGAGTCCGAGTTCAACGTCCGGGAGGTCCAGCCGGACTCTTAATCGTGGTCACTCTGTGTTGCGGCGGCGTGATCTGGACCGCCATCGACGCCTCTGGCTGCGTCCTGCCTCCTCAACGTACCCTGCGGGTACGCCTTCGTCAGCAAGTCCTTGCCATAGACGCCGCTGGCGGCGCCAGACTCCACCGCCGCGCCACAGACCGACCACGGGAATCCGTCGTAACAAACGAACGCGCATTGTGTGAACACGCCGGTCGTCGTCCGGCGGATGCGACGGTTTCGTCACTCCCACCGACTAGCCTGGTCAGGCTGATGTTCGAGCGTCCCGTTCAACGACTTATCGACGAGCTGAGCAGGCTTCCCGGGGTGGGTCGCAAGTCGGCCCAGCGCCTCGCCTTCCACCTGCTGAACGTCGAGGAGGCCGACGCCCGTCGCCTGGCCGCGGCGATTATCGACCTGCGCGAGCAGACATCCTCCTGCTCCCGCTGTTACAACGTCACCGCCGGCGCGGAGTGCTCGATCTGCCTCGATCCTCGCCGCGAGCCGGGGTACATCTGCGTGGTCGAGCGGGTCCAGGACATCGCGGTCATCGAGCGCACGCGCGAGTTCGCCGGCCAGTACCACGTGCTGGGCGGCGCCCTCTCGCCCATCGACGGGATCGGACCCTCCCAGCTCCGGATCGAGGAACTCGAGCTCCGGATCGAGGAACTCCGGGACCGATGCCCGGACAACGGCGCGGGGAGGACCGGAGAGCGGCGGATCGAGATCATCATCGCCACCAATCCCACCATCGAGGGCGACACCACCGCCATGTACCTGGCGCGACGCTTCAAGCCCTTCGGGATAACCGTCACCCGTCCCGCCAGCGGCCTTCCGGTCGGGGGCGACATGGACTACGCCGACGAGATCACCCTCGGCAGGGCTCTCGCGGACCGGCGGGAGCTGTAGAGGATCCGTCCCGTCGCCGATGTTCGGGATAGCCGGATAGCTTGATATCGTATGCGCCGATCCAGAGGCGCTCGGAATGGACTCATGGGCAAAGGCATCGGACCGGTAGAGACGCGGTTCTTCACGTTCGGCAGCGAAAAAGATCCGTTCGTCTGCGCGGACGGCGGGGAACTGCCCGAGGTCACCCTGGCCTACGAGATCTACGGTGAGCTCAACGAGGCCGGCGACAACGCCATCCTCCTCTTCCACGCCCTCACCGGCAGTCACCACGCGGCAGGAGAGAACCGCGACTACACCGGCGCCGAGGATCGCTGGACCGAAGAGGTGCATACCGGCTGGTGGGACGACTTCATCGGGCCGGGCCGCTCCCTGAACACCGACAAGTTCGCGGTGATCTGCGCCAACTGGCTGGGTCACTGCTACGGCACCACCGGCCCCGCCAGCATCAACCCGCTCACCGGCAAGCCGTACGGACCGGACTTCCCGCTGGTGTCGGCGGGCGACACGGTCCGGGCCCATTTCCGGCTGCTGGACCACCTCGGCGTGAAGCAGCTTCATGCGGTGGTCGGGGGCAGCGTGGGCGGGATGATGTGCCTCGACGTGGCGGTCCGCTACCCCGGACGGGTGCGCTTCGTCGTTCCCATCGCGGCAGGCCTGCGAGCCACCACCCTCCATGTGATCCATGACTTCGAGCAGATCAACGCCATCTACAACGACCCGGACTTCAACGGGGGCCACTACTACGACGGGCCGCGGCCCGACGCCGGCCTCGCCCTCGCCCGGATGATCGGCCACAAGACGTTCGTGTCGCTGGACCAGATGAAGAAGCGGGCCAGGGGAGAGGTGGCCGAATCCGTGGATCGGGTGCGGCTTCCCATCGAGAGCTACATGTGGCACCAGGGCCAGAAGTTCGTCAAGCGCTTCGACGCCAATGCCTACCTGCGGACCATGTGGGCCTGGCAGGACTTCGATCTGTACGCGGACGCGGAGCGCGAGGAGAAGACGCTCCGGGAGATGCTGGCAGCCGGAGACCACAAGTACCTGGTCTTCTCGATCGACTCCGACGTGTGCTACTACCCGGGCGAGCAGAAGGAGCTGGCCGAGGAGTTGAAGGCGGCGGGCGTGGACTTCAACTGGATCACCGTGCACTCGGAGAAGGGTCACGACGCCTTCCTGCTCGAGCCGCACCTGTTCGAGCCGCACCTCCGTTACCATCTGGAATCCGATTGGGATCCCTCGTGATGCCCGGGACCCCGAGCAGGAGACGCGCCACATGAGCCACGAGTTCGGCTTCGATACCCGTTCCATCCACGCCGGCCAGCGGCCGGACCCCGAGACCGGCGCGCGCGCCATGCCGATCTACCAGACCACCTCCTACGTGTTCGAGGATCCCCAGCAGGCGGCCGACCTGTTCGCCCTGCAGAGCTTCGGGAACATCTACACCAGGATCGGGAATCCCACCAACGCGGCCTTCGAGGAGCGCATGGCCTCGCTGGAGGGCGGGCTGGGCGGCCTGGCGACCTCCTCCGGCATGTCGGCCCAGATCCTGGCGATACTCACCGTATGCGAGGTGGGGGACCACATCATCGCCAACCGGTCGTTGTACGGCGGGACGTTCACCCAGTTCGACGTGACGCTGCGCCGGATGGGAATCGACACGACCTTCGTGGACACCAACGACCTCGACGCCATCGAGGCGGCCATCACCGACCGGACCCGGCTGGTCTACGGGGAGACCATCGGCAACCCGGCGGGCGATGTGCTCGACCTGGCGCCGATGGCCGAGCTGTGCCACTCCCACGGGCTGCCCCTGGTGGTGGACAACACCTTCGCCAGCCCGGCGTTGTGCCGGCCGATCGAGCACGGCGCCGACGTGGTGGTGCACTCGGCCACCAAGTTCATCAGCGGGCACGGCACCGCCATCGCCGGCGTGATCGTGGAGAACGGGGTTTTCCCGTGGAACAACGGGCGCTTCCCCGCCATCACCGAGCCGTCCCCGGCCTATCACAACCTCACCTTCTGGGACAACTTCCGGGAGTACGCCTACTTGATGAAGGCCCGCATGGAACTGATGCGGGATGTGGGAGCGGTCCTGTCGCCCTTCAACTCGTTCCTGCTGCTGATGGGGCTGGAGACGCTGGGGTTGCGGATGGAGCGCCACGTGGCCAACACCCAGGCGGTGGCCGAGTTCCTGGAGGCCGACCGCCGGGTCTCGTGGGTGTCCTATGCCGGGTTGCCCTCCCACCCCTCCCACGACCTGGCCCGCCGCTACGTTCCGGACGGGCCGGGGGCGGTGTTCACCTTCGGCACCGCCGGGGGCTACGAGGCGGGCGTGTCGTTCATCAAGCGGGTGGAGCTGGCCAGCCATCTGGCCAACGTGGGTGACGCCAAGACGCTGGTGATCCACCCTGCCAGCACCACGCACCAGCAGGTACCGCCCGAGGAGCGAGAGGCCGCCGGGGTGGGCGGCGACATGATCCGGATCTCGATCGGTCTCGAGAACATAGAGGACATTCTCTGGGACCTCGACCAGGCATTGGGGAGCTGAGATGACCGAGGTACTGGAAGCCGACGCCCGCACCCGGCTGCGGATCATCCGTGAGGCGAGATCGGTCGCCCTGGTGGGCGTGTCGGGTAACGAGCTCCGCGCGTCCAACTTCGTGGCGACCTACCTGGTCCGCACCCACCTGCGGGTGTATCCGGTCAACCCGATGTACGAAGAGGTGCTGGGGCTGAAGTGCTACAACTCGCTGGCGGAGCTTCCGGAGGTTCCCGACATCGTCGACATCTTCCGCCATCCTGACCACATCCCGGCGGTGGTGGACGAGGCGATCGCCATCGGCGCCGGAGTGGTGTGGTTCCAGCTCGGCCTTCGCCACGACGGGGCGGCCCGGACAGCCATAGACGCCGGCCTCGAGGTGGTCCAGGACCGGTGCCTCAAGATCGAGCATGCCCGTTTCTCGGGCCGTCTGAACCTGGCCGGTTTCGACACCGGAGTTATCTCCAGCAAGCGCCTCCGCGACATCTGACCCGGGCTCCAACCCATCGATCCTCTACCCGTGCTCGCGCTGGGTCACTGATGTCTGATTAACGGGAATATGATAAGGTACGACTTAGGTTATACCTATCGAACACACTGAGAAGTACGGACCAACAGTACGGAAAAGGAGTAGGCATGGCCAAGGCCGTCGGAATCGATCTGGGGACCACCAACAGCGTGATTGCGGTCCTGGAAGGCGGCGAACCGACCGTGGTCGCCAATGCCGAAGGGGCTCGCACCACCCCGTCGGTGGTGGCTTTCAAGGACGGCGAGGTCCTGATCGGTGAGGTCGCCAAGCGGCAGGCCATCACCAATCCCGATCACACCGTCCGATCCGTCAAGCGCCACATGGGGACCGACTGGTCCGTCGGCGCCGACGGCAAGTCCTACACGGCCCAGGAGGTGTCGGCCCGGACCCTGATGAAGCTGAAGCGGGATGCCGAGGCATACCTGGGGTCTCCCATCACCTCCGCAGTGGTCACCGTGCCTGCCTACTTCAACGATGCGCAGCGGCAGGCCACCAAGGAGGCGGGGCAGATCGCCGGCCTGGAGGTGTTGCGGATCGTCAACGAGCCCACCGCCGCCGCCCTGGCCTACGGTCTCGACAAGGAGGAGTCGGATCAGACCATCCTGGTATTCGATCTCGGGGGAGGCACGTTCGACGTGTCCGTCCTGGAGATCGGCGAGGGCGTGTTCGAGGTGAAGTCGACCAGCGGCGACACGCAGTTGGGCGGGGACGACTGGGATCAGGCGATCATCGATTGGCTGGTGAAGGGCTTCAAGAACGAGAACGGTGTGGATCTGGGCGCTGACAAGATGGCCGTGCAGCGGCTCAAGGAAGCCGCGGAGAAGGCCAAGATCGAGCTGTCGACCGTGCCGGAGACCGACCTCAACCTCCCGTTCATCACCGCCACTTCTGACGGGCCCCTGCACCTCCAGACGAAGCTGACCCGCTCCGAGTTCGAGAAGCTCACCGGTCATCTCGTGGGTCGGACCGAGCGTCCGTTCAAGAGAGCGGTGGCCGACGCCGGGGTGGCGGCCGACGAGATCGACCACGTGGTGCTGGTAGGCGGTTCCACCCGGATGCCGGCCATCCAGGAGCTGGTGAGGCGCCTCACCGGCAAGACCCCCCATCGTGGGGTCAACCCGGACGAGGTGGTGGCGGCAGGCGCGGCGCTCCAGGCCGGTGTGCTGACCGGCGACGTGAAGGACATCCTGTTGCTGGATGTGACGCCCCTGACGCTCGGTATCGAGACCAAGGGGAGCGTGATGACCAAGATGATCGAGCGCAACACCACCATCCCCACCAAGCGCACGGAGATCTTCACCACGGCTGATCACAACCAGCCGGAGGTCGAGATCCATGTCCTGCAGGGGGAGCGCCCGATGGCCGGCGACAACAAGAGCCTGGGCAAGTTCCGCCTGACCGGGATCCCGCCCGCCCCGATGGGCGTGCCCCAGATCGAGGTGAGCTTCGACATCGACGCCAACGGGATCGTGTCGGTCAACGCCAAGGACCTGGGCACCGGCCGCCAGCAGGCCATGACCATCACCGGTGGGACTGCCCTGTCCCCGGACGAGATCGATCGGATGGTGGAGGATGCAGAGCGCTACGCGGACGAGGACCGCCGGCGCCGGGACCTGGCGGATGCCCGCAACCGGGCCGATCAGGTTCTCAACCAGACCGCCACGCTGCTCGAGGAGCACGGCGACAAGCTCGACGACGATGAGCGGTCCGCCATCGACGAGGCGGTGGCAGCCCTGCGATCGCTCACCGAGGACGAGGCGGCATCGGCCGACGATATCCAGGCCGGCATCGACGCCCTCTTCCAGGCGTCTGCCGTCCTGGCCCAGAAAATGTACGCGTCGGAGGCGGAGGAGCAGGCCTCCGCCGGCGAGGGCCAGGAGCTGCCCGATGACGAGGACATTGTTGAGGCCGAGATCATCGACGAGGGGGAGGACGGTTGACCGGGTCCACCCGGCCGAGCGCCGATCCTTCGGGCGGCCCGCCTGAGGAGGTGATGCCGTCCGCCCCCGAAGAGGTGGTGGAGGCCGTCCTCGACGAGGGCATGCACGATCACGTCGATCGCGTGGAGCTTCCCGACGACCCGGATGAGGCCATGGCCTTCCTGATCAACGAACTGCTGGCCGTCCGGGAGGCGGCCGGGCAGGCGGAGGACAGGTGGAAGCGGTCGGTTGCCGAGTTCGACAACTACCGCAAGCGCACTGCACGGGTCCAGCAGGAGTCGGTTGCCCGAGCGTCGGAGCGCGTGATGCGCCAGCTCCTACCGGTGCTCGACAGCCTCGACGCCGCCCTGGTCATGGAGAGCCCGGACGGCGCTTCGGACGGCGGTATGCGCCAGGGGATGTCCAGCACGCGGGAGCTCCTGCTCTCCACTCTGGCTCGGGAGGGCCTCGAGCCGATCGAGGCCTCGGGCGCCGCGTTCGATCCCACCCTCCATGAGGCGGCCCAGATGGCCGAGGGGAGCGGCACGATGGTGGTGACGGCCGAGTTCCGCCGTGGCTACCTGCTCAAGGGGAAGGTCGTCAGACCTTCCCTGGTCGCGGTCGGATACGAGCCGGCCTCCCCTTCCGAGGCGGAAGCCGGGGAGGAGGATCCGGCGTGATCCTGTCCGGAGGTCGCCCGTGAACCGCGACTGGCTCGAAAAGGACTTCTACCGGCTTCTCGGGGTGGGCAAGGACGCCGACCAGGCGACCGTCAAGAAGGCGTACCGGCGCCTGGCCCAGAAGCTCCATCCGGATGCCAACCCGGACGATCCGAGTGCCGCCGAGCGTTTCAAGGAGGTCTCGGAGGCCTATTCGGTGCTGTCCGACACCGACCGTCGCCAGGAGTACGACCAGGTTCGCTCCATGGGAGCGCAGGGCTTCGGCGCAGGGGGTGGCCCGTTCGCCGGAGGGCAGGTCCGGATCGAAGACCTGTTCGCCGGCGCGGGGGGTATCGGCGACCTCTTCAACTTCAGCCGGGGCGCCAGGGGCCCCCAGCGCGGCGCCGATGTCTCGGCAAGCCTGGACCTGACCTTCGAGGAGTCGGTCCGGGGAGCTACCAGTCCGGTGCCGGTGTCGGGCGCGGTCCCGTGCGGGCGATGCTCGGGGTCCGGAGGGGAGCCCGGGACCACGGTGGACGTGTGCGGGAACTGCGGCGGCACCGGCACGGTCGCTTCCAACCAGGGTTTCTTCTCCTTCACCAACCCGTGCCCGGTGTGCGGCGGCGCCGGCAGGAACGTCGAGTCCCACTGCCGCCAGTGCGGCGGCTCGGGCCAGGAAATCCGGGCGCGCACCATCAGGGTGCGCATCCCTCCCGGTATCAAGGACGGGAACACGATCCGGCTGCGAGGCCGGGGGGCGCCCGGGCCGAGGGGCGGTCCTCCGGGGGATCTGCTGGTCAAGGTCAGCGTGGGCAAGCACCCGCTGTTCTCCCGCAAGGGCGACAACCTGACCATGAAGCTGCCGATCACGTTTACCGAGGCGGCGCTGGGCGCCAAGGTGAGGGTGGTTACGCTGAACGGGCCGGTCAAGCTCAAGATCCCGGCCGGCACACCCTCCGGCAAGACCTTCCGGATCCGCAAGGAGGGGGTGCGGAGGGACTCGGGGCGCCCCGGGGACCTGCTGGTCACGGTGCAGGTGACCGTTCCGGAGAAGCTGCCGAAGGATGCCAGGAAGCTCCTGGAGGAGTTCAAGGACAAGTACGAGACCGCCGACCCGAGAGCGCATCTCTAGGAGGTTACGGATGGCCGGCAAGAGAATCACACCCGAAATGGAGGCGGTCTACGTCATCTCGGTGGCGGCCTCTCTATCCGGCATGCATCCCCAGACCCTTCGTATCTACGAGCGAAGGGGGCTGATCGAGCCGTTCCGGACCCCGGGTGGCACCCGCCGCTATTCGGAGGCCGACCTCGAGCGTCTCTCCCTGATCCAGGAACTGACCGGCCAGGGCATCAACATCGAGGGCGTGAAGCGCATCATGGCCCTCGAAGAGGAGAACCAACTCCTGCGGGACGAGGTGAGGAGGTTGCGGCGCCAGAAGCGGGCCGCTCAGGAGACGGCGATAGCCGCAACCGAGGCGCTTCAGGAGACCAGGCGCAACCTGGCAGGGGAGATACTCGTACGCCGGGACATCCTCCGCTTCCCCGAGTTCCCCCGGTAAACGGGAGGGCACCGTGGAGTACCGGAGGGTCGAGTTCGGCGGCACCGAGCGTCCCCGAGTGGTGTTGCCCGCCCCGGATCCCGGCTTGTCCGGCCGGATCGGCTCGGCCTCGACGCTCGACGAACTCGCCCGGGTGGTCGCCGCCCATCCCGACTCGATGGATGCCTGGGCGGCGCTGGGGGAGCGCTACGAGAGGAGCGAGGCCGCGCCGGCGGACGCGGTCGCCGCCTATGCCTGCTACCGGGTGGGCTACCACCGCGGCCTGGATGCGCTACGGAAGAACGGTTGGAACGGCGCCCAGTCGGTCAGGTGGGCGGACGAACCCAACCGGGGATTCCTGCGCTGCGTGGCCGGGCTCGCCCGGATGGCCGACCGAATCGGCGAACGCCCCGAAGCCGAGCGATGCGCCCGGTTCCTCGCCGACCTGGATCCGGACTGGACCCCGTCAAACCGGTAGCCCCGATTCTCTGAGGCATCTGGTCGGTTCGATACCTCCGGGCGGTGAGGGTCGCGGCGCCCGACCGCCTTCGTCTCAAAACGGGGCGTAACCCCCAAAGGAAGGATCGAGCAGCCAATCGCGCATGACAGGATGGGCGAAGCGGAGCCTCCCGCGCCCCTCTGTCGCAACGACTCCCGTCCGTAACAGCCGCCTCCGGTAGTAGTTGACGTAGTTGCCGTCCTTGCCGAGGCGGTCTGCGATGTCTGCTACGTGCGACACCGTGTCGTCCAGCGCCATCGCGAATAGAAACTCCTTGTCAACGGGCGAGAGTGCCTTCCATACAGGTCGGACGATCTGCTCAGTGAGAACCGCCAAGGCCTCGAACATGCCGGCTTCGACGTCCCTGAGGGCGATGCTTGCCGCCGGATCGTCGCAGATGTCCCAACTGTGGAACCCGACCAGCTGCACCATGAACGGGAATCCCGCCGCGTAGTCCACCGCCAGCGCTAGTGCGTCGGCGTCGATATGGCCGCCGCTGTCCCGGATCGGACCTTCGAGGGCCAGAAGAGTGTCGTCCACGGAGAGCGCACCCAGCGAAGCACGGGCACATCGCTGGAAGAAGGTCATGCCCGTGTCGGCGAGCAACGTGTCCTCCACCTCCGGAAGCGCGGCGCCGACGAAGGCAAGCGGTCTCAGCTCCCGGCGTGTTACATGCTGGAGGGCCGTGGCGAACTCTCGCATCTCTGCAGGATCCCCGGCCTGGAGCTCATCAACAGTCACCAGCAACCCGGCACCCTGCGCGGCCATATGATCGGCGCCCGCGGTAAGAGCGGTACGTATGAGGGGAGGTATGGAGACAGGCGGAGAAGGATGGCGCTCCACCGACCCACCCACACCGAAGACCTGTACGGAGGACAGGCGAAGCTTCGACCCGTCATCAGGAAGGATGTCGCCGACGATACTGAGTAACTCGTTGCGAAACGTACCCGATGAGGCGCTCAGGGACACGACGCTCCACCCGTTGTCCCTGGCGACCACCTCGGCCGAGTTCAACAGGACGGTCTTGCCATACCCGCGGCGTCCGGTTAGCAATAGCGTGTAGTCGGGATGGGTCGGCCCTTGGCGCAGGGCCCTTTCGAATCGGGTGATGACCCCACTCCTGCCCGCCAGTAGGGGAGGGGAGGTGCCGAAGGTCGGGACGAAGGGATTAGTTAATCGTGGTCGGCCTGTGTTGCGGTCGGCGTGATCTGGACCGCCATCGACGCCTCTGGCTGCGTCCTGCCTCCTCAACGTACCCTGCGGGTACGCCTTCGTCAGCAGTCCTTGCCATAGACGCCGCTGCCGGCGCCATATCCCACCGCCGCGCCACAGACCGACCACGGTGGTCTGCGTGGGGGATGGCGTGGTGTGGACCGCCGTCGACGCCTCTGGCTGCGTCCTGCCTCCTCAACGTACCCTGCGGGTACGCCTTCGTCAGCAGTCCTTGCCATAGACGCCGCTGCCGGCGCCATATCCCACCGCCGCCACACAGACCAACCACGGGGGACTCGGGACAACAAACGAACGTGTATAGCGTGAATATACCCTAATTAACGATGGCACGGGGGTTTTCCTCACCGCCTGCGAAGTCTGTAGCTACTGCATTACTACAAAGTCCTACATTACTACAGACCACTACATTACTACAGAGCGCTACATTCGCGACCGGCTCGGGTTATATCCAGTGCCGCCGGCGCTGGAAGGGGTACGTGGGGAGAGCGATCCTTCGCCGGACCTCGCCCGCGAACAGTCCGGCGAACGAGACGTCCAACCCGGCCTCGTAGGCACCCGCGACAGCCCGAACGAACCCGTCATCGAGTCCTGGCGGTTCACCATCACCGGGTGGGCTCACCAGGGCAGGTAGCACGGCCGGCGCCTCTGCGGCCACCGGCCAGGCCTCACCGATCCCTCGACGCCCCATCGCGTCGAGACCGACTTCTACTACCACATCCACTCCGAGCCGGTCCAGCGTCCGGCCGCAGCCGGAGAATCCGGCCGGTTCGGTGGCGTGCCGCAGCCAGTAGGCGATCTCGAGCTCGCCGATCGACTCCACCACCCGGCCGCTCGCGCCGCTGACCAGGGAGACGGATGGCTCCGAGAGCGTGACACCGGCGAGTGCCTCCTCCAAACCCTTCAGGACCGCTTGCGGATCCGGTCCCGAGCGTGTCCTCTGCCAGACGCCGAGCGCCGTCGCGAGCCGCAAGCCATCCTCCAAACCGAGCGCGCCGGCCGCCTGCGCCGCGGCCGGCAATCCCGGGCCGCTTCCCACGACCGCACTCGGGCGGATGCCTATGCTCGCCCACTGCGCGGTCAGCGCGCATGCGAACGCGTAGGCGAGCGGGTGTGTCAAAGCCGGATCGTGCTCAACGCCGGGTTGACCGAACATCGTGTCGAGCAGTGACACGTCGAGGTCTTCCCTCAACGCCTCTTCGCAACGGTCCAGCACGGCTCGAGCCACGGGCTCGCTCCGGTAGAGGCCCTCCGCCGGCTTGCCCCGTAGGCCAAACTGCCCGGTATAGGCGAACGCGACCCGGGTCGGTCCATCCCGTACATCCCGGTCGGGGCCTTCATGGCTTGCGGCCAGGCTTCGCAGGCCTTGCCGGAGCTGCCCGGCATCCCCGAATACCAGCCCGGCGCGGTGGGGAAAGTGACTCCGGCCCGTGCCGGCGGTCCAGGCCAGGTCGGACAGAGCGGGGTCGGAGGCGGAGCCTTCCTGGCCGTCCAGCCAGGCCAGGTAAGACCTGGCCAGATCTCGGACCGCCCTCGCCGACTTCCCCGAGAGCGGTAACAGGCGAGCAGGACGACCCCCAAAGGTCTCGCTCGATGCCGGCCGGCGGTCAGCCGGTTCCGGAAGGGACACGGGTACCGGTTCGGGTCCGCCTTCCGGGGGTCGGATGCCGTTGCCTGCCGCCGGAGCATCCGCCACCGGGCCGTAGCCCTCCACCAGGACGTGCGCGTTGGTCCCCGACAGGCCGAACGCGTTGACGCCCGCCAGGGGCGGACGACCGGAATCGGTGGGCCACTTCGCCCTCTCCGACGTGAGCTGCACAGGTATCCGATCCCATTCGACGTGAGGGTTCGGGTCCCGCAGGTGCAGGAGAGGGGGAATGACCCCCTGACTCATCGAGAGAACGGTCTTGATGAAAGCGGCGATCCCGGCTGCCCACTCAGCGTGGCCGATGTTCGACTTCACCGATCCGACCAGCAGAGGACGGTCACGGGCCCGTCCGTCACCGTACACCGCGGCCGCGGCGTTCAACTCGATCGGGTCGCCCAGCTGCGAGCCGGTGGCGTGGGATTCCAGATAGTCCACCCGGGACGGCGCCACGCCCGCCTGGGCTAGGGCTTCCTTCATGATGCGCTCCTGGGCCGGGCCGTTCGGCACCGTCAGGCCCGCGCTGGCGCCGTTCTGGTTGACCGCCGACCCTCGTATGACGGCCCATATCCGGTCGCCGTCGACCTCCGCATCGCTCAGCCGCTTCAGCACCACCATTCCGCAACCCTCGCCGCGTACGTAACCGTCTGCGGAGGCGTCGAAGGGACTGCACCGCCCGGTGGGGGACAGCATCCCGACATCCATCATGAACCTGGAGATCGGCGGTGAGAGGACCACGTTCACGCCGCCCGCCAGCGCCATGTCCACCTCACCCCGCTGGAGGCCCACCACCGCCTGATGCACGGCGGCCAGCGACGACGCGCAGGCCATGTCGACCGGCATGGCCGGCCCTTCGAGACCAAGGGCGAACGCGATCCGACCCACGGCCACGCTTCCGGTGGTCCCGAGGTAGCTGTCGGCCCTGCTGCCGGCTGCGATCAGGTCCCGGTACTCGCTGGTTCCGATTCCGGCGTAGACACCCGTTCGGCTGCCCCTGAGCTCGTCCGGGTCCAGACCGGCGTCCTCCAGGGCTTGCCAGGTGGTCTCGAGCAGCATGCGCTGCTGAGGATCCATCAGCTGCGCCTCGATCGGGGAGATCCGGAAGAACCGCGAGTCGAACCAGTCGATTCCATCGACGAAGGCGCCCCGCCGGTAGGCGATGTCCTCCGCATCGGGGTCCCCGACCGCGCCGCTCCATGACCCGGCGTCCTGGCGTCCGTCGGTTACCGCATCGACGCCGCTCTCCAGCAGTTCCCAGAATGCCGCCAGATCGCTCGCGCCGGGAAAGCGGCAGGCCATACCGACCACCGCGATCCCGTCGTCGCCGCTCCGGACCGGAACCGGGGGCTCCGGTTCGGGGATCTCGGGCGATGGGGAAGCCTCGCCGGCCACCGCGAGCTCGCCGAGTTCTTCGGCGAGGTGGCGCGACATGCTCTCGATGTCCGGGTAGTCGAAGACGACGGTGTTGGAGGCGACGTACTCGCCTTCAAACGCACGGTTGAGGCGGTTGCGCAGCTCGACGGCCATGAGGGAGTCCATGCCCAGATCGAAGAATCCGACCTTGGGCGACGGCGCCTTGGGCAACCTGAGCACCGCCTGCACCTGCTCGGCCAGGAAGGCGCCCAGTACCTCCTCGTGGTCGGCGGGAGGGGTGGCTCCCAGCCTGGAGACTATGTCCTCCACCGTGGAGGCGTCGGCTGCGTCGCCGGCATCCGAGGACAGCATGTCCTCCAGCAGGGGCGGCCGTTCCTCGACGGCCTCCTCGAACACTGACCAGTCCATCGACATGACCACCGAGTTGGTGCTGTCCTGGCGTACCAGCCTCTCAAGAGTCCGGATGCCTTGCTGCGGCGTGAACCAGCGACCGCCGAGCGCCGCCCGTCGCTGCTCGATCCGTTCCCGTTGTTCGGCCGCCTCGCCGATCTCCGACCACGCGCCCCAGGCAATGGCCTGTCCTGGAAGGCCCCTGGCACGGCGGTGCCCGGCGAGCTGGTCCAGGAAGGCATTGGCGGCGGCGTGGTTGGCTTGGCCGGGGTTGCCCATGACGCCGACCCGGCTGGAGAACAGGATGAAGAGGTCCAGATCGAGCCCCCGCGTTGCCCGGTGCAGGTGCCAAGCCCCGACGATCTTCGGCCGGAGCACCCGCTCGAAGCTCTCCCAGGTCTGGTTGGTAAGCGCCGCGTCCGACAGTACCCCCACGCTGTGGATGACGCCCCCGAGCGGAGGCAACTCCGCATCCATGCGCGCCAGCATCGCGTCGAGCGCCGTGATGTCCGTCACATCGGCCAGCTCGACTTCGACCCTGATCCCCCTCCTGCGCAAGGCGTCGATGGTTTCCCGTGCCTCGGCATCGGGATCCCGGCGCCCGTTCAGCACGATGGTTCCGGCGCCGCGGTCCGCCAGCCAGCCGGCCACGGCGCAGCCGATGCCGCCCAGCCCGCCGGTGACCAGGTAAGTGCGATCCTGCCGCAGCCGACCACGGGCGAGGGGATTCGCAGTCACCACGATCTTTCCGAGGTGCCGGGCCGCTCGCATGAACCCCAGCGCAGGTCCCGCCTCGGCCAATGGCCACCGGCTGTGGATGAGCGGCTCCAGCACGCCCGCCGACAGCTGCCCCATCACCTCTCGCAGGACCTCCCCCACCCACTCCGGGTCGGTCTTCTTGAGCACGTCGAGCTCCAGGATGTCGTAGGCCACGTCCGGGCGCACCGCTGCCATCTCTTCGTGGGTCAGGATGTCCCTCCGGGCCAACTCGACGAAACGGCCACCCTCCGCCAGGCACGCCAGGCCGGCCTCGATGAAGCCCTCGCTGGTGAGGCTGTTCAGCAGCACGTGAACGCCCTCGCCCCCGCTGTCCTCCAGGATCTGGTCGCCGAACGCGGTCTGGCGGCTGTCGTACACGTGCTCGACGCCCAGCGAACGGACGAAGTCGTGCTTCGGAAGGCTGGCCGTGGCGAAAACCTCCGCACCGGCGGCCTGTGCGAGCTGGATGGCGGCCGTGCCTACCCCGCCCGCCCCGGCGTGGATCAGGACCCGCTCGCCCTCCTCCAGTCCGGAGAGATGGAACGAGAGGGCGGCCGACACGAACGCGCTGGGAACGGTGGCCAGAGCGGAGGGGGACACGCCTTCGGGCGCCGGCGCCACCAACTCCTCGTGCGTGACCATCTCGGGTGCGAAGGCGCCGAATCCGAGCCCCACCACGTGGTCACCGACGGCGACGTTGGAGACCTCGGAGCCGGTGTCGACGACGTACCCACACAGCTCCCGGCCCAGATTCCCCTCCTCTATGAAGCCGAGCGAACGGAAGACGTCCCAGAAGTTGAGACCGGCGGCTTCGACCGCCACCCGGACTTCCCTGGGCGCCAGCGAGCGAGCCGGCAGCAGCTTGATCTGCGGCCTGTCGAACACGCCGTCCCGGTCCGGTTCCAGGACCCAGTTCGGCTCCTCGGGCAGGACCAGCCGACCCGCCACGGTGTCGGGCCGGACCAGGCGTGCGGCCAGGCGGCGTCCCGAGCGGTGGGCGATGTGGTTTTCGTGGTCGGGATACAGCAATTCGTCCACGAGGTCGGACATCCGGTCCGGGAGGCCGGGGTCCAGGTCGATCATGCGCGCTTGCAGGTGGGGGGCTTCCAGTGCCACCACCTTGCCCAGACCCCAAAGGATCGAGCCGGACAGCTCGCCGAGCCGTTCCCGCTCCAGCACCTGTGCCCCGCGGGTGACGAACCACAGACCGTTGGCCGGTATGGAAGCGGAGTCGGCCACGCCCTGCACCAGGGCGAGGGCGCTCGATCCGGCTTGCCGGACGTCCTCCGCCATCTCGGCGGTGGTTGCCTCCGCTCCGCGTCCTTCGAGGCCTTGCAGGTGCACGACGCCGTTGAAGGGCACATCCCGGGGCAGGCCCTCGACAAGCGTTCTCCACGACTCCCTGCTCTCCGCGTCCAGGGCTCTCCGGATGACCTGCGTCCCTACCGCGGCCGGCTCCTCGCCGTCCGGCAACCGGCCGCCGGCCATGACGACGGTCTGGTTCCGCGCCGCCAACTCCTCCGCGAGTTCTTGCGCGAGGCCGTCGCCGGAAGAGGTCACGACCCACACGCCTGGAGGCTCCTCCACCTGCTCCGGGCCCTGGGCCACGATCACGCCCTTGTCCAGCATCTCGAACGAGAAGGAGTCGTCTACCCCCAGGACCTCCACCCCTTCGAAACCCGCATCCCCGAGGGCGCGACGCCATACGTCGGGGGTAGCCAGCGCGTGATGGGGGCGGTAGTGCTCGTCGGCGAACCGCCACCAGCCGTCCAGCTGGCCGAAGGTGAGATCCATCCAGCCGAGGCCGCGCAGGTTTTCGAGCGCCACCAGCTGGCCCGACGGGGCGAGCAGGGTCCGGCAGTGGCCCAGCGTCTCCTCGAGGTACCGGGTGGCGTGCAGCACGTTGGAGGCGATGATCAGGTCGTAGCCGTGGGAGGTGAAACCCTGGGCGACAGGATCCTTCTCGATGTCCAGCGGCCGGTACTCGATGCACCCGTCTCCGTCGCCGAACCTCTCCTCCGCTTCGGCGAAGAACCCGGCCGAGATGTCCGTGTACGCGTATTCGAACCGTCCGGCGGGAAGCTCCGGCAACACCGACGCCGTGGCCGAACCGGTGCCCGCCCCGATCTCGACCACCCGCAGCCTCCGTCCCTCCGGTAGCCGGGCCAGGAGTGTCCGGACCGCGTCCCGCAGCAAGGCGTTGGCGGCGCGGGCCACCGGCGCCTTCAGGTACAGATCGGCCGCGGTGGGTTCTCCACTGCTGAAGAGGAGCGTCAGCGGGTCCGCCTGACCGAGCAGCACGTCGGCCAGAGCGCTGCCGGACCGGCGGAACAACCCGACCTCGGTCTGGCCGTGGGAGTACAGGCCGGCCATCCGGTCGGCAAACCCCTCGGGGTCGGGGGGTAGGTCCTCCGGCAACGGGTCGTCGGGTCCCAGCAACACCGTGAATCCATCGTCTCCCTCCGCCAGGATCCCGGACCTGGCCAGCATTTCGAGCATCCGGCGGAAGAGGCGCCGGTGTTCGGGGATGACACCCAGCCGCTGCCTCAGCTCCTCGGGGTCGACGACCTCGCCCGGTGTCCGGCGCCAACCGAGCTTCTCCAGGTTGAAGAGCGCGTAGGAACGTGACCACCGCTCCAGGTCCGCCAGCAGGCCGTTCCTGCTCTCGGGATCGACTCCGGCCTCCGACAGGTATTCGGGGAACAACCCCGAGCCGGCCGCCACCGCTGCAGGGGTGGAAAAGAAGTCCGCCGGCTTCAGTCCCGACTCGAGGGAGCGATCGCGCCAGACGACTTCGTAGAGCAGGTCTTCCACGCCTTCGAAGGCCGACAGCAACGCCGCCTTGGTGGCGCGCTTGACCGTGTAGCCGTCCAGCCTGCCGATGAGAGCCCCGTTGGGGTCGTAGATGCGCATCTCGCCGCTGAGGACCTCCGGCGTTTCGCCCGATTCCGTCTCGGCGCCCTGGGGGGCCGCGCCCATGCGCACGTGGCAGAACACCCGGTCGGGAAGCCGCCCGTCAAGCCACAACCCGTCCCAGCCGAACGGCAGGTAGGTCGCCTCGTCCGGACCTCCGGCCATGTTGCGGGCTATCCCCACCACCTGGAAGCAGCCGTCGAGGACCAGCGGATGAACGTCCAGGCGGTTGCGGCCCAGCACTTCGGGCAGGAGCACCTCGCCTACGGCCTCGCCGGGACCGGACCAGACCCTCCCCAGCGTCTGGAACGACGGACCGAGATCGATTCCGGTATCGGCTTTGGCGCGGTAGTAGGCAGGCACATCGGCCGGGGCCATTCGGGCTCTGAGTTCCTCCAGATCGATCTTTGCGCCGGATTCCAGCGGTGGGGCGCCCGGCAACACGCGCCCTTCGACGTGCAGCGTCCACTCATTCTCGGATCCCTTGCTGTATATCTGGACACGGCGCGACGATGATTGTTCGGGATCGTCGAGCACGACCTGCATCTTCCGGCCTTCTTCTCCCGCGCCGTTCGCGGAGTTCGGCTCCGCGAAGACCAGCGGGTTGTGCAGCTGCATGTCCTGCATCACCACCGAGTCGCTTCCCTCGGCGAGGGAAGCGGTCGCCGCCATGGCGCCGTACAGCGCGCCGGGCGCCACCAGCCTGCCGAAGACCCGGTGGTCCTCCAGCCAGGCCGGATCCGACGGGAACACTTCCGTCTCGAAGGTGACCTGGCCTCGCGCCGACTCGTACCGCAGCCCCAGCAAGGGGTGGCCGTCATCCGCACGCCGGCGTTTCGACGGCTCCAGCCAGTAGCGCTCGCGCTGGAACGGGTAGCCCGGCAGGGAGACCCGGCGGCGTGTCTCCCCGGCGAACAGCCCTTCGAAGGAGATCTCCAGCCCGGCTGCATAGGCTTCCGCCACCGCATCGACGAAGCCGGTAGCCGGTTCGGAGGACGAACCGTCCCGGCGCGGCCGCCGCATGCCGGCCAGCACGGTTGGGGCCTCCGAGGCGTTCCGCCCATTCGCCTGGTCGGGCCATGCCAGCGTCACCATCGGACCCAGCACCGCGTGCGGGCCTATCTCCACCACCAGGTCGACGTCGAGATCCTCCAGTGCTTCGACCCCGCGGGCAAACGCCACCGCCTGCCGCGCATGGCGCCTCCAGTAGGAACCGTCCAATGCCATGCCGGGGTCGACCGGTCCACCCGTGAGGTTGCTGATCACCGGAACGGCCGGGGCCTGGATAGCCACGCCGTCCAGAGCGGCTTCCAGCTGGTCGAGGGCCGGCTCCACGAGGGCGCTGTGGAAGGCCCTGGTGGTGTTCAGGCGTCTGGCCCGGATTCCCTCCGATTCGAAACGGTCCAGGAGGGTATCGATCCCCGAAGCAGGACCGCTGATCACCTGGTGGGCGCCGTTGTAGGCCGACACGCTCACACCGGCGCCGCTTGATGACCCGTCCAGCCTTCCGACTACCGACTCGACCCGTTCCGCCGGGGCGAAGACCGCAGCCATGGCGCCGGGAGCGGTCCCGGACAGCAGGGAGCCTCGCGCCGCGGCGAACCTCATCCCGTCCTCCAGGCTGAATACCCCGGCGGCCTGCGCCGCGGCCAACTCTCCCACGCTGTGCCCCATCACCACACTCGGGCGGACGCCGGCACTGGACCAGAGCGCGGTCAGCGCGCACTCCAGTGCGTAGAGGGCAGGCTGCTCCCAAGCCGTGTCGCCCAGATCTCCCTCGGCCGAAGGTCGACCGAACATCACGTCCAGCAGCGAGGCCCCCCTAGCCTCGCGGAATACCTCCTCGCACCGATCCAGCACCGCCCTCGCCACCGGCTCGGTCTGGTACAGGTCCCGACCCATACCGGCCCACTGGCTGCCCTGCCCCGTGTAGACGAAAGCCACCCTGGTGGCGGCGCGGGGCTCCGAACCCTCGCCGTCCTCCGATAGGGCAGCCAACCTCGCTCGCAAAGATACGGCGTCCGTGAAGGCGATCCCGGCCCGGTGATCGAAGTGACTGCGGCCGATGCCCGCCGTCCAGGCCATGTCCGCCAGGCCCGACTCCGGGGTGCGATCGTCGAGCCACGACAGGTACCGCTTCGCAAGCTCGCCGAGAGCGTTTCCGGACTTGGCGGACACGGGCAGGAGCCGGGTCCGGCGATCTCCAAGGCCTTCCGGCGGCAACGGGATCCCGGCCACCGGTGGCGGCAGTGATACCGGCACGACCTGCGCGGCGCCCGCTGTTTGGGGTTCGCGGCCGCGCTCGCCGTCCGGGTCGCGAGGCTCCTCCACGACGATGTGGGCGTTCGTGCCGGATATCCCGAAGGAGTTCACCCCCGCCAGCCGCCGGCCCGGGCGGTCGCTCGGCCAGT
This sequence comes from Candidatus Spongiisocius sp., assembly GCF_965221825.1. Taxonomy (GTDB): domain Bacteria; phylum Actinomycetota; class Acidimicrobiia; order Spongiisociales; family Spongiisociaceae; genus Spongiisocius. Next base: position 2,634,302 of record NZ_OZ244917.1, read on the forward strand.
CCATGCGGGATGAGGTGACCTGCAGGGGTAGCCGATCCCAGTCGACGCCCGGGTGGGGATCGCGGAAGTGCAGGTGCTCCGGGATCACGCCCCGGTTCACCACCAGCGCCGCCTTGATCAGTCCGGCGATTCCGGCGGCCGACTCGAGATGGCCGATGTTGGTCTTGACAGAACCGATGAGCAGCGGCCGGCCGGGCCCGCGTTCCGGTCCGAAGACGTTGGCCACGGCATCGATCTCGATCGGATCTCCCACCGAGGTCCCGGTGCCGTGGGCCTCCAGGTAGTCGATCTCCGACGAACGGACGCCCGCATCCGATAGGGCTGTCTCCATGACCTGTTCCAGCGCGGGTGTGTGGGGGACCGTGAGGCCGGTACTGGCGCCCCCGTGGTTGACCGCCGCACCCCGGATGACCGCCCAAATCCGGTCGCCATCGGCCTCAGCCTCGCTCAGCCGCTTCAGGACGACCACGCCACAACCCTCGCCCCGCACGTAACCGTTGGCGGAGGCATCGAAGGCCTTGCACTGCCCGTCGGGGGACAGCATCATCGCGTCCGCTCTCAGTTCATAGATCCGCGTGTTGATGATGGCCTGGACACCGCCCACGATGGCCAGATCCGCCTTGCCCTGCTGGAGGTCCGCAACCGCGTCGTGCGCCGCCACCAGGGACGACGCGCAGGCCGCGTCCACCGCCTTCGCCGGCCCCATCAATCCCAGGACGTAGGAGACCCGGCCGCTGGCGCCGTTCAGGTTGGTCCCGCTGAGGGCGTAGAGGCATGCGGCCGCCTCGCTGGGCTTGAGCGCGTCCACGACCATCATCCGGTACTCGTCGTTGCTGATCCCGGTGTAGACACCCGTGCGGGTCCCGCTCAGCCGGGCCGGATCTATGCCGGCGTCCTCGAGCGCCTGCCAACTCACCTCCAGCATCATGCGCTGCTGCGGGTCCAGGAGTTCCGCCTCGACCGGGGAGATACGGAAGAAGGCGGCGTCGAACAGGTCGATTCCCTCTACGAAAGCGCCGAAACGGCATGCTTCGTTCCGACGCTCGGGGTCGTCGAACAGATCAGTCAGACGTACGCCACCGGAACCGGGGATTCCCTCCGTCACGGTGTTGCGGCCCTCCGCCAGGACCTGCCAGAAGGACTCCAGGTTGTCCGCGCCGGGGAACCGGCACGCCATACCAACGATTGCTATGGGCTGCCCGGCCGCCGGTCGGTCTGGATTGGCCATAACGGCTACTGTATACTGGCCAAGACAGCACGCGATCTGAAGGGCACATCATCCATGGCATCTACCGCAGAACGGCTTACGACTCTGGTCAACGAGAATATAGAGGTTGATGGACAGCCTCTTTCCATTCCGGATGATTTGAACATCAGCCTGATCGATTCCGGCGTCTCCTCGATGGATATCGTTGCCCTGGCCAAGCTGGTGTCCCAAGAGTTCAGCGTCGAATTCACCGTTGAGGAGTGCACCTCCCTCAAGACACTGAGCGAAGTCGTGGGCTTCCTGGACGGCAAGGCCGCATAAGCTCCGAACATCAGCGTAGAAAAGGCTCACATCCCGGGGTCCCTCGGGCTAGTGAGTTCGTCCGGCTGTGGTCGGCGGGCGCGTACCACCTCCCGGATCGGATGCCTAAGCAGTGCCGAGCGAGTCGATGAACTCTCGTGCCATCGCCGCACATTCTTCCGGCCGCTCGAGTGGAAGAAAATGAGTGGCGTCCGGGAGAAAGTCGTAATCGACGCTCATTATGTGGCTGAGGTCGAGGGTGGGTAGGTAAGAGTACGGCACCAGCGGGTCAGCCCCTAAGACCTTGGTGGGGCAGGCGAGATTGTTGAAGTCAACCAGCACCGAGTACGAGCTTGCGTAGTCGATTATCCGTGCCTCGTATTCTCGGGGACATCTGAGCGTGTACATATCGCCGGCGCTCTCCTTGCGGAGGGTCGTCCTCGCCATCAGGTCAAGTACCCCGGGGACTACCTGAGCAAAGGCAGGCGCGAAGCCGAGCAAGTCCGCGAACTGATCGTACGAGCTGAACCGGTTCGTGCGACGGCGCGCCATGGCAGCTGTCTGCGAGGCGGCCATGTCGAACTCCTCGTAGCTCCTGCCAGGCGTGCATAGGGGGGGATCCAGCAGGATCCGTGCGGCGAAGCCGCTCCCCCTTGTAGGTGACAGGAGGCTCACCAGGCCGGACAGCGAATGGAAGATGCCTATCGTTGGTTTCCGGCCGAAAACACTATCTATGGCTTCCAGAATCTGATCATGGTCCTTTATAAAGGTGGGTATGTTGTGATACCCGATGTGCCCTACGTTATTCCAGCCATGATTGCGCAGATCATAGATTATGAGATCGAAATCTCTTGCCAAGATCGACCAGAAGGGTAGATAGAGGTCAATGGCCAGCCCGTTGCCGTGGCTCATAACGAGCCGTTGACCCGAGGGATTCCCGTGGCGACGAAGGGTGGTCCGGGTGCCGTCCTCCATGGGAACACTCTGCACCGAGTTTGGCTCCGGAACCTTCCACATAATGCCTGACCCTAACGTCCTACAATCGGGCCCATGGCCGAGCCCGACCGCAGACCGATCGACTACATAGCCCAAACCAGGGAGACCTACGCCGCGCAGGGTTACCAGCCCTATCGCTGGGCCCTCAACGAGGATCCGCCGTCGTGGGCCGCGCTCGGCAAGCCGCTTTCGGAATCCCGGCTGGGGTTGGTCGCCTCCGGCGGCATCTACCGGCGCGGGCAGGTGGCTTTCACCCACCGCGATGACGTGACCCATCGGGAGATACCCACCGATGTGGACACCTCCGAGGTCCGGGTTACCCACTTTGCCTTCGATCCGGCGGCCGCCCGGCGGGATCCCAACGTGGTCTTCCCGATCGACACCCTTCGTTCCCTGGTCGCCGAGGGCACGGTGGGGGAGCTGGCGCCTCTCGCGCTCACCTTCATGGGTGGCATCTACTCGCAGCGCCGGCTGGCCTCCGAATTGATCCCGGCTCTGGTGGACCGCACCCTCGAAATGGAGGTCGATGCGGTGCTGCTGGTGCCGGTCTGACCGGTGTGCCACCAGTCAGTTGGACTGGTCAGCAGGGCGATCGAGGCCAAGGGTGTGCCCACCCTGTCGATGACCAGCGCCCACTCGATCACCAAGTCGGCCAACCCGCCGCGGGCGGCGTTCACCGACTTCCCGCTCGGCCACACCTGCGGACCGCCTGACCGGCCGGAGCTGCAGCGGTCGATCATGCGCGACGCCCTGGCGCTGTTCGAGACCATGGAACAGCCGGGAATCGTGGACCTGGGCTACGGGTGGACGGCGCCGTGGAAGGAAGAGGCCCTGGAGCCGGTGGATCATCGCACCCCCCGTTTCGACACCCCCCAGTACCAGAACCAGGATGACCAAGCGGCCGCGGTGGCGGCACACGGGGTCCGGATCGCCTGCCGGGCGGGCGCCCCGGGCGCCGTACCTCGCTGCTGATGGTCTCCGAGCTATTCGATCCGCACGCCTGGCGCCCGGTCGAAGGCCTCTCCTTCGATGACATCACGTACCACCGGGCGGTCGATCAGGGAACGGTACGGGTGGCCTTCGATCGACCCGAAGTGCGCAACGCCTTCCGCCCGCAGACGGTGGACGAGCTCTATGTCGCCCTCGATCATGCCCGGCAGTGGAGCGACGTGGGGACCGTCCTGCTGACCGGTAACGGTCCGTCTCCCAAGGATGGTGGTTGGGCGTTCTCCTCGGGCGGGGACCAGCGCATCCGAGGCAAGGCCGGTTACATGTACGCCGAGGGTGAGCGCGCCGCGGACATCGACCCAGCCCGGCTGGGCAGGCTCCACATCCTCGAGGTCCAGCGCCTGATCCGGTTCATGCCCAAGGTGGTCATCGCGGTGGTGCCGGGTTGGGCGGTAGGGGGCGGCCACAGCCTCCACGTGGTGTGCGATCTGACCCTGGCCTCGGGTGAGCACGCCGTCTTCAAGCAGACCGACTCCGACGTGGCCTCGTACGACGCCGGGTTCGGCTCGGCATACCTGACCCGCATGGTCGGCCAGAAGCGGGCCCGGGAGATCTTCTTCCTGGGCGCCGACTACTCCGCCACCGAAGCCTTCGACATGGGGATGGTCAACAAGGTGGTGCCCCATGCGGACCTGGAGACCACCGCGCTGGAGTGGGCAGGGATCATCAACTCCAAGAGCCCCATGTCGCAGCGGATGCTCAAGTTCGCCTTCAACCTGATCGATGACGGCCTGGTGGGCCAGCAGGTCTTTGCCGGAGAGGCCACCCGCCTCGGCTACATGACCGAAGAGGCCCAGGAGGGCCGGGACGCCTTCGTGGAGAAGCGCCCCAAGGACTTCTCGCGCTTCCCCCGCTACTACTGAGGCCAAGACCGGTCGACGGAGGCGCCGATGGCTCGGACGACGAAGACGCTTACCTTCTCCCTGTCCACCGAATTGGCTGAACGGGTGGACCGGCTGACGAACGAGCAAGGATGCACCAGAGGCGAACTCCTGCGACGGGCAGTGCGGCGCTACATCGAGGAATGTGAATGGAGACAGCTTCTGGGGTACGGGGAGCAGCAGGCAAGGGCCAAGGGAATCGGACCCGATGATGTGGGAGCCCTGATCGGAGAGTACCGCGCCGAGGTTGATCAAGGCCGGGGGTGAGGGCTGTCCCATGGGGTTGAGCGGGACGATGGGCGGATCCTCGTGTCCCGCGGTGAACGGGGTGCTTCAGCGGGGTTCTTCAGATCCGATCTTGGCCTGTTGGGCTAGGTAGAGCCAGCCGAGGCCGTGGAGGGCGACCCCGGCACCCAGGACCAGGGTGACTATCCAGTGCCCGAGGATGGCGGCGCCCAGCGCTGCCAGCACCGCCAGCGTCACGAGCGCTACCCGTACACCGTTCAGGGGTCCATACATCCTGTACGCCAGTCTAGAAGGGTGCTGGATAGAGGCGGACGCGTTGGCCCGCAGCGGGCGGACGCTCCTAGGTACGGACGCAGCATCAGTATCCTCAGAGAGCGCCCTGGAGCGAGTTGACGGCAGGACTTGCGGGAGCAAGGGTAAACGGGGCAATGGTGTGGTGATCGCTCGTGACGGCGCGCGCCTTCCTCGCATGGAGACTGGAGACGATGATGGACAACGAAGTCTGGATATGGGTGTGGACCGGCCTGGCCCTGCTGATGGGTATCGGGGAGATCGTCACGGCCGGGTTCTTCCTGCTCCCGTTCGCGATCGGCGCCGGCCTCGCCGCCGTGGCCGCGTGGATAGGCGTGGCCGATATCGTCCAGTGGCTGCTCTTCTTCGTTGGCACGGGGCTGTCCATGCTCTACATACGCCGCTTCATGAGAGCCCAGGATGAGGACGGAGGGCTGGTCGTGGGTCCCGGCCGCTACGTCGGGATGGAAGCGCTGGTGCTGGAGACGGTCGACACCGGCGCCAACACCGGGATGATCAGGGTGGAGGCGGAGGAATGGCGGGCCACCACCGAGGGCAAGCCAATTGCAGAGGGTATGACAGTGGAAGTCGTGGCCCTTCGAGGTACCCGCCTGGTAGTCAGAGAACTCCAGACAGACGACAACGACTCATAGAGACCAAACATAGAAAGGAAATCCGATGGAGGTAGCGGGCGTATTGCTTCTGGCCGTCATTGCAGTGGCGGTATTACTGATCGCAGCGGCCGGGTTCCGGATCGTGCGACCTTACGAACAGGGTCTGATCGAGTTCCTCGGCAAGTACAAGAGGACCGTTCCGCCCGGGCTCCGGTTCGTGATCCCGTTCGTGCAGCGAATGTTGAAGGTCGACATGAGGGAGCAGGTGGTGGACGTGCCGCCGCAGGAGGTCATCACCAAGGACAACGTGGTGGTCACGGTGGACGCGGTGATCTACTTCGAGGCTACCGATCCGGTGAAGCTCAAGTATGCGGTGGGCAACTTCATCCTGGCCGTCACCAAGCTGGCGCAGACCAACCTGCGTAACGTGGTCGGCGATCTCCAACTCGACGCGGCGCTGGTGTCTCGCGAGCTCATCAACGGCAAGCTGCGCCAGATACTCGACGACGCCACCGACAAGTGGGGAACCCGGGTGGTGCGGGTCGAGATCCAGCGAATCGAGCCTCCCCCGGACGTGACCGACGCCATGCATCGCCAGATGAAGGCGGAGCGGTCCCGCCGGGCGGTCGTGACGGAAGCCGAGGGCGAGAAGAGGTCGGCCATCCTCAAGGCGGAGGGTGTGAAGGAGTCCGCCATCCTGCGGGCCGAAGGTGAGGCGGAGGCCATCAAGCGGGTTGCCGACGCCGACAAGTACCAGAAGCTCACGGTGGCCGAGGGTGAAGGCCAGGCCATCGAGCGGGTTTTCCTGGCGATCCACAACGGCGATCCGACCCCCGACCTGATCGCCATCCGCTACCTGGAGGCGCTGCAGGGCATCGCAGACGGTCAGGCCACCAAGATATTCCTGCCACTCGACACGTCGGGGTTGCTGGGTTCGGTGGCGGCCATCGGCGAGCTGCTCAAGGAGGGCGCCGGGTCCACTGCCGGTGGAGGCGCAGCCTGATCCTTTAGCCGACTAAGGAGCAAGCGGCGGCGGGGCCCGGGATCATCCCGGGCCCCGCCTGTCCGAGTGGCCGTTAGTGCTCCGCTACTTCAGGAACGGCCTCGTCCGGACCAGCGCCGACTCGCCCCAGGGCTTGCCGAAGCCGATGTAGCGACCGGCGTCGGTCACGTACACGCCGACCAGCACGAAGGCGTAAATGAGGTGGTCGTCCAGGAACGGGTTGTGCTCGGGCCAGAGCGCCGCCAGCCACATCAAGACGAGCATGACGGCACCCGCCACCGAGGCTATGCGGACCCCGATTCCCAGCACCAGGGCTACGCCGATTCCCAGCAGCCCGATCATGAACAGCCAATCGGCCAACACGTTCCCTGCCATCGGCTGGAAGATGTCCTTGAACGGACCCCGCGTTCCGAACTCGAGGAACCCGAAGGTCGGGCTGGAGCCGTCGATCCAACCCGAACCCTGCTCCGTCGCGAAGCCCAACCCGAACACCTTGTCGAGGAATGGCCACAAGAAGATCCACCCCATCATCAGCCTGAGCAGGCCCCAAAGCAGTCTGTCTGGCCGGGGCCGATCATCAGACGGTCTCATGATTCACCTCCTTCCAATCGCCCGGTCGGGTCCATCCGTGGGTCTCCGACCGCAGAATTATTACTCACAGTAATAATTCATAGGCTGTAGGCCCAACGTTGTTCCGTATAGGAGAACGCCGTGAGAGAATCACCCGACCCTCGGATACAGGCCCGGCTTCCACTGGTGGATTCGGGACATTTCATCCGGTAGCCGGGCCGCGGGCTTGAGCCGGGCCCGGCTCTGGTGGAAAGCCCGAAGTACGCTTACAGCGACGCGTCCGGCCGCTCGGTGACGGCACGGAGGGCTCGATCGAAGGTCATGACCACGCTCACGCCCCGTCTCCTACAACCGGCCAGATGGCACAGGTCGCGGGCTCATGTACCGGGCACGCCATGCCTGCGGGACCGGTCGATCACGTCCAGATGATCCTTCCAGTCCGGTTCCGGTCCCGGGCCTGCTGCCTTGTCGCTAGCGCGAAAGAACTCCTCTACATCTTCCGGTGACTCGAAGGGCCTGGCTCTATGGGCTTTCTCGAGTCGCTCGCGAGCCGCGGCCGTAATCCAGGCACTCAGCGTCATGCCTTTCCTCCGCGCTTGACAGACGAACCGGTCGCGGTCGTCGTCCGAGATCACGAGATTGACTCTTGCCATCGAACCTGCACCCTCCCCATGAAGATGTACACGGAGAGTATGCATGCCAGCTCGGAGGCGCAACTGCGGTCGCGCTGATCGGCGGAGATGTTCAAGGAAGGCGCCGGTTGCCTTGGGCGAGGGCGCGAGCACCCTCCCAGGCCGGCTATATGCCCATAGCGATTAGCCATGGGCATAATCACGGGTGCCGTCGTGGGAGGTTTGTGGCATGTCGGCGAGAACTCGGACGATCCCGGCAGGCGAGTTCAAAGACCGGTGCTTGGCTCTGATAGATCAGGTAGCCGAGACCGGCGAGGAGATTCTGATCACCAAGCACGGCAAACCGGTGTGGCGGTTGGTGCCCGCGGAGAGCCCGAAACCGCAAATGTTGGGTCGTTACCGGGATCAGATCCGGATCGTCGGCGACATAGTGTCACCTGCCCTCGCAGCCGAGGAGTGGGAAGCCATCAGCAATCCCGACCGGGTGCTGAACCCTGACCTTCCCCCTCGAGCGTGATCCTTCTCGATACCCACGTCCTCTTGTGGCTGGTCTCTGGGTCGCCCAATCTTGGGCTATTGGCTGAGGGCGAGATACCAGCCCGGAAGCGCAACCAAGGTCGCGGCGATCAGCGGAGACTGCGGAACTAGCGGCTAGTTGCTGGTTGCTCTACTAGTAGCTGCTTACCATCGATCACAACTAGTAACTACAACCAACAACTACACACCAAATAAGGGGTGTTCACGCTGTGCGCGCTCGTTTGTTATCGCGGGTTCCCGTGGTTGGTCGGTGGGGTGGCGGTGGGATATGGCGCCGCCAGCGGCGTCTATGGCAAGGACTGCTGACGAAGGCGTACCCGCAGGGTACGTTGAGGAGGCAGGACGCAGCCAGAGGCGTTGGGGGTGGTCCAGAGCACGCCGCCGCAACGCAGACCGACCACGATCACTAAAGAATTTGGCTGAGGAACAGCTTGGTGCGGTCGTGTTGGGGGTTGTGGAAGAAGTGTTCCGGCGTGCCTTCCTCCACCACCATGCCGAAGTCGAAGAAGAGCACGCGATCGGCCACCTCCCGGGCGAAGCCCATCTCGTGGGTGACCACGATCATCGTCATGCCCGACTCGGCCAGCTCCTTCATCACGTCCAGGACTTCCTTGATCATCTCGGGGTCGAGCGCCGAGGTGGGCTCGTCGAAGAGCATGATCTTGGGGTTCATGGCCAGGGCCCGGGCTATGGCAACCCGCTGTTGCTGGCCTCCCGACAGCTGGCCCGGATACTTGCCGGCCTGCTCGGGTATGCCTACCCGCTCGAGCAGCTTCATGGCGGAGGCCTCGGAAGCCGACCGGGTCCGGTTGCGCGCCCAGATCGGCGCCAGGGTGATGTTCTGCAGCACCGTGAGATGGGGGAACAGGTTGAACTGCTGGAAGACCATGCCGACCTCGCGGCGGATGGCGTCGATGTTGCGGAGATCGTTGGTCAACTCCATCCCGTCCACCACGATCCGCCCCGCCTGGTGGGCCTCGAGGCGGTTGATGCAGCGGATGAAGGTGGACTTGCCGGAGCCGGAGGGTCCGATCACCACCACCACCTCACCCCAGCCGATGGAGGTTGTCACCCCGCTCAGGGCTTGGAAGTCACCGAACCACTTCTTGACGTCTTCGCAGATGATCGCCTGAGATCCGTTGGTGGTCACTACATCCTCCCTAGTGGTCCGGCCATCAGCGTTCTCCAAGGCCGAGGCTGCGCTCGTAGCGCATGCTCAGCTTCGAGATCGTGAAGGTAACTATCCAGTAGAACAACGCCATGAAGAACATCATCTGGGGCAGGGTGCCCTGGAAGTTGGGATCGCTCTGCTGGGGTATGAAGCTGCGTGCGATCAGCAGGATGTCGGCCAGTCCGATTATGGCCACCAGCGAGGTGTCCTTGAAGGCGACGATGATCGATCCGACGAGCGCCGGGATCACCGTCCGCACCGCCTGGGGCAGGATCACCAGCGAGGTGGACTGGACGATGCTCAGGCCCGCAGCCCTGGCCGCCTCGTACTGGCCCCGGTCGATGGCCTGCAATCCTCCCCTGATGTTCTCCGCCACGTAGGCCGAGTTGAAGATCGTGATGGCCGCGACGATCCGGACGATCTCGTCGAACTCCACTCCGGCGGGAAGGAAGGCGGTCAGCATGGCCGAGCCGAAGAACAGCCAGGTGATCATCGGCACGCTACGGACCAGTTCGATGTATCCGGTGGACAGCAGGCGGAAGATGGGCATCGAGGAGGTTCGCGCCAGGGCGAGGACCAGACCGACGGGCAGGGAGAGAGCGATACCGCTGACGGCCAGAAGGATGGTCAGGTTGAAACCGCCGAGGAAGGTGGTTCCCTGGAACTCGAGGGACGTGCTGGTGGCGCCGAGCCGGAATGCCACCACTATCAGCACCGAAACGACTGTCCAGGCTCGCACCAGGTTGGTCCGTCCCCCCTCCGTTCCCCCGAAGGTGGGTGTCACCAGCAGGAACAGGGTGAAGGCGACGATCAGTGTCCGGTAGAGGAACGGCATCGGGATGAACCAGATCAGCAGGCATACCACCGTCAGGCCCGCCGCTGACGCGCGAACCATTTCCACCGGCTCCTCGATCGTGAAGGCGGCGGTCACTATCGCTAGCCCGGTCAGCACCAACCCCACAGTGAGCCAGAGCGGCTCCTCCGCGGAGGCGAATGGCAGGGCGGCCGCCATCAGCCCCATGGCCGCCACTATCGCGTTGACGGCGCGCCCTTTGGGGGGTAGGCCCAGGACCCAGAGCGCGCCGCCGCCCAGCACAGTTGCCAGGACGATGGAGACGACATCCGAGCGCAGGAAGATGGTCAGGCTCGAGCCGTCAACGAACGTGGCCCCCAGCCGGAACGCCACCACTACCAGCAGCGTGGCCGCTACCCAGACCCGGACCAGGTTGGCCCTTCCCCGCTGCGTTCGTCCGACGGTGGGCGTTGCTAGCAGGAACAGGGTGAAGGCGATGACCATGATCCGGTAGAGGAACGGCATCGGGACGAGCCAGATCAACAGGCAGGCCAGCACCAGGCCCCCAGCCGACGTCCTGACCATCACCACCGGCTCCCGTATCGTCAGAGCGGCGATCAGTGTCGCCAACCCGATGATCACCAACGCCGCGGCGACCCAGAGCGGTTCCTCTCCGGAAGCCAATGGCAGGGCGGCTATCACCAGCCCGATAGCTGCCACCACCGCGGCGCCGGTCGGCCCTCTGGGCAGAGCGATCAGCACCCGGAGCGCTCCGGCGCCCAGCGCTACGGCCATTAGCAGGATCATGTCGGACCAGTCGAGGACCGGGTTGCGCTGGATGATGAAGATGATCACCGGATAGGAAAGGAGCCAGGCCGAGATCAGGAACCGTCGGAAGGCGCGGGGCCAGATGCCTTCGACCGCGACCCCGAGGGGATAGGCGGCCACGGCCAGCGCGAACAGGATCGTCCACGGACGGGCGGTGGTGGCGGCTATCGGTGCGATGGTCTGGTCGAACTGGCCCAACGGAACCGGGAGCTCCACGGTCCATAGGAGCGCGGCCACCGCCGCCATGATCATCACCGGCACGGCCAGTATCGGGATCGTCGGTGGCGCAGCCGCGGCGCGGCCCCACCGGACGGCGAAGTGGGCCAGGACGGCCGCCAGGACGGCGGCGACGAGTATCCAGGCACGTACGTTGCTCCAGGCGGCGGGCGAGTCGAATTGCAGGATGGGAATCCCGAAGGTGCGCGCCTCGGCTGCGTGGTGCATGATCGCCGTCACCGCCACCAGGACAGCGCCGCTCCTCAAACCTCCCGCGAAGGTGGCGAACTCGAGCCGTCCTCCCACCTTCCAGGACGCCAGGGACCAGACCACCAGCACTATGAATATGCCCAGGGACATCCAGATCCGGATCAGGTCGTCCTGCGGGAAAGCCTGAACCATCAGCAGCTTCGCATTGTGGGTGACCGCTGCCCACTTGCGTTCCGGAGCGAAGAGGTACGAGGTGATGAACCGCAGGATGTTGAGGAGGACCAGGGCGAAGACCAGGGTGAGGAAGGAGTTGAAGGCGATCTGGCCCCAGGTGTGGCCCGAGAAGAGGTTCTCCCTCATCCAGCGCCACGGCCCGGTGGGCGGGGGCTCGGGGGCCCGCTCGGTCATGTCGGCAACAACGCCGGCGGATGCGGGTTCAGTCATCTCAGCGCTCCACCAGTGCCATCTTGCGGTTGTAGTAGTTCACGATGCCCGACAGGATGAGGCTCACGAGCGAGTAGAAGCCCATCCAGAAGATGAACACCGCCAGCGCCTGGCCTTCCTGGTTGAAGATCGTCTGGCCGACCTGGACGATGTCGGCGAAGGCCACGGCGATGCCCAGGGAGGTGTTCTTGGCCAGGTTCAGATACTGGGAACCGAGCGGGGGAAGGATGATCCGGAAGGCCTGGGGCAGCACGACCAGGCGCAGCACCTGGCCCCGGCGCAGACCGACCGCCGCCGCGGCCTCCCCCTGACCGCGCGGCACGGCCATGATCCCGGCCCGTACGATCTCGGCGATGAAGGCCGCCGTGTAGAGCGTGACTCCCAACCAGACCGCCAGGAAGCCCGGTGTGAGTGCCTTACCGACCTCATGGGAGTACTGAGGAAATCTGGTGGGCACCACCACCTCGGGAAGCGTGAACCGCAGCGGGGCACCTCCGGAGAAGTCGAACCTTGACGCCAGGAAGTCGAAGAGCGGCTCGAACCCCCAGTTCATCTGGTACCAGAGCGACCGTCCCAGGACACTGGAGAGGGTTGCCTGCCCGGCCCCCGATACGAAGAACAGCATCGCCCCGAGTCCCACGACGGCCGCCACGGCCAGGCGGAAGTAGTCGTCATCGGAGAGTTTGGCCATCCCGGCGGGCGACCGGAGCCGCCTCAGATAGCGCACGATGTAGCGGGCCGCCAACGCGACGGCCAGGGCGGCCAGCACCAACTGGAGTCCGATCACCGGCACAACCCCGGACACCCAAGCGAGAGCGGTGAACAGCCATCCCAGCACTCCGGCGGCGGGATGGGCGAACCAGCCTCCCACCAGGAAGACGGCGAAGGTGCCGACCGACCAGGCGAAGGCGTGGGTCTCGTGCCCCTCTCTCTCCTGGAGCGCGAGCCGGCGCCGGTACACCCAGCGCGCCGCCACGACGCCGACGATCAACACCACGGTGTACTGCCATCGGCCGGCCAGGGGCGTGAACCAGGGGATGGCGATGCCCTTTGGGCTGGTGAACAGCCACCCCGACCCCTCCATCTCGGGGGTCAGATCCGGCAGGAGCCCGACGATCAGCGCCTGCCAGAAGAGGATCTGGACGAGGAGCGGGATGTTGCGGAAGAACTCGATGTAGGCGTTGGCGATCCTCGAGACGATCCAGTTGGACGACAGCCTCGAAATCCCGATGACCGTGCCGAGGATGGTGGCAGCTATGACACCGCTCCATGTGACCCGCAGCATGTTGACCATTCCCACCGCCAGCGCCTCCAGGCCCGACTCGGGATCGGTGTTGAACCCCTCGCCGAGTTTGACGCCCAGAGGCTCGCCGAGGAAGTCCCATGAGAACGGGATGCCGGTAGCCCGAAGATTGGTGGTGGCCTGGGTTATGACGACATAGCCGAGCCAGAGGATGGTTAAGAGGATGCCGAGCTGGGTGGCCCACTTGATGGCGACCACGTTGCGCCAAATGGGAACGCGGGTCTGAGAGGATCGCTCGGTGGGCGTGACCAATTGACCTTCCGTTCTAGCCGGCCTTCATGACCATACCAACAACCAAGTGGTCTGTCTGTGGAATGGCGGTGTGGTATGGCGTCGGCAGCGGTGTTCCTCGCAAGGCCCGCTGACGAAGGCGTACCCGCAGCGGTCCGTTGAGGAGGCGGAACGTAGCGAGGGACGCTGATGGCCGCCAGAGCACGCCTGGTTGTTTCGCAGACAGACCACTATCGCGTCTGTCTGTGGAATGGCGGTGTGGTATGGCGTCGGCAGCGGTGTTCCTCGCAAGGCCCGCTGACGAAGGCGTACCCGCAGCGGTCCGTTGAGGAGGCGGAACGTAGCGAGGGACGCTGATGGCCGCCAGAGCACGCCTGGTTGTTTCGCAGACAGACCACTATCGCGTCTGTCTGTGGAATGGCGGTGTGGCGTGGCTGGCAGACCACCAGAAGGGTTGTTCCAGAGTCAGTGGTCAGTGGTCAGTGGTCAGTGGTCAGTGGTCAGTGGTCAGTGGATGTTGTACCTCGGGGAGAACTGACAAGCCGACGGACCTAAGGGCATAAGAAGACTCGATCGTCTGTAGGTCGCAACTGGCCACTGGCAACCGGCCACTGGCCACTACAACCACAACGCGAGGAGGGGGCGCCTGACCGGCGCCCCCTCCTTCTATCGGATCGACTTGGTTTCTACCGGGCCGGTGGTGCGTAGACGAGACCGCCCTCGGTCCAGCGGGCGTTGGCAGACCCGGCTCTGGAGAACCCGAGCGGGTGCAGGTTGTTGGCGTAGATCTCGTCGTAGTTGCCGACCTGCCGGATGGCCTGGGCGTATGCGTCGGCCGCAAGGCCCATCTTGGTCTGCAGCTCATCGTCGCCCACGCCGAGGAAGCGACCCGCTTCGGGATCAGGCGGGTTCGCCACCATCTCGTCGATGTTCGCGGAGGTGACTCCCTTCTCGTCGGCGATGATCAGGATGTACACCAACCAGTTCACCACGTCAGCCCACTGGCTGTCGTTCTGCCGGTACATCGGGCCAAGGGGCTCCTTGGAGATCGGGGTGGTCGGGAAGATGATCCAGTCTCCTTCGGCGATCTCGCCGTTCTGGACGGCGGCGTAGCGATGGCCGAACAGGGCCGATCCGTCGGTGGTCACCAGGTCACAGGAACCCGCCCGGAAGAGATCCATGGCCTCCGGGAAGTTCTCCACCGTGACCAGCTCGATCTCGGCGCCGACCACGCGGGCGCCCTCGGTGATGTTCTTCTCGGTGGTAGTACCGGCGTTGGTGCAGAGCCTGGCGCCGTCCACGTCCACCAGGGTCGAGGCATCGGTGAAGCCGAAGTCGGCCTTGCCCATGATCTGCTGGCCGTCGTAGAACGTGGTGGGCCCGAAGTCACCGCCGATCTCCGTGTCCCGGCTCTGGGTCCAGGTGGTGTTACGGAACAGCACGTCGACCTCGCCGGCGGCGAGCACGTTGAAGCGCTCGGCGGCGGTGGTGCCCACGAACTCGACCGCATTCGCATCGCCTAGCACGGCTGCGGCAAGAGCGCGGCAGTAGTCGGCGTCGAATCCGGTGTAGGAACCGTCGTCCTGGGGCTCGGCGAAGCCGATGGCGGCGGTTGACACACCGCATCGCAGGCTACCGCGGGCCTGGATCTCGGCCAGCGTGCCGCCCTGCAGAGGTGAAACGGTTACTTCCTCCGCCTCAGTGGTCGTGGGGGCCTCGGTTGCCGCCGTAGTCGTCTGCTGGGCCGCCGTTGTGGAGGCAGAATCGTCGGATCCGCATGAAATAGCGACCAGCGCAACCACCACCAACAAAGGTACTAATCTTCGAGTCACAGTAGGTACCCCTTTCCGTTCTCGCTTTTGCTTGGCATCGTTCCCCACCTGCCGGGACCCCTGGCTATAGCACCGCGGCTTGTAGATGCTCCTTGACCGCCGAAACGATCCCAGAAGCGTCCATCCGGTAACGGGCGAGAAGTTCCTCAATCTTACCATGAGGAAGGTGTGCGGTCGGGAGGCCGACCGTCACCACCCTGGCTGACCCGGCGCCATCCACCTGGTCACGGATCGCCTGCCCGATCCCACCGGCGCGCAGCCCGTCCTCGGCGGTGACCACCAATCCGTGCCGGGCAGCGTCGCTGATCATCACCGGATCGAGCGGCTTTACCACTCTCGGGTCCCACACCGTGCAGCTGACCCCTTCGAGTTCCAGGAGGTCGGCCGCTTCGCAGACGGCTTCCAGCATCTTGCCGACCCCGATTAGGCAGACGGCGGACCCTTCGCGGACCCGGCGTGCCGACAATCCGGACCCCACCTCGCCGATCGATGCCCGGAGTGGCGCGGTCTTGGGCCACCGGATGGCGGACGGCCCGGTGGTTATCTCCAGCGCGGTGTCGAGCATCACGGGGAGTTCCTCGTACGAGGAGGGGGCGAAGATGGTCATGCCGGGGATCTTGGACAGCAGGACCAAATCGAGGATGCCGTGGTGGGAGGCCCCGTCGTCGCCGGTGATGCCGGCCCGGTCGAGGCAGAAGATGACCGGGCAGCCGTGGAGGGCGGTATCGAGGTTTATCTGGTCGAGGGCCCTAGTGAGGAAGGTGGAGTAGATGGCCACCACCGGGCGGAGGCCTCCCATGGCCATGCCCGTGGCCATCGCCACCGCGTGCTGCTCCGCGATGCCGACGTCGAAGACCCGGTCGGGGAACCGGTTCTGGAACGGCAGCACGCCGGTCGAGTCGGGCATGGCGGCGGTGATCGCCACCAGATCGGGATGGCGGCCGGCGAGCGTCAGGAGATGGTCGGCGAAGGCGGACGTGTAGCTCCCCTCCTTGATGGAGGAGAGGTCATGCATCGCCTTGATGGGGTCGTTCTCGGCGGGGGCGTAGCCGCGGCCCTTCTGGGTGATCACGTGCACGACCGTGGGCCCGCTCATCGCCCGGACGTTCTGGAGGATCCGCTCGAGCTCGGGCAGATCGTGGCCGTTGAACGGACCGAAGTAGCGGATGCCCAGCTGCTCGAAGATCTGGGGAGGTTCCACCATGTGGCGGATGGCCACCTCGGTGGCGTCGATCCCACGGCTCACCAGGTCCGCCACCCAAGGGATCGACTCGGCGATCGAGCGGGCGACGCCCTGGCCGCGCTCGTAGACGTTGGTGGTCCGTAGCTTGATGAGGCTCTCCGAGAGCTTCGAGATGGTGGGTGCGTAGGAGCGACCGTTGTCGTTGAGGATGATGGTGACGTCGGCGTCGGAATGCCCGATGTTGTTGAGCCCTTCGAGCGCCATGCCCCCGGTCAGCGAGCCGTCGCCCACGACCGCCACCACCTGCCGATCATCACCCTCGGCCCGGAAGGCGGCGGCCAGCCCGTGGGAGTAGGAGAGGGCGGTAGAGGCGTGGCTGTTCTCGATCCAGTCGTGTTCCGACTCGGCCCGGCTGGGATAGCCGGACATTCCATCGGGAAGCCTGAGGGTGGCGAACTGGCGGCGTCGCCCGGTCAGCAGCTTGTGGGGGTAGGCCTGGTGCCCGGTGTCGAACAGGATGGCGTCGTGGGGGGACCGGTAGACGCGGTGCAGGGCCAGGGTGAGCTCGACTATCCCCAGGTTCGACCCCAGGTGGCCGCCGTTGCGGGTGACCGTGGCCACGATGAGGTGGCGGATCTCGGTGGCCAGCTTCTCGAGTTCCTCGAAACCGAGGGATCGGAGGTCGGCGGGCCCCCGGATGGTGTCCAGGAGGGGAGTATCGGGAAGTGTCATCTCAATACTCTACAGGCGAAGGCTTGTTCACGGCCCGAGCTTATGAGGGTGGTTGAGGACATCCGGGTAGATCGGCCTCCGTCCTCCGGCCTGGCAATGATGTTCAGCAGGGTCGACCGGACGCTCAACACTCCGGCTCGTGGCCGGGCATCCACTCCCGGGCGCGTTCCAGCAGCTCGACCACCGAACGGTCCGGGGTGGGGCTGAAGTCGCGATAGAACATGCCGATGGCGGCGAACCGCCGCGGCGTGTGGGCCACCACCAGCTCGTCAGCCACTTCAGCGAAGACCGCCGATGCGTCGCGGGGAGCGACCGGCGCCGCCACCACGACCCGCCCGGCTCCGAGGTGGCGGGTGATCAGGCAGGCGGCCCGGGCGGTGGCGCCCGTGGCGATGCCGTCGTCGACGATCACCGCGGTCTTGCCCTCCAGATCCGCGGGACGGGCATCGCCGCGGAAGCGCTCCGCCTGTCGGGCCAGTTCCCGGCGCTCCCGCTGCTCCACCCGGTCGACGGCCGCCGGCCGGATCCCGAGCCTCTCGATACGTTGTTCGTCCAGGACCCGTACGCCGCCCTCCCCGATGGCGCCCATGGCCAGTTCCGGCTGGAACGGGACTCCCAGCTTGCGGACCAGCAGCACCTCCAGGGGCGCGGCGAGGGCCCGGGCGATCTCGAAGCCGACCGGGACCCCGCCCCTGGGCAGGCCCAGGATCACGATCGGCCGGCCGGCGAGATGGTCGAGTTCTCCGGCCAGCACGCGACCGGCGTGCTCCCGATCCGTGAACCTCATGCCTCGTTCCGCGCCATACGGAGATTGTGCCAGCTTGATCGTGGTCGGTCTGTGTTGCGGTCGGCGTGCTATGGACCTCCAGCAACGCCTCTGGCTGCGTCCTGCCTCCTCAACGTACCCTGCGGGTACGCCTTCGTCCGCATGTCCTTGCCATAGACGCCGCTGGCGGCGCCATATCCCACCGCCACCCCACAGACCAACCACGGGGACCCGCGACAACAAACGAACGCGCATAGCGTGAACACGCCCCTAGCAGGGGCTAACCTGCCCTCCGGGCCGGTACCGATCCGGCCCCGAAAGAGTTTCTTCAAATCGGAACGGTGGCGCCCAATGTCTTCCTACCTGATCGCTCAATCCGTTGCGGACGCCTGCGGTGTGGATCCGGGGTCCGTGTGCGGTCTCTTCTATGACCTGACAGGTAGCACCGAAGCCGCCCGCTTCGCGGATCTGGCGGCCCGCCCGGTCAAGGTGCTGATCATCCTGTTCCTGGCCTGGATCATCAACCGGATCGCGCGCCGGTGGCTGGACAGGCTTGTGGAAGGGTGGCTGTCGAGGCGATCCGAGGTAGCGGAGGCCCTCTCAGGCACCATCGAGGCGGATGACGACGGGCCGGGACTGGGGGAGGCCGCGCTTGAGAGGGCCCGCCGGATGGTGGACCAACAGGAGCGGAGCGGCCAGCGGACGAGAACACTCGGTTCGGTGCTCCGGTCGATCTCCTCGATAGTCATCTACGGCCTGGCCGTGATGATGTCACTGGGGGAGTTCGATGTGAACCTGGGCCCGCTGATCGCCGGCGCCGGCATCGTCGGTGTAGCGGTCGGCTTCGGCGCCCAGAGCCTGGTCAGGGACTTCCTGTCCGGAGTGTTCATGCTGCTGGAGGACCAGTACGGCGTCGGGGATGTGGTGGATGTCGGCGACACGGTCGGCGTCGTGGAAGAGGTCAAGCTCCGTACCACCCAGGTGCGCGACATCAGCGGGACGCTGTGGCATATCCCCAACGGGCAGATCGCCCGGGTGGCCAACCTCACCCAGGACTGGGGCCAGGCCGTCATCGATGTCGAGGTCGCCTACGACACCGATATCTCCATGGCGATGAATGTCATCAAGGAGGTGGCGGACGGGTTGTGGCGCGAGCAACTCGATTCCTTCACGATCACCCAGGAGCCGACCATGGCGGGTGTACAGGCATTCGGGGACAACTCGATCGCCCTCCGCCTGATGGTCAGGACCGAGCCCGGCGAGCAGTTCGGCACGGCCCGGGAGCTGCGGAAGCGCCTCAAGTTCGCTCTCGACGATGCGGAGATCGAGATCCCGTTCCCCCAGCGCACCATCTGGGTACGTTCCCAGCCGGACTCGGCCCTGCCGGGCGAAGCGGGCGGTTCGAGCAACTCCGGCTAGGGGTCTGACGGCGGGAAAATCGCCCTTTTTTCGCGCACTCGCCCGATCATGGCCCGTGACGGGACGAGCCCGTCCGGGCGTGGCTAAGGTACCTGCCCGTGCTGGTTCCACGGGCTGACAAGAAGCTGACATGAAGCAGGTGCTGGCTGCGGTCGATCTGTCCCCGATGTCCCGCCGCGTGGCCGATCGAGCTCGGATCCTTGCGGAGGCCCACCAGGCCGAGCTCAAGCTGGTCCACATCGCGGAGCCGCCCGATGTCCCGCTACCGGACGAGATGCTGGAGCGGATCCACCTCTACCGCCAGAGCCAGGCGGAAGACCTGCTGACATGGATCAACGCCCGCGCCCGTTGCCGGGTGGATCTGGTGGTCCGGTCGGGCATCATGGCCAACGAGCTGGCCAAGCTGTCCCGTCAAGCCGGGTTGGTGATCACCGGCACCTCGTCGGTCGACAATACGAGGATCGGCCCCCGCGCCACCAGGCTGGCCCGCAAGCTGCATACCTCGGTGCTCAGCGTGAGGAGGTTGCTGCGTTCCCCCTACCGCCGGGCGATCGCGGCCGTGGATCTCTCCGAATCCAGTGCCTCCGCCGTCGATCTGGCCCTCCTTCTGGCTACGGGCTCCGACACGGTGACGGCCGTGGCGTCGCTGCCGACCGACGACGAGACGATGCTCTCGGATGCCGGGGTCGCCCCCGAAACGCTCGGTGTGCTGCGCCGGGAGCGGCTCTCCCTGCTGGAGGAGCGCATGCAGAAGTTCGTGGCCGGCTGGGGAGGCCTGGTCACCCCGGTGGTCCTGGACGGCCCCCCGCCCCAGACCGTGGCCGAGTTCGCCCGCATCAGCAACGCCGACCTGGTGGTCGCCTCCAGCCGCGGCGCCGGCAACTCCAACATGGTCCTCCTGGGCAGCAACGCCGAAGCCCTCATGGGAACCGTCCCCTGCGACGTGGCCATAGCCCGAGTACCAGGCCGCTTCTACCGCCCCTAACCCCCGCCGGGTCAGTCACCCGCCCGGATTATCCTCCCCCCACAGGGCCCGTAGCTCAATCGGTCAGAGCAGCGGACTCATAATCCGTTGGTTGCAGGTTCGAGTCCTGCCGGGCCCACGCCACAGCGGGCTGTTCGCGTGCTGGGGTGGTTTGGATGGCTGGTCGGGCGTGGGGCTGATGCGGATGTTGGTGTGGTGTTCGAGCGTGGTTGGCCGTTTCCGTGGTGGGGTTGTTGGTTGCTCGCAAGGCGTGGACTTGTCGGGTTTGCGTCAGGTTGTGCATAACCGCTCCCATGAGAACGGCGAGGGTGCGGGCGGCGAGACCGAAGACGCGGCGGGATCGTGGGGCGAAGCTCCCGTCGCCTTGATCATGCCGTTGACGCCTTCGACCGGGTTGCGCCCTGCGTAGTTGGTTACCCAGTCGGTAGTCCCGTAGGCGTGGTGCCGGTAGTTGTCGAGTTGTTCGACGCCGAGGGTGATCATCCCGTCGCAGCAGTATTCCGTGTCGGAGACGGCGATGATGGGCTGGCCATGGTTGTGTGGTCGATGAGGAACACAGCAAGGACAGTCTCGAAGAGATAGCTTGGGAATGCCGAGCCCAAGATGACCAACTCCTCGCCACGAGATCGACAGGTAACCTGGCATACGAGGCATCGAACGTCGATTGGAATGGGCCGTGGCTAGCTACCGAGGAGTTCTCACCGGTGCGGTAGCCACCGTCTTGCTGTTGGCAGCGTTGTGTGTGTACCTGCTGTATCGGGTGTCGGAACTCGAGGATGAGATCGACTACCCGACTAGCACCACATCCGGATCAGTGTTGAGTGAAGAAGACGCGCAAGGAGAGTTCGTACAGCCGATAGATGCCATTACTGTGACAACGGACACCGTTGCGCCCACCACGACAACGACAACGACGGTTGCTCCGACTACGACAACGACGATATCAATCCTGTTGGGTGAGGATATTGGCAATTGGCGATACGACACGTCCGAGGAGTCCGGTGCCGTGGCGTACGGAACCGAGGCCACATTCTCCTCAAGCTCTGAATCGCAGCCCAGCCTGTGGCTTCAATGCGGACCCGGCGATATGGGATCCAATGCTTATCTGCTGCATCCCTGGGACTTGAACGAAGATGTCAGGTCGCTCGTGTCAGTCGAGTATCGGTTTGATACTCAATCTGAACCTGTCTCGACAACAGCAGTGGCCCACGTCGACTCTTTGTTGGGGCTTTGGGACTTCGAGCCTAGAGAGGACGCCACCGAGTTATACGTGACCCTCCGTTGGGCGAGGGCGACTTGGACAGATGGGAATGGCAATGAGCAGGCAATCTACGAGGAGGGGTGGGCCAGATTCGATGTGACCGGCATCAGTGGCGTAATAAAGGCTCTGGCCTCCTATGTACCCGGCGATTGTCCGTGACTATCTGCCTAGCATCCAGGAAGGGACCGCCTATACGGCCGGACCAGCTTCACGTCACGATCGCAACGGTTGAGCACCCACTCACGCTCTACCACAACCACCAGAAGCCAGGTAGGCGGTCACCCCACGCACGTGAGCGCGGGCCGGCCGAAGGGTCTCTCGCCAGACAGGCGGTTTCCGCTCCCGGCGTCTCTGTCAGCGCCTCGCTGGACCCTGCCGTTGAGTTTCAGGACGATGCCGGGAGGTATGTACTGTCTGGGGGTGGTGCAGGCCGGTCGGCCTGCACGTCTCTCAAGTCTGCTTCGATCTGAGCGACATGATCGTCGTACCGGCCGGTAGCCAACGCGATGCCGAGGTTGATGCGGGTCAGCCCGACATCTAGTGCCTGTCCAGTGCCCAGGTGGACGCCCGAGGTCTTCATCCGGTTCTCGACGGGCAGGAACACCAGCACGTGACCCTGATGGACCTCTGTGTTTACCGAAATGAGCTTCGCCCACAGCCAGGTCCGGTTTGTCTTGGTGCCAGAGAACACGGCCCTCTGGTTGGTAATAACGAAAGTGCCTTCGTCGAGGACAGTTGGGACTTCCTCCGACGCCTGCATGCTGCCTCGCGAGACGCTCGGGCGGTAGGTCACACCCTTCGCGATTCGGATGGACATCCCGTGGGAGGTAGAACCGTAGTTTATCTTGCGGGACTTGATCTCTACCAGTTCCGCTCCGTTCACTACATACAGGAGTTCCTCGTTCTTCTTGGGGATAATCGGCGCTTGCGATTCGTCCCAAAGCTCGGTGTAGTGTTTCGCAGCGTCGAGCGCCTGTTCGATGCCTTCTATGGTGTCCTTCCACTCTCCCAACGCCTCAGCGTGTTCTCTCTCGGCTGCTGCCTTCGCCTCGGCTGCCGCCTTGGCAAGACGCCGTTCCTTCATCCGTGCAAACACCCGTGAGTCTCCATTCTCCTGGTCTTGTACCGTGCGGGTGGCCGGACTTGAACCGGCGACTCTCGCTGCGTAGGCGAGTCTAGGTTGGGCTCCATCTCCAACTCGGCATCGTCCGTTTCCTTCTGGCAGTCCATGCATCGGCCACGGGTGACGAGGGCAGCCACCCCAGCTTCGTCATGGCGCTTACGGTTTGTAGAAGAACCCCACGGCCCTTCGGCTCGGACCCACCGTCGTGTCGCTGCGGCAGCCCGGGAAGCGGAAACAGGCTTCGACACAGACGTTTGCCGGCCGGTTGGAGAAGGCGGTAGCGGCACTGCTACCTGACTGGGGGGCCGTCGACCCACCCAGCAGCATGAGATGAGCACAAAGCGGAGTGTCAGGACACATCACAGCAGGATTCGCCGTCGGCGACGGCGGGGGGTGGGCTGGTCGGTGACAGGCTCGTGTCACCCCTACCATTCGTCCCTGGTCGGCGGTGGTCGCGAATACCCGACCTTTGACGCTTGGGGTGTGATTCCGTGCATCTGGAGCCTATGGATGATGCAGTGGTGGGCCGTCTTGTCGACGAGTTCGGCGAGGATGGCAGCCGTGCTGTTGAGTTCCTGGGAACAGCCTATGTCCTGCTGTGTGGGGTGTCTCGGTCGGGTCCCCGCTTGGGCCAGACGGTCGTCTATTGCCTACGTGAGGCGATGACGGCGGTGCTGGCGGCTGCCCGCTTGGGGGATGCTGGGAGATGGAAGGAGATCTCCCGCGGTGTTGTGGCCGCTGGCAGGGAGTATCGGCGGGCGGAAGACTCTGATTCTGAGAGGGATCGTTTGCTGGGTGCCTTGCAGGCCCGGGTCGATGACTTGGAGCGGTTTCACCGCGAGGAGGGCCTTCGGCGGCGACGGCTGAACGATGTGATGGCCGACCTTACAGGTGCTGCGCCGATCTCTGCTCGTGTGTCGCCGGTTGATGCCTATCAGGAGTTGTGTGTTCGGCTCAACGACATCGTCCACAGCCCAGATGGTGAAGTCGACGCCGAGGGGCTGTGGTCTGAGTGTTTGGCGACCCTGCGGCTGCTCTTCTTGCCTGCTGATATCAGGTTTCCCGAGTTGGATGAGCTTGCCCGGCTTGAGTCCCCGACCGCGGATGACCTCAACAGGGTGGTCGAGTTGGTAGCGAGCCCGCAACATCTGCGACGGTTCGTGGAAGAGGTGGTGAGTCCGGCGTGGCTGGGGCTGCTGAGCGAGACCGGCCATCTGGATCCGCCGGACAGCCCCACTGGCTGGTGGGTCGATACTGCTATGGAGCGTTTGGCGGTCAGCCACCCCCAGGAAATATGTGTCTGGCTTGAAGACATGTATCGCCAACATGAGCACGACCCGACACGGTCCGCCCACGTTGCGAGAGCGGCTGCCACGGCGGGGGAAGCTGCTGTTGGTTTGATGCTCACCATTGTGCGCGCCCACCAACAGCATCGAACCATTCTGCACTGGGGAATCCGCTCCGCTCGGCAGCTTCCCGCCTCGGATCAGCGGGTAGCGGACTTCGCGGATGTGATCCTCAACCCAGGTAGCTGGTCCCAGGCCGTGGCCCCATGGGGACTGCTCCAGCGCCTATCAGAAGGCGCCACTGAGGAGAACGCTGAGCGGCGAATCCAGTTGCTCTGTTACAAGATCCGCTCAGTCCCTCCAGACGACTTCGACCTCTGGTCCTTGCAGCACGACGCTTCAGGCTCGATCGCTGACTCGGACAGCACCCACCGATATGAGAGAGTTCCCTCCTTGTTGGCATGTTTGATCGAGACGGTCACAAAGTCATTGGAATGGGTACCGCTCAGCGATCTCATGGCGCTGGTAGGGCTGATGCCTGATGGTCTTTCGGGAAGGATGCGGGCCTGGATCCTGACCCGGGTCCCGGGCGTCAACCCTCGCGTCCTGGTTGATGAGGTCTCCCACGCTATCTCGTCCAGGTCTCCCACAGGCGACGATCTTGCCCTCGTCGATTGTGCCGTGGGTGACAGCGAACCAGCCGACTACACCGGCCCGTGGATCGCAGCCCTCGGGGAAGCTCCCGCCATCACCGAAGTAGGACGGGCACTCAGAGAGCACAACATCCCTCCCGACTGGTTCCGATCCGCTGAATGGGCTCTGCTGCTCCCATCCCAGTGCGCTGGCGGATGGGCATCGCCAGCAGAGCTTCTCATACCGGACAAGCACATAAGAGAACGCCTAGAGCAGAAGAGCCCCATAGTCACGGAGATACCGAGCCCGCTCAGCACCCAAGAACTGAACGCCGCCGAACCCGAGCAGGCCGCACGCAGAATCGCCGAGTGGCGACCGGCCCCCGGTGACTGGCCCGACCGGTCATTGCGACTCGCCTCAATTCTGGCGGATGCCGTGAAACGGGACCCTGCCAGATGGCTGTCGGTCCCTATCCGGATCGTCAGAGCGCTGCGAGAACCCCTATACATCGGCCGCTACCTCCACACGGCCGCAGACCTCGCACCCGAGCACGACCTACCCGTAGGCGCGCTCCTAGACACCATTCAACTCATCAGATGCCACCCCTGGCCAGCCACACTGCCCTACGAACACAACGATTGGCGCAACGCTGAGACGGCTGGGATCTGGCTGATACGCGTACTAGCCGGATCAGGTCACGACTTCGACGGCCGAAGCGACGAGGTCTGGGCCATCCTCGAAGCCGAAGCCACCAACTGCCCGCCACGGCCCGACGCCACTAACACTCGACTCGACCCTCACGAACGAGCCATCAACCGGTCCTGCACACAAGCACTCGACGCAGCACTTCTCCTCGCCTACAACGAGCAGAAGGCTTCCACACAGGCGCGCCCAGAAGCCATGCGGATCCTCGACGCGAGCCTACAACTGACCGGCCTAGACGGAGCCGAACACCGATCTGTATTAGCCACCAGGCTGAAGCTCCTACGCCACGTAGCCGAGGACTGGTTCAATGCCAACCTTGCTTTGCTCCTCGGCGCGGACGCGGCTGAAGGACTCGGACAGGTCACCGTCAACCAAGCACTCAAATGGGGAACAGCAGACCCCTGGCTACTTGAGCACTGTCAACAACAGATCCGCGCCGCAGCCCAGAACAACGTTAAGAGAGCCCTATCCCACCTAATGCAAGCCATGCTGTGGGAACTGCCCGGCTACACCATCGACGAGACCATCCGCTTTGCTCGAACGGCCAGGCTCATGTCCGACGCTGGCGAACAACTGGGCAGGATGCTCAGCCACGATGCTGCTGAACCACACCAGATCACCCTCGCTGTCAAGTTCTGGCAATCCGCCTTGGAGGCGACAGCCGCGTCAGATGCCCTCCTGGGATTCGGCTGGTACTCAGAAATCAAGACCATCGACACTCAAGTGTGGGAACAGATGACCCTACAGACGGTGAAGGCCAGCGGCGGCCGAACCAGCTGGACCTACGGTGTGGCAAACAGAATCGCATCATCGGCACCGACCCGGACCGGCCTAGCGATCCTCGACGAACTGATACGAGGCCAAGGAAACGACTGGGACCGCGAACACGCCACAGAACAAGCATCACAACTCATCGCCTCAGCCCAAGCCCTACAAGCCACCGTCGAATACCGGAACCTCCGAAACGCGCTCGTCGAACGAGGGCAACTCAACGTATGACCATCGACACCCCAGCCCGTGTTGACGAGTTGCGCTCAGTCACGACACCGCTCCAGACGCAACAGAGATGACGGGGGTTTCGTAATGAGCGTCGGAATGAGGGACGCGTGGCACCGCGCTTGGAGAACTACCAGAGCAGCGACTCGGAGAGTTGCGGTCGTCATTCCCGTCTTGCTCTCTATCCTCGCTCCGATTCTCTGGTACTTCAGTGGCCAGGAAGGCGCCCTCACCCTTTATGTGCTGAGCCTGTTCGCAGCGGTAGCTGGGTGTTTCCTCGGCTGGCGATACAGGAGCGCGCCAGCGGGGTGGGCAGCGAGCTACGGAGCAGCGCTCTCGTCGTTCTGGTTGGTGCTTGAACTGGCGTTTCTGTGGTCCGCTATCACCGGACATTTCGCTGCGTTCGTTTCCGCAGTGGAGTGGTGGACGGAGCGTCTGGGGGATCTCGGCAACGCCATCGACGCTCTAGACGTAGCCGTGGCAGGCGCCGCGACTGCAGCCGCAGGGGCAGCGCTGGTGGGCTTGGCTGTCGTCGTTCCGTTAGGCGACCGTAACTTGCCCGATCCGGTGGCTGGTCGCTTTGATGCGATGGTCGATCTTCTGGTGTTCATCCTTTGGGGGGTGTTTGTGTTCGTAGCGGTACACATCGCGGCACGGGCGGTTCCCTCTCCCGCCTACAAAGGCGCTTTGGGCATGACGACGCTCGTACTCGGCCCGATGATTGTGTCCGTGCCCCCCGTGGTAGGCCATGTGCTCCGGGGCGCGTGGGGTCAACTCCGGTCTATTGCCGCACCACCCGCCGATGCAGCTGATAACGACGCCAACTAAAGGACTGTCCCTTGGGCGCATTGGAGTGAGTCTGGGTGTCGAAAAGGCTTCCGGTATCGGCGGCTCGGCGCATCCACATGAGAGGGTGTCTCGGGGCGCTACGGTTCCAGCGGCATCCTTGAGGGTGCCGTATGGGGTCCGGGACGGTGTGCTCGTTCACGCGTCTGCGGTGGAGCGGGGTTTGGCGTGCGGGTGTGTCTGTGTCGAGTGTGGGACCCGTTTGGTAGCTAGGAAGGGGCCGAAGACCAGACCTCATTTCGCTCATCACGCCAGTGTGGGGGTTTGTGATGGGGAGTCCCTGCTTCATCGTCTAGGCAAACGGATCCTGGCTCAACGCATGGAGCGGGCTATCGCCACTCAGCGGCCCCTGAACGTTCGATGGACGTGCGAGCGGTGTTACCGCGACCACGAGACGAACCTTGTTGGGAGGGCTACGGGTGTTGCTGTCGAGCATACGATCAGTACGGCTGATGGCAGCAGGATAAGACCGGATGTGGCACTGTTCGGCCCCTCGAGTGAACCCCAGACGCTTTGTGAAGTGGTTGTTACCCATGAGCCCGACCAGGCCGTCTACGACTATGCCCGTGCGCACGGTGTCGCATTGGCCGAGTTCCGTATCGACACTGTTGCGGACCTCGAAGGTCTAGAGCACGCTCGGACACTGCGGGCGAAGAAAGCCACTCTCGGGTGTCTCACGCTCAGCTGTTCCGAGTGTGGCAAACCGATGCTGGACAATCCCACCCGCTACTCCCTCCATGTAGTAGCAGCACCATGTAGGAAATGCGGCGGCAACATGAACCTGGCGCTATGGGAAGGCACGGGGGGTGGGATTCACGACTACCTAGGAGGGTCCGTGTTCGGACCGTCAGGTCGCTCCTGGGGCACCATGGTCGAGGACGGCGACGGACCTGACGAAGAAGAACTTGAAGTAGCGCGAAGCCATGGGGCGACCATCAGACGGCACCGCAGCCGAACGATGGGCGGTTCCTACCAAGCCAACACCTGCCCACGGTGCCAGGCGTTCGTGGGCGCCAACTACGAAGGCGACTACTCCGACCGGATCCGCCCCGAAAACAAGGTAGCCACCTACTCCCGATGTGAACACTGTCCGTGCGGCACATGTGACTGTACGGGCCTCCCAGTACCCCCGACCGAGACGATGGCTGAGCGGCCCGCCCCAGAACGTCGCAGAGGCAACGCGGTGGGCAGGATTAGATGTGGCCACTGCAAAGGACGCCACACCACAGTCCAACAAGTACGAGAGTGCCCCGGCATCAACACAACTGGCCGCCGGATCGAACAGCGTTAGCCGGCAAGGGTCACCTCGCACTCCTCAGTCAGCGAGAGGAGGTGACAGGCTCGTGGGACCTCTACCATCACCCCTGGTCAGCGGTGGCCGTGAAGGCCACACACGGTTGCTTGGAGTCCCTCGGTGCTTCAGGGCTCCACATACGCCCAGTTCAGAGACTACTTCTGTCCATCCACGATCCAGGCGGTGCGTGTCAGTCAAGTGTGAATTTTCATGTTTGCGTGTCCGCTTGATAAGCTCCGCGTTGCTGCCTCCGAGGAACGGATCCTCCCGTGACCCCGATCCGCCATGCCGTTCTCCTTTACGACTGGCTTGATTGATGAAGGCTGACACGAACACGCTGCAAGAGGTGTTTCAAGGCGACCGGCGTTTCGTGATTCCGGTGTACCAACGCCCTTATGTTTGGGACCGTGAGCGGCAGTGGGAACCTCTCTGGACCGATGTTGAGTCGACCGCCATGCGCTTGGCCGAGACGCGTCAGGAGTCAGATCGCGCCGGCAAGCCCGCGTCGAAGGCCGATGAGAAGGCAGCACCTCACTTTTTGGGTGCCATCGTCGTGGAGCCGTACCCCACGGGCACCCTGGACATCAAGACTCGCCTAGTGGTGGACGGTCAGCAACGCCTCATTACGCTGCAACTTCTTTTGATGGGGACGCTTGATGCTCTGCGGACTGCAGGCATCACCAAGCTCCAACTAGCGCAACTGCGCAAGCTGAGTCGCAATGACCAAGAGATCTGGTCGGGCGACGATGTGCACAAAGTCTGGCCACGGCAGGCCGAGTCCGAACGTTATCGAAGGGCAGTGGCCGAGGAACCGCCACCTCAACATGATTCGGTGTTCGCCGAAGCGCGCGACTTTTTCTTCGGTCAAGCGATCAGCTTTCTGGAGGACGAGAGAGTTCCAGAGGACCCGTATGCTGATGGGGACTCGGTGCAGCGGCGGGCCTCGCTTCTGGTGGCGACCCTGTTGGCGCTTGTCAAGCTTGTCATGATCGATCTGGAGGATGTCGACGATGCTCAAGTTATTTTCGAGGCGCTGAACGCCCGTAACACCCCGCTATCGGCGACTGATCTGATCAAGAACTTGCTTTTCATGCGTGTTCAAGCCCAAGGCCACGATCCCCAGAAGCTCTACGACGACGTCTGGGCTCGATTTGACAATGCCGATGACTGGTGGCGTGAGTCTATTGGGGCTGGTCACGCTCGTAGGGCAAGACAGGACTGGCTGATGGGAGACTGGCTCATTGCCCAGCTTGGTCGCGTCATCAACGTCGGTCGTCTGTACGGCGAATTCCGACGTTGGTTGCCGGACAGTGGCACAACCGCGTTCGACGCGCTGTACGAACTGGACCTCTACGCGGATGCCTATGAGAGGCTCCACGGCCGTAAGGAAGGCGCGACAGCTAATGAGCGTCTGTCGTTCCAACGAATCAGTCGGCTCAACGTTACGGTGGCTACTCCCGTGCTCCTGTGGCTTCTGACTCGACCCGAAGAGGACCTCCCACCGGGCGAGCGGGAGTTGGCGTTCCAAGCCGTAGAGTCCTTCGTCATTCGGCGTATGGCGATCAAGGCCCAAACCCGTGCCTACGGCCAAGCCTTCGCCGAGGTGCTCAGAGCCGCGCAAGCACCGGGAGCGCATCCGGGGCTGGCGATCGTGGAGGCACTCCGCCAAGGACCATATGGATACCCATGGCCGACGGACGAGCAGTTGGTTGAGCAGTTCCGAAGCTCCCCCTACTACGGATACGGAGGAATCGCCCAATACCGGCTTCGGCTCCTGCTGGGCGAGGTCGACGCACAGCTTCAGCGCGACGACTATCACAAGGGAGAGCCAGTCGAAGCCATAAGGTATGAGCGGCTGCAAGTCGAGCATGTGCTCCCAAGAAGCTGGCAAGAACACTGGCCGGTCGAAGCTTCGGACGAGGGTCAAAAGATCGTTCTGGAGACGGAGCGGCCTCACCATGTACACCGCATCGGGAACCTCACGCTGGTCAGCAATCGCCTGAATCCGGCACTGAGCAACGAACCCTGGAATGAGAAGCGCCGCGAACTGAAGAAGCACTCACATTTGCGTCTAAACGCCCGATTGTGCCAGGAGACCACTTGGGACGAGCAGACGATCCGAGCGCGAGGAGAGTGGCTGGCCGAGGTCGTATCGCGGATCTGGCCAGGGCCTAACTCCAATAACTGGGACTAACGCTTCCGGACCGGTTGTGTAGCGTCGTCCTCGCCGAAGCCGCCGACGCGCGGGTTCGGGAACGACCGCGACGACAGGCCGCGGCAGGAAGGTGTGGGAGACCGGGTTCGGCTCTGTCGCCAGCAGGCGGGGTGGCGGCACCTGGCATGACCGATCCAATCAACGTTGGCTGGCAGGTAGCCCGTTCTTGCGCCAGAACATGCCCTCGGTAAGACCCCGGCAGGAATGCGGGAGCGGATCAGGCCCCGG
This sequence comes from Candidatus Spongiisocius sp., assembly GCF_965221825.1. Classification (GTDB taxonomy): domain Bacteria; phylum Actinomycetota; class Acidimicrobiia; order Spongiisociales; family Spongiisociaceae; genus Spongiisocius. The sequence continues at coordinate 2,665,287 of NZ_OZ244917.1, forward strand.
GGGCCACTAATCCCTCCAGGAGCGGCCCCTACAATCCGCGGCGATGAGCTTTCTACTCCGAGTTGTTGGCCTTATCGCCGTCGCGTTGCTGTTGCTCTTCAACGCCGAACGGCTCGGTGCGTGGATCACCTCAGCCATTTCTTGGACCTTCGACCGCGTCTAGAGGAACCCTCGGGTCGAGCGGTCTTGCCTCCAGGTGCACGGTCCGCACCAACTCGATGGATTCGGTCAAGCGGGTTGCTCAGACGGCTCCTACGAAACATCAAGAAACGTCCCCTTCCGAACATGGCTACCGACCGTGTCGACGAATGCATGGACCGCCTAACGAGAGTATCCGAAACGGGTCACCAGTATGTCAATGAGCAAATCGCGCACTACAACCCATCGAAAGCCGAAGACCTCGGTCTGCCATACAGGGACATCCACAAAGCCGCAGACACAATCGGCGGCATCTACCAGGAACTGCACATGATCATCGACGACGCAACCGCCGTCCCCCGAGCATCGCGGACTCGTCACCATACTTCGCATGGGAGTTCCTAGTCACCGAAGCATGGGTAACCCACGACGAAGCACGCGACACAACGCAGCGCCGCCTCGCCGAGTGGCAACGTCTCACCCACTCAGTGTCTATGAGCCCACGACTGATCGTCCCATCTGGCCTACTTCGGTCACCCCGAACCCGGACGGCTGGACATGCGAAAACAACCGGAGCGCTACCCCACCCGACGAAGGGGCCGGCCCACGGGGCGCAACCTCTTGGGTAACGGAAGCCCGGCTGCCTCGCGAGATCCAAGCAACCCGGCGACCGACGCAGCAGTATTTGGTGTCGGGGACGGCCATGGGCGATCATGGTTGCGGGGGCGGTTGGGATTGCGGGGCGGTTGGACAGGTTGAGTCTGGGAGCCCTGGCCAAGGATGAGGTGAATGCGCGCTCCTCCAACAGGGGTTCATGCCTATTTCCTATCGATCCTCAAAGGAAGTCTTGATGACATGCTTGTCGGCAGTCAACGCTTCCTCTACACCGAGACAGACTCCGCCTCCGGACGGTCGGAATGCCTATGGACTGTCTGCGTAGCTCATGCCAGCGATGGGGCCGTCCGCGGCGGACTCCGAGGACTCCCTTGAATCGAAGCCAAGCATCTCCGTTACCCGGTCCACCTCCGCACCGCAGGTGGTATGAGTTCCCTGGTCGGACTCGACCCCCATGATCGAGGGGGACCCGATCCACCACCACAACCCTCATCTTAGGTGGGGGCTCAGATCAGGCTCTTGAGGCTATCATGCCGTCTTGTCAACCGATCTTGGTGTGTCGGACCCACCGATCTGGGACTGGCGCAACAGCGCGGCACCTGGGTCTCCGCTAGCCGGCCGAGCATTGCACCGAGCCGAATCTCGGTTGCTGCTGCAGGTTGGACGACGGAAGAACACTCGAGTGAATCATGAACGGTGACTATCTCTCAGCACTTGCACTACTCAAGACAGCATACGACGAGCACGGTGCCACGTATCTTGACTATGTGACACCTTTTGTCGGTGACACAATCCGTGCCGCTGGGACAAGCCGTATTGACAGTGGCGGGATTGGTGAGGCGCTCGTCGAGCGGTACGGCCTCGAGATACCTGTTGGCGTGCTGAACACTATCACGCGCCGTCTAACGAGGCAGGGGTTCGGCAGCCGTTCCCATGGCCATTTCATACCAGACCGCGCCAAGCTCACAGAGTCATACAATTTCGACGAGCGCCGCGCCGACAGCCGAGACGCGATTGATGCCTTGGCAGCGAGCTTCATCGAGTTTACTGAAGTTAGGACTGGTAGGTCTCTGTCTAATCACGAAGCGATCGCTGCCCTCATCAAGTATGCGGACAACAACGGGCTGCCGATCCTCAAGACAATGCATGGACCTACGACGCTACCGACTTCGCTAAGCCTCAACGAGATGGAGTATGTAACGAGCCAATTCGTGATCCATACTTTCGAAGGAACCCTGCCTGAAATGGAAACTCTTGTGATGCTTGCTAAAGGTAGCAAGCTGGCGAGTGTTCTGTATCTGCCCGATCCCCAAGATGTGACGCGCAGAATCAGCAACTTGCGGGCATTCTTCGATACACCAACACTGCTCTCTGCTCTTGGGCATCAGGGTACCGACCAAGAGAGAGCCGCGCGGGAACTCCTTGATCTCGCATATCAGAGCGGCGTAGATGTTGCCACATTCGATCATACGGTCCGAGAGATGGAGTTGATCCTGAGCACCGTGGCTGGTCACGTCCACCGAACGGGCTATTCCGAGCTACAACCGAGAGGGGTGCAGGCTCACTTCCTGAGCCTCGGATACACGGCGTCGGACATCGAGATCCTGGTTGGACGACTCGAAAGCGACCTCCGCTCGTTGAGAGTTCGTATTGTAGAGAAACCCGACATCGGTACCGAGCTGTCAGTAAATGAAACCGATCTTGAAGCACAACTTAGCGAAGAAGTGAATTATCCGCGAAGACCACCGATGGTCCATGATCTTGATGCGCTCACCGCCACATTCAGACAACGCAGGGGACAACTCCCTGCAAAGTTTGAACAGTCACGCGCCATATTTGTGACACCTAACAGGGCTCTCGCTCGGTGCTCGAAGCGGTTCTTTGAGAAAGAGTACGGAGACCACTGGCCTCTAGCCATAACAGACGACGACTTCGCTACCCTGCTCTGGCTCAAACAACCGCTCACGGCACCTGACTTGCCCAACCACCGCGTTGTTGCTGATGCCTATGCAGCCCTTGAACCAGGTCTCGTGAGCTGGGAGAGCTTTCTGGCCGAGATCGAAAAGCTCCACGATGATGACTCCCTATCTCACGACGACTACTACTTCCTTCGCTACTCCAAGGCGTCGAAGGATGCTCTGATGCAGGAGACTCTTGGGAAACCCGTCCGCGTCGACGCAAGAACGGTACATGAGATAATAGCCCGAGCGAAAAACTCGATTCGTGCACCGATCCAAGATGAGGTTGACCAACGAACTGCCGAACTCTCTAAAGCGTTGGCCGCGGCTGTGGAGCGAGAAGATTCGCTGATGAATACTGTTGTGGCGGCCGAGCATGCACGAGACCGGGCTGTCGCTAAGGTAATCCGCGCCCAGCGTGAGCGGGACTATGTGCTCGACAATCAACGAAAAAAGGCGCGGCGAAGGGCAACCCACAGGGCGGCTCTTTTACGGCGCTTTCTATTGGCAGTCGTTGTGGTTGTGTTGCTAGTTGGGATCTGGTTTTCTATAGCCCCTGAATGGGGACTCCCACCGGAGAGGATGTCGCCGGTAATGCGTTGGATAGCCATCATGTCGGTCGGCGGGGTTCTGTTGCTCCCGATCACTGCATCGGTACTAAACTGGGATGTCACCAGGTTTATACGTAAGCATGAGGTGCAGATAGCTCACTGGCTTGAGAAAAAGTACCTAGAAACAGCGGGGATAGGTATCAAAGAAGATGTCTCTACCTAAGCTGATCCTATACCGTGTTATCGGCACTGTAACGAGGAAGGTGTAGAGAAGAGAACTGTGTTCCTCTGGTAGCCAACGGGAGGTTGGCCCGCTTGGGTATACGCTTGGTGGTGGCCGTGTGTGGAGTCAGCCCACTTGGATTAGTGGTTCAGTTCTCTGGCTGTTGTCTTCGTGGTTCGCTGCCTACTGTGCTGAACCCAGCGGGGCAGGCGTTCCGGGTGTCGCTGGGCGGTCGTAGCCTGGCCCGCTCCGACCAGCCTGTGCCTCCTGATGTCCGGCCCGCGCCTTACAGTGACCAGCAGCTCCTGGACGAATATCTCTCGACGTGGGCTGCGTTCGCGTTCGGCTGCGACACCTCGGAGGTGTCGGACTTGCAGGTCCTCCCCTGGGTGGCCGGATACGACAACACGACCTGAACGCTCTACGATGTCCCGGCTCGGATCGGGAGTGGTCACCAGGCGTCTCGCTCGCTCGGTCGGGGTGACATCCCGAACGGGAGATGACAGACCGGGCATCGCTAACCATGATGGTCCAACTAGCTGTACTGTCCAGGGTTCCCTCATCAGCGGAGGGTCGCCGTTCTTGCAGTGTCCACGCTGAAGGTGGCCGGGTCCACTGCGACGCCGTAGTCCTGCTCGGCTGCCGCGATGGATACGAAGCCGTTGCGGACATCCTTCGCCACCTTTGCGGGATCGCGCTCGAAGGGGTTGCCCCAGCCGCCGCCTCCTCCGGTGTTGTTGGCGAGAACTTGTCCGGCTTCGAGGAAGTTGTAGCTGCTGCCCTTCCGCTCCTCGTGTTCCGTCCCCGGGTCGATCACGATGTGGTTGGGGTCGGCTTCCTTCCCGCCGTTGATGCCCCATGGAGGGCTCAGGGTCTTGTAGACGATCGAGATGGCCGTGCTGGGGGCGAGAAACCGGTAGACCCTGCTGATGCCCACCCCGCCGCGGTGCCTGCCGGGGCCTCCGGTGTCGGGCCGGGCAAACCCGGAAGGGCGTTGAGGCCTTGGTCGCATGTGGAGTGCCATCCGCTCGCTGACCAACGGCGCCATTCGATGGAACAGATCACCTCTAGCCAGCCCGAGCCGGCCATATGCGGCCGTGCAGAAGAGGTGGCACCTTCTCCGAGCGCTCGGCCCCATGGCGGGGCCACACGACTCGCCGTCCGGCCGGCCTGCTCTGGCACACCCTGACCACGCATGGCGCTGCCGTGTCAGGGCCGCGCCATAGGCTGCCTCGTTACGAGGACGGAAGAGACCTACTACTACGGTCAGAATTCCCGGCCCTGCGCGAATACGTGGGTGCGGGGGCCTGAAATCCTTGGTTTGGGGGTGAGGCCTCGCTGAAATCGGTGAAGTACCAGTTCGCCGATGCCAGGAGGCCTCGATGTCTGATGTTATGTCCGTTCGCTTGTGGTTGGGTGGTGTTCGGGTGCTGGGTGTGGCGGTCGATACGGTTGACCGCCTGGAGGTGGAGGTGGAGTCGTCTCGGGAGTGGTCGCGGTGCCCGTATTGCGGGTTCCGCTGCCGTCGGGTGTGGGATCGGCGGGTCAAGCGGGTCCGCGACCTTGGGGTGTCGGGCCGGCGGACGACGCTGGTGTGGCGGCGTCGGCGGTTCGTGTGCGGCAACTGTGGGGAGCGGCACCTCGAGGAGCATGACCAGTTTCAGGGGAGTCTCACCCGGCGGCTTTCTCGCCGGCTGGTGGAGGACGCCCGGGCGATGTCGATTAGGGCGGTGGCTCGCCGTCATGGGGTGGGTTGGCATCGAATCATGGCGTTGGTGAGAGCCCATTCGGCTCGGGTCGCGAAGCGGCGTCGGGTCCGGCCGTGTCGGGTGTTGTTGGTGGACGAGACGTCGATTCGGCGTCGTCACCGGTATGTGACCGTGGTTGCGTGTGGGGACACCAAACAGGTGTTGGCGATGATCCCAGGACGCACGAAAGGGTCTCTGAGCAGGTTCTTTAGGGAACAGGGGCCGGACTGGTGCCAGGGGGTGGAGATCGTCGTCACAGACGGTTCACGGTCTTACCAAGCTGCGATTAGCCAATACCTGCCCGACGCCCGCCACGTCCTGGATCGCTTCCATGTGGTTCGCTGGTTCACCGAAGGCTTGACTCTGGTAAGACGAGAACTCCAACGCCGCGACCCCGACCAGACACCCCCAGCATTCGAGCCGGACCTGTTCCGAGCGCGCTTCACCCTGCTGCGGAGAGAAGACCATCTCACCGACGCCCACCGCAAGCATCTGGAGACACTGTTCGAGGCTTACCCTCGGCTCAAGACGGCGTGGGATGCTCTCCAAGAGCTCTACAGCATCTACGAAGCCGACGACCTCCAAGGAGCCAACCAGGCGCTCGCCCGGTTCGCTGACCTCTACGACAGCGGCCAGATCCCCGAATACCACGACGTTGTGGACACGATCATTTCCTGGGGAGAAGAAATCTTGGCCTACCACAGCGCCCGACGGGTCACCAACGGACCCATCGAAGGGATCAACAACCTCCTACAAGTCCTACGACGCGTCGCTCACGGGTTCACGAACCCCGACAACTACGCAGCCCGCGGCATCCTCGTAAGATGACCCCCACACCGGCTACAGCACCCAAAACCCACGAAATCGCGCAGCCTCGAATTCCCAGACTGGCTGGTTGGGCTTCGAATGAACCGGCGCCGGATCATCTGGAGCGGTTCAGCCCGGCAAAGGGTAAGCGCCACGTTATGGAGGTTGACATGACGAGGAACTCGCTGATCATGACGCTTGATAAGCCGGGAACTGATGAGTCCGGTGTTCTGGTTGAGGATTTCCAGCCGGTGTTGGAAGGAGTGACCAGGGCGGTGCAGCTTATGGTTTCGCATCTGGGAGGCAGGTCTCCGCGCCCCGGCAGGGTTCCCAACTGGGTGCGGGACCAGAGCCGCTTGCGGATAACCACCGTACGGACGGGGTCGTTGGTTGTTGAGCTCACCCTCGACCCTCCTACCGGCCGGTCTGCGCAGGTGTCCTGGGAGGAGAGCTATGGGGAGCAGGCGGTCCGCGCGTTGCGCGATTGGGACGGACGTGAGGGCTCGACGCTGCCCCCGGTGGTGACTGATTGCCTCTCGGGTGCGGCATCTGGCCTCTCGGACGGTTGGCAGCTGTGGCTCGGAAGCCAATCAGAGCCACGCAGAGTCGAAATCAAACGTCGTGACCCCGACAGGACCGTCCCCGTGGAGGTCGAGGAAGAAGCGCTGCTGCAGGGATGGCTGAAGGAAGTCAACTGGGCCAGGGGAACTGCCCAACTCCACAGCTATGCCGGTGGTTACGTGCGTCTGGAATTCGACGCCTCACTCGAGGAGGAGATGCTCAGGTTGGCAACCCAATACGTCGAGGTTGAAGGGACGGGGCTGTTTTCTGATGAGGGAGACTGCAAGAAGCTCGCGGTGCGTGATCTAAGCAATGATCGTCCGTGGGGGGAACCGTTCGACATGGACGCATTCCTGAATGCTGCCGATGCCAAGGTCTTCTATCCCGATGAGAGGTTGACGGTTGACCTGAGTGATGAGGAGTGGGAGCGCTTCAACCAGGCCATCCGTGAAGGACGAGAGGTTGACGATCATCGTGATTCCCCAGTCTCGATCAGGAAGCTCTCCACCCTGTGACGCCAATACCAACCGCTGAGCAGCGCTCTCTAACCGGCTGGAGATCAAGGGCTGAAAGACCCGGAGTTAACGCACATCCGTCGCTTCAGCGGAAGCTGAGGAAGAAACGGTGGAACCGCTGGCACGACGTTCGATGGTCTTACGGGCTGCCTGGAGGTCGTCTCCGTAACGTCTGAGACTCTTGACCACGCCGGCGAGAATCTGGGGGTCCTCGACGTCTCTCATGAGCTCGATCGGGAACCAATACCGGCCATGCCTGTGGTACCAGTCTTGGTCCTCTTTGCCGAGTTCCCGGCTCACGTCGGGCTCGTCGGCATTGCTGTGGTGGCGAGAGGCCCAAAGAGGGGTCGTGCGGGTGGTCTCGAACAGGTCTTTGTTGATGCCAAACCACACCACGTTGCCGCACAAGCTGATGTATCTGCCGTAGCCGTAGGACTTACTAGCCCTATGGAGCCCCTTGCGGTCCACCCAACCCTGTTTGACGCCTTTCGCGGTTGTGGCGTCGATGAGGCGACGGTATTGGTGTAGCCGATTCTCCGACATGACGGACTCGGTGTCCGAGCGGATGGGTTTGAGGCCCTGGTCGCCGGCACACAGGGCCAGGCTCCGCAGCTGGCGGATCTGGGTCACTGTGCCGGGCTCGCCGCTGTCGCTGCTTCTAGCCGCCATGGCGTCGAGCAGGCCTTCCCAGCTGACCACCATCAAGTGCTGCTGAGTGTCGCCGATACGCACGCAGCGGCGCTCGGCGTCGATCTCCTCGAAAGGACCGAGCTCGCGGAGGCGCTCTCTCAACTGGGGCCACAGGTACGAGACCCTGTCATCAGGCACCAGGAACATAAGGACCGCAGGGCCGTCCTCGGGCAGCCGCCTTTTGATGTAGCCATTGGGTTGATTCGCAGTAAGAGGTGCCCAGAACTTGACCTCCATGAGCACCCGCTCCTGGCCTGTCTGATCGCAGCAGACCAGGTCTGGCCGTGTTCCATCGACCCCGATGACCTGCGTCTTTACGCTGTTGATGGGGTTGACACCTCGCACGCCGGACTTGACCACGTCATTCAACGCCTTCATGCAGGCGACCGAGTGGCGGAAGATGTGGCAGAGAGCTTCGGTCGCGATGTCCTCTGTATTGCCAGGGAAGCTTGAGACCAGGTCAGCCAGCAACATGTCGTCAGACACAGAAACCCCCTTGCGCTCCACCCTTGCAATACCGGCCCGGCCAGATGGTAACCCCGCCCACGCCACGGTATAGGGTCGAGCTCACGGGTCGAGGAAACGTGACAATCCGGCCGGTTGTAGCCAGGGTTCCCTCATCGGCGGAGGGTTGCTGTTCTTGCGGTGTCCACGGTGAAGGTGGCCGGGTCCACTGCGACGCCGTAGTCCCGCTCGGCTGCCTCGGCCGATACGAATCCGTTGCGGACATCCTTCGCCACCTTGGCCGGGTCGCGCTCGAACGGGTTGCCCCAGCCGCCGCCGCCTCCTCCGGTGTTGTTGGCGAGAACCTGTCCGGCTTCGAGGAAGTTGTAGCTGCCTCCCTTCCGCTCCTCGTTCTCCGTCCCCGGGTCGATCACGATGTGGTTGGGTTCGGCTTCTCGCCCGCCGTTGATGCCCCATGGACGGGTCAAGGTCTTGTAGACGATCGAGATGGCCGTGCTGGGGGCGAGGAACCGGTAGACCCTGCTGATGCCCACCCCTCCGCGGTGCTTGCCGGGGCCTCCGGTGTCGGGCCGGTAGCCGTACTGGTCGATCATCAGGGGACCCTTGATCTCCAGCACCTCAACGGGATTGTTGCGGCAGCCCGGCTCGGACAGATGCATGATCCCGTCCTCACCGTCTCCGCCGGCGTGGGCGCCGAACCCGACCGCGTCGTTCATGCCCTCCCGCCACACGCCACGAGTCAGCTGCGGGGCATGCTCTTCGAGCTTGGCCAGCGCATCATCAACAACAGAACCACCCGCGCCCGGAAGACCGGTAGCGACTTCAGACATGGCCGCTGCGCCAGGTCGGGGCAGAACCCCGTCGTCCCTCAAGGCACGTCCATCACCTGCACGGTATCAACCGGATCAGGTGGTCAACCGCATCGGCTTCCTCGGAGACTCAGGTGATACCCCGGGCGGTTTCACCAACACCTAGGGGGCTAAACTGACACACAGACAAATCCAACAATCCATGCCTCCCCATTAAAAGGCCTCTGACCAGGGCAGACCTAACAGGGTCGGGCGGAGAGGGAGGACACCTACTAGCCGATGCCAACGCAGGACTTCTGAGCGGATCGACCATGACCAACAACCTGACCGCCGACGCGAGTCCCGAGAAACGGCTGTTCATCTCGCTCCTGACCCGCGACATCTCCCTCGTCGCTGCGTTCCTTGATCTGATCGACAACTCGATCAATTCTGCGCTGGCCCCATTTGCGGACAAGCTGACGACGGCGGAGAGCTACTTCTCCGCGCTCGATGACCCCGAGATATCGGCGTCCACCTCCATCGATATCGAATTCAGTGCCGAGAGCGTCAAGATCGCCGACAACGCGACCGGCATCGACTCGGAGACCGCTAGGTCTCATGCGTTCAAATTCGGTCGCGCAGCCCCGGACTCCCACGCGTCCCTAGACAGGCTGTCGGTGTACGGGATCGGTCTCAAGCGTGCAATCTTCAAGATGGGCGACCAAATCTCAATCGTGTCAGACCACGAACAAGGCGGATTCGCACTTGATCTCGACGTTCCTGCATGGGCAGCGTTGCAACAGGGCGTATGGAGCTTCCCCATTACAGAGAGACCAAACGCCGACGCCGACACCACCGGAACCGTTATAGAGATCACCCATCTCCACGAGGATGTTGCGACTCGGCTCGACGATGGCATGTTCGAGGGCCATTTGATCAAGACAATCGGCAGGACCTACCACTACTTCCTGGACAAGTTCGTCACGATCAGTGTCAACGGGGAGTCCGTCGCGCCAGACAGCGTGCAAGTGAGTGAGAACCGGACAATCGAGGCCGTGACGATCGCCAACGCAACATGCGCCATCGTCGCCGGTCTTGGTCCAACCGACTCAAACGGGCACTTCCGCGACGCGACGTCTGGATGGTTCGTCCTGTGCAACGGCCGCACGGTCGTTAGTGCTGACAAGAGCAGCCTGACGGGCTGGGGTAGTTATGGCCTACCCATCCACCAGCCCAAGCACCGGCCATTCCTGGGCATCGTAATGTTTGTCAGCGAAGATCCCGAGTCGCTGCCTTGGAATACAACGAAAGCGTCTGTCAACGAAGACAGCATCGCGTGGCAGCGGGCAAGGCGGGAGATGGTGAGTACTGCCAAGGCGATCGTCAACTTCCTCGACAGGCGCTACACCGAGTCTGGCACGGAGGTGGAGTCCAGCGAGTTGAACGAGGCGCGTGGCGGGAGTGTCAACCCGCTCGCATCTTCGTTGGCGAAGCCGCGAAAGTTCAAGCCTCCCGCGCCGAAGAAGGATCCCACGATCCGGATCCAATACGACGCGAAGAGGGCGGACGTGACGCGAATCAGTAAGCACTTGAGACGGCCCGGGATGAGTGGGTCCGAGGTCGGAAGACACACTCTCGACTTCTTCCTTCGGAACGAAGTCGGGGACGAGGAATGACTCCACAGTCCTCAGCGCGCTTGGTGAGCTACGACCTTCGGCCTGCTAAGCAGACCGAGCGCCGGATACTCCTGGACCTTGTCGCGCTCGGTCGAGCGTGTGGGCTGGAGATCAGCAGCTATCGCTACGTAGGTATGGGAGGCAATCGGTTCTACGACTATCTGTTGCTGCACCGCTACCTCGGCATCCACAACATGGTCAGTCTCGAGCACGACCCGAACATGGTCGAGCGAGCCCGGTTCAACGCACCATACGGCTTCATCGACGTGCGAGAACAAAGTACGACCGACTTCATCCAACTCGATGAGTTCGACGTCAATTCGATCTACTGGTTCGATTACGACGGCGCGATTGGCACGGAGGTCATTGCTGACATCTACTCCTTGGGAACGGCCGTCTCAGCGGGAGACTTCATCTTCGTTACAGTCAACGGAAGACCGCCACGAGTAATACGCAAGATGAGCAGTCACCAGCGAGCGGACTGGTACACGGCGACGTTTGGTGACGTCGCCAACCAAATCCAGCCAAACGAGTGTGAGGACGGCACCTTCAACAAGTCGGTTCACAAGCTCCTCCGTACGGCATTTCGCCATGCATTCGCCAGCGCAGCCGACGTCTTCTCGATGCCGCTCCAGATCTTCTACCGCGACAGCACGCAGATGGTGACCGTCGGGGGGTGCTATCTACAAGCGGAAGACGACGAGAAGTACCGCCGCAGATGCGAGCAGGAACTGCCCTTCCTGGACGTCAAGAGCAACGCCCCTTACTCGATCCCGCACCTGTCCTTGAGCGAACGCGAGCGACAGGTCTTCGACCTCGCGGCAACCGGTCGGTCCGAAGCCTTCAACCGATTGAAGGCAATGGGATTCGACGATCGCGACGTCGAATGCCATCGCGAGCTGATTCGTTACATCCCTCGCTACGTCGAAACGATCGTCTAGATGAACTTCAACGATCCGTTCACCCTGCACACAGCGGACGCCAGGGGCATGTCCACCCTCATGCCGTTCCTCGGCGATGACGCTGAGCCGTTGGACTGCACAATCACATCGCCGCCGTACTGGAATATCAAGGACTACGGCCAGCCGGATCAGATTGGCTTCGGCCAAAGCTACGACGAATACCTCGCGGCAATGGGAGACGTGTTCCGCGAGCTCTACGACCACACGAAGTCCACGGGCAGCCTCTGGATGGTGGTCGACACGCTCCGTGTCAACGCGGAGCTTCCTGGTCAGGTAGCGCGGCAACTTCCCCTCCCGTTCGAACTCTCATCACTCGCAGCAAAGTCGGGATGGACCTTGCGCGAAGTCGTCATCTGGAAGAAGGACCGTACGCTCCCGTGGTCCAGCGGTCGACGCTTCCGCAATCTCTTCGAATACGTGCTCTTTCTCGTCAAGACCGACAACCACAAGTTCAAGGTCGACCGTCTACGCGACTTTGAGTTCCGCGAGTGGTGGCTCAGGTGGCCAGAGCGCTACAACCCAAACGGACGACATCCCTCGAACGTGTGGGAGATACCGATCCCTGTGCAGGGGAGCTGGCGCACACCAACGATTCCGCACGTGTGCCCGCTGCCGGAGGAGCTGGTCAAGCGGATGGTCCTACTGTCAACGGATCCGGAGGACGTGGTGTTCGACCCCTTCGCCGGCACTGGCGTCGTGTTGAGCGTCGCCAACGCGCTCGGGCGGAAATCTGCCGGCCTTGACATCGAGCCCGCCTACGCCGGCGCGTTCAGGGATCGAAGCACTGCGAGCGAGTTTAGGGAAAGTGGGAGCGAGACCCGAGCCGCCGCTGTTCGAACGATGCTGATTCAACTCCGGGCCCTCAAGTATCCAAAGGTAATGTTCCAGCGCCTCATCAGCTCGAGTTCGCATCCCGCTCCCCAGTCGATTCTCCTCCGCGTCGGCCGTATCGACGGCGAGACACTCCGTGACGGCCGATCGGCTCCCGTCCGAGTGGACATCACTTTCGCCTATTCAGACGCGGATAGCATCGATCTGGGAGACATCACAGAATCTCTACGAGCGCTCGCATCACGGCCCCCGCTGTCCAAGTTTGGGGTTGATGCGTCCGTCGAAGCGAGCCCGTTAGAGAGTGTTGACGATCAACTCCTCAAGCGGCGGCTGCACGTCTATGAGTCTGGTCACACCTGGGTCACGAGCAAGACGGTCTGCGGCGTAGACGAGATCCGGCGACTCGAGACCCCAGTCATCCGACGAAATCGCTACAGCTACCCACCTATCATCTCCAACGTGAAGCTCCGCATCGTGGATACGGCCGCGTCACCGGAGCAGTCAATCGTCCCTTAGGGAGCCGACTCCAATGATCCTTCGTGGTGAGACCTCGTGACACACCCCGGTCAGATGAACCCTCTCGAACGATGCGACGTCGAACTCATCGTCGCCGCCTTGGACCACTACAAGTATCACGTGCGGAACTCGGACGACTATCCGTCGTACGAGTTCCGCCAAGAGCAACTCGACCGCATCAACGAGACGCTCGGCAGGTTCTTGACCATCGCCGCCCGGACTGTTGGTGGATCTGACAGATGATCTCGTCGGCCAACACCCCCAGCACCCCCACACCTGACGCCGCCGGGGTCAACCCCTACATGAGTCTCCTCAGGAGCGTGTCCCTCATTCGCGGAGGGTTCCTGTTCTTGCGGTGTCCACGGTGAAGGTGGCGGGGTCTACTGCGACGCCGTAGTCCCGCTCGGCTGCCTCGACGGATACGAAGCCGTTGCGGACATCCTTTGCCACCTTTGCGGGATCGCGTTCGAAGGGGTTGCCCCAGCCGCCGCCTCCTCCGGTGTTGTTGGCGAGGACCTGGCCGGCTTCGAGGAAGTTGTAGCTGCTGCCCTTGCGCTCCTCGTTCTCGGTCCCCGGGTCGATCACGATGTGGTTGGGATCGGCTTCCTTCCCGCCGTTGATGCCCCATGGAGGGCTTAGGGTCTTGTAGACGATCGAGATGGCCGTGCTGGGGGCGAGGAACCGGTAGACCCTGCTGATACCCATCCCGCCGCGGTGCTTGCCGGGGCCTCCGGTGTCGGGCCGGTAGCCGTACTGGTCGATCATTAGGGGACCCTTGATCTCCAGCACCTCCACGGGGTTGTTGCGGCAGCCCGGCTCGGACAGATGCATGATGCCGTCCTCACCGTCTCCGCCGGCGTGGGCGCCGAACCCGACCGCGTCGTTCATGCCCTCCAGCCACGGGCCTCCGGTGCGGGGGTCGACTCCGAGGGCCATGACGGAGCAGACGTCACCCCCCGAACAGGCAGGCACGCGGTCGGGCATCCCCTGTGCCAGGGCCTTCAGCATCACCTCGCCGCCCAGCAATCCACCCCACAGGGTGAAGGTGGGCATGGGTGGAACGGCATGCATCACCGATCCCTCCTTGGTGATCACCCGCAACGGGCGGAAGTTGCCGGCCGTCACCGGCCATTCGGGAGTGGTGAGAGCCTTGAAGATCAGGCAGTTGAACGCCTCGGTCAAGCCCCGCGGTAGGTTGATCGGACCGCGAACCCCTTCGTCGCTCCCCGTCCAGTCGACGATCATCTCATCGTCGGTGATGGTGATGGTCACGGCCATCTTTATCGGTCTGTCGAGATCCACCCCGTCGTGGTCCATGTAGTCCTCGGCGCTCCAGGTGCCTTTGGGCATGCGCCGCAGGGCTGCCAGCGCGAGGCGCTCGCCGTGGACGTTGATGGCGTCCATGGCGGCGGTGAGGGTCTCGGCCCCGAACTTGTCGGCGATTTCACGGGTCCGTCTGACCCCGGTCACTACGGCCGACACCTGGGCCTGTATGTCCCCGATCGTGTGGCTGGGCAGCCGGCTGTTGAAACGCACGATGTTGAAAATGTCCTCGTTGATCTCTCCTTCGCGGTACAGCTTGACGACCGGGAAGAAGATCCCTTCCTGGTACATGTCAGTGGAGTCGAGTACGTATCCAGGGTCCTTCTGCTTGAGGTCGAGCACGTGGCAGCGGCAGGACGCAAAGCCGACCAGGCGCCCGTCTACATGGATGGGAGCGAACACGAGCGTGTCGAGCGTATGGGCCGACGACCAGTACGGGTAGTTGTTGATGAACACGTCGCCGGGCTTCATCGCGTCTGTTCCCAGGAACTCGATCGACCGCTTGATGCCGTAGTCGTTGCCGCGGGTGAAAACGGCGATGCCCGGAGCGTCGGCGGCGATGTCTCCGTTCACATCGTGCAGTCCCACCCCGTAGTCGTGGGTTTCGTAGACGACCGTGTTGTAGGACGTCCGGCAGAGGTTCCGGGCCATCTCCTCGCAGGCCGAGAGAAGCCCGTGACGGATGATCTCGGTGGTGATGGCGTCAATCATCGGTGACCCCCAGTGCTATCACGAGCTCGCCATGCTCTCCCACCACCAGATGATCGCCCGGATGGATGACGGTGGTGCCGGTGTGCTCGACTATCACCGCCGGTCCGGCGATCTCGTCATCACGGCGGAGGTCCTCCCTCCTGTACACCCCGGCAGGGACGCGGTAGGCGCCTCCGGCGTCGAGAACGGACCGGGTTGCGAACGGCTCGGGCAGCCCGGCCGCCCGGCGAGGAAGTGCCGGCAACCCGGGTTGATCGACCGTCCCGGTGGCGCTCAGACGCAGCGTCGTGACCTCGACGGGATCGGTCATCGTGTGGCCGTAGTGGCGATGGTGGAGTTCGGCGAACCGCTCTCCCAGATCTGCGATCGGGTTGGCTGTCCCGGCCGGGAGAGGGATCGACACCGGATGTTGCTGGCCGGTGTACCTGAGATCGATCGACCGCGCCAGCACCTGCCTCTCCACAGGAAAGCCCTCTGAGCGCAGCACATCTCCGGCACGGGCCGACATCTCGGCGTAGGAGGCCTCCAGCTGGCCGGCCTCGAGAGACTCCAGCGGCATCACGGCGGTCTGCGCGAAGTCGTGCTGGACGTCAGCCATCAGCATCCCGAGCGCGGAGAAGGCGCCCTGGCCCGGCGGGATGATGACAGTGCCCATACCCAACTCCCGGGCCACGTCGACCGCCACTATCCCACCGGCGCCGCCGAACGCCAGCAGCGCGAAGTCCTTCGGGTCGCGGCCCAGCTCGATGGTGATGGAGCGCACCGCTCCCATCACCTTGACCGCCGAGATCCTCACCACGCCGAGGGCGAGTTCCTCCACTGTTATGCCCACGCGCTCGGCGAGCGGTTCCAATGCGCCGAGGGCCAGGTCTTTGTCGAGAGTCAGGGTCCCTCCCAGTGGGGCCTCCTGGCCGAGATAGCCCACCACGAGGGCGGCGTCGGTGAAGGTGGCTTCGCTTCCACCGGACCCGTACGAGGCGGGCCCCGGGTCCGCGCCGGCGCTGTGCGGGCCGACCTGGAGACCTCCAGCTTCGTCGGTCCAGGCGATCGAGCCACCCCCGGCCCCGATCGTGTGGATGTAGAGGGACGAGATGTTGATGGGCAGGCTCTCGAACTCGGCGCCCTGGTGCATGACGGGCTGCCCGTCGACGATGAGCGAGGCGTCCAGGCTGGTGCCACCCATGTCGATCGTGACCAGGTTGGGTTCCCCGATCATCCGGGCGAAACCCGCCGCCCCGATGACACCTCCCGCCGGGCCCGACAGGATCAGGTTCACAGGGCTCTCGCGGGCCGAGGAGGCGGTCATCGCCCCGCCCCCGGACCGCATCATCAGGAACCGACCCTCGAAACCCCCTGCCGCCAGTTCCCGGCCGAGTTCGTACAGGTAGGTACGCACGATCGGCTTGATATATGCGTCGAGGACTGCCGTGCTGGTCCGCTCGTACTCCCGGTACTCGCGGGAGAGATCTGACGAGATCGACACCTCCACGCCGGGAGCGACCTCTGCCAGAACCTCCCGCATCGATTCCTCGTGTGCGGGGTTGACGTAGGAGTGCAGGAAGGCGACGGCGACCGACTCGTAGCCGCCGTCGCGTATCCGCGCAGCGATCCGGCGAGCGTCCGCCTCGTCGAATCCGGTGTGGACGGAGCCGTCGTACATGAGGCGCTCCGTCACATCGAAGGTGTCGCAGCGTTCCACCAAGCGGGGAGGGGTGCGGTAGAGGATGTCGTAGTTCCCCTCCCGGGACGTCCGTCCCAGCAGGTACACGTCCCGAAACCCCGCAGTGGCCACCACCGCCGTTCGGGCGCCGGAGCGGGTCAGGAGCGCGTTGAGGGCCAGAGTGGTGCCGTGGGTGAACAGGGATGTGCCGGCCAGGGCTGCGCCGACCCGGGCGATCGAGTCGACTACACCCAGGGTCGGGTTCTCCGGCGTCGTGGGGACCTTCTCGAACCGGATCTCCCCGCCGTCGTCGAGATGGACCACGTCGGTGAACGTTCCCCCCACGTCGACAGCCAATCGGTTGGCTCTCATCGGCCTTCCTCTCCGCGGATCATGGGTCCACCAACCTTCCTGATCGGATGACCAGGCGTTCCGGTGACCACAACACGTCGGCTCGCTCGAAGGGGTTGCCATTGAGTACCAGGAGATCGGCGGCGGCGCCTTCCCGGATCACTCCCAGGTCCGGTCGTTGCAGGATGGCTGCGTTGACCGAGGTCGCGGAGCGCAGGACATCGGTCACGGTGTCGACCTCGCAACGGATCCTGAACTCGATCAGCTGCTCGTCTTCCAGGTCGCCCACCAGGTCGGTTCCCAACCCGATGCGTACTCCCGCCCGGCGGGCGATGTCGATGGATGACAGGCCCGCGTCGAGCACCTCGCGGTTCTTGGCGTCCGAGACCGCAGGCAACCCGAGGGCGGTGCCCCGCCGCCCCATGGCGTCGTAGGCGATCAAGGTGGGCACCAGGTACGCGCCGTGTTCCGCCATGAGCGCAGCCGCCTGTTCGGTGATGAGGTTTCCGTGTTCGATGGTCCGCACGCCGTTCGTCACCGAGTGGATGATTGCTTCGGGGGAGTAGGCATGGGCGGCTACGTAGGAGTCCCGCCGGGACGCCTCGTCGCAGACCGCGCGCACCTCTTGCGCGGAGTACTGCAGGCTACGGAGCGGATCCGTGGGAGAGGCCACACCCCCGGAAGTGAAGATCTTGATGGCGTGGGAACCGGTCCGGAAACGCTCCCGCACCGCCCGTCGCAGATCGTCGACGCCGTCGACGATTTCCCCGGCATGGTGGCCGAGAACCTCGACGGCCAGATGGCCGGGGCGCGGATCGGCATGTCCTCCGGTCTGGCTGAGACCCGGACCGGTGAAGAGGTAGCGGGGACCGTCGATGAGCCCCTCGTCGATGGCCATCCGGAGGCCGATGTCGCCGCCCGCGACGTCTCGTACGGTGGTGAACCCGCGGCGGAGGGCGGCTTCCAGGCGCCTGGCGGCCTTGGCGGACACGTAGCTCATCGGCAAGGCCTCGTTCTCCGTGAAATCCACGCTCACCAAGTAGGCATGCAAGTGGGCGTCGATCAGGCCGGGTGTCACGACACGACCGCGGGCGTCGAGCACCCGCGCCGCCTCCGGAGGCGCACCCTCCAAGCCGACGATCCGCCCACCCTTGGTGTGGATCGGACACTCCACCGGCTCCGGGCCGACACCGTCGAACACCAGACCGTTGACGATCGACAGCATTTCGGTGGTCAGCTGTGCCTCATACCCACCGGACATCCGATCTGCTCCCCACGAACGGGGAACCGCGGACATCTCGCCACAATCCCGGATAGAGCCATGGCCAACTCGATTCCTTCCTGAGCCGGAGTTTGCATACGGTATCAATGTGCTGCTGAGAATTGAAAGGGCACTCGATCTGCCTCTGGTCCACCTGCTTCCCGCCTCGGTGGACATCACATGATCAAGGGGATCACTGGCCACGCCACCCGGTGAGACGTAGGTTCGAGGGCTTGAATGGAGTCCGTGCGGGCCGCTCCGCGCGGCCGTCTCGTGGTAGCTTGCGCTCAGGTCATCTTTGCAGGCTGGAGGGCGGGCTCATGCATGACGTACTCGTTGTTGGTGGTGGTATCGCAGGGCTTACGGCGGCTCGTGATCTGGCTCATTGCGGGTACGGGGTGTTGGTGCTCGAGGCGCGGGATCGGTTGGGTGGGCGGACTTGGTGGAAGCGGTTTGGTGATACCGATCACCATGCCGAGATGGGTGGCACGTGGTTCGACGAGGGCACGCAGCTCAACATCGCCCGGGAGATCCAGCGGTATTCCCTGCCTACTGTTCTGAGCCCGGCGGGTCAGGCATTCCGGGTGTCGCTGGGGGGTCGTAGCCTGGCCCGTTCCGACCAGCCCGTGCCGCCTGATGTCCGGCCAGAACTGGACAAGGCCATCGATCACATTGTCGATCAGTCGCGCCGGGTGACGTTCGGGTCCGATCTCGACAGCCCGGACCTCTACGACTTGGACATTGCTTTCTCCGAGTTCGTCGCCCCCTACAGCGACCAGCAACTCGTCGACGAGTATCTCTCGATGTGGGCTGCTTTCGCGTTCGGCTGCGATCCCTCGGAGGTGTCGGCTTTGCAGGTCCTCACCTGGGTGGCGGGCTACGACAACATGACCTGGACGCTCGACGACGCCCCGGCCACGAAGTTCGCCCTGGGGACGGCGAGCCTGGTCGACGCTATGGCAGAGGACGGGGGTGCGGATATCGAGCTCTCGGCGCCGGTCGCGTCGATCGTCGACGCCGGCGGCCATGTCGAGGTGACCACGGCCGGCGGCGATACCCACCAGGCCCGGTTCGCTCTGCTGGCCACTCCGGTCAACACCTGGGAGGACATGGAGCTTCCGATCCCCACGGACTCGCTCAAGGCCAGGTTGGCCGCGGAAGGACTGGCGGGTCAGGCTGTCAAGCTTCATGCCCTGGTCGACGATGTTCCCGAGTTCCTCATGGCTTCGGGCTGGGGCGGCCCGCTCTGCTGGGTCTCGGAGCAGGCCAACTTCGACGGTGGCCGGCTCCTCGTGGGCATCGGCTCGGATGACTCGGCGATCGACGGGACCGATCCCGCCCAGGTGCAGCAGGCGATCCGCCAGTTCGCCCCGGAGGCGACCGTCCGGATGTGCGACAGCCACAACTGGTCGACCGACCCCTACGCCAAGGGGACCTGGACCACCTACCGCCCAGGCCAGCTGTCGCGCTACTACTCCGACTTCTTCGTGCCCCATGGCCGCCTCTATTTCGGTGGTTCGGACCTCGCCCGAGGCTGGGCCGGGTTCATGGACGGCGCCATAGAGAGCGGCGCCGAAACCGCAGCAGCCCTCAGCCGGCGGCTGGACGAGGACGGTTAGGGCCGGCGCTCCCCGGTTCGCTCAAACCGAACCCAGGGGCAGAAGGAAGGATCCGCTCGCGACCAGATGTCTCACGGCGGCGGCCGGGCATCCGTGGCTTCTGGTCGGCCCTGTCGAGGGGAGTCGGGGACCGCATGCCCACACACGCTCCGAAGTCAACTCTCAATAGTATAAGCGATCAGTTATACTAGAACTGTGTGGGAGGTCGAGTACACGAACGAGTTCGGCGACTGGTGGAACACCTTGACGGTGGATCAACAGGAAGCCCTCGACGACCGGGTCATGCTACTGGCAGACCACGGTCCTGCCCCTTAGGCGTCCTGTGGTGGGAGCCATAACGGGGTCCCGTCACAGCAACATGAAGGAACTACGCGCGTCAGCCGGGGGCGGCTCGTTGCGGGTGCTGTTCGCGTTCGACCCGCGACGGCAGGTGATCCTCCTGCTGGGCGGCGACAAGTCTGGCCGGTGGGACAGCTGGTACGAGTGGGCGATCCCGACCGCCGATCGTCTCTACGACACCTACCTCCAAGAGCTACGCCATGAAGGACTGATCTAAGAAACAGACGAAAGTGAACGGAACATGGTGAACGCCAAGAACTACAAGCAACTACACGACCGAGTTATCGCACGGCCCGGAGCAGTAGAACGCCTTGCCGCGCTGCGCCAAGCGACCCTTGCTGAGATCGGTCTCTACGAGATGCGCAGACAACTCGACTGTTCCCAGTCGGAGCTCGCTGCCGCTCTCGGGATCAGTCAGGCAGCCGTTTCCCAGCTGGAGAACGCGCAGGACCTGACCCTGTCCCGGCTACAGAAGTACCTCGAACCCCTCGGCGCGACGCTGCGCATCCACGCTGTGTTCGACAACGGGGAAGAGGAATACAGCATCCCCATCCGCGTCGGACGGAAGGCGTCCAAGAACCCGCATCGCCGCCATGCTGCTCACCACCGGGACCCTCGTGGATGACAAGCCCGAGCCTTCCGACCCCGATGCTCCCTGGTGGCGACCCCATGGGCAGCATGATGTAGGCAGCCGGCAAACACCAACTCCGCATGGTGATGTATAGGTAGCAGCATCATGATGCTAGAATCCGAGCATGAGGACGACTGTGACGTTGGCGGCAGACGTCGCCGCGGCTGTTCAGGGAATGCGGCGGGCCGAGGGAATCGGGGTCAGCGAGGCGGTCAACCGGTTGGTTCGCGACGGTTTGGTCAAGCCGGCGGCGGCAGCGCGCTACGAGCACATCTCGTACGAGTTGGGCCAGCGTATCGATATCGCAGACATCGGTGAGGTGCTGAGCCTGCTCGACGAGGTCTAGTGAGATGCTGCTCGACGCCAACCTGTTGCTGTACGCCACCGATAGGTCCAGTCCCCATCATGAGCGGTCCGCCGTTTGGCTCACGTCGGTTCTGCGCGGTGACCGGCGGGTCGGGATCCCGTGGCAGTCGCTCGGGGCGTTCCTGCGCATCGGCACCAGCCCCCGTGTGTACGAGAACCCCATGTCGGCCGAGCGGGCATGGGGATGCGTCCGAGCCTGGTTGGACGCGGAGCCGACCTGGATACCTCCGGCGACCGAACGCACAACTGCCATCCTCGGTTCACTCGTCACCGGCCATCACGTAACAGCCAATCTGATCCCCGACGCCATGCTGGCGGCTCTCGCCGTCGAGCACGGCCTCACGGTGATGAGCGCCGACACCGACTTCGCCCGCTTCGGAGAAGTTCGCTGGGAGAACCCGCTTGCCGGCGGCCAGTGGACTGTCCACTGACGCCGGCTTGTAGCGGTCCAGGCTCACGCGGCTGTACCCAGCATTGGGAACGTCGATCTGTCCCCTAGATGAGAGTTGCTTGCTCTAATCGACGACGTTCCCGAGTTCCCGATGGGCTGGGGCGGCCCTTTGTGCCGGGTCTCGGTGCGGCCACCCTCCCTCGGCTCATCGCGGGGTCAAGAGGGTGGCCAACACATCACACAGGCGGTCGGTGTCGTCCTGATCGACTCCCAGGTGCGTCACTATCCGGATGCGCCGTTCGCCGAAGGCCCCCACCAGGAAGCCTCGCTCGAGCAGTTCCGCCACCAGTTCGGCGGCGGCCGGCCCATCGGAGGAAATGTCGAAGATCACGATGTTGGTCTCGGTGGGCAGTACAGCCGCCACCAGTTCCAGGTCTTCGAGGGCCGCGGCTATCTGAGCGGCGTGACGATGGTCGTCAGCCAGACGCTCAACGTTGTGATCAAGGGCATACAGGCAGAGGGCCGCCATGAATCCCGACTGTCGCAGACCCCCCCCGATGAGCTGCCGGAGGCGCCAGACGCGCTGGATGAACTCTGCGGATCCGGCCAGCACGGCCCCGAAGGGGCAGCCCAGGCCTTTGGTGAAGCAGAGGGTGACGGAGTCGTATCCTTCCGCATACGTCGCGGCCGCTGTTCCGGTCTTGACCACCGCGTTCATCAGCCGTGCGCCGTCCATATGGGTCGAAACCTCGGCGGCGGCCGCCACGCCCGCCACGCCTCTGAGGGCCTCCAGGGGCCAGACGGCGCCTCCTCCCATGTTGGCGGTCTGCTCCACGGCCACCAGGGAGGTCTCCGGAATGTAAAGGTTGCCCTTAGGCCTCAAGGCGGCGGCCACCTGGTCCGGCGACAACATGCCGTTGACCCCATCCAGCACATGGGTCTGGACACCGGCTAGATAGCCCGGCCCGCCTCCCTCGAAGTTCACGATATGGGACGAACGTTCACAGATCATCTCGTCCCCAGGACGGCAATGCACTGCGACGGCGATCTCGTTGGCCATGGTCGCTGAGGGCATGAACAGGGCGTCCTCTTTGCCCAGCAGCGCGGCGACGCGGGTCAAGAACTCGGTCGTGGTGGGATCCTCGCCCTTTTGCTCATCCCCGAGAGGCGCGTCGAGAGCGGCTTGGCGCATCTCGCGGGAAGGCAGGGACTTGGTGTCGCTGTAGAAATCGGCGACCCCGGGAGGCAGAGGACCTGCCTGCTTCCCTCCGTAGGAACCCGCCAATTGCCACTCCTTTATCGACTAGAGATCGGCTCTGCGGTGCAGCCGGAGACGCTATCGGGCTACACCGCAATAGCCAGGCTACACGAATGCGATCTATTGCATTTGCGACTTGTAGGACTCATGAGCTGGAGCGCGGCATGGATGGCCGGAACTCCCGCTTGTTGAAAGGGGAGGATCCCCGGCCGAGGTAAGCGTTGTCCCCCGCGAACCGAGGCACGAACAAAGGAGGACACATTGGCTAGGGCATACAGTAGGTTCCTGGCGCTCACGGCGGTATTGGCGTTGGTGGCCTAGCTACCGGTGAGTGCATGGACCGGGGCTTCTCCCGCCGGCATGCACATACCCGACGGCGCCATCAAGGGCGGCGCCGAAACCGCAGCAGCCCTCGCCCGGCGGCTGGACGGGGACGGTTAGGGCCGGTTCTCCTCGATCGGCACTCTTTCCCCGGTCATCGCGGGGTCAGGAGGGTCTCCAGCGTTTGACACAGGCGGTCGGTGTCGTCCTGATCTACTCCCAGGTGGGTCACCACCCGAATGCGCCGGAGGCCGAAGGCGCCCACCTCAAATCCTTGCGAGCGGAGCTCCGCCACCAGTTCGGCGGCGGTTGGCCCATCGGAGGAAATGTCGAAGATCACGATGTTGGTCTCGGTGGGCAGTACAGCGGCCACCAGTTCCAAGTCCTCGAGGGCCGCGGCTATCTGAGCGGCTCGACGGTGGTCGTCGCCCAAGCGTTCTACATAGTGATCAAGGGCATACAGGCAGAGGGCCGCCATGAATCCCGACTGTCGCAGACCTCCCCCGATGAGCTGCCGGAGGCGCCAGGCGCGCTGGATGAACTCTGCGGATCCGGCCAGCGTGGCCCCGAAAGGGGAACCGAGGCCCTTGCTGAAGCAGAGGGTGACGGAGTCGTATCCCTCTGAATACGCACTGGCCGTTATTCCGGTCTTGACCACCGCGTTCATCAGCCGTGCGCCGTCCAAGTGAGTCGAAATCCCTGCGTCGGCGGCTACGCGCGCCACACCCCTAAGCCTGTCCAGGGGCCAGATGGCGCCTCCTCCCATGTTGGCGGTCTGCTCCACGGCCACCAGGGAGGTTTCCGGAAGGTACAGGTTTCCCTTAGGCCTCAAGGCGGCGGCCACCTGGTCCGGCGTGAACATGCCGTTGACTCCATCCACCATGTGGGTCTGTACGCCGGCCAGAAAGCCCGGCCCCCCTGCTTCGAAGTTAACGATGTGGGCAGAGCGGTCACAGATCATCTCGTCCCCGGGACGGCAATGCACTGCGACGGCGATCTCGTTGGCCATGGTCGCTGAGGGCATGAACAGGGCGTCCTCTTTGCCCAGCAGCGCGGCGACGCGGGTCAAGAACTCGGTCGTAGTGGGATCTTCACCCTTTTGCTCATCCCCGAGAGGGGCGTCGAGAGCGGCTTGGCGCATCTCGCGGGGAGGGATCGACTTGCCGTCGCTGTAGAAATCGGCGATGCCGGGTGGCAAGGGACCAGCCTTCTTCCCTCCGTAGGAACCCACCAATTCTCACCCCTTTCTCGAGAATCGATCCGGCTCTGCGGAGCAGCCGGAACGTTGTCAGACTACACTGCAATAGCCAGCCTACACGAATGCGATCTATTGCATTTGCGACTTGTAGGACTCATGAGCAGGAGCGCGGCATGGACTGTCGCAACTCATGCTTGATGATGGGGAAGGATCCCCGGCTGAGGTAAGCGGTTATCCCCCGCGAACCGAGACACGAGCTAAGGAGGACACATTGGCTAGGGCATACAGCAGGTTCTTGGCGCTCACGGCGGTGTTGGCGCTCGTGGTGTCTGCATGTGGAGGTGACGAAACCACCTCGACCACCCAGGCGCCGGCCACCACAACCACCCAAGCCCCGGTGGAGACAACGGAAGCTGCCCCGGAGACCACGCAAGCGGCGGAAACCGAGGCGCCCACCACGACCGCGGCCCCGGCCCCGGCCCCGGCGCCGGCAGGTGCGAGAATCGTGGTCGGCTTGGGCAACGAGCCTGGATCCCTTGACCCGCAGGCCGTGGATCAGTTTGCGATGTTCACCATCAACGGGAACGTCTTCGACAAGCTGGTGACGCGCGATTCGGGGGGTCAGCTGATCCCGGGCGTGGCGACAGACCTCGGCACACCCATAGACGACACCACATGGCAGTACACCGTGCAGGAAGGCATAACCTTCCACAACGGCGAGCCGCTCAACGCCGACGCGGTGGTGCACAGCGTTCTCCGGATCATCGATCCGGACTTTCCGACACCCCTCAAGGACAACCTCGGGACTCTGGTCGGGGCGGAAAAGGTGGACGAGTACACGGTGAACATCCTCACCAGTGGCCCCGATCCGCTGATTCCCACCCGGATGACGTTGTTGTATATCGTTCCACCGGAAGCCTCGCAGAGCGCCGACTTCGGCGAGAACCCGGTGGGCTCCGGTCCGTACCGGTTCGTGTCCTGGGAGCTTGGCGTAGCGGTCGAGCTCGAAGCCGATCCCGACTATCGGGGAGGCGCTCCCGCGGTATCGGAGGCACGTTTCACCTTCATCGAGGAATACGGCACCCGCCTCGCCGGAGTTCTCAATGACGAGATCGACCTGATGGTCGACCTTCTCCCCGAAGACGGGTCCAGAGTCGACCAGTCATGGACGACACCCACCGGGCTCAAGCAGTTCATCGTGTCGTTGAACGCTCGCGCCGGCAGTCCGGTCGAGGACGTACGCATCCGGCAGGCGCTGAACTACGCAGTCGACAAGGAGGCGATCGCAGACGGCCTCTTCTCAGGGATAGCCGAGGTGCTCGACGGCCAGATGCTCAACTCCAACTGGTTCGGATACAATGCTGACCTCGACCCCTACCCGTACGATCCCGACCGCGCTCGGGCGCTGCTGGCGGAAGCCGGGGCCACCGATCTGGAGATCCAGCTGGTCTCGTTGGTAGGAAACTCGCTCCTCGACCGCGAAACCACCGAAGCGGTAGCCGCCTACTGGGCCGATGTGGGAGTGAACGCCGACATCTTCATACCGGAGTTCTCGGAGTACATCGACCGGTTGATCGACCGGGAGAGTCG
The DNA here is from genome assembly GCF_965221825.1 of Candidatus Spongiisocius sp. Taxonomy (GTDB): domain Bacteria; phylum Actinomycetota; class Acidimicrobiia; order Spongiisociales; family Spongiisociaceae; genus Spongiisocius. The sequence goes on from NZ_OZ244917.1 coordinate 2,691,350, forward strand.
TCCCGACGCCATATTCGTGCCGCACGACAACCTCCTGTTCGACGGGGATCGAACCCTCTCCGCCTACTACCACTCGCAGGGATGCTGCGGGTCCATGGATCCGTCGGAGGCGGACGATTGGATCGATGCCGGAAGGACCGAGCTCGACCAGGCCGCTCGCCTTCAGATGTACAACGATGTGGGGCAGGCGGGGCACGATCAAGCCTGGTACGTCTGGCTGGTGAGCATTCCCAACGTGTTCGCCGGCACTGACCGTATCGATTGGTCCGCCCGCGCCGACGGGCTCATCCACCTGGCGGATATCGCCGTATCCTCATAGGAACCTGAACCAGGCAGATCGCCACCGGGCGCGTCGGAACCCTCGATGCGTCCGGTGGCGACTGACTCGACCTGGGAGTAGGCATTGGGCCGCTACGTGTTGAAACGCCTGTTCCAGGCCGCACTCGTGGTGGTCTCGGTGATGGTTGTCGTGTTCGTGGTCACCCGTCTCATCGGGGATCCCGTGGCCGTGATGCTGCCTCTCGAAGCCACAGCCGAGAACCGCGCCGTCATGGAGGCACAGCTGGGCCTGGACAGACCGATCTTCGTCCAGTTGGGCGATTACATCGCCGACGCCGTGCGGTTCGACTTCGGAGACTCCCTGTGGCAGCGCCGCCCGGCGATTGACATCGTGATGGAACGCTTGCTTCCCACCATGGTTCTGGTCTTCTCCGGTTTCGTACTGGGTCTGGTCCTCGGGGCGGTGATCGGCGTGGTCGCAGCGATTCGCCCCGGGCGGTGGATGGACCGGCTCTTCGTGCTCCTGGGTGTGCTGGGAATCTCGCTCCCTCAGTTCTGGATCGGACTGGTGCTGATCGTCTTTTTCAGCGTGGGCCTCGGCTGGTTCCCCACCTCGGGCTCGGGCAGCCTGAGGCACCTGGTCCTGCCTGCAACAGTGCTGGCCCTCCCCATCCTCGGGCGGATCGCTCTCGTCACGAGGTCGTCGATGATCGATGAGCTGAACACCCCGCATGTGAAGGACGCAACCGCCCGTGGGCTGTCACGGGCTCGCATCGTGATCGCTCATGCCTTCAGGGGCGCCGGTATCGCCACTATCACCGTCGCGGGGTGGGAGCTGGTCGGGGCCCTGGCCGGTGGAGCGGTCGTGGTGGAAACGGTTTACGCCTGGCCCGGCATCGGATTCACGGCTATACAGGCCATCGAGCGCCATGACATCATCCTCCTCCAAGGGGTGGTACTGGTCATCGCGGTCATCGTGGTCACCATCAACATCCTGGTTGATGTCACCTACACCCTTCTCGATCCGCGCGTCAAGTTCGATTGAATCATGAGCGCGACCGGTAGCGCCGACCGCCATCTCGACCGCCCTCCATCGCACGGCTGGATAAAGGCAGTTCTGCAGGACCCCTCCGCCCTGTTCGGCGTCGTCGTCCTGGTCGTGCTGGTGGGCGTGGCCCTGTTCGCACCCTGGATCGCTCCTCTGGACCCCACCAAGCAGGACCTCGGCGCTCGATTGATCCCGCCCTTCTATTCCGACGGCGGATCGTTCGAACACATCCTGGGTACGGATCAGCTGGGTCGGGATGTTCTCTCCCGGATAATCCATGGAAGCAGGATTTCGCTCACCATCCCCTTGGTGGCCGTGACGCTGGCCGGGGTATTCGGCACGGCGGTGGGTCTGCTGGCCGGCTACCGCGGTGGCAGGACCGACGCGATCATCATGCGGATCGTGGACACGCTGTTCTCCTTCCCCGGACTCCTCCTGGCCCTGACCATCCTCGCCGTGGTGGGTCCCGGATTCTGGACGCTTGCCATCGTGCTGTCCCTTCGCATCTGGATGGTGTTCGCGCGGATAACGCGCGGGTTGGTCCTTTCGGCGCGCGAGGCCGAATACGTGGACGCGGCGGAGCTGATCGGGGCTTCGCCGGTCCGCATCATGCTGCGCCATATCGCGCCGAACCTCACGGCGCCCCTTTCGACCCTGGCGGTGATCGAGGCGGCGCACGTGATCCTCTCCGAGGCCGCCCTCTCGTTCCTCGGCCTGGGAATCCAGTCGCCGCAGATCTCATGGGGGTTGGATGTGGCGATCGGACGGCAGTACGTCTTCTCGGCACCCTGGTTGATCCTCCTGCCTGGGGCCGCGATCGCGATATCTGTGCTCGGAATCAACCTCCTGGCCGGCAGGTTGCGGATAGCGGCGGATCCTCAGGAGAGCGCCAAGCGGTTCGCCGCGGCCGCCACCGTAACCGGAGCCCAGTCGGGATGACCGGCGATCGCCCTCTCCTGGAGATTCGAAGCCTGGAAGTGGTCTTCCCGACGCCGGGCGGAACGGTCCGGGCTGTTCGCGATGTCTCCTTGTCGGTCAGCCCCGGCGAGTCGGTCGGGATCGTCGGCGAATCAGGATCTGGAAAGAGCACGATCGCCCGGGCGGCACTGGGACTGATCGAATTACCGGGGCGGATGGTAGGTGGGGAGGTCCTGTGGAGGGGCCGGTCACTGAGCGACGAGAAGATCGCCCGCCGGTATCGTGGCCGCCAGATCAGCCTGGTGTCCCAGGATCCCATGGCGTCTCTCAATCCGATCCGCACGATCGGGGTCCAGATGACCGAGGTGATGGCCCGGCACTTGAAGCTCGGGAAACAGCAAGCGCGGAGACGAGCCGGCGACCTGTTGGAGAAGGTGGGGATCCCCGAACCCGGCCGCCGGCTCGATCAGTATCCGTTCGAGTTGTCCGGCGGAATGCAACAGAGGGTCGTGATCGCCATAGCCTTGTCCTGCGACCCGTTGATGCTCATCGCCGACGAACCGACCACAGCACTGGATGTGACCACCCAGGCGCAGATTCTCCGGCTGATCTCCTCCCTCCAGAAGGAACTGGGGTTGGCCCTCATGCTCATTACCCACGATCTCGGGGTGGTGGCCGGGGCCTGCGATCTTCTCAAGGTCTTGTATGCCGGAGAGATCGTCGAGTCGGGAACGGCGGACGCGCTGTTCCATCGTCCTCGCCATCCCTATACCGCCGCCCTGCTGGGAGCTACCCCTCGCCTTGACGGCACGGCCGAACGGCTCCGGATCATCACTGGCCAGCCGCCCGACCTCCGATCTGTGGACATCGGTTGCAGCTTCTCTCCCAGGTGTCCCAACTCGACGACGCATTGCGAATCCGAGCATCCGGTTCTGGAACCGGATTCCCGCGGCGGGATGTTCGCCTGCTGGCATCCACAGAACCATCTTGATTCCCGCTCCGTGCCTCGGGAAGGGTGAGGACATGAGTCGTCCACTGCTCGAGGTTCAGGGGCTCAGCGTGGAATACGACGTGGGCCGCGAGGGTTTCTGGGGGCAGCGTCACACCCGGTTGCGGGCCGTGGACGACATCAGCTTCTCGGTCGAACGCGGCCAGACATTCGGGCTGGTCGGGGAGTCGGGCTCGGGCAAGACCACCACCGGGCGGGCCATCCTCGGACAGGTACCGATCAGCAAGGGTCGCATCATCTTCGACGGCCAGGAGATCACCCGGATGGATGGCCGCCAGTTGCGTTCCATGCGCCAGAACATGCAGCTGATCCCTCAGAACCCCTACGGCAGCCTCAACCCCCGGATGAACGTCCGGGATCTCATCGCCGAACCCCTCGTGGTTCATCGGCGGGTCAGGAACGCCCGGCAAGCTACGGAACGAGCCGTCGAGTTGCTCGAGTTGACGGGAATGAGCGCGGCGGACCTCCACAAGTATCCGCACGCATTCAGCGGTGGCCAGCGCCAGCGAATCGTCATCGCCCGCGCCCTGGCGCTGAACCCGCATCTGATCATCGCCGACGAGCCGGTGTCCGCCCTGGATGTGTCCATTCAGGCTCAGGTTGTCAACCTGTTGCAGGATCTGCAGGAGCGCCTTCGCCTGACCTACATATTCATCTCCCACGACCTAGCAGTCGTACGCCACATATCCCATCGCATAGGAATCATGTATGCAGGAAAGCTGGTGGAAAGAGCCGACAGGGACCGCATCTACCAGAACCACATCCACCCATACACCGAGGCCCTGCTGTCATCCGTGCCCATCCCCGATCCGACCGTAGAACGCGCTCGGCGGGGGGAAGTTCTCCCCGGTGAGCCGCCCGATCCCATCTCTCCTCCGGCGGGGTGCCGTTTCCATACCAGGTGTCCCCTATCGCAGGCGCGGTGCGTTGAGGACGAACCCCCCATGGAGAACAGGGCGCCTGCACACCAAGTGGCATGCTGGGTCCGGTAGCGTCCGAGTCTCGCCTCGGGCGGACGGGGCAGGATACCGGCAACGGGGCAGAAGAAAGGCGACTTTGAAACCCGGTTCCCTAGGCCCTTCATACGCCAGGTTATTCACCGCCTACGTGATCTCGAATGTCGGCAATGGGGTATTGATCGCGGCGCTGCCATTGCTGGCCACCTCCATCACCCGGAATCCGCTCGCGATCAGCGGTCTCACGGCGGCGGCCGGGCTCCCGTGGATTCTGGTCGGCCCGCTGTCGGGAGCGATCGTGGACAGGGTCGACCGGCGCCGGGCGATGGCCCTGGCCGAGTTCGCTCGAGCCGCGGTCGTGGCTTTGGCGGCTCTGTTCGTCCTCGGGGGTGGCGAGTCGTTACTGGTCCTGTACCTGGTGCTGATCCTGATCGGGATCGGGGAGACCATCTTCGATCCGATCGGGCTTGCCATGGTGCCCAACCTGGTCACGCCTTCCCGGCTCGATAGGGCCAACAGCCTGCTCTACGGCAGCCAGATCTTGGCGCAGCGTTTTCTGGGACCGCCGTTGGGTGCGTGGCTTTTCGCGCTGGCCGTCTGGGCGCCTTTGGGAATAGACGCTCTGAGCTTTCTGGTGTCAGCCCTGGTGGTGCTGGCGCTCCCGAGAGGGCACTCGCCTACAGACTCGGAATGGACGATCGCTGGGTTGTCGGCCGACATCCTGGAAGGAGTACGGTGGATATGGCGCGACCGGGCGCTCCGCGCTTTCCTGCTGGGCGACGGGGCTCTGCATTTCACGACTGCCGCCGCCACGTCGGTCCTGGTGCTGGTCACCCAGGATCGGTACGGGTTGGGCGCTCTCGGCTTCGGGCTTACTCTCGGTGCTCTGGCCGGTGGATACTTTCTCGGTTCGTTCGCCGCTCCTGCCATGGTCAGCCGGTTTCCCCGGGCAGAGGTCTGCGTGGGATCGGTAGTCGGTGCCGGCGGCGGGTTCCTCCTGGTGGCGCTATCGGACGTCGCCCTGCTGGGTGGGTTGGGGCTGGCCGTGGTGGGGTTCTCGGCTTTCCAGCTCGATATCGTGTCGATCACCTACCGGCAGACCGCGGTTCCGGATCGTATTCGCGGCCGGGTGATAGCGGTCTTCCTCTTCGTGGTTCACGGAGCGGTCCCCATCGGCGCGGTGTTCGGAGGATTGGTAGCCACATTGACAGACATCAGTTACACCTATGTGGCTTCGGCCCTGGTGGCGGCGGCGGTCGCGCCCTATCTCCGGCGCGCGTTGAAGGACGCCGAACTCGACCCGGGTAGTGGCGGCCGGGCATCGGAAGGTTCGCATGGCTGATATCACTGTCTTCGTCGCTCGAACGGTGCGGACGATGGAAGCGTCTATGCCGGTGGCGGAGGCGGTTGCGGTGCGGGATGGTCGGATTGTCGAGGTAGGGACGCTCGAGACGTTGCGCCCGTGGCTGGACTCCCGCAACCACGAGATAGACGACACCTTCCGGGACCACTGCATCATGCCGGGGTTCATCGATCCGCACTTGCATCCCTCCATGGCCGCCATGCTGCTGCCCATGCAGTTCATGACGGCGACGGGGTGGGATCTCCCTTGGGAGGACATTCCACCCGTGGGGGACGGGGAGCGGTTTCTCGCCCGCCTGGTCGACATCGATGCCGGGTTGCCGCCCGGCGAGCCGCTGTTCGCGTTCGGCCACCACCCGATATGGCACGGCGACATCGATCGGCGCGCCCTCAACGAGATATCGACCGCCCGCCCCATCGTGGTCTGGCACCGCGGCTACCACTCGCTGGTGGTGAACGACGCCTGCCTGCGGTGGATGGAACTGGACAGGGCTTCAGCGAGCAGCCATCCCCAGATCGACCTCGAGGCGGGCAGGTTCTTCGAAACTGGCCTCGAAGTGGCATTGAGCCATCTCCGCGGCTTCATCCTGGAGGTGGGCCGGTTCCGCGGCGGGCTCGACCGGATGCGCCGGGTCATCCATAGTGGTGGACACACGACCATCGGGGACGCCGCCTTCGGTTTCTACTGGTTCGAGGAGGAGTGGGCCCACCTCCAGGCGGTGATGGAACAGCCGGACACCCCGTTCCGGATCCAGCTGATGCCCTACACCGCCGGACCGGACGGTGACTCGCGAAGCGACCGGCAGTTCCTCGAACGCGTCCTGGAGTATCCATCGCGTAACACGCATCGGCTGCGGTTCGGCGACCACGTCAAGCTGTTCGCGGACGGCGGGTTCTTCGCGGAACTGTTGATGCTCAAGCCCCCCGGACACCTCGACGGTCGTCACGGCGAGTGGATCACACCCCCGGAGAGGTTCGAGGAGATCGCCCGGGTGTTGTGGAATGCCGGACTCAAGATACATGTGCATTGCAGCGGAGACCTCGGCGTCGAACTGGCGCTGTCCACCCTCGAGAAGCTCCAGTGGGAACGTCCCCGCTTCGATCATCGGTTCACGTTCGAGCACTTCGGCATCTCGAGTTCGCAACAGGTCGACCGCATGGCGGCGGTCGGGGGAGTGGCCTCGGTCAACGCCTACTACGTCTACGAGCTCTCCGAAGCCTTCGCCGCCCGCACGGTCGGGTACGAGCGGGCGTCCCAGATGTCGAGGCTCGGCTCACTCGAGCGGGCAGGGGTGCGGTTCGCCGTCCATTCGGACTTCCCGATGGCGCCGGCGAAGCCTCTCAACAACGCCTGGGTGGCCGCCAACCGGATCGCCGAGTCCGGCGCCGTGATGTGCGCGGACGAGCGGGCCTCACTCGATGCCGCCCTCAGGGCGATCACCACCGACGCGGCCTACGTCCTCGGCCTCGAAGACGAGATCGGATCCCTCCGGTGGGGCAAGCGAGCCGACTTCACCATCCTTGAAGCGGACCCCTACGTAGCCGGTCCCGAGGCCCTCCGCGACATCCCCATCTGGGGCACAGTCTTCGAGGGCAAGAAGTTCCAAGCCTGACCAGATCGATCCGGGCACGAAGAGGGTCCTGCCTGACAGATGCCGTGGCGGTTACCAGGCCGGTTCGCTGGGTGGTCTAGGCCTTTCCTTCTGCTTATTGGCGGCGTGGTGGACGGCTTCGATCCTCTCGTCTAGTTCTTCGGCCCGGCGGTGCATCTTGCTAGCAACCCTCGGAAGCCTTCGAACCGGTTACGGATCGCGTACCTCCGACCCGGGTTCGGGGAACTCGCTGACCGGGAACACGCTGTTGACGATCTGGAGGTCGGCGTTCGGGCAGTGGGGGAGCCATATTTGGCGCCAGTCGGCTTCCGGGATGTGGTAGAGGATCTCGTCGCCGGCAACGATCTCGGCCTCTAGCTCGTACCTGCTGTGGCGGCTGATCTGGACGTTTTCGTGCGGAAGTGCGAACTCGATCGGGAACCTGTCGATGTCGCCCCGAGCGGTCTCGGTGACCACCAGCCGTGCTTCAGGATCGGTGACGTCGATCAGCCGAACGTGGAGCACGGCGTCGGGCGGCAGGTCTTCATCGGCCATCTCAACGTGGATCCGTCCCGGCAGGGGCTCGACGCAGGTGTCGAAGGGGTTGGTGGACACAACCACGACATCGGAGTTGGCGGGAGCGCCACGGGTGAGCACCGGGTGGACCGTGTCGTTGACGTACAGCAGGTCATCGCCGTGCCTGACATCGGCGCTCAGCGAATACTCGTTGCCGCTCACGACCCGGTCGGGGTCGTACTCGATGCGGAAGCTTACCGGGAGGCGGCCGGCGTTATCGATCACGTCGAGCCCCAGCTCCACGGAGGGGGCATCGGCCAGCGTGGTGTCCAGCAGGCGGACGGAGACGACCGCGCCCTCGGGCAACTCGACCTCGCGGGCAAAGCGTACCTCGCCGGAGACAGACCTTACGGACCCTGGTGGCGCGCAGGCGGCAGTCGCCACAAGAGCCGTAGCCAGTACCGCCATCGTGAGTGGATACGCGAAACGATGCTTCACCTGATCACTCCTTCCCAATCTACTGTCTCTCTCGGGCCATGATCGTCGTCGCTATGCCTTGCCTTCGAGCGTGACCAGATGGCATCGTTGCCGGCTCGTGCGTTGACAGCAGAGGCCTCGCGCACGTTTCGGCAACCGGCACGCGCAGTAGGGAGGACAGGTAGGGATACTCGATTACGGGCGTGCGGCGGATGTCGAGGCTTGGCTCGCTGGAGCGGGCAAGAGTGCGGTTCGGCGTCCATTCGGACTTCCCGATGGCCCCGGCGAAGCAGCACGGAACGCAGAGTCCGGATAAATCTGGCTACGGGTGGACAGCGAATGCTCGACGGCGCCGGGGGCCGTAACGGTAGATGCGGAAGTCGGCATCCAGGGCCAGGGCGTCGGTGATTCCCAGGCGCTCCATGAGCGCCCAACTCGTGCGGTCGGTCAACGAGAATGCTTGATCGGGGAAGGCTGCCAGCATGCCGGCAGCCGCCTCGAGATCCTCGTCCGTCGTGCACTCGACTCGGGCGACCCCGGCCGCTATCGCGGATACGAGACGATTGGCGGTGTGATGATTAACTCGCGCGTTCACCAGATTCCACAGCTCGGCAAGTACAAGGTCACTGGTTACCAGCGTTCCTGAGTGCTCGGCGAGCAAGGAACGAGCAACCTGGCTGTGGGCGTCACCTTCGCCGGCGGCGGAGTACCAGATGCTGGTGTCCACGAACACCGGAACCACTGATCAGATGCCTTTGGCCTCGAACTGCTTGTGGATCGCCTCGCTGATCATCGCCTGCTTGCCGTCGGCGATTCTCGATCCGGCGCTGTCGAATAGACCGAAGATGACGGACGGGTCGCTCGCGGGAGCGTCCTTGCCCAGGTCGCGAGCCACGAGCCGACGGATGTACTCGGACAGGGATACTCCTTGGCGAGCCGCCTTGCGCTTGGCTTCGGCGTGGTGGTGGTCTGGAAGCACGATCATCGTTCTCATACCTTGCATTTAAGCATAATCGGCATGGCATCAGTTATGCCCTACCGAAGTGGCAGTTACCAGTTGTCGTTTGCTGGGGGGGGGAGGGGGTTAGGCAGTTCCTTCTGCTTCGTGGCGGCGGTGGACGGCTTCGATCATCTCGTCCAGTTCCTCCGCCCAGCGTTGTGTCTTCGAGCGGAGTCGCATGTTCTGGTAGGCGCCCCACAGGGTCATGGCGGGCGGTACCAGCACGATGGAGACGATCAGCGAGTAGGCGATCGTGATGGCCGCGGTGATGGCGAACTGCTGGGATGCGGCCAAAGGCGAGAACACCAGCACGCCGAGCCCGAGCGCGGTGGTCATGGCAGAGCCGAGCAATGCCGATCCGGTGGTGGAGAGTGTCTGGATGGCCGCTCTCTCGGGGTTGCGGTGGTGGCCGTACTCCTCGCGGTAGCGATGGATTATGTGGATGGTGTAGTCGACCCCGATCCCGATCGAGAGCGCGGTGATGATGGACGTGATGAGCGTGTAGGGGATGTCCAGCAGCGCCATTGTGCCCAGCACCGAGATGAGTACGAGCACTATCGGGAAGACTGCCACGAAACCCAGGGCAGGTTGGCGGACCGTCATCCAGAAGAAGAGGGCGAGGACGGTCAGCGCCACCGCGATGGTGGTACTGATGGCCTCCGTCTGCTGCTCCGTGATGGCGTCGGTGACGGTGAACGAGATGATGCTGGACGAAGTCGCCGTGAGCGCATTGTCGTCACCGAACCAGAGTTCCTCGATCTCCTGCTGGGTGTTCCTTGCCTGCGAAGTGTCGCCTGCGAAGGCCGGGAATTGGAGCAACATGGCGTCGATGCCGCCGGGATTGTTGACCAGGAGACGACCCAGGAGCGGATCCCTTTCCTCGAGCTTGTCGAGGAACTCCTGCATCAATCCGGAATCGAGCTCGATTCCGGCGGAGGCCTCCTGGATGAGGGCGGCGAGTTCCGGGTCGTACCGGTCGCCGGGCATTCCGCTGTCGTTGGTCCAGTCGTGCACGACCAGGTCGTACGATGCCTGGATAGGCCCTGCCGCCGCGCCCGGGCGGAGCGTTTGATCCGCGAAGGCGGTGGTGAGGTCATGGAGGTCGATGAGCGTGCGGGTGTCCGTGGCCTCGGCCTTCAGCAGCACGCTGACCATCTCCGTCGAGCCGCCGATGGCTGCATCAAGCGTGTTCATGTCCTCCAGCAGTCCCCCGCCCCTGGGGAGGATGTCGCGGATGCTGAACTCCGACTCGAGGTCCCTGGCCGCGAATCCGAGCCCGATCGTGATCGCGAGCACGGCGACGATATAGGGCGTGGGATTGCGGGTCACTCCCTTCCCCAGCAACTCCGCCATCCGGCTGATCCCGGGCAGGGCCGTCGAGATAGGACGGGGCTCCTTCAGCTTGCCCTTCGCGGCGCGCCTCCGATCGATGATGGTGCGGCCGGCCGGGATCAGTGTCAGCATCACCAGCAGGCTCATCCCCACCCCGAGCCCGGCGATGACGCCGAAGTCGTTGACTATCCCGATCGGCGAGAACAGGCTCACCAGAAGGCTCACGATGGTGGTGACGGCGGCCAGCGTGAGCGGCAGGGTGACGTGCCGCAGTCCCATCCGGACGGCCCCGACCACTTCCTCGCCGGCGAGGCGTTGCTCCCGGTAGTGCGAGACGATCTGGATCGCATAGTCCACCGTGAGGCCGATCAGGATTATCGGCACCATCGTGGTGAGCGAGTTCGGAGGGCCGACCAGGCCGAGCGCGTTCGGTCCGAGCCATCCCTCAGCTCCGACGATCCAGATGATCGACAGCAGGAGCCCTCCGAGCGTGAGGAGGAGATCCGACGCCGTGCGCATGAAGAGCAGGATCAGCGCCGCGATCAGGAGGAACGCAGCACCGACCAGCGGGGCCATTCCCTCCTCGGTGGCTCTCTTGTACTCATCCTCGACCACAACGGGCGAGATGCTGCTCACCCGGAGCGGGCCCTCGTCGGCATTCGCCAACTCGTCGACCGTCCGTGAGGCCGCATAGATCCGCTCGTCGTTGGTGTCCGCCAGATTGACGGTGGCGATGGCGATCGGCGTCCCGTCCGTGTCCACTCCGGTCACGGCGTCGAATGCCTCCCCGACGCCGGGGACGTTGCGGACGGAATCGATCTCAGCCTGCGTGACCGACTCGAGCGTGTCCACCTGGAGCACCGCCTTGACCAGGAAGGAGGGCGCGAAGACGGGATCGGGAGGCGCCAGCAACTCTCTCACGTCCGGATCGGTGATGATCTCGTTGATCAGGCTGTCCATCTGCGAGAGCCCCTCGGGCGTGAGCGCGTCGCCACGGAAGAGAAGGGTCACAACGTGGGCCTCGGAGTCCCCGAAGAGTTCATCGATCTCGGCAAGGGCCTCGGCGACGGCGCTGCCGTCGGGAAGGGTTTCCGAGGTCTCCGGCGGTTCGGCGCGCTGCGCTGAACCGGCGCCGAGGGCAACAGTGATTGCGAGGAGGACTGCGAGGGTGACCCACGGGTAGCCCGTCACCAGCCGGCGCAGCCGATCAAGTGCCTTGCTCATGGCCTGAGAATGATCAGGGGGCTTGTAAACATCCCAACTTCCCCTAAGAGGGCCTCCCATGGGGCCGGCAGCCCAAGCCGGGAGCAACCTCGACGCTTGATATTGACAGCGTCACGAATCCTAACAGTGAGCGGACTCGCCACTGATGGTGTCATCCCCTGGCTTTTCTGAAGCGCCAGCCGTGCAAGAGGCTGCCGTAATGGTTGAACGATCGCCTGGCTTCGGGGTTGTTGAAGGGGTAGTCCGCGCCGAGTCGCCTTGCGGCAGCGAGGCCACTGACGAAGCAGGTTTCCTGGCTGTTGATCAGGGTGTGGGCTCCGCAGTGCCAGGTTCTCCTCTTTCCCTGGATGAAGCGGAACAGGTAGATGAGCAGTGTGGTCTGGCGCACGTCGTGCACGATGTGTTGGAACCACCATCTTCCGATGATCTTCTGTTCATCGATGTGGCTGATCGGGTTGTAGGTCACCAGGCAGGGTTTATCGGAGCGCTTGGCCCATGGTTGCTGGTTGTGCATGATGTAGGTTATTTCGTAGTTGTCAGGCCTGGATCCGTACTGTTCGATGTGGTTACTTCGCGTCTCCAGTGGGTTCACTTCGTTGTCAGGGAGCACCGAGGAGTCCGAGTGCACCACCGTGTGGTTGTGAAGCTCGCTCTCGTACCGGACCGACGACAGGATGTAGCGCTCCAGCATGGTGGGTTTGTCGAGGATCATCAGCGTCTGGTTGGCATTACACGCAAAGATCACGTCGTCGAACTCCTCTTTCATGCTGTTCTCATCCTCGACCACTATGCCGGATGTCCGGCGGTACACCTTTCGAACCGGCCGCCCGAGATGGATCTTGTCCCTGAAGCCGGCCGACAGGTTCTCGTAGATCCGTTGCGAGCCCCGGTCCCACGTCTGCATGGGTGTAGCCGCTTCGATATCGAAGAACTCGAGATACCTCGAGAACAGGGCCGCAGGCATGTCGAAAACGTTGGTCGCCATCAGGAAATTGACGAACATGGGCTTCAGTATCTTGTACCGGAAGTCCCCGGAGAATCCGCCCAGATTCAGCACAGTCCCCATGCTGATGTAGTTGAAGGGGTTGAGGGCGTTCAGCAGCTTCGACCGGGAGCGGCTCAGGCGGCCGAACCGGTGCAGGCGCCTCAGGACCCTCTGGTACTTCGCGATCTCGGCCTGGAGTTGCCGCCTGATCTCGGAGTCGAAATCGTGGGCGTAGACATCGCCGCGGTATCTCACGCTGTAGCTGAACCTGGTGTCGACCAGCTCGATTCCGAACCGCTCCATCAACAACACGATGTGGTCATACACCGACGGTATGCAGGCGGTCACCGAGATGTCGAAGGGGATGGAGCTGCCGTCCTGCTGGCGTATGTCCACCGTGACCGCATTCCCCCCGATCCGGTCCTGAGCCTCGAACAGCCTGAAGTCGAACCGGTCCGGATGGTGGTGCAGCCCCCAGGCGGCGGCCAGCCCGGAGATACCCCCACCGATAACTGCGATACGCCTCGGCATCAGCCTGCTCAGTCCTGGGGGAGGTCCTCGGTCATACCGATGTCCTCCACCTTCATCGACAGCGCCGGCAGGATGGCCAGGAGGACCAGTATCCCCGCGACCGTGAACAGGCTCTGGAACACCGTCACGCCGGCTTCTATCAGTGGGGCCGCCGTCTCTTCGTACGTCGGGCCGATCGGCACGTCGGCGGTGAGGCTGTAGAAGCGTTCTATCCCCCAGGTGGACAGGGCCGCCAGACCGAGGGCCATGCCCACCATCCGGGCCGCGGTGATCAACGATGCGGCGGTGCCCCAGTAGTGGCTGGGGGCCGCGCTGAGAGCGGTGACGCTGATGGGGGGGATGACCAGCCCGAATCCCAGGCCTGCGGTGATGAGAGGCGCCGTGAGCTCGAACTGTCCCACCTCGGCTTCCCAACCGCCCATGAAGATCAGGCCCACGCCGATGAGCACAAGGCCGGTGATGGTCGCGGC